>JAFWYG010000005.1 GCA_017522765.1 Clostridia bacterium
AAAATACAATACAAAACATTTCTGGTGAAGATGTATCCGAGGACACACCCGTTCCCATCCCGAACACGGAAGTTAAGCTCGAGGTAGCCGAAGATAGTAAGGGGACGCCCCTTGTGAAAATAGGAGTTTGCCAGATTTTTTATGCCAATTTTTAAGTAACCGAAGTGGTTACTTTTTTTGTATCTAAATTTAGACAGCCGGTGGGCTGTTTTTTTGTTATATATTAATCTTAAGAGGTGTTTTAAAGACTATTTTAAGAAGTAAGAGTAATTTTTTAAAATTACTTTAATTATAAAGGTGTAGTAAAAATACGTCTTATGTGCTAACATCTATTTGAGGGGGGTTTTTATGAATAAAAAAGAGCAGAAGTTTTTAGATAGTAAGATGAATGAACTTGTTGAAAATGATATTATTTCCAATGCTCAATATGAGAATGCAATGTCATTTTTTAATAAGCAAATAAAACCAGGAAAGTCAATTGTAACAATACTTACAGGCATAGGTATTTTCCTTATGGCACTTAGTATGATTACTTTGTTTGCTATCAATTGGGATAACATCGCGAAATCTGGAAAGGTAATTATTTCGTTCCTTCCTATTATAGGTGTAGCTATTATGATGTTATTCTATATGAAGAAAGAAGATAAGAAATTTGGTATATATACTGCTGTTTTTGCACCTGTTGCAATTATTGCTACGAATTCTCTGATTAATCAAGTCTTCCACATGCAAACGGAAGTATATGAAATGTTTTTTACATCATTGTTAATGTTTTTACCAGTGGCATTTATTCTTAGAAATTATCTTTCTATGCTTGTATATGGTGTAGGGACGGTTATTTATTCGTTATATGCAACTGGTGGATGGAGTACAGAATGGCAAGCTTTGCTTAGTGTTTTTGTATTAGCATTACCGCTAATAGTATTTAATGTTATTAATTATTTAAGAAATAAAGATGACAAAAAGAATGTTTTAATGTGGACATGTAACACTGTTCTTGTTACATTGTTACTATTTACAAAGGAAATTCTTGATCCGCAAATTATATTTATATATTCATATTTAATGTACTTGCTAACAAAGATATTGTTCAAAGAAGAGAACTTCTTGAGCAAAGTATTTAAAGTATATTTAGTTGGATTTATGCTAATTGGATGCATAGCTTCAGGAATATTTGGATTTGTTAGTGAAATGGAATTGGGTTTTGATGCCTTATTGTTAGCCGTTTTAACGGCTGCAGCAGTATTTGCTTCAAAGACTTATAAAGATATAAAAGAGATGTCTATATTAGTGTTTATTGCTATGATTCAATATACATGTCTAGACGAAATGACTTTATTTATACTTACTAATTTGTTAGTTGCAGCTGTAGGTATTTATAAAATTGTTATTGGCAATAGAGAAAGAGATTATAAAGAAACAAAGCAAGGTATTGCTATTATTTTATTGTTAATCGCTTATAGATTCTTGTTATCTGAACTTGATTTTGCAACGAAGAGTGTATTGTTCTTAATTACGGGTGCAGCATTCTTAATTGGTGCGAATAAAGTAAAAAAAGGAATAGGAGGAGATGATGATGAGTAAGAAAAATTTAATATTATACATATTAACCGTTATTATTCTTTTTTCTGTTCCTATATATACAATATACTTGAATACAGATACTCTAGAAGATGGAACAGAGTTTTTATTTAAAGTAAGAGCTTATGATCCTTATGATGCTTTCAGAGGAAATTATTTAGATATTACGTTCGAAGAAGAAGAGACTCATACTAGATATGATGAAGAACTGTTTGAAGAATACAAACACACAGTATATGCAACTATTAAAGAAGGTCCTGATGGTTTTGCATATTTTGATGAAGTGTTTTTAGATAGACCAGAAAATACATCAGATTATTATAAAACAGAAGCTAGAGAATCGTATAGTTATTATGATGAAGATAATTTTTCATATACGGTTGATACACCAACAAGATATTATATGAACGAACACAAATCTTTAGATGCTGAAAAAATCTATGACGAAAATGTAGATAATACATATGTAAAAGTTAGAGTTAAAGATGGTTTAATGGTTATTGTTGGAGTATATGTAAATGATATTTTAATTGATACAATAGACTATGTAGAAAAATAATTTAAACAATCATTTAAGGTAAGCGTGATATAATTCGAGATACTGTAGAGGCTGCCACCGGGTAGCCAAAATGCGTAAAGCATTCGTTTACACATCGTTAGGTCTTAGAAGATGTGTATGCGGATGCTTATTTTTTTGGAGGTATATACAATGAATAAAGTATGGAATAAATTAAAATATTTTTCAAAATTTGAAATTGTATTATATGTACGGATTCTTTAGCTGGCGAAAAATGAAGAAAAGACAAAATAATTCTGAAATAATTTGTGGTGAAAATTGACAAATGTTGGTATTTATGTTATAATAAGCTTGCGTTGATGGAGAAAAGTACCTGTGATGGTCATATCAGTGAGCTGGGTATAGTGTGAACCAGTTATGAAGGCACAGTGAAAGAACACTCTGGAGCTAATCACCGAAAGGAGTTATCCGAGTAGACTGATTCGGTTGCAATCCGTTATCATATTGCTATGCTTGGTTGAGCAGATAAAGAGATTACTAAGAAATTTAAGTTGAAATATAACTTTAGTAATAAAATGAGGTGGCACCGCGGATACCCGTATTCGTCCTTATAACTAGGAACGATACGGGTATCTTTTTTAGTTCCTAGATCAACCAAATTTTATTATTGAAAGGAAAGATAAATATGAAAAAGAACATTTATCGTACACACCAATGTAAAGACTTAGATGTTACTATGGTGGGAGAAGAAGTTGTGATTTCTGGATGGATTGAAAGCATCAGAGATCATGGAGGAGTATTATTTTTAGATCTAAGAGACAACACAGATGTACTTCAAGTTGTTAGCAACGATGATAGTATATTTAAAGGTTTAACAAGAGAAAGCGTTATTAGAGTTTCTGGTACTCTTAGAAAAAGAGACGAAGAAACTGTTAGCGACAAAATTGCTACTGGTGAAATTGAACTTTTAGTTAGCAAGTTAGATGTATTAGGAAAATCTAAAAGTGAACTTCCTTTTGAAATTATGAGTTCTAAGGCAACTAAAGAAGATGTCAGATTAAAATATCGTTATCTAGATATGAGAAACAAAAAAGTTAAAAGCAACATTATGCTTAGAGCTGAAATTTTACATTTTATTAGAAACAAAATGTATGATCTAGGTTTTACAGAAGTACAAACACCAATACTTACAGCTTCAAGCCCTGAAGGTGCTAGAGACTTTGTTGTTCCTTCTAGATTATTTAAAGGTAAATTTTTTGCATTACCACAAGCGCCACAAATTTATAAAGAATTATTAATGGTTGGTGGTTTTGAAAAGTATTTCCAAATTGCACCTTGCTTTAGAGATGAAGATGCAAGAGCTGATAGAACTTTAGAGTTTTATCAACTTGATTTAGAAATGGCATACGTTGAAGAAGATGAAGTTTTAGAATTAGGTGAAGATATTTTTTATGATGTATTCACAAAATTCTCTACTAAGAAAGTTTCTCCTAAACCATTTAGAAGAATTGCTTATAGAGATGCGATGGAGATGTATGGTACAGACAAACCAGATTTAAGAATTCCGTTAGTTATTAAAGATGCTTCAGAAGTTTTGAAAGATACAAGCTTTGGACCATTTAAACAAGCTGCTATTAAGGTTATTGTAGTAGATGATATTGGAACAAAACCAAACTCTTGGTTCAACGAAATTGTTGATTATGCTACAAGTATTGGAATGCCTGGTATTGGCTATGTTACTTTGATGGAAGATGGTTCTTTAAAAGGTCCTATAGATAAGTTCTTAACTGATGAAGAAAGAGCTAGTTTAATTAAAGAGTTTGGAATGAAAAAAGATTCTGTAATGTTCTTTATCGCAAACAGAAGTTTAAAAATTGCTCAAAAATTTGCAGGTCAAATTAGATGTGAACTTGGCAGAAAATGTGGAATGATTGATCCTGATAGATTAGAACTTTGTATTATTCATGATTTTCCAATGTTTGAATTTGATGAAGCTACAAGAAAATATGACTTCTGTCACAACCCATTTAGTATGCCTCATGGCGGAATTAAAGATTATGAGGAAAAGAAACCAGAAGATATTTTAGCTTATCAATACGACTTTGTTTGTAACGGAAATGAAATGGCTTCTGGTGCTATTAGAAACCATGATTTAGATAGTTTAGCTAAAGGTTTTGAAGTTGTTGGATATACTCGTGAAGAGGTTGAAGAAAAGTTTAAATCTATATTTACAGCATTCCAATATGGATGCCCTCCACATGGTGGTATGGCGCCTGGTATTGATAGAATTATAATGTTAATTCAAGATGAACCAAACTTAAGAGAAGTGCAAGCGTTCCCAACAAGTGCAAGTGGTCAAGATTTGATGATGGGTTCACCAAGCGAACTTACAAAGAAACAGTTAGATGAATTAGGAATTGTAATTCAAAAAGAAAAGAAATATTAAAGCATAAAGAAAACTTCCTTTGAATAAATCATTCAAAGGAAGTTTTTTAGTGAGTGAAATTTGTATGAGCACATTAAACCATGCTTACAAAATATTATTTTATAAAATGTTTAATATATTGTCTTCTAAAATTGGTTCGTTTATCATTCCTGTAAAATCTTTTACAACTTCGCCCGATTCATTTATAAATAATGTTCTTGGAATTGAATAAATTCCATATGCTTTTGTTGCTTGACCAAGTAAATCAAAATAGATAGGGAACGAATAGTTATTGTCTTGTACGAATTGTAATGTTCCTTCAGGGGTTTCAGAAATTCCATCAGTTAGATTAATCATTAAAAATTCTACATCGCCACTATATTTTTCATAAGCTTTTTGAAAATGAGGAAGCTCCGCACAGCAAGGTGTACACCATGACGCCCAAGCATTTATAACGATTGGCTTTCCAAAATAATTAGATAACTTAACTCTTTCTTGATTGCTATCTAAAACTTCAAAATCAATGGCTTCTTGATTGCCAGAAGACGAAGCTATATTTTGTAGTTCGTTTTGGATTTCATCAGAATCTTTTAAATAGTCGTATAGAAAAAATACACTAACCATAAAAATAATACAAACTAGAAGCCACAAAATAAATTTAACATATTTATTCATAAATTCCTCCTAAGTAAAAGAATATAAAAATGTATTCATAATTCCAAACATCATTAGAATACCTATTAGTATTAAAAATACTCCACATATTACATTTATTATTTTATAATTTTTCTTTATAAACGTAAATACAGAATTTAATTTATTTATAAGCAGAGCAGACAAGATAATTGGTATGCCCAACCCAAGTGAATATAATAAAAGCAAGGTGGTACCTTTTAGCATTGTGCCAGAAACTGAAGCCATCATTAAAGCCGAACCTAGAAATGCTCCAACACAAGGAGTTAAATTTATTGAGAAAATGATACCAAATAAAAATGCTGAAAATACGCCAGTTACTTTTGTGGCTCTTTTATTACTTGGCTTGAATATTTTTAAATGAAGCAAGTCTAAATAATTTAAACCAAATAGAATTACGATGATACCACACACTGTATTTATGATTGTTTGATGATTTTTTAATAAACTTCCAAGTGTACCTGCAAAGATACCTAACAAACAAAATACAAATGTAAAACCTAGTACGAATGAAATTGCATTAATTAAAGTATTTCTTTTTTTATTTATATCTCCGGCAAAATATGAAAGATATATAGGAATCATTGGTAACATGCATGGTGAAATAAATGAGATAATTCCTTCTAAAAAGGTAATTAAATATATCAAAATTTTCACACTCCTTGGGATGAAATTTGTTTAATAAAAATATTATAGCATTAATATAAGGAAGATAAAAGAACTCGATTTTATGATACGTAGATGTGAAAAAGAAAATAGCTGAGCATTGAAATATTATGTAAATTGTGGTAAAATCATTTTGCAACTTACATTTAATGCAATACTCCTTCCGCACCTTGGGCGTAAGACATAAATGTGAAATAATTTTAGGAGGCAAAAGGAAGTTAAAGGTGAATTTTGTAGAGAGACAATTTGGGAGGATTTTTATGAATTGTCCTATTCAAAGTAAAGCAATCGCAGAAGAATTGGCTAATAAGCTTAATGAACGCATCGGATTCAGCCGCGAACGGTACCCTTGGATTGAAGCAAATCAGATTCATACAGATGAGGAAGGTGTGTTTTACTATATCCCTTCCAATAGTTTGATGTGGAATCATCCATTAATCATGGCGCACTACAGAGGCTATTTGTTTGTTGTGCTTCCGGAGCATGACAGTGTTCAGCTGATGCTTGGCGCAATTTCTGTAGACAAGTACATCGAGACCGCAATTTGGAACTATGGCTTTTTCTGGGGTGGCGGTACAATGCTGGGCGGCGCACACTGGCAGCCCCTTGAAGATCAGCGGCCTGGTATCAACAATTCTGAAATGGTTCGGAGGTACTTGACGATTTTGATGTGCCGTACCTACGAACGCTCCAGTGGATTCGTTCCAGATGCTGATTACTGCGCAAAATGCCATGTCGAATGCTGTCCTCAAAGTAAGCATGAAAAGAAGATTAACTCTTCTTGGAACAGAGAAGTAAGAGAAGTACATGACGTCATCACATTGTCGCAGATCCTTCAGAGGCGCATCGAAGAAATCTATGGCTTAAAGATGGTTGGGTGCTATCCGCATACTTTTAGTCAGAACAACATCATTTTGATGCGCGGCCACAAGAAAGGCACGGTAAATGTCTACATTCCGGAAGCTTTGGTTGTTGACATGCGTTATCATCCGGGAAAGTACAATCTGCGCCTTATTGCAGAAGGTTTTGCTGTAGAGGTGGGCGTTATGCCTAGATGGGATCCACAAAATGAGGTGAACGTTCCCTGCAAGCACGAACTGATTTATCCGCTTTGTAATCCTTGCAAAGATAACCAGGTTTCTGCAATCGAAGCTATCTATGCATACTGGGAGAAAAATGATCCCTATTTTGACTGGTTTAAAGAAAAGAAGGAAAAAGAGAATGTTTCTAAATCTGCTAATAGCGACAATGGCAGACAAGAGACTTTTATCGACAAAGCAAAGTCGGTATGCAAAGAACTCTGGAAACGAGTTAGCGGCAAATAATAAATTCTGCATTTCCATATTTGGGTTAAAGCATATATTCCTTGTGAAAGGGCCCCATTTGGGGCTCTTTTTAAGTGCTAAAATTGAAAAATTATGTAAAGTATGGTATAATATATATTTGTAATTACATTTATTGTGGATACTCCTTCTGCACCTTGGGAATACAACATGAATGTAAAATAATTTTGGAGGAAAAAACAAGAAGCTAAAGGTGAACAACATTGAAAAAGCAGAAACGAGGTATTTTTATGTCAACCTACACCAAGTCTATTGAAAACATTAACAAGGAGTTTGCATCTGAACTCACCGCACGTATCCACTATGTATTCGGCGAAGATCACATTCACACCGATGAAGGCGGCTGGTACTATTACATCCCGGCAAAATCTTTGCACAAGAACCGTCCGCTCATCATGCACCACTACCGCAGTCCCTATTTCGTGGTTATCCCCTGGGAGGACATGAAAACTCTCCTGGCTGGAGAAGTTTCCGTGGCAGAGTATATCGATACTTCCGTGTGGAGCTTTGGATATTTCTGGGGCGGTGGTTCTATGATTGGTGGTGCCTACTGGCAGATCCTTGAAGGAGGAACTCCCGGTTTCACGGACATTGAGCGTATCAAGCGCTATATGTCTATCTTGGCATGCAGAGGTCATCGCATTTCTTGTGGCTATATGCCCAGCGATGAACAGTGCGAAAAGTGCTCTGTAGAGAAGTGTCCCTTCACCAAGTATGCTCCTAAAAACGAAGGTGCATCCTGGGATGAGGAAGTTAAAGAGCGTGACGCTCGCAGAGAGCTTTTCTCTGAAATGAAGAAGCTCATTGAGAGTCGTTATGGCTTGAAGGCTGTCGGATGTCACTCTCATGAGTTCGAAAAGTCGAGCGCTCTTTTGTTCTATGGCTATGAGAAGGGCACAGTCAATGTGTACTTCCCGAAGGAGTTGATGATCAATCTTCTTTATTATCCTGAGAAGTATGACATTAAGCTTTTGGCAGAAGGCTTTGACATTGAGGCTGCGATTCCCTGGACATACGTTGCCAGAGATATGTTTGTCCCTTGCAAGCATAAGGTAATCCATGGAGGCGTTAATGACTTCTATGAGTTCTGGGAGCAGGACGACCGCTTCAAGTGGTTTGAACCTGAAATCGAACCTAAGAAAGAAGAATCTCAGGAAGAAGCAAACAATGCTGAAAGAGAGAGTATCGGCGCAAAAGTTCGTGCATGCATTAAGCGTGTAAGCAACATGATTTTCGGTAAGTAGAAATCATCTTTAGCGTGGGCATAGGTAATAAATTACAACCTATGCTCATGCACAATTCTTTAGCGGGGCCCCCACTTGGGGGCCTTTGCTTTTGGTAAAAAATAACACCCATTCGCAAAATGCTCGAATGGGTGTCTTTTAAATTTGATTATTTATCAGAAGTTACTGATTGTATGTGAAATGCTGAAAAACAGATTAGATGTTGCTGAGGATGTCGTTAATTTTTTTCTGAATCCCGCCAGCAGGGATTGCACATTCGGCTTCCTCAACCATGTTGAGCATAAGCTCGCGGGCGATGAGAACAGCGTATGCAGTAAAAGGCTTAAGCTTCTCGTCATTAAAGAGAGTGCCGAAAGGCAGAAGAAGGGGACAGGTCTTTTCATCATCATTGAGCTCGGTGCCGTAAACATATCCATCCTGAAGAACTTCGCTTACCCAGGCATTGTGTACATCTTCGGCGATGGTGTAGAGTAAGGCGTTTACAGACTTGGAAATATTTTTGTGAGCAGTTGTGTAAAGTTTGCGTGCAATATCAGTTGCAGCCATCCACTGATCCTGCTGCTCGTCTTGGAGAAGAGCGAAAGTTGTGGCTTGGCTGTCGGTCAGAGGACCGGCTTCGGGGTCATCGTTATCTTCGGGAGCGAAGACATAGCCCAGTGCCTGCAAATATTTGACATGTTCAGCATGCAAGGCTTCGGCCTGCTCATATGCGATATCCATGAGTTCGGGTTTGATGGCGGCTATCTGAGATTCACCAGAAAGCCGGCGAGCATAAAGCTCAGCTATGCGTGTGTACTTTTCAGACATTGCGATTTCCTCCTAATTATAGGCAAGATGTATAACTCGTAATCAAGTTACCGCAAGCATTATATCGTATTTTATGTAAAAACACAAGGCAAAATATGTAAACTAGCGCCTTTTAAAGTAAAAAGAGTCTGTTTTCATAATTCGTTAGACGAAAGAAAAGTTGAGAGAAAATATGGAGTATGATATATTTATAACAGATTATACTTGAGAAGAAAGGATGATTTTATGAAAGTATTTAATAAACTTGTTAGAGATAAAATACCAGAGATAATTGCTTCAAAAGGAGAGTATGCTAAAACTAGAATTTTGAATAATGATGAATATAAAAAAGAGTTAGATAAAAAGTTATTAGAAGAAGTTAACGAATATATGGCTGATGATAATGTTGAAGAATTGGCGGATATTGTTGAAGTTATATATGGAATTCTAAACTCAAAGAATGTTTCTATCGAGGAATTTGAAAATATAAGAAAAGCAAAAGTAGTGAAAAGAGGAGCTTTTCAAGATAAAATATTTTTAGAGGAAACAGAATAATTAATAAAGGAGATTTAGTTTATGGAAATATTATTTAATGTAGATGGTATGATGTGTACAGGTTGTGAAAATAGAGTAAAATCTGCACTTAGTGAAATAGATGGAGTTGTGGAAGTTGTTGCTAATCACGAAAATGGAACAGTAATTGTAAAAACAAATAAAGAATTAAAAAAAGAAGACTTGGCGGAAATTATTGAAAATCTTGGGTTTGATGTAAAGGAAGATTAATATGAAAAATATAATTTTGTCTATTGAAGGTATGACTTGTAGTGCTTGTTCTAATGGACTAGAAAAATACTTGAATAAACAAAATGGAATTATTAGTGCGAGTGTTAATCTAGTTATGGCAAATGCAACAATAAATTATGATGAAAAAATTTTAGATGTTGAGAAGTTAGAAAAGTTTGTAAAGCAAGCCGGTTTTGTAAGTAGAGGTATTTATAAAGAATTTAAAATTGAGAAAAAATCTAAATTAGAAAAATATGTTTTTATAATATTTACGTTACTAGCGATTTTCATTATGTATGTATCTATGGGGCATATGATGAATTTACCTGTACCAACAATTTTTAATCCTCACACAAATCCGCAAATATACACAATTACTCTATTTGTCGGGGCTGTTCTATTTTTAATATACGGTGGAGATATATTAAAAAATGGATATAAAAATTTAATTCATATGATTCCAAATATGGATACACTTGTTACCATTGGAGTATTGAGTAGTTTTTTATATAGTGTATATGGAATGTATAAAGTTTCACAAGGTGATGATTCTTATACAATGAATTTATATTTTGAATCAGCAGCGATTGTTATATATTTTATCAAGCTTGGTAGATATTTAGATGGCATAAGTAAAGATAAAACAAAAGAAGCAATACAAAAACTTGTTGAGATAACACCTAACAAAGCTATTTTAGAAATTGATGGACAAGAAAAAGAAGTTACTCTTGATGAAATAAAAAAAGGTAATATTTTGATTAGTAAACCTGGTGAAAAAATTGCAGTTGATGGAGTGATTATTGACGGCAAGGCTCATTTGGACGAATCGTTCATAACTGGTGAAAGTAAGCCTGCTGAAAAAACAATTGATGATAAAGTTGTAGCCGGAAGTCTAAATTATGATGGATATATTAAATATAAAGCAGAACGAATTGGAAGAGATTCTACTGTTTCTGAAATTGTAAGATTAGTAATTGAAGCAAGTAATACTAAAGCTCCTATTGCTAAAATTGCAGATAAAATTTCAGGATGGTTTGTTTCTGCTGTAATTATAATTGCTATTATTACATTGTTAGGATACTTACTATTAGGAGCTGAGTTTTCAGTTGCGTTAGAAGTGTTTGTGACAATTTTAGTTGTAGCTTGTCCTTGTAGTTTAGGGCTTGCTACACCTCTTGCTATTGTTGTGAGTGAGGGCCTTTGTGCAACAAATGGAATTCTTGTTAAGAAAAGCGAAATTTTAGAAAATACTGCAAAAGTTGATACTATTGTTTTTGATAAAACAGGTACCTTAACGTTTGGTAAATTAAAAATTTCCAAAATTAATAAGTATACTAACAAAACGGAAGAAGAAATATTAGCAATTATAGCTAGTTTGGAAAATATGTCTACACATCCGATTTCACAAGCTTTTAATGAATATGTTGCTGAAAAAAATATTGAAATACATAAAACTAAAGACTTTGAAAATATTGCAGGGCATGGTGTTTGTGGAATGATTGATAATCAAAAATACTATGTTGGAAATAGAAAATTAATGGAAAAATATAATATACAAAACAACAATATAGAAGATGAAGAAAAACTTGCAAAAGAAGGAAATAGTATAGTTTATTTAGCAGATGAAAAAGAAGTGATAGCTATAATTGGCGTTAATGATATCGTAAGAGATGATGCGCATAAAGTAATAGAAACGTTAAATGAAAAGAATATTCAAACAATAATGCTTACTGGAGATAATGAACCAACTGCTAAGAAAATTGCAAGTGAGATAGGTATAACCAAAGTAATTGCTAACGTATTACCTTCGGAAAAAGTGGAATCTATAAAAAAACTAAAAGAAGAAAATCGTTATGTTATGATGTGCGGTGATGGTATAAATGATAGTCCGGCTTTAGCAACTGCTAACATCGGTGTTAGTATGAAAAGTGGTACAGATATAGCAATGGATTCGTCAGATGTAATCCTAACTAGAAATGATTTGAATTCTATTTTGAAGTTAATTACAATTAGTGAAAAAACAATTAAAAATATTAAACAAAACTTGTTTTGGGCATTTTTATATAATGCGTTAATGATTCCGATTGCAATGGGAATATTTAATAAAATAGGACTTAGAATAAATCCTATGATAGCAAGTTTTGCGATGGTGATAAGTAGCCTTACAGTTATATTTAATACATTAAGATTGAAGAAAATTGTTAAGTAAAATTAGAAAGAGGTAAAGATGCATAATTACGAAGAAGAAATTAAAAGATGTTTAAATTGTTTAAATAAACCTTGCAAACAAGCTTGCCCTCTTGGAAATGATATTCCTAGAATTGTAGTATTAATGAAAGAAGATAAATTAAGAGAAGCATATGAAGTCCTTTCAGAAACTACTGTTTTGCCTGCTATATGTTCAAAAATTTGTCCGCATGATAAACAATGTAAAAAGAATTGTACTTTAAAATTTAAAGGACAAGCATTGAATGTGGGAGATATAGAATTTTTATTAGCAGAAGTTGCTAATAAAAATGATTGGAAATTACCGATGCTAGACAACTCTTTAAAAAATAGAAAGATAGCCGTTATAGGATCAGGACCTTCGGGATTAACTGCTGCTGCTTTTTTAGCAAGATATGGTGCTGATGTAAGTATATTTGAAAAAAGAGAAAAATTAGGTGGAGTTTTAATGTATGGAATTCCAGAATTTAGACTAGAAAAAGACTTTTTGCAAAATACTTTAGAAAGATTAATTCGTGATTTGAATATAAAAGTTTTTTTAAATCAAAAATATGGCGAAGATATTAATTATGAATTTTTAAATGAAAATTATGATGCTATTTTCTTTGGAATGGGAGCAAATAAATCTAAAATGATGGGGATTCCGGGAGAAGAACTAAATGGTGTATATGGCGGAAACGAACTTCTGGAATACGATTCACATCCAGATTATACAAACAAAGTTGTATATGTGTCAGGTGGTGGAAATGTTGCCGTTGATACAGCGCGAGTTATAAAGCGCAGAGGTGCTAAACGTGTAACAATAGTATATAGAAGAAGTGAAACAGAGATGCCGGCAGATATAAAAGAAATTGAAGAAGCCAAAAAAGATGGTGTAGAGTTCGTATTTAACACTAATGTTGTAAAAATATTAGGTGATACAAAAGTTGAAAAAATAGAATGTGTTAAAACGAAATATAATGAAGAAAAACAACTCATAAATGTTGAAAAAAGTAATTTTGAATTAGCTGCAGACTGTTTTGTAATGTCGATTGGTTCAATTGTGGATAATACAAGCTTTACAAACGGCGAGGTCGAAATAAATAAATTTGGAAAAGTTTTAATTGATGAAAATATGAAAACAAGTTCTGAAAAAATTTTTGCGGCGGGTAATTTAGTTTCAGATAATTCAAGCGCGGCAATGGCTGCGCGTTCTGGAAGAGATGCGGCAGAAAAAATAAAAAGTTTTTTAGTAGAAAAGTATTAGTAGAAAAGTAGTAATATTGATTTATAATATGAATATAATTAATTTAGGAGTGATTTTATGAGTGAGAAAACTAAAGTTGTGGTAGCAATTATGCTTAGCATAATTATAATTTATATAGCATGGATGATTGCTTTTCCTGTAGAAAACGTAACTGAAGAACCTAATAATATCGAGAGTGGAGAAGTATCAAATCAAGAGGAAGATTTGATGTATACAATAAACAAAGTAAGCGATACACAGCTTGACCTGATTACAACAAATGAATATACGAAAACGACTACAAAATACTTTTTTAAAGATGGAAAAGTTTCTAATGTAATAGTTACAGAAGAAATTTTATCTGGAGACTTTGCAGAAGAAGTTTTGGCAGGGATAAAAGCTGATGAAAATATAAGTCAAATATATGATGAAATAAGTTTAGAGGGGAATGTCATAACAATGACATTGAAACAGGATTACGTAAACGTATATGAGGGCTTAACTTATCAAGAATTATATGATGAATTAACAAAATCTTTGAAAATTTCTGTAGAATAACACCCTCTAAATGGCTTAAAATAGACGTTTTAAAAATATTTTTAAAAAAGTTTAAATTCTTGTTGACAAACATGCTTGGCGAGAGTATACTTAAAAACGTGGTGAAGATGTATCCGAGGTCACACCTGTTCCCATCCCGAACACAGAAGTTAAGCTCGAGGTAGCCGAAAATAGTAAGGGGACGCCCCTTGTGAAAATAGGAGTTTGCCACACTTTATATTCCTCTTTAGCTCAGTTGGTAGAGCGCCCGGCTGTTAACCGGTAGGTCGTAGGTTCGAGTCCTACAAGGGGAGCCAAAAAAATAACTAGTCTCTTTGAGACTAGTTATTTTTTTAGAAATTGAACATATAAATTAATATTTTTAGAGTAGGGCGCTCGTAGAAGCGCCCGCTGTTAACTGCTGTGAGACCGAGCGCGTCCAGTGGACGAAAAAGCGAGGTCGAGGAGTCTCAAACGCTAGCGTTACAAAATTTGCGAAGAGCAAAGAGTGTAACGCAGAGCGTTGTGATGGCAAGGTCGTAGGTTCGAGTTTTTTGAAACAAAAAATGAAAGAAGACCAAAATCGCAACGCAGAGCGTTGTGATGGCAGGGGCGTAGGTTCGAGTTTTTTGAAATAAAAAATGAAAGAAGACCAAAATCGCAACGCAGAGCGTTGTGATGGCAGGGTCGTAGTTTTAAGTGCTAGACTATAAATCTTCAATATAGTATAATTTAGTTACACCATTTTTTAGGGGGATACTAATGAAGAAAATATTAAGTTTTTTGTTGTTGATGGTACTTATACTAATACCTACGTTTTCATATGCGGAGCTATATTATGATAGTGCTAGTCCAGACTATACATATGACTATTATGATGATTATTATTATGACGACGATTACTATTATGATAGTAATTACGATGATGAATATTATTATGATGATTACTATTACGATGACTATGAAGATGAATATTACGAAGATGATATGCCCATGGCAGCAGTCATTTTTATGGAAGCTTTTGTAACAATTCATATGTCTGTATTTGTTTTATGGCCATTTGCGCACTTGATAGAAAAAGAAAATCCAAAGAAAATGTTTTGGTTCTTCTTTATATCTAGAATAGTAATTTTAATGTATTGCAATTTCTTTGTTTCAACCCTGATTTGTATTGTAGATTTCATTGCGGTATTTATCGGAGCATTTATAGTTGTTCCAGTGACAGCTGCAATACAAGCTGGTCGTGAAAAAAGGGAATTAAAAAAATTAAAGAGAGAAATTTCACCAGAAGATTTTTTTAGAAAACACGGAATCGATATTAATAATCCGAATACAACGTATACTGTTACTAGAACAACTACAACCCACAAGTATGGACCTGACGGCTTGGAAACTACTGTGGAAGTAGATAACGGAGATGATGGTAATTCTGATCCTATAACACGATATTAATATAAATAAAACAAAATGGAGTCCTAAAGTTTAGGGCTCCATTAATTTTATAATGAATATTTTTCATCTAAGTAAACACTTGTTTCTTCTAAATCATTGAAATTTGCTTGTCTTAATAATTCATACGTTACAATTGCGGCTGAATTAGATAAGTTTAAAGAACGTAATGTCTTTTTCATTGGTATTCTAATTGCTGTATCAAGATTGTCTAGTAATAATTGTTCTGGTAATCCTTTTGTTTCTTTGCCGAAAACAATGAAAACTTCATCAAATTTAGAAAAATCTACATCTGTATAGCATTTTTGTCCTTTTGTTGTTAAAAAGTACATATGATTTTCTGTTGCTGGATATTTTTCTAGGAATTTTTCCAAAGATTCGTGTTCTTCGATATCGACCTTATCCCAATAATCTAAACCAGCACGGCGAACTTGTTTTTCGGATATATCAAAACCTAATGGGTGAACTAAATGTAACTTTGAGTCTGTTGCGGCACAAGTTCTTGCAATGTTACCAGTATTTTGAGGGATTTCTGGCTCAACCAATACGATATTTATTTTCATTTATAAATGCGCTTCCTTTCGAATTTGTCTAGAAGAAAGATAGCACAGAACTGCTAAAAAAGCAAATAAAATGGTAAAAAAATACAAAAAGTGATGCTAAATAAATTTAAATAATGTTGCCAAAACATGCAGAATATGTTAATATTATCGTTGTCACATGACGAAGGAGGAAAAAAGAATGGAACTTTTACAAAATATATTAACTTTTTTACAAGTATTTGCAGGTGTTATCGTTATGATTTTGGTATTATTACAAGATTCTAACGAAAGATCTAATATAATTGTATCTGATGCTAGCAAAGGTGGAAACATGGGTTCTAGCAAAAACGAAAAATTGGCAAAACTTACAAAGAGATTTGCTATCGTTTATGTTATTTTAACTATAGTTTTATCTGCAATTATGGTATTAGCTACTAGATAGTTTTTAGAAAAAACATTGTAAAACAGATAAAGATACACTAACGAGTGCAATCGCGTATAGCGTGAATGCACTCGTTTTGTTTTTTTGTTGTATTTCATAATTCGCATAATTAATCACTGATATTGCGGCAATAATTGCGCAAGAAATTATAAAAATATTGTAGCTTATCATATAAAGTCCTTTCTTGAATTTAAACATTTGGTAATCTATGAAAAGCTGTTTCGGAAACATTTAAATTCACGACTGTTTTTACAGCAAAAATACAATTCTTAAAATTTTCTTTCCAATTTAATTTTTCAAATTCCTCCCAAGTGAGGCAAGTATTTTTAGCATAGCTTCCGATTCCTACGATATCAGAATTTAACCCCTTTAATATATTTAAATAATCATAAACTTGTTTTGAAATTTCTTTCTCTAAGGATTCTTTTAGCATATTTCTATTTTCTTTATCTATATAGTCTGTTGTGCTTTCGGAAGATAAAATGTGAGCATCTATATGAGATACTATTTTTACATATGGAATATTGTTTTTATAAGTGACTTTAATAGAGTTTTTCCTTGAAGGGGTTATTGAAAGAGATACGGTTTTGTCTCCAGAATAAATATCAGGAACGCCGATTACACCGTGATTTAAATCATTTTTTATTATAAGGTGAGGTAATGCTTGAATAATTGGTACTTCATCAATCATTGTCCCACCGTTAAATACAGCTATTCCTGTAGTTTGAATTTCAGAGGCTTCTTTAGAAGAATTAGAATCTTCTTTGGCAGATTCTTTTGAATTTGAGTTTTGTTTTTTGCTTTCTAATACTATGGCGTGAGCATCACAATGTATACTTTGAGCGGCTGTGTAAAAATCAATTAGTTCAGAAGAAATGGTTCTGTTTGTATAATCAGTAGAGGCGAAGAAAAGTTCATAAAATCTAGCAGGACTAGCTTCTAAAATAGGAGAAACTTCTGATAAAAAATCTTCTGTTTTCCCTTTGCAAATAGCAATTGTTGTTTTGGGTCTGATATCTACATTTGCAATTAACTCACTTATATGACCAGTTAAATCTTCCTTTGCTAGTTCTTCGGAGTATACAATTAATTTTACATTTGATAGATTTATTTCTTTACTAGTCAAGGTATCGACCATGGAATTTGCGATATATAACGAGGGTGCACTTACGGTGTAATTTGTATAGTTTTCTTTTCCGCGACTTACTGTCAGTACCAGAGATTTTTAATGGTATAGCGATTTGATAAGTTATATTAAGATTTTCTTCTTCACCTTTATCTATTCCTAAAGCAATGGCATATGCTAGATCATCTAATTCTTTTCGATCATAACAACCAGTTATTAAAAAAGGTAATAAACAAATAATAAAAATTTTAAAAAGTTTCATGAAAGCTCCTTGTTTTTTATTTTTAGTTTTATATTAGCAAAGATTAAAATTAGAAGAGGAATTATTATTATTGCAATAGGAGTTATATATGTTGCTAAAAATTTTCTGAAAGTTAATAATTCGACATAAGAAGAAAGCATTAGACTTGCGCATAACAATGAAATACATATAGAAGGAATGATTCTTTTTGAATCACTTATTTTGAAAAGTTTTTTTGCAACGTTTGTAATACAACAAACTCCAGTAGAAAGATAAATAAATGTTGTTAGTAACCAAGTGAGAATGTAAATGGATTCAACACGTTGTATAAATCGTCCGTAACTTATTAGTTTTGTGATTTCATAAATTGCAGCATAATTATCTGTTACTGAAGGATAGGAAATTAGGCCAAAAACTAAAAAGTAAGTTATCGTAGTTAAAAGAGTTATAAATCCAAAAGTAAGGGTACTAACTTTTTTTATAGACTTAACATTAGGAGTTAATAAAAAAAGAAGTGCTAAACATTCAAAACATGCTGTATGAAAGGTTCCTGTTGTAAAGAATGTTTTTATTCCATTTCCGAATATTGGTGAAAAGTTTGTTAAATCCACTGATGGAGAAAGTGAAAAGAAAAGTGCTATAAACGAAATTATTATTATCGGTGCTATTAATGCGGAAACTCTAAAGATTCCTTTTAATCCTATAAAACTGCTAATTAAAATTGCTATTGTAAATAAAATTGCAATGTGTTCTTGAGGCGATTCGTGGAACAATGTATTTTGTACATTTATAGTAAATTCAGAAAGAGAAATAAAAGTTTCAAAAAATAAAAATAGAAGTAGAGTTAATCCTATTAAATGTTTTAAAAAATTACCACCAAGAAAATAAGATATATCTATGATATCTTTATCTTTAAAATGTTTTAGTAGTTTGAATGCTGAAAAAAATAAAAAAGCTGTGATGGCGGAAACGTATAGTATGTGTAATAAACTTGCTGTACCAAATTGTTCGGCTGAAAATGTGGGAAGTGTTAATACGAGAGGCATGATACCGATGCAACAAAAAGCAGCAACACATTCCCAGGTACCAAATATACCTTCAAAAATCATTTCTTTTCCTCCTTTAGTTTTTGATTCCACATGCGCGAAATGTGAGGAGAACGTTTTAATTTTTTGGGTTTCAAAAATATAGGGCGTTCTTCTTGTTTCCATATTGGACTGGAAACAATGTCATCTTTAAATACACCTTTTCTGACTGGAGAAAAAGGAGTTAAATAGGGCACTCCAAAAGAAGAAGTTGTTGTTAAGATTACTAGATGTAGGAATATACCGATTGAAATTCCTAAAAAGCCTGCGAAAGCTCCGTAAGAATATATACAAGAATCGTAATATCCTAAAACTATAATTTAATGCAAAGTTTGAAACGATAAATGTGCTTATTCCTGTTAAAGCAACAATAATGACAAGAATTGGACTAACTATATTAGCAGATACAATTGCTTGCCCTAATATTAAGGTTCCTACTATGCCAAGTGTTGGCCCAACTGGTGCGGGGGTACGAATACTTGCTTCACGAATTATTTCGAAAGCTATTTCCATAATTAAAAGTTCTGTTAGCATAGTAAAAGGTACTTTTTCGCGTGTGCCGCGCTATTGCAAAAAGTAAATCTGTTAGAATTAACTCTTGGTGGAAATTGCAAATTGATATATATAATCCTGGAAGAAAAACTGAAATTATAATTGCAGGAAGTCTAAAAATTCTTAGTAATAAAGAATAAGGAAATCGTACATATGAGTCTTCGGCTGGATGAATAAAATCAGAAAAAATGGCAGGAACAATTAAGACGTTTGGGCTGCCGTCTACAATTATTGCGATACGTCCTTCTATTAAGTGTGAAGCAACTTTATCTGGACGTTCTGTGCTTAATATTAGTGGACTAATAATATATGTTTTGTCTTCAATTAGTTGCTCTAATTGACCGCTATCTAGTAAATAGTCAATTGATATACCGTTAAGTCTTGTTTTAACTTCTTCAACCAAAGAATCGTTTGCTATCGACGAAATGTATGTTAAAGCACATTTTGTTTTACTTTCTGTGCCAACTTCTACGGTTTCAAAAATTAAGTTTTCATCTTTTATAAATTTTCTAATTAATGATGTGTTTGTTCTGAAATTTTCTATAAAAGCTTCATTTGGACCTTGCAAATTCATTTCGATTTCAGCTTTAGAAATAGATCTTCCAGGAAGCTTTTTCGAATCGCAAACGAATGCGGTATTAACATTATCTATAAATAAAACAGAGTCTCCAGATAATAACGCGTCAATTGCTTTTCCAAAAGTTTTAATTTCTTTTACATCTGAATCAGAAAGAATTCTCTTAGGGATTAGTGTGGAAAAATCAGGAGTATTACTTTTTTGTGATTTTAAAAAACTAGATTTTTCATTGTCTATATTTTTCTGCAATTCGCGAATAATATAATTGTTTATGATTTCCGAATTGCATAAGCCATCATAGAAAACTAGCAAGGAAGAATAAGGCGTATTATCTATAGATAAAGAGACTTCGCGCAATTTAACGTCATTAGTTTTATCTGCGTGGGTGAACTGACTGATTAATTTTTTGTTTTCTATTAAAGTCTTTTTTATTTCTATATCTTTACTTAATGTAGGCGTATAGGGACTTTTTGAAATTTTAAATCCTTTTGATTTTTGTGGCGGGGTATATGAAAAAATATTTTTCAAAAAAACACAACCTTTCAAGTGAAAAAACACATCTTTTATATCCGTTAGTTTGTGCGATTTTGGTAAAAAGATACGTACTTTTCAATTCTTGACATTGACTATTAAATATTAGATAATCTTTTTAAAGGAAAACATAGGAGGTTGTATTTATGAATCCATACGATAAAGTTCGCGAATTGGTAGAGGCGATTAAATCAAGTGAGGAAGTAAAAACTTATTTAAACTTAAAAGAAGAAATATATAAAGATGATGCTACAAGAAATATGATTAAGGATTTTAGAGAGAAACAAATTGAAATCCAAAACATGATGATTCAAGGAAAAGAAACGGATCAAGAAAAAATGGAGAAGCTTCAATCTTTATATGTGGCATTAACTTCAAATGTTAAAGTAAAAGATTTCTTTGATAAAGAAGTTGCGTTTGATGTAATGCTTGCAGACATATATAAAATTATGGGTGAAGGTTTAAAAGATATACTTGATTAATTGTTAGGAGGAAGCTATGAGAATTTTAATAAAAAATGGATATATAGTTTCTATGGCTAGCGAAATAAAAAAAGGAGATATCCTAATCGAAGATGATAGAATCGCTAGAATTGGAATGATAGATTGTGAAGCAGATAAAGTTATTGATGCTACAAATAAAATTGTTATGCCAGGACTAATTAATGCACACACACATGTAGGTATGGCTTTATTTAGAGGCTATGCAGATGAAGACGAACTTATGACTTGGTTATCAGAAAAAATGTGGCCAATCGAAGACAAGATGTCTGCAAGTGATGTTTATTATGCATCTTTATTATCTGCGATAGAAATGATTAAAAGTGGAACAACAACTTTTAATGATAATTATTTCTATGAAGAAGAAACGGCTAAAGCAGCAGAAAAAACTGGCATGAGAGCTATACTTTCACGCTGCGTAATTGGAGATGCGGATGAAGCAACCAAGCGTCTTGCTGAAGCTGAAGAGTTATACAATAACTGGCACAACAAATGTAATGGTAGAATTAAAATTTGTGTTGGACCACACGCTCCATATACATGTTCGCCAGAAACACTTAAAAGATGTGTTAAGTTAGCAGATAGATTAGGAACACCTATTGCTATACATTATCTTGAAACTAAAGATGAAGTTAAGAAAATGAGAGATAATTACAACATGACATCTACAGAATATATAAAGAAAGCGGGATTGTTTAATTATCACGTAATGCTTGCTCATGGTGTTCATATAGATAGCGAGTCTTTAGAAACATTAAAAGAAATAAGCGGTGGAGTTATCCACAATCCGATTTCAAACCAAAAATTAGGAAGCGGGTTTGCTGATATAACAAAACTTCGTATGAATGGAATAAATGTTGCTCTAGGAACAGACGGACAAGGAAGTACAAATACTTTAGATATGTTTGAAGAGATTAAATCTGCAGCATATATTCAAAAAGCTTTGTATAATAGTGCTACAGCTATTTCTGGAGAAGATGTTCTTAAGATGGCAACTATTGAAGGTGCTAAGGTTCTTGGTATAGATAGCGAAGTGGGGTCTTTAGAAGAAGGAAAGAAAGCTGATATTATAATAATTGATATGAAAAAACCGCATCTTTGCCCAGCACACAATATTTATTCGTTGCTTGCTTATTCTGTAAATGGTGCAGATGTTGAAACTTCAATTATTGATGGAAACATAGTAATGGAAAATAGAGTGATTAATGGAATTGATGAGACAGAAATAATGAATGCTTGCAGTAGAATAAAAGAATGCTTATTTAATAACCGCTAATACGCGGTTATTTTTATAAAAATTAAGGAGGTATTTTTTATGGATATTATGGTAGAAGGTGTTGGAAGAAGATTTTATAAGCCAAATCAAGTTGTACTTAGTATTAATTTTTTAGTGAATGATGCGACATATGAAAAAGCTTTAGAAAAGGGTGTAAAATCTGTAGAAGATTTTATTGTTTTAGTTCTGCAAAAACTTGATATAGCGAAGGAAGAACTAAAAACAAGAAGTTTTAGAATTTCTCAAAATACAAGATATGATTATGAAACAAAGAAAACTATTTTTAATGGTTACGATTATACTCAAGGTGCAACTTTGAAATTAGATTATAACATGGAAACAATATCAGAATTTATGAGTTTAGTTAGCTCTTTAGCAGAACCACCAAGATATACAATGACGTTTTCAATAAAAGATATGGAAGGCGCTAAGAAAGAAGTTTTGGCAGAAGCTTATAACAAAGCTAAAGAAAAAGCAGAAACAATTGCTGCGGCTGCTGGTAAACAATTAAAAGATTGCATAAAAACGGATTTTAGACCTTTTGCAGAAACAGTTACTTCTCATAGTAGATTATCTGATATGGATATGCTTGAAGAAACAGGTGTAATGTATAAAGCCTCAAAAGCAAGATCTACAGCGGAAACTATTCAAACTGTATTTACCCCAGAAGATGTTGAAATAAGCGAAACTTTATACTGCTTGTGGATAGCAGAATAAATAAAAAGAGATTAGTTAGGGCAGCTTAACTAATCTTTTTTGTTATGTCGAAATTCATTGAAGTTTCAAGCAAAATGATATAAAATAGTCTATAGATTTTTTAAGGAGAAGCATATGATAAAAAAATGGATTTATTCAAAAATAGATAGCGCAACAATTGATGAAGTTGCTAAAGTTAATAATATATCGAAACTTCTTGCTAAGATTATGCTTGCTAGAGGGCTAGATACTCCTGAAAAGATTAATAACTTTTTAAATCCGGAAATTACAGAGTTATATGATCCGTTTCTTTTTAATGATATGGACGTAGCTGTAAATACAGTAATTGACGCTATAGAAAATAAAGAGAAAATTACGGTGTATGGCGATTATGATGTTGATGGAATTACAAGTGTGGCCGTTTTGAAAAGTTATTTACTAGAAAGAGGTGCAGATGTTTCACATTATTTGCCTAATCGTCTTGAAGAAGGATATGGCTTAAATAATGAAGCTATAGATAAAATAGTGGCAGATGGAACAAACCTACTAATAACGGTGGATTGTGGAATTTCGGCATATGAAGAAATTGAATATGCTAAATCTAAAGGATTAAAAGTAATAGTGACAGATCATCATGAATGTCCAGCAATATTACCTGAAGCTATTGCGGTTATTGATGCAAAGCGCTCAGATAGTATGTATCCGTTTTCTTCTCTTGCAGGAGTAGGGGTTACTTTTAAGTTTGTACAAGCTATTTCAAAAAAGCTAGATTTAGATAGAAAGACTTATCTTAAATATATTGATATTGTTTCGCTTGGGACAATTGCAGATATAGTACCGTTAGTGGATGAAAATAGAATTATTGTTAAATATGGGTTGATTTTAATGGAGCAGACTAGAAATGTTGGTTTACATGCATTAATCAACGCTAGTGGATATGCTAATGGAGAACCGTTAAGTTCTACAGTAATTTCTTTTGGACTTGCTCCAAGAATGAATGCTGCAGGGCGAATGGGAAAACCAGATTTAGCTCTAGAGTTACTTCTTGAAAAAGATCCGCCAAAAGCGATGAACATGGCTTTGGAATTAAGTGAAACTAATAAAACTCGTCAAAATGTTGAAAAAGAAATTATTGACGAAATTATAAATATGGTTGAAAGTCAGAAGTTATATGAAAAAGATGTTATCGTGGTGTATCATGAAGGGTGGCATCATGGAGTTATAGGAATTGTTGCATCAAAGATTACAGAAATGTATTATAAACCAACAATATTAATTTCAGTGGAAAATGGTGTTGGTAAAGGATCTGGAAGAAGCATAGAAGGTTTTGATCTTCATGAAGCCGTATCTGAATGTGCCGATATGTTATTGAAATTTGGCGGACACGAAATGGCTATAGGCCTTTCTATTTCAGAAGAAATGATAGAGAAGTTTACTGATAAACTAAATGAAATTGCGGAATCTAAGAATATTAGAGAATTACAACCGACGTTACCTGTAGAAGCCGAAATTACTTCAAAGGAAATATCAATAGATACAATAAAAGAGCTAGAAGCACTAAAACCATATGGCGAAGGAAATCCAATGCCACTATTTGTATATAGAAATGCAAAGGTTGAAGGTGTAAGATTATTATCTAATGAAAAACATTTGAAATTGACACTTAAAGAAGATTCTAATATATTTGATGCAATAGCATTTAATATGGATAACAAGAAATATAGCATAAAGCAAGGTGACAAAGTAGATGTATTACATTCGCTAGAAATTAACACATTTAACGGAATTCAAAAAGTACAACTAAATGTGAAGGATATAAAAAAGAGCCTGTAAAAGGGGGTAGAAAGTATGGCAACAATAGATGAAGTTATTTCAAACGTAAAAAGTTATAATAAATATGCAGATACTAAGTTAATAATGAGGGCATATCAATATGCGGATAAATTTCATGAAGGGCAACTTCGTAAATCAAATGAACCGTATATTATTCACCCAGTAGATGTGGCATACATTGTTTCAACGCTAGAACTTGATGATAATGCTATTTGTGCTGCATTGTTACATGATGTGGTGGAAGATACAAGTGTAACTTTGGATGATTTGAAAAATGAATTTAATGAAGAAATTGCAACGTTGGTTGATGGTGTTACGAAGTTAGGAAAGATTGCGAGTTATATAGACAAAGAAGAAGAACAAGTTGAAAACTATAGAAAATTTTTCATGGCGATGGCTAAAGATATTAGAGTCGTTATGATAAAGCTTGCTGATAGACTTCATAATATGAGAACGTTAAAACACTTAAGTGATGAAAGAAAAATTGCCATAGCGAAAGAAACTAGACAATTATATGCACCACTTGCAAACAGATTAGGTATTTATTCTATAAAGTGGGAACTAGAAGACTTAAGCTTATTATATCTAGAACCAGATGTGTATAAGGAATTAGTTGAAGGCATAAAAACAAAACGTACAGAACGTGAACAATTTATAGATGACATTATAAAAGAAATTAGAGTTAAATTAAAAGAAGTTAAGATACAAGCAGAAGTGTATGGTAGACCAAAGCACTTATTTAGTATTTATAGAAAAATGCAAAAAGATAACAAGTCATTAGATCAAATTTATGATTTGTTTGCGATGAGAATTATTGTTAATTCTGTTAAAGACTGCTATGCAGCACTTGGTTTAGTACATGAATTATATAAACCGATGCCGGGTCGTTTTAAAGACTATATAGCAGTTCCAAAACCTAATATGTACCAATCTTTGCATACAACTTTGATTGGTAAAGGTGGAATGCCTTTTGAAATTCAAATTAGAACTTGGGATATGCATAGGGTTGCTGAATATGGTATCGCAGCTCACTGGGCATATAAAGAAGGAAAGAGTATTTCAGCATCAGATGAGAAATTATCGTGGCTTCGTGAAACTATTGAATGGCAAAAAGATACGAATGATGATAGAGAATTTATGAACAAATTAAAATTCGATTTGTTCGATGAAGATGTATTCGTATTTACACCAAAAGGAGATATTAAAGCTCTTCCTGCAGGAAGTACGCCAATTGACCTTGCATATATTATTCATGAACAAGTTGGTAACAGAATGACTGGTGTAAAAATAAATAGCAAAATGGTTCCTATTACAACAAAACTATCAAATGGTGATATTGTTGAAATTATTACATCAGACAATATTAAAGGACCAAGTAGAGATTGGCTTAAGATTGTTAAAACAACTCAAGCTAAAAACAAAATTCAAAACTGGTTTAAGAAAGCTCAACGTGAAGAAAATATTACAAAAGGTAAAGAACAAGTTGAAATTGAGCTTAAGAGAATTGGTATGTCTTTTGCAGAATTGTTTAAGACAGAGTGGATTAAAAAAGCTTTAGAAAGATACAAATATAACACTTTAGATGATTGCTATGCAGCAATTGGATTTGGTGCTATATCTGCGGCTAAAATTATAGCAAGACTTTTGGAAGAATATAAGAAAGAGCACAAAGAAGAAGAAATTGAAAAGAAAATTGATGAACTTCGTGCAGCTAAAAAAGCGCAAGCAACAAAACCTTCTAAGTCTGGTGTAATTGTGAAAGGAATAGACAACTGCTTGGTTAAACTATCTCGTTGTTGTAATCCATTACCAGGTGATGAAATCATTGGTTACATTACTAAAGGTAGAGGCGTATCAATTCACAGAGCTGACTGTATAAATTGTAAAGAGTTAGTTACCGAAGAAGAAAGATTGATTGAAGTTTCTTGGGTTAAAGAAAAGAATGCTTCTTACATGGCTGAACTTGAAATATATGCAAACGATAGAAATGGCTTGCTTGCTGAATGTACTGCTGCAGTAAGTGATATTAAAGCTAAAATTGTTTCTATTAATGCTAGAACAATTCAAAATAATAGAGTTGCAGTAATTAATATTGGTGTCGAAGTAGAAGACATTGATATGTTGAATAAAGTAATTAAGGTATTAAGAAAAGTAGATAGTGTTTATGATGTTCATAGACAAAAGTAAAACTTGGAGGAATAAAAATGATATTGAAAACTTTTCGTGCGCAAGTTGGTGAATTTCAAACATTTACGAACATGTATGTTGTTTTCGATGAAGAAACTAAAGAGGGTATTTTAATAGATGCTGGTGCTGGTGCAGATAAGATTATTAATTATATCGAAAATATGAATGTTAAATTGAAATATATTATATTAACACATTGCCATGTAGATCATGTGGCAGATCTTAGAAAAATAAGAAAAGATTTTCCTAGAGTACCGATAGTAATTAATGAAGAGGATGCAGAAGGATTAGCTAAAGCAGAAGTTAATATGTGTGAATTGTTAGGCGTAGAAAATAATTTTTTAGATGCAGACATATTAGTAAAAGACGGAGACGTACTTACATTTGGAAATGTGACAGCACAATTAATTCATACACCGGGACATACAGCGGGAAGCATGAGCATATTAATAGAGGATGCTTTATTTAGTGGAGATACATTGTTTAAAGGGACTAGAGGCAGAACTGATTTGCCGACAGGTTCTGAAAGAGAAATTTTGTGGTCAATAAAAGATAAGCTACTAAAGCTGCCAGAAGAAACAATTGTATATCCGGGACATGGAAGTACTACAATAATAAGAGATGAAAAAGAGTGGTACGTTGAAGAATGATATAATCGACTTTTTCATTATAAAAGTAAAAGTAAAAAATACTTGCAAATAATTAGTGAATACTCTATAATGAAAAAGTCGAAATGACTTGCCTGAGTGGCGGAATTGGCAGACGCACACGACTCAAAATCGTGCGGGAAACCGTGTGGGTTCAAGTCCCACCTTGGGCACCAAGTTTAATCCGAATCTTTCAAAAGATTCGGATTTTTTGTATAATGACATAGAGGTGATTGTATGAAAGTTGTAGGAACAATGTTTTTTAAAGATGAAAAATTATTAATAGATAAACCTCGTAAAAGAGCAACATATCAGATGATTGGTGGAAGAGTTGAGGAAAATGAGTCTCCTATTGAGGCTGCGATAAGAGAATGCCATGAAGAATTAGGTGAAAATGCG
Organism: Clostridia bacterium; assembly: GCA_017522765.1. Lineage (GTDB taxonomy): Bacteria > Bacillota > Clostridia > TANB77 > UBA1234 > UBA1234. The sequence continues at coordinate 28,110 of JAFWYG010000005.1, forward strand.
ATTTTTGATGAACAATCATTCGAATTAGTTATGGAATTTGATGAAATCGCAACCAGTGATGGTGTTACACCGATACATTTTTATGTTTTTATGTATAATGGAGTACTAGCGGGAGAAATAACTATTTCTGAAGAAATAGAAAAATTTATGTGGTATGATACCTCGGAAGGTACAGAAATATTATCAAATACTCTAAAAAATGAAGTTGTTCCGTATTGTATAAAAGAAAAATTGATAAAATAGTGGAAATTAATGGCTTTTAAACGCTATAAAACAGCGTTTATGAGCTATTTTTTGTGCAAAAAAAGAGGCAAAAAGGTTGACATATTATAGATTCTGTAATAAAATACCAGTGTAACAAAATCGAGCTAACCATGTGCATGGTATAATAAAGAACTATGCATGACTGTCATATGAGTAAGTAGACCAAACTATCATCTGGAAACGAAGAAAAAATACATCAGGAAGGAGGATGAAAGAATGGGAGCCCCTACTTTGAAAATGAAAGTTTATCGCGCACCTGCAGGCATCCGTGTACAGCGTATGCCTAACGACACACAAGGAGAACAAACCAGTAAAAGCAAATGTTTTATCTTGTGCTGTGGAGAATTCCAGCGCCCCATATCGGAGAGCTTCCTGAGGAACAATTTTAAGACACAGGATGGCAGAACTCCGGATCCGCGCAGAATCGTTTTTGATCGAATTTATAGCGTCTGCCCGGAAACAGAAGAAGCAATGGAAATTTTAACAGCTGAGATACTCGCAGTCGCGAGTGTTTGAAGATAAAATGCGCTAGGGATGAAGTTTACCCCCAGCGCATTTTCTTCCGTTTGGAGAAATGTCGAAATCTCTAAAATGTAGTCGTAGGACTAGCTTGCAGAAACCCTATTAACCCCTAGCAAAGTACAAAAATAAGAGAGGTAACAAGATGAAGAAATGTGAAGTATTACAGAGCTACAAAGTTGATTTCAAACTGACTTTCCTGAAGGCGGATAACCCAACTCCTAGTGAACTGACCAGAAGCATGGCAATTTGGGAACCGGTTGAGGAAGATAAATTATCCGAGCATTTCCAAAAAGAATTACAGCGGAGCATAGCCGGAATTAATGAGTTCCCGCTTGAGGATGTAGCAATTGAAATTGTTTCGATTCGTAGAGTGCCTGTTTGTAGCTAAGGTACTAAAGAGTGTTTCAAGTTTCGTGTAAAACGGAGTTTGAAACACTCTTTTTTTATTGATATAAAGCATATTATGTGGACTTGCAAAATTTTAATAAATTATTGATATATTAGGAATAATGATATAGAATAACGAATGGATAAAAAAATTTTTAAGGAGGAATTTTTTATGACAGTAAAAGTTGGTATTAACGGATTTGGTAGAATTGGTAGTTTAGCCTTTTCTGCATCATTTGATAAGGAGGATATTGAAGTTGTTGCGATAAATGACCCATTTATTACAGCAGACTACATGGTATATATGATCAAACACGACACTGTTCATGGACAATTCAAAGGCGAAGCTTATGAAGATAACGGTGACATTGTTGTAAACGGCAAAAGAGTTAAAGTATACAATGAAAAAGAACCTTCAATGGTTCCATGGGGAGCAAACGAAGTTGAATATGTTCTTGAATGTTCAGGTGTATTCACAACTATTGAAACAGCTAGTGAACACTTAAAAGGTGGGGCTAAAAAAGTTGTTATCAGTGCACCTTCAAAAGATGCTCCAATGTTTGTTATGGGTGTTAATAACACAACATACACAAGTGATATGAACATTGTTTCAAATGCTTCTTGTACAACAAACTGTTTAGCACCTTTAGCTAAAGTTATTAATGATAAATTTGGAATTAAAGATGGTCTTATGACTACAGTTCACTCAACAACTGCTACACAAAAAACAGTTGACGGTTCTTCAAAGAAAGATTGGAGAGGTGGTAGAGCTGCTAGTGCTAACATCATTCCATCATCAACAGGTGCTGCTAAAGCTGTAGGAAAAGTTATTCCAGAATTAAACGGAAAATTAACAGGTATGTCTTTCAGAGTTCCAACTGTAGACGTTTCTGTAGTTGACTTAACAGTTAACCTAGAAAAACCAGCAACATATGAAGAAATCTGTGCTGCTGTTAAAGAAGCTTCTGAAGGCGAATTAAAAGGAATCTTAGGATATACAGACGAACTTCTAGTTTCTTCAGATTTCATTCATGATCCAAGAACATCTATATTTGATGAAAAAGCTGGTATCGCTTTAACAGATACATTCGTAAAATTAGTTGCTTGGTATGATAATGAATGGGGTTATTCAAACAAACTTCTTGATCTTGCAGCTTATATGCATTCAGTTGATAATAAATAATTAAAAATTAATGGGCGGGAGCGAAAAGCGCCCGCCTTATCTTAACTTATGAGAGGAAGATTATAAAATGTTAAATAAAAAGACTATTGAGGATATTGAAGTTAGTGGTAAAAGAGTTTTGGTTAGATGTGATTTCAATGTTCCACTAGATGTTGAAGATAAAACAAAAATTACTGACGATAGAAGAATTACAGAAGCTCTTCAAACAATCAAATATTTGATGGAACATGGTGCTAGAGTTATTCTTTGTTCACACATTGGTAAAACAAAACACAAACAAACACTTGCACCAGTTGCAAAAAGACTTTCTGAATTATTAGGAAGAGAGATTCCTTTTGCAAGTGATGTAATTGGTGAAGATGCTAAAGCAAAAGCTGCCGCATTAAATGACGGAGATGTAATGTTAATTGAAAATGTTCGTCTACATGAAGAGGAAGAAGCTAACGATCCTGCATTTGCAAAAGAATTAGCTTCACTTGCTGAATTATATGTAAATGATGCTTTCGGAACTGCTCACAGAGCACATGCTTCAACAGCCGGTGTTGCTGATTATTTACCAGCTGTTTGTGGATACCTTATCCAAAAAGAAATCGGAATTATGGGTGGAGCTTTAAATGATCCAAAGAGACCATTCCTTGCAATTCTTGGTGGTTCAAAAGTATCTACTAAAATTGGTGTAATCGAAAACTTATTAGATAAAGTTGATGGATTAATGATTGGTGGAGGTATGACATATACTTTCGTTAAAGCTCAAGGTGGAGAAATTGGTAACTCAATTTGCGAACTTGATAAGTTAGATTTAGCAAGAGAAATCTTAGCTAAAGCTGAAGAAAAAGGTGTTAAACTTTACTTCCCAGTTGATACATTATGTGCTGAAAAACCAGCCGAAGATGCTGAAACATCAGTATGTATTTCAAATCATATTCCGGAAGGATTAGAAGGTTTAGATATCGGACCAGATTCAATCAAAATGTTTGTTGATGTTATTAAAGAATACAAAACAATTATTTGGAACGGACCTGTTGGTTTCTTTGAATTAGATAAATTTGCTAATGGTACAAATGCAATTGCTCAAGCTCTTGCAGATAACGAAGATGCTACAACAATCATCGGCGGTGGTGATAGTGCAGCTGCTGTAGAAAAAGCTGGTCTTGCTGAAAAAATGACACATGTTTCTACTGGTGGTGGAGCTTCTTTAGAGTTCATAGAGGGCAAAGTTTTACCTGGTATTGCGTGTTTATTAGATAAATAGGAGTTGATTTTAATGAGAAGAAAAGTTATCGCTGGTAACTGGAAAATGAATAAAAATCCAATGGATACTGCAAAGTTCATGGAAGCATTTCCTGAATTAGTTAAAGATACAAGTGATGAAGTTGTTCTTTGCGTTCCATATATAGATTTATTTAAAGCTATGGAAATGGCTGCAGGAACTAATGTTAAAATTGGTGCTCAAAATGTTCATTATGAAGAAAAGGGTGCTTACACAGGAGAAGTTTCTGTAACAATGTTAAAAGACATTGGTGTTGAATATGTTATAATTGGCCATTCGGAGAGAAGACAATATTATAATGAAACTGATGAAAGCGTTAATAAAAAACTAAAAGCAGCTCTTGCTAATGGTTTAAAACCAATTGTTTGCGTTGGTGAAACTTTAGAACAAAGAGAAGCTGGCATCACAAAAGATTTTGTAACTACTCAAGTTAGACTTGCTTTAGAAGGATTGTCTAATAAAGAGGTTGCTAAGACTATAATTGCTTATGAACCTATCTGGGCAATTGGTACTGGTAAAACAGCTTCTGCTCAAGATGCTAATGAAGTTTGTGTTTGGGTAAGAGAAGAAATTAGAAACTTATTTGGTGATGTAGCTGAAGAAGTTATTATTCAATACGGTGGAAGTGTTAAATCGTCAAATGCTGCTGAACTATTTGGAATGTCAGATATTGATGGCGGACTTGTTGGTGGAGCTAGCTTAGACCCAGAAGAGTTTTCGAAAATCGTAAATTATAATAAATAGTAAATGTCATAATGTTTCTTAAATGGTATAAACTTTTAAGAAGAAGTAACAAAAAGGAGAAGGAAAAATGGATAAAAAATTAGTTATGCTTGCAATACTTGATGGTTGGGGTATTAACGATAAAGAAGAAGGAAATGCAGTAAAACTTGCAAAAACTCCAAACTTAGATTCAATAATGAAACAAAATCCAAGCAATGTAATGCATACAAGTGGATTAAATGTAGGTCTTCCAGATGGACAAATGGGTACATCTGAAGTGGGACACATGAATATTGGAGCAGGAAGAATTGTTTATCAAGATTTAGCAAAGATAACTAAATCAATTCAAGATGGCGATTTCTTTGAAAATGAAGCTTTTGTAGGAGCTATTGAAAATTGCAAAACTAATAATAGTGACATGCATATTATGGGACTTGTTTCTGATGGTGGTGTTCATACTCATAACACACATTTATACGCTTTGTTAGAACTTTGCAAAAAATATGAATTAGAAAATGTATATGTTCATTGCTTTACTGATGGAAGAGATACAGCTCCAACATCTGGTGAAGGTTTTATACAAGAACTTGAAGAAAAAATTAAAGAAATTGGTGTTGGTAAGATTGCAAGTGTATCAGGTAGATACTATGCAATGGATAGAGATACAAACTGGGATAGAGTAAAACTTGCGTATGATGCTTTAACAAAAGGTGAAGGTTTCACAGCAAGAAATGCGGTTGATGCGGTTGAATCTGCTTATCAAAGGGAAGAGTTTGACGAATTTATCAAACCAACAGTTATTCTTGAAAATGAAAAACCAGTTGCTTTAGTAAAAGCAAACGATTCTATTATCTATTTTAACTTTAGAAGAGATAGAGCTAGAGAACTTACAAGAGCTTTCGTTGATGATGAGTTTGTAGGTTTTGAAAGAGAAAAATTACCACTGCAATTTGTTTGTATGACAGAATATGCTGATACTATAAAAAATGTAGATGTAGCATATAAAACAGAAGCTATTAGAAATACATTTGGCGAGTATATAAGCAAATTAGGTTACAAACAATTAAGAATTGCTGAAACAGAAAAATATGCACATGTAACTTTCTTCTTTAATGGCGGAGAAGAAGTTAAATATGAAGGGGAAGAAAGAATTCTTGTTGCTTCTCCAAAGGTTGCTACATACGACTTAAAACCAGAGATGAGTGCATATGAAGTTACAGATAAATTAGTTGATGCAATCAGAAAAGCATCATTCGATGTAATTATATTGAACTTTGCTAACTGTGATATGGTTGGTCATACAGGAATTGAAGAGGCGGCTATTAAGGCTGTTGAAACTGTTGATGAATGTATAGGAAGAGTTGTTGATGAAGTTAGAAAAGTAAACGGAACTATTTTCATTACAGCAGACCATGGAAATGCAGAACAAATGCTTGATTATGAAACTGGTGATCCTCATACAGCTCATACAACAAACTTAGTTCCAATAGTTGCGGTTGGTCTTCCGGAAGGAACTAAATTGAAGGAAGGTAGACTTGCAGACATTGCTCCAACAATGCTTGAAGTAATGGGAGTTGAGAAGCCTATCGAAATGACAGGTGAAAGTTTAATAGAAAAATAATTAATTAGGCATACTAGAAGATGATTCTAGTATGCCTTTTTGTAAAATATGGAAATAAGAATATACTTTTAACATTTACATAACGTTGACAAACGGTTCTTTTTCGAGATATAATCACCATGCGAAAATACCCTTGTGAACTAAAATGAATAATTTCATTTTTGCCCAGCAAGTATGAATGAAGTTATTTATAATATTAGCTCTCAGGTTTGTGTTTTTTGGAGACAAAGTACGCATAATAGTATACAATTGAATCAATGACAACTTATATTAAATGGGAGGAAGACACATATGAAATATGCAATTGTAGTAGATTATCAATTTGATTTCGTAGAAGGCGCTCTCGGAACAGAACGTGCAAAAGCACTTTTCGAGAGAATGGAAAAACGAATCAAAGAGCTTAAGGCTCAAGGATGGGAAATTATTTTCACATATGATACGCATTATGCAAATTATTTGGAGACTGCGGAAGGCAAAAAGTTGCCTGTTCCTCATTGCATTGAAGGCACTGAAGGTTGGGAACTTTATAAGCATATTGATAGAGCAATCGGAGGAGATGCTCTTCGTGTGAGAAAGAACACATTTGGTTACACCGATTGGAATTACATGATTCCTGACGCTGAAGAGATTTTGATTATTGGTGTTTGCACCGATATCTGCGTTGTTTCTAACGCTCTTATCTTGAAAGCTCAGTTTACTGAGATTCCGATTTCTGTTGATGCAAGTTTGTGTGCAGGCACATCTGATGAAGCTCACAATGCAGCGTTGACTGTTATGAAGTCTTGTCAAATTGATGTCTATGGCGAGTAAGCCATAACGGAGGAAATAGTGATGAAGCGGTTTTGGGAAGATACCGTACATGGTATCAAAATTTACAAATGCGACAACTTAGAACTGTTGCATACTCTCAGAAGTAATTCTGTGAATCTCATATATTGTGACATACTGTATAACACCGGCAAGAAGTTCGATGACTACGATGATAACCTGGGCTCTCCTGAAGAAGCTGTTGAATGGTATCGTCCGCGCATTCTTGAAATGCGGAGAGTGCTTGCTGAGAATGGTAGTATTTTTATCCATTGTAACTGGCGCCTCGATTCGTATATTCGCGTTTTGATGGATCAAATCTTTGGGGGTGATTGCTTCAGAAACAGAATTCATCGTAAGCATAGCGAACCCAGAGGTTTCTACAGCAACTTTGATTCTCAAATGGATGTTATTCTTTACTACGTGAAGGATAAAAACAACTTCGTCTTTAACGAGTTATTTGGAGAACGCGAAAGCATTGTGCCGCTCTTTGAAAATGGTTATCTGCAGGGACGTAGTGAGGCTCGCTGTTGTGATTGCCAAGTGGTTGATCTTGGCGCAAAGAACAAACACTGGCTTGTGTCTGACAGTCACCTTGTAGACATGGACCTTAAGGGCGAAGTTCGAGTGATTGACGGTTTACCTTATCGTTTCTCGAAAGTCGTTCCGGTAGGAAACATCTGGGATGAGGACGAAATGTTGGATCAGTACAGCCGCACGAACACTGCGCTTGCATACGATACGCCTAAGCCGGATGCTGTTCTTGAACGTATCATCAAGATGTGTTCTAACGAATATGATACGGTTGCGGATTTCTTCATGGGCGGAGGAACTACTGCTGTTGTTGCGAAACGACTGAATCGCAAATTTATTGGTTGTGACATTAGCGAAAAAGCTTGTGTTGTGACTATTTCTAAACTGAAATAACAAATATTGAAAAGAGGTTAACTTATTCCAAAACAAGGAATGAGTTGACCTCTTTTGCGTTGAAAATAAAGACTTTATGTCGTATGAAATAGGAAAAATTTACATATAATAAAAACATTAATTTAAGGTTTATTCTATTGAAAAAACAAGCTATTTTTAATATAATAATCTTTGCGAAAACTATATTACTCAAACAAAAAATAAGAGGAGGAATTATAAATGATATACTCAAAAGAAGTTGAAAATATGTGCCCTGTGGCAAAAGGAGTTAATCATGGACCAGCACCTATACCTGAAGAAGGTAAATGGGTTAAATCAAAAGAAATAAAAGATATTTCTGGCTTAACACATGGTATTGGCTGGTGTGCACCTCAACAAGGAGCATGTAAATTAACATTAAACGTTAAAGAAGGAATTATTGAAGAAGCTTTGGTAGAAACACTAGGATGTTCAGGAATGACACACTCAGCAGCTATGGCTGGTGAAATCCTAGTAGGAAAAACAATACTAGAAGCATTAAATACAGACTTAGTTTGTGATGCTATCAATACAGCTATGAGAGAATTATTCTTACAAATCGTATATGGTAGAACACAATCTGCATTCTCAGAAAACGGACTTCCAATTGGAGCTGGTCTTGAAGACTTAGGAAAAGGACACAGAAGCCAAGTTGGTACAATATACAGCACAAACGTTAAAGGACCAAGATACTTAGAACTTGCTGAAGGTTATATTACAGAAGTTGGCCTAGATAAAGATAATGAAATCATTGGTTACAAATACGTTAACTTAGGTAAAATGATGGAAAATATCAAAAAAGGAATCGAACCTATGGAAGCTATTGAGAAAGCTTCTGGTAAATATGGTAGATTCGATGAAGCTGTTAAGACTATTGATCCAAGAGCGGAATAATAAAAAATATTAAGGAGGTATCGACATGGCTTTATTTGAAAGTTATGAGAGAAGAATAAATCAAATTTTACCTGTATTAAATAAATATGGGATTCAAGATTTAGAAGAAGCTAAAAAAGTTTGTGAAGAAAAAGGAATTAATCCTTATGAAATAGTTAAAGGAATTCAACCAATCGCATTCGAAAATGCTGGTTGGGCTTATACAGTTGGTGCTGCTATAGCAATTAAACAAGGTTGCACAAAAGCTGCAGATGCTGCAAAAGCAATCGGTGAAGGATTACAATCATTCTGTATTCCTGGAAGTGTTGCTGATGATAGAAAAGTTGGTTTAGGTCATGGTAACCTTGCATCAATGTTATTATCTGAAGAAACAAAATGTTTTGCATTCTTAGCAGGTCACGAATCATTCGCTGCTGCTGAAGGTGCTATTGGTATTGCTAAGTCAGCAAACAAAGTTAGAAAAGAACCATTAAGAGTTATTTTGAACGGTCTTGGAAAAGACGCTGCACAAGTAATTTCAAGAATCAATGGATTTACTTATGTTCAAACAGAATTTGATTTCTTTACAGGTAAAGTAAATGTAGTTATGGAAAAAGCTTATTCAGATGGAGAAAGATCTAAAGTTAGATGCTATGGTGCAAACGATGTTAGAGAAGGTGTTGCTATCATGCATTTAGAAGGTGTTGATGTTTCTATTACAGGTAACTCAACCAACCCAACAAGATTCCAACATCCTGTTGCTGGAACATATAAGAAAGAATGTATTGAACAAGGTAAGAAATATTTTTCAGTTGCATCAGGTGGTGGAACAGGAAGAACTCTTCACCCAGATAACATGGCTGCAGGACCAGCTTCTTATGGTATGACAGATACTATGGGAAGAATGCATTCAGATGCACAATTTGCTGGTTCATCATCAGTTCCTGCTCACGTAGAAATGATGGGATTAATCGGAGCTGGTAACAACCCAATGGTTGGTATGACAGTTGCAGTAGCAGTTGCTATCGAAGAAGCTATGAAATAAATATTACTTAAAAATCAAAATTAAGTTAAATAAAAAGCTCCCTCAACTTTGCAGTTGGGGGAGTTTTTCATATTTGTTAACCATTCCACGGAACGAATCCGGTATACTTTGTGTGCTTGTTGAAAATCAAAGGATAGGTGCCACAGTAAGGAAACTGCTGCTCCTGGTAACCAAAGGTGCGGATGAGCATTGCGTGGGCAACGACGACGATTTTTTTGTATCCGAGTTTCATGTATTTTTCCATTACCGGATAGGCGCGAGCTGCGATTTCTTCAGCGCTTTCCCAGTTATAAATACAGGTCTCATCACGCACACCGTTATGATCGACAAACTCGTGATAAGAAGCTCTGCCGTATTCGGGATCAGTAGTGCGCTGATGAGATTTATCAGCAAGCCATTCGTGGAGACCGGGCTCAACTGCAATGGGCAGCAGGGTTTCACGGGAGATAATTGCTGCAGTCTGCAATGCGCGAGTAAAAGGAGAACAGACAATCAGTTGTGCTTCACAAACCCGACGATCACTTGCAACATTTTTCGCTTGCTGAATTCCGTCCGGAGTCAATTCGCCTAAATAGGATACCAAAGATAAATCGTGTACTTTGTCGTAGCTTGGTTCGCCATGTCTAATAAATAGAATGTGCATAATTTTCTCCTTTCCAAATTATTGAATGCAAATGTGCGAGAGATATGTTTACGAACGATATATGAGATGTGGCAATTATAGCACTTTAAATAAGTTTTGTAAAATGTATAAATTTTTGAAAAGTAAAGAAAATAAGGATATGTTTGAGAAGAAGTGTAAAAGATTGACTAATTTGCCCAAAGAGTGTATTATATGCGTGTTAACATAGTTTTTGTGCGAAAATTTAATATTTTTGAATATCTAAGAACATAAGTTGTTGTCGTAATATATTTGTAACATAAAATTAATAACCGTGTAATTGTAAAAAATAATCGAAAAATGTACAATAATATCAAGGATTAGTGAGTAGATTCGGGTTTCGTTTCTTCACACAACATAATGCAAATACAAATGAAGATAGGAGGAATGAATGGTTAATTAAAAGTTAACTATTCTTGAATACTATGGAAAATAACGAAGTAGATGTACGTTCAGTAGAATTACAAAGATATATACAAAAGCTAGAAAAACTTGAAAGGATGATTAATCCTAATAGTAAAAAGGCAATGATTCTATGGGAAGAGGATGATTCTTTTAAAAGATTAATTTCTGATTTAAGAGAATATGCTCTTACTTGTGATACAGCAGAATTTCCAGTTGAGTTATTAGATAAACTAAACGCGCTAAACTTAGATGCTACTAATCAAATCACTTTAAGCGCTTCAAAAATAGAAGAATTAAAAGCACAAATCAAAGAAAATAAAGAATTAAGTAATGTATTGTCAGAGATTCATTTAGCTGCTACAGGTACAAGATCTCTTGAATCATACGCTGAAACTCTTGAAAAAGAAGCTTTTGCTCCAGTAAAAGATTATCTTCACACATTAGCTACAGCACAAACTGATTCAGAAGAATATGTGCAAGCAGAAAAAACTGTAAAAGCAAAAATAAATAATCTTGAAAATAGTGTTCACGTAACTACAGATTTAGAAAGAGTTACAAGTAAAGTTGGTGCTTTAGAATATATTAAAGCTGAACTTGCACCAGCGGTTGAAAGATTACAAGTTGAGTACGATGCTAGATATGTAATAGTTGATGCTTCTGAAGATACAGAAATGGCATTAGCAATTAGAAAGACATTGAAAGAGAAAATGTATGATGCTCTTGTTAAACCAATCACATCATTATTCAAGAGAAAAACAAAAATCAAAAACTAAATTATTGATTATTAAGATGCCAGTTTTGTACACCTCATTACCGTACAGAACTGGCATCGCTTTTTTATACAAATAAATTAAAGAGGAATGAAAAATGAATTTAAAAAGTTTTAAAATGTTAGAGTTCCAAAAGATAATTGCAATGTTAAAGAAGAATGCAATTACTTCTATGGGAATTGAAAAATGTGAAAATTTATTACCTGATAATGAAATTGATAAAGTTAGAAAATTACAACGTGAAACAACAGAAGCAGTATCTATTTCTTTGAGAGTGGGTATGCCTCCGATAATTCCTGTAAGTGATTTTACATCAATTGCTCAAAAAATAAAAATAGGTGGAGTATTAATTCCAAAAGAGTTATTAAATACTGCTACTATTTTAAAAAGTATGAGAGAGCTAAAAGATTATTATAGAGATACTGAGCATGAAGATTTAGAAATTTTAAATTTATATTTAGATAATTTATATTCAAACCTAAATGTTGAAAAAGAAATTTTTAGATGCATTAAAGGCGAAGAAGAGATTGATGATCACGCAAGTACAGAACTCTATAATATCAGAAGACATATGCAAGATGCTGAAAGTAAAATTAAAGATAAACTAAATAACATTATCCACGCATCAGAAACTTCGAAGTTTTTACAAGACCAAGTTGTTACTTTTAGAAATGATAGATACGTAATTCCGGTAAAACAAGAATATAAAAATGAAATCAAAGGTTTGATTCATGATTCATCCGCATCGGGAAGTACAATATTTATTGAACCATCGGCAGTATTTAATATTAACAATGAAATTAAAGAATTAAAGATAAAAGAAGAATTAGAAATACAAAGAATACTTGCTTTGTTAACGCAAATGATTGACCCAATTTTTGAAGATATATTATATGGTATAACTAACTTGGGCAATATTGATTTTGCTTTTGCTAAAGCCAAATTATCTTTGGAACTAAATTGTTTTGAACCAAAAATAAATGATATAGGATATATTAATTTAAAGAAAGCAAGACATCCTTTAATAGATAAACAATCAGTTGTGCCTATAGATATTTGGCTTGGTAAAGAATATAAATCGCTAATCATTACTGGCCCAAACACAGGTGGTAAAACAGTTACTTTAAAAACAGTTGGGTTATTTGCTTTGATGATGCAAAGTGGACTTCATCTGCCTGCAATGGAAAATTCAGAGATGGCTGTTTTTGAAAATATTTATGCTGATATTGGAGATGAACAAAGTATAGAACAATCATTAAGTACATTTTCATCTCATATAAAAAATGTAATTGAGATAACAAACAAAGTCACAAAAAATGATTTAGTGTTACTTGATGAATTAGGTTCTGGTACTGATCCAGTAGAAGGTGCTGCGCTTGCGATGTCTATACTTGAATATTTAAAAGAGGTTTCTTGTTTAACAATGGCAACAACTCATTATAGCGAGTTGAAAACTTATGCAATGAATACAGCAAATGTAGAAAACGCTTCTTGTGAATTTGATGTAGATACATTAAGACCAACATATAAATTATTAATTGGTGTTCCTGGTAGAAGTAATGCTTTTGCAATTTCTAAAAAGTTAGGATTATCGGAAGAGATTTTAGATAAAGCAAATACATTTTTATCATCTGAGTCTATTAAGTTTGAAGAAATTTTATCGAAAATGGAATCAGATAGATTAACTGCTGAAAAAGAAAAAGAATATGCAACTAGACTTTTGAAAGAAGCTGAGGAAGAAAAAGCAAAAGTAGAAAAAGAGTCTAAAAAGTTAGAAGACAAAAAAGAAGAGATAATTCATAAAGCAAGAATAGAAGCAAGAGAAGTTTTGTTAGATGCAAAAGCAGAAGCTGATGAGATAATAAAAGATTTAACAAACTTGAGAAAAGATAAAACAAAGAACGTTAACAAAGCTGCTGAAGAAGCAAGACAAAAAATAAAAGGTAGTATTGCAAATATTCAAAAAGATTTGGTAAAACCACAAAAGCAATCAAAGAATACAATAAATCCAAAAGATATAAAAGTTGGAATGACGGTATATGTTGCATCAATAGATGCGAATGCAACAATCCTTTCTTTACCAGATAGAAAAGAGAATGTACAAATTCAATCGGGAATAATGAAACTTAACGTGCATGTTTCTGGAATAGAAAAAATTCCGGAAGTGAAATCGGCACCGAAAGTAAAAATAAATTCTATGATAAAAAGTAAAGCAAAAGATATAGAAACAGAAATAAAACTTTTAGGAATGACTGTACAAGAGGCAATAGTGACATTAGAAAAATATTTAGACGATGCATACTTAGCTGGCTTAACTAGTGTACGTGTAGTACACGGAAAAGGTAGTGGTCAGTTAAGAAAAGGTGTACAGGATTATTTAAGGAAAAATCCACATGTTAGTTCATTTAGATTAGGAATGTATGGCGAAGGAGATAGTGGAGTAACTATAGTGGAATTAAAATAAAGAAAAGCCCCTGTGGTTTGTGGCCACAGGGGTTAAATTTATGCAGATGCGCGGGCGGCAATCATCTTTTTGAAAAAGTTATAGATGAACGCGGGGACATTCGCAGTGATGCGATAAGGGCGAGTTCTGCAGTGTCTGGACATATAGAATCTCCTTTTTATAGATAGATTTAATCGAGAGGTGCAAGCGGAATAGTGGCTACGAAACAGATGTTTCGAGCGAGTGTATCAGCGCTATCTTTCTGGAAACCGTATGCATCGATTAAGTAGTGACCGAGAGCCATGGCATCGTTATCAAATCCCTTCAAGTCAGGAATATCGAGTTCGCAACTTTCGATGTTTTCAGGTATGTAACCTGTCTTATATTTGTAGAAATATAATTTGTTCGGAACAGTTGTGTAAAGATTCACCTCGATGCGCAAGATTCCATCATCTTTTTCAAACTGCTGATTTACGTATTCGCGCATTGCGCTATAAATTTGCCGGCAGTAAGGATCAATTGCCTCTCTAAAGGCTGCTTCGCGAGATTCTTTGATATTCACATTTGTTGCTGCGCAAGTAAGAAAAGTTCTCAAAGGAATGGGGTCCTTTGAAGAAAGAATGGGGGGCGTGTACAACTTTTGCGGCATTAAGCAAACCTCCTTACATAAATAGCGTCTGTGTTTATTGCAGAATATATGTTTCTTGTGCTTTGTCGACTTTTTTGAACCCCATGGCCTTGAGCGCGCTTAAGAGCAAATCGTGGTAGCTGCTTTTGCAGACTTCAGCCTCGGGAATACGGTAAGGTTCAGCAATAGTTTTGCTAATGATTGTGTCTTCGGGTTCTTTCCAAGTAAGGGAACGAATGAAGTATCCGTTAAAGCGAACTGTGAAGTTAGAACCATTGCGCTGATTGTGGATAATGTTTTCGTAAATTTTGCTAGTAGTGTTGCGGACTGCTTCTTGCAGCTGAGAATTTGCGGGAACGCCATTTTTGGTACTCCGAATGGCGATAAGCACAGATTCGGGAAGCGTTGAAGCGCCAGAATTTGAGATACTTGCTAAGTGGTGCATGGGCAAAACGTCCTTTCAAATGGTGTTCATTAAATCTACCAGTAAGGTGCTTTCTTCAATTTGCATGAATATAAGCCAATACGAGATATTAACGACGGATGCATTATAACACGATTTACATAAAATATCAAATGCAATATTAAATTATTGTTAACCTTTGATTTTGGGTTTTGAAAATAAAGCAGCAACAAATCCAAATAATATAGCTGCAGATATACCGGCAGCTGTAGCTTGTATTCCACCAGTAAAAATACCTATGAAACCGTGCTCATCAACTGCATCCATAGTTCCTTTTGCAAGAGAATATCCAAAACCGGTAAGAGGAACTGTTGCTCCGGCGCCACCCACTTCTACTAATTTAGGATATAACCCCAGACCTGTTAGAATGGCACCTGCTGTTACAAATAATACGAGTATTCTTGCTGATGTAAGTTTTGTTTTATCAATTAAAATTTGTCCTATTAGACAAATTGCGCCTCCAATAAGGAAAGCCCATAAATATTTTTCTATTTCCATAACGTTTGAACTAAAAGTTCGTTCACTCCTTTCATATTCATATTTTGAGCATAAATTTTAAAAATATTCTTCAATTACAAAAGTTATGTTGACTTGACAAAGTTTTCCATGATATACTTTTTTTGGCAAAAATATATCTATTCATTACCAACCGCAATTAAGGAGGTGCGAGGTATGTGTTTTTCACAACTTTTTAAAGGTTTATCGATGAAAAAAGGGAAGAATGCCATTCCTAACATCGAACAGCAACTTTCTGATTTTGACATCTCGTATTGGGAGCTTAAGATTTCTCGAGGGTATACTCATCGGGACTTTGCTAAAATTTTAACTAAAGCTCTCAAGCGTCAGGGAATTGACATTGAAACCGCTGATCCCCGTGTCGTAGAAAAGGCGCTAGTTATTCTTGCGGCGTATTTCTTGCATGTTCACATTGGTGATAACCACGCAAGTGATTGTCAATCTGAGGATGTTGCTACTTACAAATTTAGACTCGTGGATACACAAAAACAAATCGATGATGACGAACGTTGTGGAGAAAACTCCCTTTGTAAGTACATCACACAAATTCAAAACGAGATATCTGCAGCGCTTGTGGTTATTTCTTTAGACTATCCGTTAGTTTTGTATCAAAATGTTATGGATGAGTTAATCAAAATTTTTGACATACCGTGGAGTTTTGACTCTTTTGCTGGCGCAGTATCTGAATGTCAGTGTCAAGAAGAAATGTTCGTTGACGAAGAGGAGGTTCCAGACTACTTTAGCATTGTAAGTGAAGTGTGGAAGAATAACTTATGCACACTTATTTGTAATGCTAGTGAAGAATCTTTGGAGCTGTTGTGCATGATGGATCAGCGTGAAGCTTTACCAGGCTGTGCTTGGCACGAGTTTTTCTGGGAGTATTTTGAGGAACATATTAGGCATTTTAGCGATGAGCTAGTGTTTGAATTGGTGCCCAAAGTTTTTCCTGAAATGACACCAGTAATTCTTCAGTTTGCGATGTTTGATGCAATGTGGGGAATTAGGTGGCGTTCTGCAAGACTCATATTGGAACGAATGGCTGCTTACAAAAAGTATGAACCTGAAAGCGCGATTTTTGATGTTGAGACGTATTATGATAAAGTTATAAACGTCTTGATTACGGACGATTCTCTGGAGGTTGAAAATCCTGGTGCAGATCTAGAAGTCATATACCAGATTTTGAAAGATACTTTTGAGATTCCAGAAGAACAGCTTAAACATTTAATCGAGTATAGTATTTGTGACTATATGCTTACAGACAAAGCGCAAACACCAGAAGGTGTGATGCATCTACTCAAATTGCTTCCTTGCAAGGTGGCTTACGATTACATCGATAGTTTGAATCCGCATATCGCACAAGCTGCGAGATCATATTTTGATTTTGCATAATGTCACACTAAAAATTTAACGTGAAAAGGCCCGTCTTATACGCAGACGGGCTTTCGCCATTTTGTGAAAGTTTTTTGAATTTATTTTGAAAAAGTTGTTGACAATCATATTCGTAAATGGTAGTATAGTTCTCGTAATCAAATTTTACAAGTCACGCGCGAGTGGCGGAACAGGCAGACGCACAGGACTTAAAATCCTGCGCCCGATGAGGGCGTACCGGTTCGATTCCGGTTTCGCGCACCATAGGTATCAAGGCTTTGAAGCATCATTGTCTTGGTACTTTTTTTATTGTCAAAAAACAAGTTAAAAATCAATTTTTTTCCAATCAACAACTATTGACTTTAACTTTTGATTTCATTAAGATTATATTGTAGGATTATTATTGGGAGGTGTAACTCAAAGTGAAACCAAGAACAAAAAATATATTTAGAGTAGTTTGCTTAATTTTAGCGTTAATGTTTATAGTACCAACAGTTTTATCATTATTCTTTTATTAATATGGAAGTGAACTTATATGGAGTATATAGTTGAATCTATTAAGATTTTTTATGAAACACATGTAGTAAGTTATTTTAATATGTTAGCTGAATATCCAATTAAGATTGTTACCTTACTTATTGACCTAGCAATTGTTTTTTATTTAGTAGATTGGGTTGTTAGGATGATAAAAGGTACAAGAGCTATGACGCTACTTAAAGGTATTATTGTACTTATGATTGCAACAGCGCTAAGTGAGTTTTTATCACTTAACATTTTGCATTACATCTTAAGTACGATAAGTACGTATGGTGTCGTAATGGTGATTGTAATTTTTCAACCAGAATTACGTAGAACATTAGAACAAATGGGCAGTACGGATATTCGAAAATGGTTCGATTCTGAAACTACCGACGAAACAGCGATAGATAAAGTTGTGGCTTCGGTTTATGATATGGCTAAAACAAAGACGGGAGCGTTGATTGTTTTTGAAAGAGAAATGAATTTAGAATCGATTGTTTCAACTGGTGTGCC
Organism: Clostridia bacterium; assembly: GCA_017522765.1. Classification (GTDB taxonomy): domain Bacteria; phylum Bacillota; class Clostridia; order TANB77; family UBA1234; genus UBA1234. The sequence goes on from JAFWYG010000005.1 coordinate 46,036, forward strand.
AATAGAGGCTAAAATATCTAAGGAATTAATAGAAAATATTTTTGTTAAGGATACGCCACTTCATGATGGTGCGCTTATAATAAAAAATTCGAAGCTTGTTGCAGCGTCTTGTATTTTACCTATTACAAATAGAGAAGATTTAGATAGAGAGTATGGAACAAGACATCGTGCAGCTATTGGACTTTCAGAACAATATGATGCAATTGTTGTTGTAGTATCAGAAGAAACAGGAAAAGTATCTTTAGTTATTGACGGAAAAATCATTCGTGGTTTAAACGAAGAAATTTTGAAAAAAGAATTAAAGAGAAGACTTGAAAGGAAGAGTCAAAAAGCGATTAAAGAAATTATAGAAAAACAAAAGCATTTGTTAAGTTCTAAAAAATAATAATTTAATGTATTAAAGAAATCCAATATTTAATTGGATTTCTTTTTTTATTTGATATAATTTTATGTAGAGGAGAGGTGTGAATGAAAAAATTAAAAGAAGCTTTCACGTCTGAAAATATAGGGGCGGGATTTCTATATTTTTATATTCATTTTGTATGTGAAATAGTTTGTTTTTACATGTTAGAAGGACTAATAGGAGATAGTGTCTTTTTGTGGTTTTGTCCTTTGATTTATGACACGCTAGCTTTTGTTCCACAAGGTATAATTGGTTACATTAGTGATAAGTTTCCTAAAATAGAAATGGGGATTACAGGAACGGTATTTTTAGTCGTAGCATTATTATTGAATAATATCGGAATAACAAGATATAGTGTATTTTTAAAATATTTACCGATTATTATAGTTGCTATTGGAAATGCGTTTATACATGTTAATGGTGCAGAGGTAACATTAAGAGCATCTAAAGGAAAATTATCACATAGTGCAATATTTGTTGCGGGTGGTTCTTTTGGTGTTATAACAGGAAAGATTTTATCAATATATAACTTTTCACCATACGTAATATTATTTTTGATTTTAACAACAATTCCATTTATTATGTTGGCGTCGTATTATAGAAGAGATGAAAAGGGAATTGAATTAAATTGTGAGAAGTTCAACTATGCAGATTCTAAGCTAAATGCTTCTACTGTAATTTTGTTAGCCGTATTAGTTGTTATAGTAAGAAGTTATATGGGTTATGCACTTCCTACGTCTTGGAACAAAACGTTAATCCAATCTGTACTGTTGTATGTATCTATGGGAATCGGAAAAGCTTTAGGTGGGATTTTGTCAGATGCGTATGGGATAAGAAAAATCGCTACGTTAAGCACAATAATTTCATTGCCGTTTTTATTAGTTGGAGACAAGATTATGATTGTTTCGATTATAGGAGTTATGCTGTTTAGTATGACAATGGCGATTACACTAAGTATATTAGTGTCGAAATTTAAACATGCTCCGGGACTAGCTTTTGGATTTACAACAATAGGTTTATTCTTAGGCTTTATAACAATATTCTTTTTCAAAATTTCACAAGGCATGATAAATAATTTGATAATAACAATACTTACAATTGTGTGCTGGATAGTATTATTAAAAATTTTACGAGAGGATGAAGTGAATGGAAATAGTTAATGTTGTGTATCCAGATTCGATATTAATTTCTAAAGCGTTTATATGTTGGATGATATTAACAGGATTAATGATAGGTATTACATTTTATCTTGGTAAAAAAGAATTAAAAAAGGGGGATAAAAAATGAAAAAAATATTAATGGTGATTATTACCGTTATAACGGCATTGGGTGGATCTGTTGTGTTGGCGGATGGGGCTCCAAGTTATAATAAAAATATGTACACGGTAGTTGTAAATAATAGAGATGGTGCTGAAGTAAAATATAATGAGTATGATGAGACTATATATGGGCAAGTAGAAAAAACGACAATTGTTCCATATGGTACAAAATTTATAGTTCAAGATATTTATGAAAAAGATGAAGGTAGCGTCTTAAAAGTAAATTCTGTTGATTATACTCCTTTTATATTTTGGGGGAAAATTGACTCTTCTGATGTTGAAATATATGGAGAGTCGGTTACGCCAGAAGAGTTGCGGAATGAAGGATGGACAAATGCAAACAAGAATGGTTTGCTTAGAAAATTGTTATATGTATGTTTCTCCTGGTGAGCATAATACACTTGCTTTACCAATGGCAATACCAGTTGGTACGATATTAGAATGCCAATATGAATATAATTATTTTACTTATACAAATTATAATGGCGTAAGTGGTTGGGTTGTTGATTTGTATATGATGACTGGTGGAGATTTTGCAAAAGTTGCAAGAAAAATTGATAGAAATATTATAACTACGGGTAATGTTTCTTTATATGAGTATCCTGAAGAAAACGCAAGGGAATTAGAGCAAATTCCACAAAATACAGAATTACATGCCGATTTTTCGTATGAGTATGGAAATTACGGTATGGAAGGTTATTATTTTGTTGAATATAACAACGTGAAGGGTTGGATTCCAGTAGAAAAATTTGCAGTAGAAGATGCAAAATATCCATTTGAAAAAACAATAAACTTTACAGAGAATATAATTATAAATGGAGAAGTTATAATAAAGAAAGGTGAGACTGTAAACTTATATTCGAAATATTTTGATACAGGATTTTATGGACAAGATGTTGGTAATCCATATTTTATATATAATGGTAAAGGAATTTGGGGAAATGATTTGGGAATTCATTATCCTGAAAACAAGTATATTGTTTTAACAGAAAAGCAAAAAGATTTGCCAGTTGGAGAAAAATTAAAAATAAAATATTACATTGGAGCGATAGATAATAGCTGGATTGAAAGTAAGTATATTGTAGAATACAATGATGCTGCTTATGAACTTGCGGATTTCAGCGGTATAGTTATGGATGAAGACGAGTTGATAGTATATGAAGCAACCAAAGATATAGAAATTAGGAAGTTACCATCTAATGAAGTGGAGACGACGACACTAAAAAAAGGAGCTCGATTCTACAGAAGTGCTTATGGCGAAAGACTTCATAATTATTCACCGAATTATTTTGGATATTTAACAACAGAAGATGGTTTAACAGGTTTTGCTAAAATGCAATTTGAGGAAAACTGTGTGGTTGTTGCACGAAATGTAAAAAATGAAAATTTATCGGATTTTATTAAAACTGATACTAAAGATGAAATGCTTGAAAATGAAAACATTACAATTGATAGTGGTGATACTGAAGTAATAAATAAAGATGAAAGTACAGTTAGTGTTGATGAATGGAATGAGGATTCAGGAGAAAACAAAGTGAATATATTTGAAGCTCAAATGAAGAAAAAAGAGCTTTCAAAATTAACAGCGGCTATTCTTGGAGTATGTGCAGGTGTTATTTTAGCAATAACAGCTTTTGTTGCTTTGAAATTAATAAATAGAAAATCTCAAACAAATAATGAATCAAGTGATGACAAATACGATGAACTATAAAAAGAAGGTGACCGAGTGATATTAGTGCAAGGAATGCTTTTAGCATTGGTTATAACCATTTTGATGGAATTAATCATTGCGTGTATTTTTAAAGTAAGAAACAAGAAAGATTTAATAAATATAATACTAGTAAACATTTGCACAAACCCACTATTGGTTTCGATAACATATGTTGTGTTTTTGAAATTTGGTAATACAACACAAAACATAGTTGAAATCTTTTTAGAAATAATTGTATTTATAATAGAAGGTGTTTTGTATCGTAAATATTTGAAATTAAATAAAATAAATCCGTATGTATTTTCTGCTATGTTAAATTTAAGTTCTTACATACTGGGAAGTGAAATAATAGATAAGATACAAAATTTATATTTATAAAAAGAAACAACTGAGCGATTTGCTCAGTTGTTTTTTACGTATTATTTATTAGCAGCAGCCAATACCTTTATTTTCATTGCCACCACAACAATTACAGATGATAAATATTAAAATGATAATCCAAATTATATCATCGCAACCTCCAAAACAACCTTTGTTGCACATAGTTCTAACCCCCTTTCAAAGTAAAACTATTTTTATGAACAACCGCAACCATTTGAGCAAGGATTCATTCCTATTGTGCCACAACCACAATCAGGAATAGAATTGCAAGAATTGTTGCAATTTGAATTACAACAACCGTTTGAATTGTTCCAATAAAGAACTAAAAACAAAATTAAAAACCAAAGCATATCATCATTACCATTACAAGAACATCTAAAAAAATTTCCCATGGAAACCTCCTAAAAAATATGTTTTTTAATAGCTATGTTATATATTATTCAAAAATAGAAAATGTGTTACAAGTGATAAAAATTATGTTGTTTTCTTGTTACAGAAAAGTAATATTAAATCTTTTGGGTTTTGTTGAAATGACGAAATTTATTGTGATACTATTTTCTTGTAAAAACAAATTCGTTATAGCAAATCTTTAAGTAAGGAGATGAACGAGATGATGACTGGATGTCCAGAATCGCCAAACCAAATCGTAGCTTATGCATTAGACGTACTCGATCGGGAAGACAAATATGTAGGCATTTTGCTTTGCGAAGGTGTTTGGGGTGGAATTGATGTAACACTGTATCAAGCTATTTATCCACAGCTCTTGGTCATCCCTTCTGGTGGATGTGAACACATCTTAAAGTACATCGCGAGTGTACGGAAAAGATTGTATGATTATCCTGTGATGGGACTTATTGACCGAGACTCAAGGCCAAAGCGAGAAATTCGCGAACTTCAAACCAAAGGCATTTACTGTACCAAATTACCATTCATCGAAAACATTATTTCTTGTCCAGAAGTGATTCGGATACTTGCTCCTAAACGGGGGTATGACCCAGATGAACTTTTGGCTACTGTTGAGCAAAACTTAATCGGGATGCTTTGTAAGAAACTTAGAAATTCGTTGCCCATTAATATTCCTTTTGCAAATGAAGATACGGAAACGTTATCTGTTACGGTGAAAATCGCTAGTCAAAAGGGAGAGGTTGTAGAAAAGGTTGTAGACCGAGCAAGCATTTTATATGCATATCGTGATAAATCGGTTGCAAACGAAACTGCATTTTTAATGGGATTGCATGGCCGGAAAAAATACTACGAATTTTTTTTGAGTTGTCTGAATGATCCTGAATTAAGAGAGGATTTGCTCAAATGTGCTAACAAATTTTTGCCTGAAATTTTTCTTGAAGAGGTGACAAAAGAGTAAACAAAAATGAGCTGTAAGGCAAGAAGAAAGACCACATTCTGAAAAGAATGTGGTCTTTTTTGGGGAAACATGTGAAAAGGGCGCCGCATTGCGACGCCCCCCACTTGCTAGGGAATAAATCAGCTGACGATATAGTCAATCGTCTTGCATCTGAGCTTGCTCAGGCCGAAGCAACCAGGATCCTTGAGGAGGATTTCCTCTGCATCGTCAATAGAGCAGGCGAGCCACTCCAGGCCGATGCACATCATCCGGATGCTGCAGGGCTTACGCTCACGCACCGAGTTCTCGAACTTCTCCACGTTGTGGTCGTAGGGCTTGTAGCCGGTCTTGAAAACCAGATAGGTAGCACCGCGTTCGCGGGCGGTTTCCATGACCTCCTTCACCCAAGCTTCGCGTGCCTTGGTTTCAGCTTCCTTAGCCATCGCACAGATTTCGTCGCGGGTAGGCAGCTGCTCATAGACGCGCTTCAGGGCAGGAATGGCATTAGCAGGAACATGCCAGTCGGTGGAGTCAAGCAGAGAAAGATCCAAAGCGACGTTGAGGCTGATGCCCCAGTAGCTGTTCAGGGTCTGGCTCTGCCATTCGATGGTCTCCTGAGCTTCCTTGAGGCGATTCTGAATCTTGCGGTACCACTCGTTTACCTGGTTGAAGGTATAGTTACGAGTGTAAACCCACTTGATGTATGCTGCCTTGAAGCTCTTAGGGGATGCGTTGAGATCGATGCCGTGCTCCTGGAGCAGGTTTACGAAAAACTCAGGGAGCTCGATCCGGGTGGTGGTTGCTGCGTTGGTGTACGTCATGTTGGAATTCATGGTACAACCTCCTTCATATAGAATATTTCCCAGCAAATACTTTTGTGTCCAAGTAGCAAAAGAGCGACTTGATATAGAAAAATATTTACTAGTTCGACTCTATTATACCACATTTTTACAATTATGTAAACGCAAAGACGGAGTGTTTGACCTATTTTAGAACAAAAAAGAAAGATAACAAAAGCTATGTTTCTTTTTTATTGGTGACCCATACGGGAATCCAGAGCCGCGTCGGGAAAACAGTCCACTGGACTATTTTCTGATTCCTCCTTTTCGATTCCCATTATTTCTTCGAAATATCATGTTTTATGTAAACATACAAGTGAGTTTTTTGCTTTGGTTCGTTGCTCATAAAACAAGAAAGGTTGCAAAATTATGTTGTGAGAAGACTTAAAATTAATATATAATTATTAATAATCTAGGAAAAGTGGAGGATGGTTATGGAGAATATAGTTAGCGGAATACATTATGGAACACATCAATTTGCAGATGTATTTTTTGAAAGTTTTGATAAATTAATATTATTTTTAATTTTATATTTTATAAGTTTTTTTATAACTAAAAGAATAAGTAAGAAAACGTTTATTTTTAACAACATTTTATATTCAATATTAATTATTATTTTCTTAATAACAACAACTATAAAGGCTTATGTGCTTTCAAAATTACCACCACATGATTTATTAAAAGATTTATGTGGATTAAAATTTTCTTTAGTACAAATAATACTTACATATTATATACCGATAATATATACAATTATATTGTTTGCCCAAGTTATTGCCGGAAAAATGAAAAAGAATGAAACAAAAAAATAGATACAACTAAAGTTGTATCTATTCTTTATGGTGACCCATACGGGAATCGAACCCATGATTCGGCCTTGAGAGGGCCGCGTCTTAACCGCTTGACCAATGGGCCATATGTAAATGCAAGATAGAGTATAACATTGCATGACAAATTTTACAAGAATTTTTGAAAAAGAATTTGATATTAAATTTCTGTAAAATCTTTTTACTTTTTGTCGCTTTTAAAAGTTTTCTGGGGTATAATACTTTCGTAAAATAATTTTAAGGGGGATTAACAAAGTGAACAACCTAAAAATATTTGCATGTAACTCAGCAGAAGCCTTTGCAGAAGCAATCTGCAAAGAAGTTGGTGTAACTCTAGGCAAAAAAGAAGCTTTCAAATTTAAAAATGACAACACATTTGTGAAAATCTTAGAGACTGTGAGAGATGACGATGTTTTCGTAATCCAAACAAACACACCTCCTGTAGATGAACGCATAATGGAACTTTTAATAACAGTTGATGCTCTAAGGAGGGCTTCTCCTCGCAGAATCACGGTAGTTGTACCATATTATCCATATTCTAGATCTGACAAAAAAGATCAACCTCGTGTGCCTATTACGGCAAAGCTTGTGGCAGATATGATTGTAACAGCTGGTGCAGATAGGGTGTTGACTTGCGATTTGCATAATCCGGCTATCCAAGGTTATTTAGACATTCCTTCTGATCAGCTTAAAGCCAAAGACATATTTGTAAAATATTTCAGACCTATTGCTGAAAAAGGTAATGTAACTGTTGTTGCAACTGATGCAGGTAGTACAAAAAAGGCATATAAGTATGCAGAAACCCTTAACGCAGAAATGGCTATGCTTGACAAACGTAGAGAAGGCAACGATGACAGGGCAATAGCAACTCACGTTATTGGTAATGTATACGGCAAGACATGTTTGATTTTCGACGATGAAGTTGACACAGCTGGTTCCTTGGTAGAGACAATCAATGCACTTAAGAAACATGGTGCAACCGATATTTATGCTGCGTGTACTCACGCGGTACTTTCTGGTCCGGCAATTGAAAGGATTAAAGCTGCTGATTTTAAAGAATTGGTAGTAACAGATACTATTCCTTTGACTCCGGAAAAACAAATAGACAAGATTAAAGTCTTAAGTATTGCGCCGCTTTTCGGAAGAGCTATTATCAAAATCCATGAGGGCGAAGGTGTTGGCGAATTGTTTGAAGACAAAAAAATGGAATTTTAAGGCAAATTAACAACGAACTGACAAATGACCGATAAAGAAGTATAACGTAACTGTTAGACTTCTTTATTTTTTTGCTCAAAAATGGCAGAAAATGCTTGCTTTTTAATACTTTGAATGGTAAAATAAAGCAGCGCGTGAGCGCAAATCCACATGTGATGCTAGTTAGATTGCCTAGTGCCAATTGATTGGTGGCAATTAATGTTTGAAACATTGCAGAGGAAATAAAAAAACAAAAAACAGGAGGAATTTAAAATGTCAGTAGTTGCTATGAAACAATTATTGGAAGCTGGTGTTCACTTTGGACATCAAACAAGAAGATGGGACCCAAGAATGGCTCCATACATTTACACAGCAAGAAATGGTATTTATATCATAGACTTGCAAAAAACTGCAAAGAAAATTGATGAAGCTTATGCAGTATTAAAGAGCATTATCGATGAAGGTAAAACAGTTATCTTCGTTGGTACAAAGAAACAAGCTCAAGAATGCGTTAAAGAAGAAGCTGAAAGATGCGGAATGTACTACGTTAATCAAAGATGGTTAGGTGGTATGTTAACAAACTTCGGTACAATCAAAACAAGAATTAACAGATTAAAAGAATTAGAAAAAATGGAAAATGATGGTACATTTGAAGTTTTACCTAAAAAAGAAGTAATTTTATTAAAGAAAGAAATGGGTAAATTACAAGCAAACTTAGGTGGAATTAAAGATATGAATGAAGTTCCAGGCGCTATGTTTGTAGTAGATCCTAAGAAAGAAAGAATCGCTATTTTAGAAGCTAGAAAATTAGGTATCCCTGTAATTGGTTTAGTTGATACTAACTGTAACCCAGAAGATGTTGATTACGTTATTCCTGGTAACGATGATGCTATTAGAGCTATCAAATTAATCGTTGAAGCTATGGCTAATGCTGTAATCGAATCTAAACAAGGTGAAACACCTGTACAAGCTGAAGAATCAGAAGAAATGGTTCAAGAATAATAAAATTATTTTATAGAGGAGGATACTATAATGATATCTGCAGAACAAGTTAAAGAACTTAGAGAAATGACAGGCGCTGGAATGATGGAATGTAAGAAAGTGCTTGTAGAAACAGACGGAGATATGGAAAAAGCAACAGAACTTCTTAGAGAAAGAGGAGTTGTTAAAGCGGCTAAAAAAGCAGGAAGAATCGCTGCTGAAGGTTTAGTTGAAAGCTACATCCATGGAGATGGTAGAATTGGTGTATTAGTTGAAGTTAACATTGAAACAGACTTCGCTGCTAAAAACCCAGAATTCAGAGAATTCGTTAAAGACGTAGCTATGCAAATCGCTGCTGCAAAACCAGAATATGTAAGAAGAGAAGATGTACCAGCTGAAGTTCTTGAAAAAGAAAAAGAAATTATGAAAAACCAAGCTATAAACGAAGGTAAACCAGAAGCTGTAGCTGAAAAAATCGTTGCTGGTAAAATTGATAAATACTATGCAGATGTTTGCTTATTAGAACAAGATTTCGTTAAAGATCCAGACAAAACTGTTCAACAAGTTTTAACAGAAAAAATCTCAAGCATTGGTGAAAACATTACAATCAGAAGATTCGTAAGATTCGAAAGAGGAGAAGGTTTAGCTAAGAGAGAAGAAAACTTTGCTGAAGAAGTTATGAAACAAATCAACGGCTAATAAAACATATACCAAGTGTGAAAATCACTTGGTATTTTTTTGCCTATTTTTAGCCAAAAAATATTAGAAAATAACGTAATTATATGTACTTTTTTTGGTGCTAATGTGATAAAATATCTCTAGTTAAAATGCTTAAATATCATAGGAGGGAATTGGTTTGGCAAGATTTAAAAGCAATGCAAAAGCGAGAAGAATTGCAACTGAAAAAGAGAAAATAAGTAAGGTTGCAAAAATATTACTTATGGCGTTTGTAGTACAATTTTTATTTTATTTATTAATAATACATGTTGTTCCTTTTGGAGTTACAAATTCAAAAGGGGAAACGGTGCTTAATAGTTTTTATACCGAAAATTGGCACAATTATAAAGGCAGTGGTGTAAATGTACATACAGAGGGAAATGGTATTAAGGTTATTTATTGGTACAACATGATCTTACTTGCTGCCAATTTAATTTTATGTATGTATTATATAGTTAATGTTTTTATGGAAGAAAACGAGAGACGTGGTGGAGCTAGAATAAAAACATTTTTTAAGGAACACAAAGGACTAATGTTTTTGTTTATATTTATGACTTTTGGTTTCTTAAGTTCATTATGTGCGTATGATAAGTTTAGATCTTTTATTGGTTGCTATAACTTAAGAGATGGGTATTTTTCATTTATGTTTTATGGTTCTATGCTAGTAAACATGCTTTTCTTAGGTTTAGCAGGATTTAACGCTGAAGAGAAAGAAAAAGATCCAAGAAAATTAATTATTAAATGGTTCTTGATTACGGCGTGTGTAATCTCCGCATTTATGCTAATAGATTATTGGGCACTTAATTATGGAGGAGTAAAAGCGGTTGTTATATTCCCTAAAGTTGAACCATATGTAACAAAAAGTTCAGTAACATCGGCGACATTTAATAACAGCAATCATTTCGCGTACATGTTGTCTATTTCTGTTACAGCTGCAGCTTGTATGTTTATAAAGAGCGGTGAAGAAATGAAAAAAAGAATTTGGTATTTGTTAGGCTTTTTATTAATGACAGTTGCATTAATTATTAATGATACTTTTGGCGCTTATTTAGGAGTAATGATTGCGATTATATTAATGATTGTACATGCAATTATTTCTAAAAAAGAGTTTATTCCTGTACTTGCTGTTGTGGTTGTATTTATTTGTGCTTCGCTTTTAACAAAGAATACTTCTGGAAAGAATATAATTCAAAACGATTTTTCTTATATTGGAAAAAGTATTGCTGCGATTTTAGGCTCTAGTGAAGAAAACTCTGGAGAAACTGAATCTGGAGATGCAAAAGTTGAGACTGATATGCAACTTTTATATGTTCACTCAGGAGACCAAGTTGTAGCAGGTTATTTATCAGGAGAAATTCTTGAAGGAAATGTGATTTCTGGGGAAATAATTTCTGGAGAAGTTGTTTCAGGAGAAATAGTTTCTGGCGAATTTATTCCTAACAAACCTAGCAACTCAAACAACGACGGAATGGATGACGCGGGAGATGCCGGGTCTGGTAGATGGAGATTATGGGTTGTAGGTACTGAAATTGCGTTAGAAAATCCTATTTTTGGTGTTGGTCTTGAAAATATGTTATATGCTTATAACGAAAAAGGTGTAAATGAAGGAAGATCTCACAATTTAGTTGTTCAATTAGCAGGAACATTAGGGTTCCCAGCGTTAATTTGTTATTTGTTAGGTGTGATATTTATTTTCTTTGGTGGTTTAAAATCGCTAAAATCATGGGATGCTTATATGTATACAGGAATGTTTGTAATGGTTTCATATTTGTTATCTTCGCTTACAGGTAACTCAGCATTCTATACATCTGGATACTTCTACATATTCGTAGGATTAGTTGTACTTGAGTTAATGAAACAAAAGAGAGAAAGTAAAGAATTAGAAAACAAGAAAAAATAAAATCGGAAGGAAAGAGAATATGAGTCTTTTATATAAGATTGAAAAACTACCTGCACATTTTAAAACATTTATATTATATGTAATTGATGCATTAGCTGTATTGATAAGTTTTTATATAGCTATGTCTTTTGAAAATATGAGTTTTTCTTTGGCGGATCATCCAACAAGAAACACTATATTTCCAATAATGCTTGCATATATAATTGCTTTTAATGCTATTGGTGTATATAAAGGGATTGTTAAATATACAAGTGCAAAAGATTATATTTTAATGGGTGGTACATCACTTATTTTATCTATGGTTTTTTGTACTGCTAAACAGTACGTGGTACCTCGTACTTTGGAAGGAAATATAATAATTCTTGCATCAGTATTTGCTGCAATTATAAGTATTTCTGCAAGAGTATTTTTTAGAATGATTATGTATTCACTTGCAGGAATGGGTAGTAAAAAGCAAAAACTTTTAATTATTGGTGCGGGTCAATCTACATCACAGGTAATTAAAACATTACAAACAACACTAGCATCTCAATATCACATTGTTGGAATTATTGATGATGATCCAGCAAAGCAAAATAGAAAAATGTTTGGTATAAAAATTATTGGTAATAGAGACGATATTATCAAAATTTGTAAAGAAGAAAAAATAGATGTTATCTTCTTTTCTATCGGAACTATTAAGCCACAAGAAAAGAATAAAATCTTAAGAATTTGTGATCAAACAGATGCTAAAGTAAAAATTGTTTTACCTTTAGACCAAATTATTTCTGGAAAAGATTTTAATGATGCAATTAGAGATGTTGAAGTTGAAGATTTATTAGGAAGAGAGCCTATCGCTTTAAATGATAGCAAAATTTCTGAATATTTATCTGGTAAAACTGTTCTTGTAACAGGTGCTGGCGGTTCAATTGGTTCAGAGCTTTGTAGACAAATAATAAAATTCAAGCCTAAAAAAATAGTTATGGTTGATATATATGAAAACACATTATATGAAACAGAAATGGAATTGAAACGTGCAGTAAAAAATGCACCTATTGTTACGATAATAGCAAGTGTTCGCGATAGAGAAAGAATGGAAGAGTTATTTGAAAAATATAGACCCCAAGTTGTATTCCATGCAGCAGCACATAAACACGTACCTTTGATGGAAACTAGTCCGTTAGAAGCAATTAAAAATAATGTGTTTGGAACATATAACGTTGCTGAGTGTAGTGATAAATATGGAGTAGAAAAATTCACATTTATTTCTACAGATAAAGCCGTTAATCCAACAAATATTATGGGCGCATCAAAGAGAATTTGTGAAATGATTATTCAATCAAAAAATAGAACAAGCAAAACGGTTTTTGCTGCAGTTAGATTTGGTAATGTGTTAGGAAGTCATGGTTCAGTAATACCATTGTTTAAAAAACAAATTGCAGATGGTGGTCCTGTAACCGTAACTCATAGAGAAATTACAAGATATTTCATGCTTATTCCAGAAGCTGTTGGATTGATTTTGCAATCTGCAACATTTGCAAACGGTGGGGAAATATTTGTATTAGACATGGGTGAGCCTGTTAAGATTTATGATTTAGCAACGACACTTATAAAAATGTCTGGAAAAAATATTCCTATAGAAATTGTTGGATTAAGAAAAGGCGAAAAATTGTATGAGGAATTATTAATGGCAGAAGAAGGCTTAATAAAAACATTACATGATAAGATTATGATTTCTCAAATTAAAGCGCCGACTGATGAAGAAATTAAAATAATGATGGACAAGTTACATGCACTTGTTCAAAAAGTAGATGTGACTAGAAAGGAAGCAAAAGAAGTTATCAAGGAAGTTGTACCTACTTTTATAGATTTAAACGACTAGATTGAAAGGAGCGTTTGTATGAACAAAATACCTTTAGCAACACCGCATATGTCAAAAGAAGGTTATGAACAACAATATGTAAAAGAGGCTTTTGATACAAACTGGATAGCACCACTTGGTGAGAATGTAAATAAATTTGAAGAAGGAATTGCACAATATGTTGGAATAAAATCTGCTGCTGCAATGTCTTCTGGAAGCGCCGCTCTTCATTTGGCTTTAAAGCTTGCTGGCGTAAAAAGAGGAGATATTGTTTTCTGTCAAGCGCTTACTTTTTCAGCAACTATTAATCCTGCTTTATATGAGGGGGCTGTGCCGGTATTTATAGATAGTGAAGAAGAAACTTGGAATATGGATCCTAGAGCTTTAGAAAAAGCTTTTGAAAAATATCCAGAAACTAAGATTGTTATTGCGGTTAATTTATATGGTAATCCCGCAAAACTAGAAGAGATAAAATCTATTTGTGATAAACACAATGCCGTTTTAATTGAAGATGCTGCAGAAAGTTTAGGAAGCACTTATAAAGGAAAACAAACAGGTACTTTTGGTGAGTATAATGCGTTTTCATTTAATGGTAACAAGATTATCACAACAAGCGGTGGTGGAATGCTTGTTTCGGATGATGAAGAAAAAATTGCAAAAGCAAGATTTTGGTCTACACAATCAAAAGAAAATGTTCCATATTACTTGCATAAAGAAATAGGGTACAATTATAGATTAAGCAATATTTGTGCGGGTGTTGGTAGAGGGCAATTAAAAGTTTTGGATGAAAGAATTGCAAAGAAGACTGCAATTTATGAAATGTATAAAGAAGCATTAGAACCAACTAATGAATTAACAATGATTCCTGTACCAGAAGATTCAAAACCAAATCATTGGTTGTCTGCTGCTATAATAAATGATGACAAGATAACTCCAGAATATATAATTAATTATTTGAAAGAAAAAAATATAGAAGCAAGAAGAGTTTGGAATCCAATGCAACTTCAACCTATATTTGCTGAAAATGATTTTATAAAAGTTGCAGAAGAAGATGTTTCTAAAATGCTTTTTGAAAGAGGAATTTGTTTACCTAGTGATACCAAAATGACTGAGGAAGAACAAAGATATGTAATTGAGGAAATAAAGAGAGCAATAAATAACACTAAATAAAGGAGTGCTATTTTGTGTATAGAAATTTTGTAAAAAGACTATTAGACATTATTTTTAGTTTGTTACTGTTAATTTTACTATCTCCAGTGTTTTTGATTTTAATGATATTGGTAAAAATAAAGTTAGGTTCACCAATATTTTTTAAACAAGAACGCCCTGGAAAAGATGGGAAAATATTTAAGTTATACAAATTTAGAACAATGACAGATAAAAAAGATGAAGAGGGAAAGCTGCTTCCAGATGCAGAAAGACTAACCTCTTTTGGAAAAATGTTAAGAAGTACAAGTCTGGATGAATTGCCAGAATTATTTAACATATTAAAAGGTGAAATGAGTTTTATCGGCCCAAGACCATTATTAGTTGAATATTTGGATTTATACAATGATGAACAAAAACATAGACACGATGTAAGACCTGGGTTAACAGGACTTGCACAAGCTGAAGGAAGAAATTTATTGTCATGGGAAGAACGTTTTAAGTTAGATGTTGAATATGTAAATAATTTAAGTTTTGTGACAGATACAAAAATATTGTTTAAAACAATTAAAGTTGTATTTAAAAGAGAAGGCGTTTCTTCAGCAACTTCTCAAACGATGGAAAAATTTACAGGAACGGAAGAAAAATAATTTATCTTTGGAGGTAAACTACATATGAAAAAAGTACTTTTTGTTGCATCAGTAACAAGACATATTCTTGCATTTCATATTCCTTTTTTAAAACTTTTTAAAGACAATGGCTATGAAGTGCATGTTGCAAGTTCTGGATTAAAAGATATTCCACATTGTGATAAACATTTTAATATTGAGTTTGAAAGATCACCGTTTAAGAAAAACAATATAAAAGCATACAAAGAGTTAAAGCAAATTATTAATGAGGGTAAGTATGATGTAATACATTGCCATACCCCTGTTGCTAGTGTGCTTACAAGACTTGCTGCAAAACAAACACGTAAAGAAAATAATACAAGGGTTATATATACGGCACACGGCTTCCATTTTTACAAAGGTGCACCTAAGAAAAATTGGATGATTTATTATCCAATTGAGAAGTACTTGTCAAAATATACAGATACTTTAATTACAATTAATTATGAAGATTATGAGATTGCTAAGAAGAAATTTCATTCTAAAGAAATTGAACATGTCCATGGTGTTGGAATTGATGAAAGAAAATTTAATTTTAATATATCAGATGCGGAAAAATTAAAGTTTAAAGAATCACTTTCATTAAAACCAACTGATTATATAATTTCTTATGTGGCAGAACTTAATAACAACAAGAATCAATTAATGATTGTAAGGGCGATGAAGGAAGTAGTGAAAAAACATCGCGATGTAAAAGTGTTATTAATTGGTGATGGTGTTTACGAAGAAAAAATACGTTTAGAAATTCAAAAGAATTTATTGCAAAATAATGTTTTGCTATTAGGATATAGAACAGATATACCAATGCTTTTGAAAATTTCGGATTTGTATATTGCAACAAGTAGAAGAGAAGGTTTACCAGTAAATATATTAGAAGCAACAAGTGCAGGACTTCCAGTATTGGTTACGGATTCAAGAGGACAAAGAGAACTTGTTGAAGATGGAACTAACGGATATTTAATCAGAAACGATGATGATAAAGATTTAGCGCAAAAAATAAAAAATGTTTATTCTGATTTTAAAATTAGAAATCATTTCAGTGCTCATTCGAGAGATAAAATTAGTAAATATTCTATAGAAAATGTAATGGAAGAAATGAAAAAGATTTATAACTTATAGGAGTTAATATATGAAAAATGTTATTGTTATAGGAGCGGGAGGACACGCAAAAGTCATTGCTGATATCGTTATAAAAAGTGGAGATAATTTAGTTGGCTTTTTAGATGATAATAAAGAAAAAGGAACGGTCATACTTGATGAATATATAGTGTTAGGTTCTGTTGAAAATGTGATGGATTTTGATGGCGAAGATACTTATTTTATAATTGGTATTGGAGATAACCATACAAGAAAAAAACTTACAGAAAAGTTTAATCTTAAATATTATACGGCTATACATCCGACTGCTGTAATAGGGACTGATGTACAAATTGGAGAAGGTTCATGTGTTATGCCAAATGCATGCATTAATCCGGGAAGTGTGATAGGAAAAGCGTGTATAATAAATTCTTCTGCATTAATAGAACATGATAATATACTTGGTGATTTTGTTCATGTATCTCCATCAGCAACAACGTGCGGAGATGTAAAAATTGGTGAATTAACTCATATAGGAGCGAGAGCAACAATTAGAAATAGAATTACAATTGCATCAGATATCATAATTGGAATGGGTGCAACTGTTGTTGGAGATATATTAGAAAAAGGAACTTATATTGGAACTCCAGCTAAAAAGATGGAAGAAAAATAAAACGTAAGGTGGGAATAGATTGAAAGCTACTTTAAAATTATTAAGAGTAAAACATTATATAAAAAATATTTTAATATTTATACCTTTTATATTTGGTACTAATTTGGGACTTCATAAAATCGAGAATATGTTTGTTGCATTTTTTGCATTCTCATTCATGGCATCAACAATATATATTCTAAATGATTTAAAAGATGTAGAGAAAGATAGATTACATCCGGTAAAAAAGAACAGACCAATTGCAAGTGGTAAAGTCTCAAAAGGTGCTGCTATAACAATTGCCATATTACTGTTTATAGCATCAGTAGTTTTAAATTTCTTAGCAAGTGGTTCTTGTGCATCTTTTATATGGTTAGGAATTTATTTCGTTTTAAATCTTTTGTATAGTTTAAAACTTAAAGAGGTTCCGATAATAGATATCGCAGTACTTGTAGCGTTTTATATAATTCGTGTATATTATGGTGCGGCTGTTGCGACAGTTCCAGTTAGTAGTTGGTTATTCTTAACTATAATGTCAGCGGCAATGTTTTTAGCTTTTAGTAAAAGAAGAAATGAACTAAAAAGAAGAGGAGCTTCTTCAAGAGAGGTGTTAAAGTTTTATTCTTTAAGATTTTTGGACAAATTCATGTATCTAAGTTTAGCGGTTACAACAGTCTTTTATTCACTATGGGCTGTTGAACAAGAAAATAAATGTTTTGCTTATACAATACCACTACTACTTATGATTTTAATTAGGTATTGTTTGGTTATTGAAACTACTGATAATGATGATCCTGTGGAAATTGTAACAAAGGATAAAATGATGTTGTTATTTGAAATTGCTTACGTTCTTTTTGGAATGGGAATTGTAATATTTAATATATTAGCATAGGAGATTTTTATGAACGCATATGATTTTGATGGTACTATTTATAATGGAGATTCAGGGGTAGATTTTGTAAAATTTGCATTTTCCAAAAAACCGTTTTTAGTATTTTTTCATTTATTAAAATGTATCAAACCTGTAATACAATATAAATTAGGAAAAATAGATTTTCAAACAGCAAAAAGTAAAGTTTTTTCTTTTGTTAGCAAAATAGAAAATTTAGAAGAAATGACAGCAGCTTTTGCAAAGAAGAATTGTCATAAGATAAAAAAATATTATCCTAATAATAAAAAGGATGATGATTTAATTATAAGTGCATCTTTAGATTTTTATTTACTTCCACTTTGCAAAGAGATTGGACTTAATAATGTAATGTGCACTAAATACGATATAAAAAATGGCGTGATAATAGGAGAAAACTGCAAAGGTCCTGAAAAAGTAAGACGCTTTGAAGAAGTTTATGGAAAAGATGCAATTATTGAAAATGCATATGGTGACAGCAATGGAGACATTCAACTACTTAATAGAGCGAATAAAGGATTTATGATAAAAAAAGAAGAAGTAACGGTATATAAAGATTAGGAGGAATAAAAATGTCAAAAGTTTTTGTGACTGGTGGAAGTGGTTTCTTAGGAATTAATTTAATAAGAATGCTTCTTGAAAAAGGTTATGAAGTTGTTTCGTTAGATTTATTGCCTTTTGAATATGAAGATTGCAAAGACAAAATTAAATGGGTAGTAGGAGATATTAGAAATAAACAAACTGTTGATGAATGTACGGAAGGTGCGGACTATGTAGTGCATTGCGCTGCAGCCTTACCTCTTTATAAAAAAGAAGATATTTTTTCGACAGATATTGATGGAAGTAGAAATGTAGTACAAAGTGCGTACGAGCACAAGGTAAAGAGATTTATTCAAATATCGTCAACAGCAGTTTATGGAATTCCAGATCATCACCCATTATATGAGGATGATAAATTGGATGGTGTTGGACCTTATGGTGTTGCTAAAATAGAAGCAGAAAAGGTTTGTGCAGAATATAGAGATAAAGGACTTCCTACTGCGATAATTAGACCAAAATCTTTTGTTGGTCCAGAAAGACTAGGTGTATTTGCTTTGTTTTATGAATGGGCAAAAGACGGTCATGGATTCCCTATGATAGGAAGCGGAAATAATAGATATCAATTATTAGATGTTGAAGATTTATGCGATATGATTATTACTTGCATGACAATTGATGAAGAAAAAATGAATGATACTTTTAATATTGGTGCAAAAGAATTTACAACTATGAAAGAAGATTATCAAGCTGTTTTAGATAAGGCTGGATTTGGCAAGAAGATTCACGGATTTCCGGCAGCACCTGCAATATGGGGATTAAGATTCTTAGAATTTTTACATCTTTCTCCTTTATACAAATGGGTATATGAAACAGCTAGCAAAGATTCATTTGTTTCAATTGAAAAAGCAGAACAAAAACTTGGGTATAAACCAAAATATTCCAATAAAGATGCTCTTTTAAGAAATTATGATTGGTATTTAGCAAATTATAAATCTTTTGAGGGAAAAAGTGGTGTAAATCACAGAGTTCCATGGAAACAAGGTGCTCTAAAGATAATAAAAATGTTTTATTAATGCGCTTTTTGTGATATAAATATATTGAAAAAATTTAAGGAGGTTTTTTTATGCCGAAAGCGAAGTACAAAAGAGTTTTGTTAAAGCTAAGTGGTGAAGCAATGTCTGGTTCTAATGGTTTTGGAATTGATGCTGATACACTTGGAAATATTTGCGATTATATAAAGAAAATCGTAGATATGGGCGTTGAAGTAGCAATAGTAGTAGGTGGAGGTAACTTCTGGAGAGGAAGACAAGCACTTAAGATGGAAAGAACTACTGCAGACTATATGGGAATGCTTGCAACAATAATGAACGGTCAAGCTTTACAAGACGCGTTAGAATTTAGAGGCCTTGATACTAGACTTCAAACATCTATTGAAATGTCTCAAATAGCAGAACCATACATAAGAAGAAAAGCTGTTAGACATTTAGAAAAAGGAAGAGTTGTAATTTTTGCTGGTGGCACAGGAAACCCATTCTTCTCAACTGATACTTGCGCTGCTTTACGAGCAAGTGAAATAAATGCAGACATAATATTGTTTGGTAAAACTATTGATGGTGTATATGATTCAGATCCAAAGGAAAATCCAAATGCTAAAAAGTATGAAACAATAACATATACAGAGATCTTAAAAAATAATCTTAAAGTAATTGATTCAACGGCTGCATCTTTGTGTAGAGATAACAAAATGCCAACTATGATCTTTGCTTTGAAAAATGCAGAAGACTTAGTCAAAGCTGTTTCTGGTGATAATATCGGAACAATAATTAATGAATAATTAAAGCGTGAGACGCTTAGAATGAAAGGGGAAATAAATTTATGTATTCACACATAGAAGAAAAAATGAAAAAAACTTTAACATCTTTAGATAATCAATTAGCAGAAATTAGAGCAGGTCGTGCTAATCCTAAAATATTAGATAGAATCATGGTTAGTTACTATGGTGTTCCAACACCAATCAACCAAGTTGCAAACATTATGGTTCCAGAAGCTAGAATGATTACAATTCAACCTTGGGATGCTAGTTTGTTGAAAGAAATCGAAAAAGAAATTCAAAAAGCAGATATAGGAATTAATCCTACAAACGATGGAAAATGTATTAGACTTGTTTTTCCAGAGTTAACAGAGGAAAGAAGAAAAGCTTTAGTTAAAGATATTAAAAAGATTTCTGAGGATAATAAGATTGCTATTAGAAGTATTAGAAGAGACGGTATTGAAGAATTTAAAGCTAAACAAAAAAATAGCGAAATCACAGAAGATGATTTAAGAGATGCAGAAGAAAAAATTCAGAAATTAACAGACAAATATGTTGATAGTATTGATGAAGCATGTGCTGCTAAAGAAAAAGAAATAATGACAGTATAATTATAAAACTAATAGGGTGAGTAGAAATATCTTCTCACCCTTCTAAACATATATAGAAAGGAAGAAATTATGAGCGAAGAGAGAAAAATACCAGAACATATAGCTATAATATTAGATGGAAATAGAAGATGGGCAAGACAAAGAGGTCTTCCTACATTACAAGGACATACAGAGGGAGCAAATAACTTAGAAAAAATTGCGGGTTATTGCAATAAAATAGGTGTTAAGTATTTGACAGTGTATGCTTTTTCAACAGAAAACTGGAAAAGATCTGAAGAAGAAGTTGGTTATTTAATGAAACTTTTTGAAAAATATTTAAGTGACTTTGAAACTAAGTTTAAGGATTCATCTGTTAGAATTAGACTTGCTGGAGGTATAGAAAGATTGCCTGCAAAACTTCAAGAGGGAGTAAAACGAGTTGAAGAAAAAACAAAAGATAATAAAGGTTTAACATTAAATCTTTGTATTAATTATGGTGGAAGAGATGAAATTGTTAATGCTACTAAAATTCTTGCTGAGCAAGTTAAAAATGGAGAGTTAGCAATCGAAGACATTACAGAAGATTTGTTTGCTAAGCATCTTAGAACAAAAGATGCTCCAGATCCAGATTTAATGATTAGAGCTGGTGGCGAACAAAGATTAAGTGGATTCTTACTATGGCAAACATCTTATTCAGAACTATATTTCCCAGAAGTATTGTGGCCAGATTTTGATGAAGAAGAATTAGAAAAAGCTATTGATGAATTTAATAATAGAAAAAGAAGATTTGGAAAATAAACTTTTATTATTTATAGCATAGATGTAATAAAAGGAGGAGAAAATATGGCAAAAAGAGTAATATCAGCTCTTGTTGGACTTGTAGTTTTAGCTCTTGTTTTTGTTTTTAATAGTATTGCAGTAATAAATATTGCAGTCACTTTAATTGCTTTGCTGGGACTTTTTGAATTTTATCATGCATTTGAACAAAAAGGAATTAAACCTTGCAAGTGGCCGGGAGCTTTATTAACACTAGGAATTTTATCAATTGGATATTTAGATGTGGAAATTATGAAACCAATATTATTTATGTCTTTACCAGTTGTAACATTTATATTTTTCTGCAAATCGATTTTTACAGAAATGAAATTTAACATTGTAGATATTTGTGTATCGATTTTTGGAATAATATATGTACCATTTTTATTTAGTTTTTTGTCTTTTACAAGAGCTTTGACTAATGGTGAATATTATATTTGGTTTATATTAGCGGGTGCGTGGTTAACAGATACATTTGCGTATCTAGTTGGAGTTAAATTTGGTAAGCATAAATTTTCAAAAATAAGTCCTAAAAAATCTATTGAAGGTTGTATTGGTGGCGCTATAGGATGCATGCTTTTTTTCGGAGCGTATGCATACTATTTAAATAGTATTAACATAGAAATGAATTGGATACTTATGGGGATACTTGGCTTAGTAATAAGTGTAATTTCACAATTGGGTGATTTTGCAGCGTCTTCAATTAAAAGATATTGTGAAGTAAAAGACTTTGGAAATATTATGCCAGGTCATGGTGGTGCTTTAGATAGGTTTGATAGTGTTATTATGATTGCACCATTTATATATTTAATTTTTCAGTTTTTGATATAAGGAGAAAATATGATTACTATACTTGGATGGTTGTTTAATTTGCTTAAAATAATAGCAATTTTAGGTACACTTGTTACAATCCACGAGTTAGGACATTTTATTGTTGCAAAACTTTGTAATGTAAAAGTTCATAAATTTTCAATTGGTTTTGGACCAAAGTTATTTAAAAGAGATTCAGGCGAAACGGAATATACCCTTCGCCTTATTCCTTTTGGTGGATTTGTACAAATGGAAGGTGAAGAAGAGCGTTCAGATGATGAAAGAGCTTTTAATAAAAAGCCGATAAGGCAAAGAATTGCAATTGTTTCTGCTGGAGCAATTGTAAACATTATATTTGCAATTATTGTATATTTTGCTTTAGCTTCTGTTAATAATTCATACTATTCTACACAAATAACAGGACTTGATGAAGGTCCTTTGTATGAAGCTGGTTTAAGAAGTGGAGATATAATTTTAAGTGTTAACGGAAAGAAAGTTTTAATGCAAGGTGATGTAGAAAGTATAATTGAAAATTCTAAAGAAGACAGTCTTGTTTTTGAATATGAAAGAAGCGGAGAGGTTTTTGAAAAACAAATAGAAATTCCAATACAAGAGATGGGATTTTTAGGAGTAGCTTTTTATGAAAGTGGAGAGGTTATGTATTTAGTAACCGGATCTCCTGCAGAAAAAATGGACCTTAAAATAGGAGATGTTGCTTATGCGGTAAATGGAATTGAAGCAAACAATTCTGATGAGATTGTAAATGAGATTAGAAAAGTTATAAGTGGAGACATTACTATTAGTGTTATGAGAAGTGGCGAATCTCTTGAGCTTCCTGGAAAAACAGAATCTACAATTGGTAGAGTTTATACTTTAATGTGTAATACTGTGCAACCAGGATTTTGGAAAGGTTTGAAATATGCATGGGGTTCAACTTGGTTCTATCTAAGAGAAACTGTGATAGGAACTGCAGAAATATTCTTAGGTAAGGCACAAAATGTTGAGGTAATGGGACCTGTTGGAATTGCAGAGAAAATTTCAGAAACAAGTGCATGGTTTGAATTTTTTAATTTAATGTCTGCAATAAGCTTGAGTTTAGGTATATTTAATTTGCTACCAATTCCAGCATTAGATGGTGGAAGAATTTTAATTTTGGTTATTGAAGGTATTAGAAGAAAACCTATGAAAGAGTCGATTGAACAAGGGCTTATTCTTGCGGGATTTGGCGCAATAATATTGTTAGCATTAGTAATAACTATAATGGACTTAATAAAATTATTTTAGAAGGGGATAAAATATGATAGCAGAAGTAATCGTTAATTCAACAGCAAATGAACTTGATAAAACTTTTGACTACAACATACCAGAAGGTTTAAATGTTGAACTTGGTATGCGTGTGTTAGTTCCTTTTGCAAATAGAAAAGTTTTTGAGGTTGGATATGTTGTTGGTTTAAAAGAAACTTCTGAATTCCGTTGTAAGAGTATAGTTAAAATTGTTGATCAAATTTTTGATGATGAAAGATTGAACTTAGCGCAATGGATTAGTAAAAAATATTTTTGTAATCTGGCGGAGTCTATTAGATTATTAGTACCGCCAGGAACTTCTACAAATTTAAATAGAGTAAAAGAAAAAACAGAGAAAGTCGTGCATCTAAATCTTGATGCCGACTTTTCTAAAATAAAATCTGAAAAACAAAAAAAGGTAATAGATTTTTTAATAGATAATATTTCTGCACCTAAAGTGGTTTTAAAAGAGTTAACAGATGCTTCAGATGCAATAATTAAAACTTTAGAAAAAAACGGATATATAAGACTAACTGATGAAATAGTTTTTAGGAATCCGTTTGCGTGTAAAGATATTTCTTGTTCTTCAAAATTAAAATTAACAGAAGAACAGGAAAAAGTAATAAAAAATATAGCTTTAAACAAATTTGAAAAATATTTAATTCATGGCGTAACAGGTAGTGGAAAAACAGAAATATATTTGCAGTTAATAGAAGATGTTTTGAAATCAGGGAAAAGTGCGGTGGTATTAGTTCCTGAAATTTCTTTAACACCACAAATCACAGATAGATTTTTAGCTAGATTTGGAAAAATAGTTGCAATATTACATAGTGGTCTTTCCGTTGGAGAAAGATATGATGAATGGCATAAAATAAATTCTGGGGAAGCTAAAATTGTAATTGGTGCTAGATCAG
The DNA here is from genome assembly GCA_017522765.1 of Clostridia bacterium. Classification (GTDB taxonomy): domain Bacteria; phylum Bacillota; class Clostridia; order TANB77; family UBA1234; genus UBA1234. Next base: position 70,704 of record JAFWYG010000005.1, read on the forward strand.
CTATTTTTGCACCTATAAAAAATGTTGGAATAATTATTATTGATGAAGAGCATGATTCATCGTATAAGTCAGATAATTTGGTTAAATACGATGCTAAGGAAGTGGCTGAGAGAATAGCGTATGTGAATAATGTACCGATAATATTCGGTTCGGCAACACCAAGTATAAACACGTATTATAATGCGTTAAATGGAAATACAAAGTTATTAACTTTAGAAAAAAGAATTTCGAAATCAGGTTTGCCGAACATTGAAATTATTGATATGCGTGATGAATTAGCTACAGGAAACAAAACAGTTTTTAGCAGAAAGCTATACCGCGCAATGAAAGATGCAATATCTAAGAAAGAACAAATAATGCTTTTCTTAAACAGAAGGGGATATTCAACTTTTATAATGTGTAGAGATTGCGGACACGTTGTTAAGTGCGAAGAATGTGATGTTTCAATGACATACCATTCAGAAGAAAACAAATTAATTTGTCATTACTGTGGAAAAACAAAAGAAGTTATGAATGTATGTCCAATGTGTACAAGTAAAAATATTCGTTATTTCGGAACAGGTACACAAAAGATAGAAGCTGAAATAAAAAAATATTTTCCAGAAGCTTCTGTTATTAGAATGGACGTGGATACTACTCGTGTTAAGAATGGCCACGAGAAAATTATAAATAAATTTAGAGATGAAAAAATAGACATTTTGTTGGGAACGCAAATGATTGCTAAAGGTCACGATTTTAGTAATGTTACTTTAGTAGGAATTTTAGCTGCAGATAGTTCTATGAATATAGGCGATTATAGAGCTAATGAAAAAACATATCAATTGTTAACTCAAATGGCTGGTAGAGCTGGAAGAGGAGAAAAAAAAGGCACAGCTATAGTGCAGACATACATGCCAGATGAATTTTGTATTCAGTGTGTAAAAAAACAAGATTTTACAGAATTTTACAAAAACGAAATAAATGTGAGAGAAAAGTTGAATTATCCGCCTTTTTACGATATAATTGTATCGGTTATAAGTGGGTCTGATGAAGAAAAGGTAAAGAATGAGGCAATGGCTTTATATCAATTATTTGCAGAAAACTTTACACCATATTCTCCAGTACCTGCTCCAATAAGTAAAATAAGCAATGAATATAGATGGAGAATTCTTATCAAGGATAATCTTGGTGATGAAAAGATTGAGTTGTTGCGTGAAACGATAAAGAAATATAGAAAAATTCAGAATGCAGAATTAAAAGTGACAATAGATGTGAATCCTAATAACATGCTTTAATTGAAAGGAATGAAAAAAATGGCACAAAGACAAATTAGAGAAGTTGGAGATGACTTACTAAGAAAAAAATCAAGAGAGGTAGAAGTTGTAGATGATAAGATTAGACAACTTTTAGACGATATGTACGATACACTAAAAGCATCAAATGATGGTATTGGACTTGCGGCTCCTCAAGTTGGTGTGCTAAAGAGAGTTATAGTTATAGATTTAGGTGAAGAAGGTGACGGTAAAGTTTATAAACTTATCAATCCTGTTATCACGAAAAGAAAAGGTGAACAAGTTTGTAGAGAAGGGTGCTTAAGTGTACCTGGATTATTGGGAGATGTAGTTAGACCTAAAGAAGTTACAGTTGAAGCTCTAGATGAAAACGGAAAGAAAGTTGTAATTAAAGCAAAAGACTTATTTGCAATTTGTTTATCACATGAGATTGATCATTTAGATGGAATTTTATTTATCGACAAAGCAACAGAAATTTTTGATGCAGATGCGGAGGAAGAATAATAACTAATGAATATTGTATTTATGGGTACACCGGATTTCGCGGTGGAATCTTTGAAAAAATTATATGAATCTGGGCATAATATTTTAGCTGTAATTTCACAACCAGACAGAAAAGCTGGAAGAGGAATGAATGTAGTTCCAACTCCAGTAAAAGAGTATGCTGAAAGTAAAGGCTTAAAAGTTTATCAACCGGAAAGAATTAGAAAAGACGAAGAATTAATTCAAAAAATAAAAGATATGAAACCAGATGTAATTGTCGTAGTTGCTTTTGGACAAATATTACCACAGGAAGTTTTAGATATTCCTAAATATGGTTCAATAAATGTTCATGGTTCACTACTTCCTAAATATAGAGGTGCTGCACCAATTCAATGGTCTGTTATAAACGGAGATACAGTAACCGGTATAACAACAATGATGATGGATGCAGGTATGGATACTGGCGATATGTTAGAAAAATATGAAGTAGAAATAGATGATAATGATACTTATGGAACTTTATATGAAAAACTTAAAGTTGCTGGAGGAAAAGCAATTGTTAAGACATTAGAAAAAGTTGCTGAAGGAAGTGTTTCGAGAGTAAAACAAGGTGATGATTTCACAATGGCTCCAATGATTGAAAAAGAAATGGGAGAAATTGATTGGAATAAATCATCAAAAGAAATCAGAAACTTAATAAGAGGATTTAATCCAATGCCTGGAGCATATTCTTATGTTGGTGAAGAAAGAATAAAAGTTTGGACAGCTGAACTAACAGATCAAGTTGCTGAAGAAGCTGTTCCTGGAGATATAATTGTTGCTAGTGAGAAAAATGGTTTGCTAGTAAAAACAGGTGATGGTGTTTTAGAATTGACAGAGATTCAAATGCCAAATCAAAAAAGAATGACAGCAAAAGAATATTTGAGAGGACACAAACTAGATATTAAAAATTTAGGAGGTAATGTGTAATGGGAGAAAAGAAAAACAAAGATTTAGCAGTTGCAGAAGCACAAGATTTAGAAGTTAAAGAGACAGAAGTTAATGGTATAAAAATTGCTGAAGATGTTGTTGCTAAAATAGCTGGTATTGCAACATCAGAAGTAAAAGGCGTTTACAGCATGAATGGTGGTTTTGTAGACGGACTATTCGGTAAAAAGAATTTTTCAAAAGGCGTTAAAGTTCAAGTAAATGAAAAGGACGCAACAATTGATTTATTTATTATCGTTGAATATGGATGCAGAATTCCAGACATAGCTTGGGAAATTCAAAACAGAGTTAAAACTTCAGTTGAAAATATGACAGGCTTAAAAGTTTTAGAAGTTAATATTCATGTACAAGGTGTTAACTTGCCAGATGCTGCAAAAGAAGAAAAAGCGGCTGAGGCTAAAGCTGAAAAGAAAGCAGAGAAAAAAGCTGCTAAGGAAGAAAAGAAAGCTGAAGAAACAGAAGTTGTAGAATAAAAAATAGCCGATTAATAGTCGGCATACATATAATTAAATAGAGAGGATGAGTAATTATGAAAGTAATAGACAAACTAATTTCTTTTATATTTGATGTAGTAATAATTATAGTAGCTGCGGCTATTTTATTGGTTAAGTTTAACGTTATACAAGATGAAATTTTATTAGGTTTATTTAATGATTATTTGTTCAACCCACAATACGATATAATAGTGATTTCAAGTTGTATAGTTATCATACTTTTAGCTTTAAAGGTAACTGTCTTCACATCGTCATTCTCTAAAAAAGCTAAGAAAAATATATTAGTAGATACAGAACATGGAAAAATCCAAATATCACAAAATACAGTTGAAAATATTGCAAAAAATGTTGTGAAAGATTATCCACAAGTAAAAGATGTACAAGCTGTTATGACTAAAGCTAAAAAAGGAATTAACATGTATATGTCTTTAATTGCATATCAAGGTGTTAATATTAAAGATATTGTTACTAGAGTTCAAGCAGATGTTAAGGAACAAATTGAAGCAACAATAGGAATTGCAGTTTTTAACATAGATGTTAAAATAAAAAATGTTATTAAAGCAGATGTAGTGTATAAGACAACACAACAAACAAATGATGTTGCGGCACCAACTGCAAAAAAAGAAACAGTTGTTACACCAGAAGTTGCTACACCGAAGGTAGAACCTACACCGGTAGCAACAGAAAATAACGAAAATGAACAAAATCAATAATTGAATGGAGGTTGTTTATTATGGAAAAACTAGGAGAATTTTTAAGTAAGTTTGCAGGAATAATAATTGGAGCATTAGTTGGAATAATTTTAATTGCAACAGAATTAAAAGATGCTATTTTAAATTTGATAATTATTGCTGCTTGTGCTTATCTAGGAAAATACATACAACAAAATGGAAAAGAATTAAAAATTAAAATTAAAAATCTAATTGAAAAATGGTAGGAGAAAATTATGAGCAGAAAAATTGCAAGAGAAGTAGCTTTTAAAATAATATTTTCAAATGAGTTTGAACAAGATTCATTAAAAGAATTGATTGAAAACATTGTTTCAGATAATGAACTAATCGAAACAACTAACAAAAATGATATTTCTTCAGAAGACAAAAAATACATCGAACAAGTTGTATTAGGAATTGCTGAGAAAAAAGAAGAACTTGATGAAAAAATAAAAACATATTTAAAAGGCTGGACTATGGATAGAATAAGCAAAACAGACTTGGCTATCTTGAGACTTGCTGTATATGAAATGTTATATAGAGAAGATATTCCTTGTAAAGTTTCAATTAATGAAGCGGTAGAACTTGCAAAAGCATTCTGCGAGGAAACATCACCTGCTTTTATAAACGGTGTACTTGCTGGAGTTGTAAATTCATTAGAAAATTAATTACTAATAAAGGGTGAATATATAACGTGGGAGAATTTATAAGACCAGAGCCGATGACAGTATCGGCTCTTAATCGATATGTAAAAAATTTAATAGACAATGATGAACTGTTAGGCATGGTTTATATAAAAGGTGAGATATCGAATTTTAAAAAACATTATTCAGGACATCTTTATTTCACTTTGAAAGATGAATCGTGCCTTATTAAATGTGTAATGTTTAAAACATATACACCTAATTTAGACTTCGAACCGAAAGATGGAGACAGTGTTTTAATATTAGGTTCGGTTGCAGTTTATGAACGTGACGGCATTTATCAAATATACGTTAAGGGTATGGAGATAGATGGCGTTGGTGCATTATATGCCGAATATGAAAAATTAAAAGTTAGACTTGCTGATGAAGGTTTATTTGATGAAGATAAAAAGAAGCCTATACCAATGCTTCCAAAATCAATTGGAGTTATTACATCAAAAACAGGTGCGGTAATAAGAGATATAATAAATGTTACTACGAGAAGATTTCCTAATGTGAATATAAAATTATATCCAGCAAGTGTTCAAGGGACAGGTGCTGCTGCAACAATAGTAAAAGCTTTGGAATATTTTAATAAAGCTAAAAATGTAGATGTAATAATTGTTGCGAGAGGCGGTGGATCTCTTGAAGATTTATGGCCGTTTAATGAAGAAGCAACTGCAAGGGCAATATATGCTTCTGAAATTCCTGTAATTTCTGCTGTTGGTCATGAAACAGATTTTACAATTGCAGATTTTGTTGCAGACTTAAGAGCTCCAACACCTTCAGCGGCAGGAGAACTTGCGGTGCCAGAATTGCATGATCTTGAATGGAAAATTAATAATGCGCAAAACAAATTACGAATATTACTTAAACAAAAAGTAGATATGATGAAAGCGCGCTATGATAAAGTTATGAAATCAAGAATCTTTAAAGATCCGTTAGATTTCGTAAGACAAAGAATGATAACAATATCAAACTTTGAAAAACAAATGACTAATAAAGTTAAATTGAATTTAAAAGATAGTAGAATATTACTTGTTGAAAAAATTTCAAAATTGGACGCCTTAAGTCCTTTAAAAACACTTACAAGAGGTTACGCAATAGTAGAAAATGCAGATAAAAAAGTTGTAACTTCTGTAAAAGATTTAAATAAAGATGATGTAGTAGATTTGGTGTTGCAAGACGGAAACAAAAAGGCTACTATTATATAGGAGGAAATTATGAAAGAAATGACTTTTGAAGAAGCTATGACAGAGCTTGAAAAAACAGTTAACGAACTAGAAGTGGAAAAGTTAACATTGGATGAATCTGTGAAAAAATTTGAAAAAGGTATGGAATTATCTAAACATTGTACAGAATTATTAGAAAAAGCAGAAAAGAGCATTTCTATACTTATAGAACAATCAAATGGAGAGGTTAGTGAACAACCATTTGAAATTTCTACAGAAGAATAATCGTAGGGGGATTTTGGCAAGATGGGCAGTTTTTTTAACAATGTATATCTTTGGATTGCTGTTGAAACATGGTTAATAGCACAAATAATAAAGGTAATAAATGATTTAATAGTATATAAAAAATTAAATATGAGACGTTTGTGGGGAAGTGGTGGAATGCCAAGTTCACACGCGGCAACAGTTATGTCCTTGACGACGGTAGTTGGAATTATAAATGGTTGGGATTCAGCTATATTTGCAGTATCTTTTATTTTTGCTATTGTTGTTATGTATGATGCGGCTGGTGTTAGGAGAGCTGCAGGAAAACAAGCCAAAATAATAAATCAAATGATAGAGGAAAAAGGCGTAAAAATGAAGGAAAGACTAACAGAATTATTAGGACATACTCCTTTTGAAGTGTTTATGGGAGCATTACTAGGAATAGTAAATGCATGGTTTTTATATAATTTGTGGATATGAATAAAAAAAGCTCAACTTTTTAAAGTTGAGCTTTTTTTTATTGATAAGAACAATCGCTATCTTCTTCGTGAGGCTCATCCCAAGACCAAACTGTTCCAACACCGCTGCATGAACCTCTTACGTTTACTCTTTCTGGATCACAATCTGTATCATCTGGTTTAAACCAATTACATGTTCCACATATTTTTGCCATATTTAATTCCTCCTCAAAAAACAAATTAAATCGTTGAAAGAGTCTAACTCGTTCAACCAATTTAAATTATAACACAAATTTGACATAAATTCAACGAATTTTGACAGATATTGCTATTTTTAAGGCTTGAATTTAGAAAATAAGTCTGTTAATATATAAATCAATAAGTGGTGTGTTATTCTAGTTTTCATTGTTGATTGCGAGGGTAGGCCTAAAAATCTACTGACAGAGCATATCGATGAAGTTCTTTAAGTTTGCTCGCGACGCCCAGTCGAGGGTTCTCTTAGGGAGTAAAGGTTTAAGGGCAAGCTATAACGGCATATAGTAAATGACCCTTCTACCGTGGAGACACATATACCGCATTTTGACGGTATTTTGTGATAAACCTGCAAGGCTTCCCACATGAAAAGGGGAAGTACACAGTGTAGCTTTCCTTGAGCGATAAAAAGCGAATGGTAACTGAAACTTGCATTGCAAAAGAGGATAAACAATCAAGACGTGATGTCTGGGAAAACCTCTAGAACATTCTACCAAGAGATACCTTAGAGATTGAAGTGTGGACTAAGTGGTAATCTAGGCTCCTATCTGGTGACAGTAGGATCTTATCTTTAAACGGAAACGGCTGAGATGGCGACATCTTAGCAGATATTAGGGAAACCCTTCTAGACCTAAGCCGCAAAATTTATCTAAGGTATTACCACTATTATTTTTAATAATTAGAAGCCCGAAAATCTTTGATTTTAGAGTTTCTTTTTTATTTTAGAAAAAGTATAATTAAAATTAGGAAATACTTAAAAAGTTTCCGGAATTATAAGAATGGAGCAATTAAAATTGAGTAAAAATGCAAAAGTATCAGATAAAAAAGGTGACAAAAAACAGTCATCTCATAATTGGTGGTTAGTGAAAATATTTATAGTTACATTTATTTTGTCTATTGTATTTAACTATTTATCTTCAACATTAGTTGAAAATTTAAATGTTATTATTTCTTCACTAATACTTATACTTGTTATTTTAACGGGTGTTATTTCAGACCTTATAGCAACAGCTGTAACAGCTGCTGAGGAAGCTCCTTTCCATGCGAAAGCTGCAGACAAGAAAAGAGGAGCGAAACAATCTGTAATGGTTATTAAGGCGGCAGATAAGGTGTCAAATGTTTGTGGAGACGTTATTGGAGATATTTGTGGAGTATTAAGTGGTGCAACTAGTGCTCTTATTGCAATAGAAATTTCTGAACAAATTTTCGCTGGTGGTCATATTACAGTTGTTACAATGTTAGTTACAGCGCTTGTAACAGCGTGTACTGTATTAGGAAAAGGTATTGGAAAACATGTTGGTATTGAAAAAGCAAATCAGATTGTTAATATACTTGGAGTTATAATTTCATATGTTCCTTTTGTAGGAAAAAAATAATGTATAATTTACCTTCTTTAGAAAACACTAAGATTAAGTATTTCTGAGGAAGGTGATTTTTTTGCAAAAAAATAATCTTAAGATTTTAGTATTTGTTTTTGCAATAATATATTTTTATATTGGTGTTTTATATATATCTAGCAATAGAGAAAATGTTAGAGAAACGATTTCGAGATATGGTTCATCTGGAAATGAAGTAACTCAAATTCAAACAAAGTTAAAACGTTGGGGATACTATAATGGAAGTGTTGACGGAATATACGGCACGAAAACATATAATGCGGTTAAATATTTTCAAAGAAAAAACGGTTTGACTGCAGATGGTATTGCAGGTAAAAAAACTTTAGCAGCAATGGGGATTTCAAATAACACAAGTACAGGAAGTAATACGGCTAATGTAGAGTTGTTAGCTAGATTAATTAATGGAGAGGCGCGAGGCGAACCATACAAAGGAATGGTTGCGGTTGGTGCAGTTGTTTTAAATCGTGTTGCAAGTCCCAATTTCCCAAGTACGGTGGCTGGCGTTGTGTATCAAGCGGGTGCTTTTGATGCTGTAGATGATGGGCAAATAAATATGACTCCATCTACAAGTGCGTATAATGCAGCACGAGATGCTTTTAATGGTTGGGATCCATCAGGCGGAGCGATATATTATTTTAATCCGGCAACGGCAACTAATAAATGGATTTGGTCAAGGCCATTGACAGTCGTTATAGGTAATCATAGATTTTGCAAGTAATTTTAAAATGGGGACGCTCTTTGTTATTAAAAATTTGATAACAAGGAGCGTCCCCATTTTAAATTTTTTTGTTCTAAATTTTAATTTGCTGCATATACATAGAATCAAGGAGTGAAATATATGCAGAGAAAAGTTTATTCTGAAATTCTAATTTATTTTCCAAATGAGATAAAGAAAGAATTTGATAAAGTTCCCGAAAATGCATGGGCTTCAGCAAAAGAAATAAGGATACGAGCTGAGAAAAATATTTGTATTAATTGTTTTAATGATGAATATTTGTTGGAAACAATTGTAACAACAGAAAATATACTACGATTAGTAGAAAACTTTTCTGAAAATTCCTTGTATTCTTTTCAAAAAGAAATTAATGAAGGCTTCATAACACTTAAAGGTGGTCATCGTGTTGGTATTTCTGGGACAAGCGTATTTGAAAATGGAGAAATTAAAAATATTAAATACATATCAAGTTTAAATATTAGAATTGCGCGTGAAGTAAAATGTTGTGCTAAAAATTTATTGGACAAGATATATGATGATGAATTTAAAAACACTTTGATTATATCACCGCCTGGATGCGGCAAAACCACATTGCTTAGAGATTGTATTAGATTTGTGAGTGATGGTTATAAAAATGAAAAGGGTAAAAATATTGGTTTGGTTGATGAACGTTCAGAAATTGCGGCAATGTATAAAGGCGTTCCTCAAAATGATGTTGGAATGCGAACTGATATTATAAACAATTGTAAAAAAGATATTGGAATGAGAATGCTGATACGAAGTATGGGACCAGAAATAATTGCAACAGATGAAATTGGCGGAAGAGAAGATGTTAACGCAATTTTAGAGGCGTGCACATCTGGAATTAAATTGTTATTAACGGCTCATGGGAGTGAGCTTGAAGATGTACCAGAAGAACTTATTAGAAAACAGATTTTTAATAACATTGTTTTGCTGAAAAAAGAAAAAGTTCCTGGAAAAATAGAAAAAATTTATAGATTGGAGAATAATGAGTATGTGGCTATTTGTTAAGTTTATATTAATTATAGGTGTCTTTATTTTGGCAACATTTATTGGATACGTATTAGCTGGCAGATATAAAACTAGAGTGGCAGAAATAAATGATTTAATTTTTGCGTTAGATATATTTGAAACAAAAATTAAGTACACTTATGATTCTTTAACAACATCTTTTTTATACATAGCGGATAGTTTGAAAACAAAAGTTTATAGATTGTTTTACATAACGGCAGAACAACTTAAAGAAAATAGAAATTTATCTGCAGGAGATTGTTTCAAACAAGTAATTGATGATGAAAAAATATTTTTAGCACTTAATAAAGATGATATAGAAATTATAAAAGGACTGGGTGTTTCTTTAGGACAAGTTGATATGGATGGTCAACTAAAAACTATAAAATTAGTGTCGGATTCACTGAAAAAACAATTAGAGGAAGCTATAGAAGATAACAAAAAGAATTTTAAGCTTTATAGAAATATGGGAGTTCTGTCAGGCTTGGTTATTATGATTATTCTTTTATAAAAAGGAGTTACTATGGATGTAGAACTATTATTTAAAATTGCGGCGATAGGAATATTGGTAGCAGTGCTTCATCAAGTTTTAGTTAGGGCTGGACGAGAAGATCAAGCAATGATGACAACACTTACTGGACTTGTAATTGTTTTAGCAATGGTTGTAGAACAAATAAGTGATTTGTTTAATACGGTTAAAACATTGTTTAATTTGTAGGAAGGTTTTTATGAATATTATTCAAATTGTTTCATTATCTTTAGTCGCCACTATTTTAGTTATCATTTTAAAACAATATAGGCCAGAGTTTTCAATTTTGATTTCTTTAATTGCGTGTATCTTTGTTGTTTTATTTGCTTTTGAAAAAATTCAAACAATAATTAGTATGCTAAATGATTTGATTTTTGCATCTGGAATAAATAAAACTTTTTTTGAAATATTGATTAAGATAACTGGGATTGCGTACATTGTTGAACTTGCGTCAAATTTATGCGCGGATGCAGGAGAAAAGGCTATAGCTTCAAAAGTAGAGTTTGCTGGTAAAGTACTTATAGTTACAATGTCGGTTCCAATCATTACAACGCTAATAGAAACAATTACAGAGGTGATTTAAATAAAGAAATTATTTATTTGCATTTTTTTAATAATTGTTTTGAATTTAAACATTACATATGCGACAGATACTAATATTCAAATTGAAGAATTTTTAAATACGATATCTGAATATTCAAATGATATTATGCCAGAATTAAAAAATGATGATGTTCTTGAAAGAGTTGTAAATGGACAACAGGTTGATAGTAGCACTTTGATAAATAGAATCTTAAATGTATTTTTAAAAGAATTTAAAGTTGCAATTGGTTTGGTTACTAAAATTTTATTGGCAACAATGTTTTGTACTTTATTAAAAAACATAAGCCCTGAAAGTGATAGTGGAGTAAAAGAAATCGCGTTCTATGTTGCTTATTTGGTAATTGTTGGACTGATAATAAATTCATACATAAATATTGCTGATCTGTGTAAAGAAACGATTGTTAAATTAAGTGATTTTATAAATTTGTTAGTACCATTAGTGTTGGGGTTAATGATTGCAAATGGCACGATTGTTTCGGCTGGTATGATGCAACCTGTTTTGCTGGTAATGACAACACTTATAAATTCCGTGGTTACAAATTTTATATTGCCACTTATATTTATATCTTTAGTAATAAACATTGTAAGTAATATTTCGGAAAATATAAAAGTTTCAAAGTTGCCAGAAATAATTCAAAAATATTCTATAAATTTCTTAAAGTGTGTATTAGCGATTTTTATAGCGGTTCTTTCGATAGAAGGCTCGTTGTCTGCTAACGTTGATGGATTTACTGCAAAGACTACAAAAGCTATTGTTAGTACAACAATCCCTGTTGTGGGCAAAGCATTAAGTGATGCTGCAGATAGTGTAATTGGAGCGGCATCAATAACAAAAAACGCGATTGGGATTATTGGTATATTTGTGGTAATTGCGATTATTATCGAACCAATTATAAAAATATTTTCATTAATGTTAATTTTTAATATATCTGCAGCTTTGATCGAACCTATTTCAGATAAAAGGATTTCAAACTGTATGTCAGTGACGGGAGAAGCGGTGAAGAATTTATTTGCCTTAGTGTCCACCGTGAGTATAGTTTTTGTTTTAGCAATATCACTAATGATAAAGATTAGTAATTTTTCGATTATGTATTGACGAGGATTTATGATAGAAAAAATTAAAGAGTATACATATTTAATTGTAATTTCTGTGTTTGTTACTAATATGATTCAATTAATTGCACCAAAAGGAACAACCAGAAAATATATAATATTTTTTGCTGGGATGATTGTAACAATTGTTTTAGTAGAACCTATTATTAATTTATTAAATGAAGATGTTGATATAAATGAAATTTTAGTTTTAAATCAAGAAAAATATATTAAACAAATTCAAGATGAAAATTTATTTAAAAATCAAATTGAAGAATCATACAAAAGTAATATTGAAAATGGAATAATTGAACATATGAAAAATATAGGATATACAATTCATTCTATACGTTGCGAATATAATGAAACAACTTTGGAGCCGGAATATATTTATTTAGAGGTTTCGATAGACGATACTGAAATACGTCCAGTAAAAATTGAAGTATCTAACACTATTAAAAAAGAATCGTTTTTAGATGAATGGAAGATTGTTAATTTATTAAAACAAACATATGGGTTTAAGGAGGTGGAAGTATCAGCATGGGAAAATTATTAGATAAATTTAGTGATAAAAAGAAAGTTGAAAATTTAATTACTTTTTTGATTTTGTTAGTAATATTAATTGTTGCGTTGAATAGCATATATAATGAAGATGAGAGTCAAGCTATAGAAAATAAAGAAGTGAATTCTTTAAATACAAGAAACGAATCTTATAAAACAGAATTTGAAATACGATTGGAAAATATATTGTCTAAAATTAATGGCGCGGGTGAAGTGAGCGTAATGGTTTCTTATGAAAATGAAGTGAAAAAGATTCCTATGGTAGATACCAAAAATACAACAACAGTAACTAGCGAAAAAGATAGTGCGGGAGGAGAAAGAAAAACAGAAGAAACTAATATTGAGGAAATAGTAATTTATGAATCAAATGGTAATCTTAAAAGTCCTGTAATTCAAGAATACACAGTTCCTAAAATACTTGGAGTAATTGTTGTGGCGGAAGGTGCAAAAGATATGACGGTGAAAGAAAAACTTATTAATGCAGTTACTTCTATTACTGATGTGGCGTCTCATAAGATTCAAGTTTTGGAAAAATAAATACTAGGAGGTTGTATGAAATTTAGAGTTAGGATAATTAAAAAGAATCAAATCTTAACGTGGGGATTAATAGCTGTTTTAGTAACAGCTGGATATTTAAATTATACGAATGATCCAAATAGAATATATATGACAGAAGTTGCAAATAATTTTGAACCGGAATTGGGGGATGCTGTTTTTGTTGATAGCAACAATCTAGTGACAAATACGGAAGATTTTATAGCAGACATTCAAGACCATAACTTTAAAACAACATCGACAGAGTTTTTTAGTGAAAACAGAATAAATAGAAATAAAGTATACGCAGAGCAATTAGAGGGATATGAAAAGATATTAAAAGATAACAATTCAAATGAAAGCAGTTTAAAATTTGCCCAATCAGAAATCATAAGAATAAATAATGAGAAAAACGCAATAGGTGTTGCTGAAAGTCTGATAAAAGCACAAGAAATAGAAGAAGTTATAATTTTAGTAAATGGCGAAAGCATAAATGTAATTGTGTTGGAAGAAAATTTAACGGAAGAAAAAACGACTAAAATACGTGATATTGTCAGCATTGAGCTTGTGGTTCCAACTGAAAATATACATATAACAGTCCTATAAGCAAAAAGAAATGTAAGAAAATGTAAAAAGTGCGCTACTTTATAGCAAAAAAAGGTTGATAATTAGCGGAAAATGTTGTAAAATCATACGGTAGAAAAGAACGCAAATAGAGAGGAGTTTTTAATAATGATAAGCGCAGGAGATTTTAGAAATGGTGTAACATTTGAAATGGAGAGCCAAGTATTTAAAATAGTTGAATTCCAACATGTTAAACCAGGTAAAGGTGCGGCTTTCGTAAGAACAAAATTAAAAAATGTAATGACAGGAGCTGTATTAGAAAGAACTTTTAACCCTACAGAAAAAGTTCAAGAAGCACAAATCGATAGAAAAGAAATGCAATATTTATATAATGATGGTGAAATGTACTATTTCATGGATAATGAAACATACGAACAATTACCATTAACAGCTGATGACTTAGGAGATACTTTAAACTATCTTGTTGATAATATGAACGTTAAAGTTATGTCTTATAAAGGTAAAGTATTTGGTGTTGAAGCTCCATTATTCGTAGAGCTTGAAATCACTTATACAGAACCAGGATTTAAAGGAGATACATCTACAGGTGCTACAAAACCAGCTACAACACAAACTGGTTATGTTCTAAATGTACCACTATTTGTTGAAATCGGAGACAGAATCCGTATTGATACACGTACTGGTGAATATATGGAAAGGGTATAGGTGCCAAAGATTATGTCAGAAGAAATGAAAAAGAAAGTTCAAGAAATTGAAAACACTATTTCAAACAAAGAAGAAGCTACAAAGGTTCTTGGTTTGGTTACTGAATTAATCGATATGTTCGCAACTAAAGTTGTAGAAGTTAAAGAAGGTCAAGTTAAACTTGAAGAAAAAGTAGAAGATGTTTTCGAACTTCTTTCAAACATTGAAGAAGAAATGATTGAAAACTTTAACAATGAGTACGAAGCTCAATGCCCATATTGTGGAGAAATTATTCCTTTCAAAATTCCTGAAGAAGATGAAGATTTTGAATGTCCAATGTGTGGTAAAGTTATAGAAATGGAATTATTATTCGGAGACGATGATTGCGATTGTGGTTCTTGCCATGAATGTGGTGGATGTGGTCACGATCACGACGAAGATGACGAAGACTAATTCTAAAATGAATTAAACGGCTAAAAGATATCTGGTTAAAGTAACTATACTTTCAATTAGATATCTTTTTGATTATAGGAGAGGAAATTATGAGTGCAAAAATTGAAGTTGTAAATCATGATGCAATAATGCAAGAAGCAAAATCGTATACGAACGGATTAAAATATCATATTAATACTATGGGATGCAAGCTTAATGAAAACGACTCGGAAAAAATTGCAGGAATGCTTGAAGAAATGGGATACGTTTTGGCAGATAAAGTTGATGATGCAAACATAGTTGTATTTAATACATGCTGTATTAGAGAAAATGCTGAAGAAAAATTATATGGCAAGCTTGGCGAATTAAAAAATATCAAAGCTAAAAATAATATGATTATATGTGTTGGTGGCTGCATGGGACAAGAAGATCATGTTGTTGAAAAACTAAAAAAGAGTTATCATCACGTTGATATTGTTTTTGGAACTCATAATACACATATGCTGCCTGAAATGGTTCTTGAAAGATTAAAAGTTAAAAAGAGAGTTTTTGATGTTTGGAATATCGATGGCGACATATATGAAGGTCTTCCTATTAAAAGAACAAGCCCTAAAAATGCCTTAGTAACAATAATGTATGGTTGTAATAATTTTTGTGCATATTGTATTGTACCTTATACAAGAGGTCGTGAAAGAAGTAGACGTTACGAAGATATTTTGAATGAGATAAAAGAACTTGCTAAAGATGGATGCAAAGAAATAATGCTTCTTGGACAAAATGTTAATTCTTATGATGGTGGTAATGGCTATAAGTTTGCTAATTTGCTAAGAGACATAGATAAGATAGAAGGCATTGATATTGTAAGATTCATGTCTCCGCATCCGAAAGATTTCACAGATGATGTAATTGATGCAATTGCTGAATGTAAGAGTGTTTGTAAAGTAATACATCTACCATTACAATCAGGAAGTACGAATGTATTAAAAGCTATGAATAGAAGATATACTAAGGAACAATACTTGACTTTAGTAGATAAGATTCGTGCAAAAGTACCAGAAGTGTCATTTACTACAGATATTATAGTTGGCTTTCCTGGCGAAACAGAAGAAGATTTTGAAGATACTTTGGATGTAGTAAGTAAAGTTAATTTTGAACAAGTTTTCATGTTTATATATTCTGTTAGAAAAGGTACTGTTGCTGAGAAAATGGAAAATCATATTCCTGAAGAGGTTAAATCAGCAAGATTCGATAGATTAAAGGCTTTAGCAGATTCGATGACTATGGAAGATATCAAAAAATATGTTGGAACAGTTCAAAAAATCTTGGTTGAAGGTGAAAGTAGAACAAATCCGGATGTGTTAACAGGTAGAACCAGAAGTAACAGGATTGTTAATTTTGTTGCAGATAAGTCATTAATCGGAAAAGAAGTTAATATAAATATAACGGCTGAAAAAGGGTGGTATTTAACCGGCGAAGTCGTTGAATAAATTTTAAGCGCCTTGCTTTACATAATGCAAGGCGCCATTTATTTTTGCTTACTTGACTACATCCCGGAGATTCTGTAAAATTACATTGTAGGAGGAATTTTTATGATAAACATTAATTATAAAGGAAATGAATATACAACAGAAAAAGGTAAACAAGTTATAGATTTTATAAAAGAAAATTTAGATGTAGAGTTGCTAACGATATTGGCATGTAAAATAAATTATGAAGTTAAATCGCTTAACTTTGCAATGCAAGAAGATTGTAATTTGGATTTAATTGATTACACAACTTCAGATGGAAATAGAATTTACGTAAGAGGATTAACTTTTATAATGACACAAGCTTTTGAAGAATTATATCCAGAGAAGAAAGTTATAGTTAATTATTCATTAGGACATTCAATATATTGTGAAGATTTAAGCGGTACATCAATTACAGATGAAGAGTTAGAGAATGTTCGCACTAGAATGAATGAAATAATAGAGAAAGATCTTCCGTTTGTTAAGAGTGAACTATCTATTGAAGATGCTAGAAAAATGTATGAAAGAAGTGGCAGAACAGATAAGTTAGAATTGCTTGAAACAAGAAAGAAAGATTATGTTTCATTATACTCTTGTGGAAAAACGATTAACTATTTCTATGGTGTAATGCCTATATCAACAGGCTATATGAAATACTATGATTTAGTAAAATATGAAAACGGATTCTTGTTAGTATATCCAAGACGTTTTAATCCAACAAAAGTAGAAAAAATTAAAGAAACTAAAAAACTTTATGCAACCTTTAATGAATATGACAAAATTCATAAAGAACTTGGTGTTCAAAATATAGCTGAATTAAACACATGGATAAAAGAAGGTAAAGTTGGAGAATTAATTAGAATTTGTGAAGCTTTACACGAAAAGAAAATTGCACAAATTGCAGACATGATTGCTGCAGACAAAAACAAAAAATTAGTTTTAATTGCAGGACCATCGTCTTCTGGTAAAACAACATTTGCACAAAGATTAGGAATACAACTTCGTGTTAATGGTATAACATCTGTTGCTTTATCTATGGATAACTATTTTGTAAATAGAGAAGATACTCCACTAGATGAAAACGGAAATTATGATTTCGAATGTTTAGAAGCGGTTGATTTAAAATTATTTAATGAACAACTTTCAGCAATTTTAAATGGTGAAGAAGTTGAGCTTCCAACATTTGATTTTCACGATGGAAAGAGACAATATTTAGGAAACAAAGTAAAACTTGAAGAAAATCAAGTTTTAATAGTAGAAGGAATACATGGATTAAATGAAAAATTAACAGCATCAATTCCTAGAGAAAATAAATTTAAGATTTATATTAGTGCATTAACTGCATTAAATATAGACAACTATAATAGAATTTCAACAGCAGATTCTAGAATGCTTAGAAGAACTTTAAGAGATTTACAATTTAGAAATCATCCACCAAAAGCTACAATAAAAATGTGGCCATCTGTAAGAGCTGGTGAAGAAAAATATATATTCCCATTCCAAGAAGATGCAGATGCAATGTTTAATTCTTCACTTGTTTATGAAGCTGCAGTTATAAAGAACTTCTTAGAACCGGCATTATTAGAAGTTGAAAAAGATTGTCCTGAATATTCAGAAGCAAAACGTTTATATGAATTCTTAAGTTACTTCTTACCAATAGATCCAAAAGATGTTCCAATAACATCTATTGTAAGAGAATTCGTTGGAGATGGATGTTTCTATAGATAATAAGGAGAGCGCTATGGGAAATTTTACAGAAATAGATGAAGAATTCGTATGTGAACATTGTAATAAACAAGTTCCTAAATTAAATTATTCATGTAGAGATCATTGTCCAAGTTGTTTGTATGCAAAACACGTTGATGTGAATCCTGGCGATCGTGCAGAAACATGTCACGGAATGCTTGAACCAATAGGGATTGAAAATAATCCTAAGAAAGGTTACGTTATTGTGTATAGATGTGAAAAATGTGGCAAGATAAGAAAGTGCGTTGCAGCTAAAGATGATAATATGAAGTTGATTATTAAATTAAGTGGCAATCCGATAATTTATTAATAAAAGGAATATTTTTAAATCCTCCTAATACTTATTTTATAGATAAGTGTAAGGAGGATTTTGTTATGAAAATAAAGTTTATAGTTTTAACTGGAGTATTAATTTTATTAGTTTTGCTTTTTAATTCGTCAGAAAAGAAAGATGTAATTGAATTTGATCCTTTGGAAGTAGAAATAGGACAAGAATTTACGCAAGTAAAAACAGACAAACCTAAGATAGTTTTAAATTATGCATTTTTTGATACAACTGGAGACTCCAAAAATAACATGATAATAATTATTGGTGAAAAAGCTGAAGAGGAAATGTTTTATAAGAATATTGATTTAGTTTTGTATGATGCATATAGTCAAAGTTTTATGCAAAAGAATTTGAGAAACTATCAGGGGGGAGTAATTAAAATTAGTAATGCTGATTTTGATGGTGATAGCATAAGTGAGATAATGATAACGAGTGATAATTTGGATAAAACTAAAAATATTAGAATAGTGAAAAATAATTCTGGAGACTTAATTGAATTATTTGGAGAGAAAACTAATAAAGGAGTGAATGGAACCGGCAATTTTCTTGATGGCTTTAGAGGTGTTATATATTTAAAAGATTTTAATAAAGAAGTTGTTTATGATTTAGAAGATTATAAAGAAAATTATATAAGTAGTGGCTTTTTTGCAGAAAATGGAAAATTATTATCTGACAAGAAAAAAATTACGACTTCTAATTTTACAGAAATTGAGTTGATAGAATTATCTAAAAGCTTTGGTATAAAAACGAAGCAAAAGATAAAAGGCTTTGATAACTTAGATATATTGGACGAAATAGAGGTATTGTGGAAATATGAAAATGGCAGATGGATTCCTTGCGAGGCGAACAGCTTAAAACACGGAAATCTTTTATATTAAAATAAATATTGTTTAAATTTGGTATGAATTGGTTTGCTTTTAGAAGGACTAAAATATATAATGTAAAAAACGGCGATGAGGAGAGGTTAATATGGAAATTTTGATACCTAACGTTGAAGATCAAGAAGCAATAAACAAGCTTGCTGTGCAAGTACACGATTGTCATGTCGGATGGAGAAATGATTTGTTTAACAGATGTGAAGAAATTATTTCGAAAGAAGATTTGGCAGAAATGATTGAAAATAAAAATATATTTGTTGTAAAACTTGACGAAGAAATAGTTGCTTATGCAAGTATAATTATAAAAGTAAGAGAGCACAAAGGTTTTAGATATAGAAAACAGTTAGACATTGATGCTATTTGTGTTGATGAGAATCATAGAAGAAAAGGAATTGGGAAAGCTTTAGTTAACTACATTAAAGAATATGCGTTAGAAAATGATTGCACAGACATAGCATTAAATGTATTTCCACAAAATGAAGATGCAATCGGTTTATATGAAAAAGCGGGTATGAAAGTTAAGAGTATCGCTTACTCAATGCAAATAAAATAGTTGTAAATTAGAAAGGGTTGCTGTTATGTATTATGAAATAATTCCTAACAAATTTGCACCAAAGAGAAAAGATAGAGAAGATTCTATGACAACAAATTCACATTCGATTTGCTATGGTAAATGTAATTGCAATTGTGTATTTTGTGATTTTACTAAACGACCAGAAAGTGCGTATAATACATATGATGATGAACTTTTTTCTGAAGCCGTAGACATACTTTTAGAAAAAGGTAATAACTTTAAATTTACAGGTGGAGAGCCAACTTTAAATCCACATTTAGAAAGACATTTGGAAATAGTAAAAGCAAAAGGTGGCTATGTATATCTTGATTCAAATGGTTCTAATCCAGAAATTTTAGAAAAACTAATGCAAAAAAATTTGATTGACGTATTAGGAATTTCTTTAAAAGGAATAGACAAAGAAGAAGCGCTTAAAATTGCCAATATAAAAAACGGTAATCTTATATGGGATAATGTATGGAGAACGTTAGAAATTGCTAATAAATATTCAGATAAAGTTAGAACTATAGTAACTCTTGTTTTTACACAAGAAAATCGAGAGGGTAGATTAAAAAGATTTGCTGAACTTATATGCCCATATCCTAAAGCGTACATGAAAATAAATAATTTACAAAGAGATGATCATCCAGAACATTTAAATATTCATAGTATTGGAATTGATAGTCTTTACAACGAGATAAAAGAGTTTGTAGACCAAAATTCAGAATGGAAGAATAGAGTTATATTTGTTCCTGGTGCATCTGGAGTTTCAAATTATGATAGTATAATATTTTTCTAAAAATAAAGTGGAAGCCGTTTAGCTTCCACTTTTATTATTAATTTTTATTAACAAGAGCATCAAAGAATGCTTTGCATAAAACTTTTTTGTATCTGCAATAATCTTCAATTTTCTTTTCTTTCGAAATTTCATCAGTTTCCATTTGCCATACCCATTTTAATCTATTACAAGAACCTTGCCAATCGCACTCTGTATTTGGACATTCATATTTAAAATAAGATTTTTCTAGTTGATTTTGAGTACATTCCAATAACTCTTCGTTAGTAATTGAAAGTGCGTTAAATTTATCATCGATAGGTAGTTCTGTTAAATATTCTACATGCTCTAAGTTACCAGAATAGAATTCTGGAATAATGTATGGAAATAATGAAATCGCAGTTTTGCCATTATAGGATTTTACTAATTCTTTTACATTTTCGTATAGGTCGTTTAATTCTTCTTCAGTAGGCGATTGGAATGGAACAAAGTTTACTTCGCACATAGGTGGTATTGTTCCTGTTTTTTCGTAAAAGTAATCTGCAATTTTCTTTATATTTTTATATTCTTTATTTTCTAGTACGAGCATTCCGAAATATAGTGGAACTTTATCGTTTTGACAGTTTACAAACTTTTCAATAGTTGTGTCTGCATCAACTGCACCTTGAGAAACCGCAAATGGATTTTCAACTGACACAACGAAAGAAGAAATGTGATGTTTGGCAGCTTTTTCAATTAGTTCTGGAGAAAGCATTTTACCATTTGTCATTATATATGGACTAATTCCAGTTTCTTCGTAAATTTTATCTGTTAGTTCAAAAACAGCATCTCCCATAAATAACGGTTCGCCACCAGATAAACGACAAGCAATGTGTGGAGTGATAGTTGTTAAATGTTTTAAATAATCAACGTATCTATCAAATAATTTTGGATCTATATCTCTATTATAAGCGGCTCTATCTTTGTCAGCGTAGAAATGACAATAAGAGCAGTTGCAATTACATTTCCCAGTAGAAATTATACTAAAGCATATATGTGTATCATTATTTATTTTCATAAGATTCGCCACCTTGTAAATTATATTTTATAAAAGAAAAAGGAGAAAACTTTTTGTAAAATTTTCTCCTTAGTTTTTGGCTTTTAGCCGGTAGTATTTATCCTCAAATTAGTCTGTAGAGTATTGGCATGGAGCCTTTTGAGAAGGATTTACTAATTGTTCAAGAATAAGTTCTTTTTTCATAAATACACCTCCGTACAAATTTTATGATTCGATGGTATCACATGAAAAAAATGATATCAAGCAAATAGAAAAAATAAAAAATAAATTTTTGCGTAACGAAAATTACGGTAAACAATAGGGTAAAAAGTGGAATTTATTGGTTTTGTTGACATAAAAGTAGAATGATGATAGAATACCCTCGAATTGAAGATTCGTTATACTCTTAGAAAGAATTTATCAAGAGACTCATCGTACATCACGTCAAAAAGGAGGAAATAGCATGATACCTGTTGATGAGCAAATCAGAATTATCATGAAAGGTGTTGCCGAATGCATCGACGAAGAAGAGCTTCGGGCTAAAATAGATCATTCTGTCGAAACTGGCAAACCTTTGGTGGTAAAACTGGGGTTGGACCCTACAGCTCCAGACATTCACTTGGGACATACCGTGGTACTTAGAAAACTGAAGCAGCTTCAAGATCTGGGGCATAGCGTGGTCGTCTTGATTGGCGATTTTACCGCGAAAATCGGTGATCCCACAGGCAAATCGAAGACTCGGAAAGCACTGACTACCGAGCAGGTTTTGGAGAATGCACAGACATACGCTGAGCAAATTTTCAAGATCTTGGACAGAGAAAAGACACAAATTCGTTTCAACAGTGAATGGCTGTCAAAGCTTGGCTTTGAAGATGTTGTAAGACTGGCTGCAAATTGCACTGTTGCAAAAATGCTCGAAAGAGAAGACTTCAAAAACAGATACGCAAACAACCAACCTATTGCAATCCATGAGTTTTTCTACCCTCTGATGCAAGCCTTTGATTCTGTAGAGTTGCAGGCTGATATCGAACTGGGTGGTACTGAACAGCGTTTCAATATTCTCATGGGAAGAACTCTGCAAAAAGCATACGGACAGGAGAGTCAAATTGCGGTATTCATGCCTTTGCTCGAAGGTATTGATGGCAAGGAAAAAATGAGTAAGAGCTTGGGAAATTACATCGGTATCGACGAAGAGCCGAATGTTATGTTTGCCAAGACGATGAAAATTCCGGATTCTTTGATTATCAAATACTTTGAGCTCGTCACTGATGTTCACCCGGACGAAATTGATGCTCTTAAGGAAAAACTTGCAGGAGACTGCAATCCTAGAGATATCAAGATGCTTCTGGCTTTTGAAATTGTGAAGCTGTACCATGGCGCAGAGGCGGCTTGTGAAGCTGAAAACAATTTCAGAAAAGTATACCAGAAGAACGCTGTACCGGATGATATTAAGAAGGTTTCCTTGGAGCCTAATGAGCGTGATATCGTGACCGTGATTTTTAAAGCAGAATTTGCAAAATCGAAGAATGCTGCTCGCCGATTGGTTGAGCAGGGTGCCGTAAAGATTAATGGTGCCAAGGTGACCGATATTAAACATGAGGTTGCTGATGGGGACGTTATCAAAGTCGGCAAGGACAAATTTTGTCAAATATGAAAAATAGTGCATCTACCGTAAAGGGAGATGCACTATTTTTTTAACCAAATTTGAGTGCGGAAATGAGATTCCGATATGCGATTTTTTCATATACATCCTGAGGCAAATTAGCCGAATGTAAAATACTAATTTCATCTTCGTAATTGCCCCAAGGAACATCTGAACCGAACAAAATTTTATCTTCGCCGATTTCCTGAATAAGATATTTATAGATATCAGCAGGAGATTCAATTAGTGTATTAAAAGGTGGTAACAAATCAGTGATGTGTCCTTTAAACATCAACGAAGATGGTGCAGTATCGATGTACACATTGGGAAAATTCTTTGCAAGAAAAATTAAGTCGGGGTCAAATCTTCCTGCGTGAGCAAGGAGAATATTTCCTTTATATTTTTTTGCAAAGGCTACATTTGTTGGTGTTGGAGGATAATCAACACCCGTATGAATTAGTACAGGACGATTAGATGGAAAGAAAGAAATCTCATCTAATCCTCTAAAACAAATTCGTGGATGAAGTTTATATCCTGTAAACAATTTGGGATAATTCTTTTCATAAAATTCAACCTCGCCAGGAATCGTTGAATTAGCTAATGTGACAGTGAGCATCGGAAAGAAGCGGTCGCTATAACCAGAAATAGCATCCATCAACTCGAGATTGAATTCACGCATTGGGTCAGGACCTTCATAAAGTACTTTTTGACATTGCAAGCAGTACAGTTTTAGTACGCCACTGTTTTCAGAATCTTGAACAGTAATTTTATGTTTGTTATCTTTAGGACATTTGAAAAGTTTGAAAAGTGGGTTAATCATAACAACAGATTTGGCGATGTGAAAACGGTCCATTTCGTCAATAAGAGTTTCAAGTGTATACTCAGGACGAAAGCGTATGTCTTTTGCCCCAAAGGCAACGTGCGCGTGAGAATCGAATAACATAATGGGTACACCTCCAATACATAAGAAATTATTCTTTTTTGCGTGTAGAGTTCTATATTCTTAAGGCTATATAACTACAAAGAAAAACCAAAGTCAATCGTAAAAAAATCCCAGTAAAAAATAAACATTAAGAAGATTTACAAATAAAATGATAATAATATATACTTTAATCATGAAGAAAAATATATTGAATTTTAGTTATAAAGAAATCAATTTAACATATGATTAAATAAAGAAAGGTGGATGCTATGAAAAAGTTAATAGGTATTTTAGTATTCATAATGATTGTTGGAACTGTAGTAGGATGCACACAAAATACAATAAAACATAAGAATCAGATAGATGATTTATCTGGAGATAATACTGTTCAAACTAGTGGTGACCTAGAAATAGAGAATGTTGACTCGGGAGAAAAAAATGAAGAAAGCGGAGATGTTATAGAATCACAAGAGGAAACTCTAGAAGTTGAAGTTACTCCGGTTTCAACATCAAACTTATCTAATACGGTGTGCGCGTGGGGATTTGTTAGAAAAAAAGATGCAGTTCAACCTGAAATTTATGGGCCATATTCAAAAGTGCTTAATACGTATGATGGAATTTATATGGGAAATTCAAACGACAAAAGAATATACTTAACTTTTGATGAAGGGTATGAAAATGGATATACGGCAAGTATATTAGATACATTAAAAGAAAAGAATGTTACTGCTGCATTTTTTGTAACTATGCCGTATGTAAAACAAAACGAAGCGCTAATACAAAGAATGATAGACGAGGGGCACATAGTTGGAAATCATACCGTTAATCATCCTAGTATGCCAGAAGTTACTGATGATGCAAAATTAGAAAAAGAAGTAATGGATTTGCATAACTACATGGTTGAGAACTTTAAGTATGAAATGACTTATTTAAGACCACCAAAAGGAGAGTACAGTGAAAGAACTGTTAAGTTGTGCAAAGATCTGGGATACACACATGTACTTTGGAGTAGCGCGTATGACGATTGGGATGTAAATAACCAGAAGGGACACGATTATGCAAAGAAAATGATTTTAAATTATTCGCATAACGGTTGCGTAATGTTGTTACATGCAGTATCAAAAGACAATACTGAAGTATTGGGAGAGATTATTGATTCATTAAGAGAGAAAGAGTATGAATTTTATTCTTTAGATAATTTTGAAAGGTGATTCTTTGAAAAAATATAGTGTAAGGGAAAGTTTTGAAAAAGCTTTGGAGATTCCTATTGAGTTGCTAAAGAATGTTCCTAGAGCTACGATAATAGGAGACGAATGCGTCCTTGTGGAAAATTATAAAGCGATTGTCGAATATGAAAAAAACTTGATTAGACTTAGTAATAATCTTAGTATTCTAGGAGAAGATTTGAATGTTGCAGAAATTACATCAGACGAAATAATAATAAATGGGAAAATAAAATCTATAGAGTTTTAAGGACGAGACTTGGTTTGTGCCAAGTCTTGTTTTTTATTTTAGGAGGAAAAATATGTTTTTATTAAAATCTTTTAATTATTTAAAAGGTTATATTGTAGTTAGAGCAGAAGGTTTTTTTATTGAAAGATTGATGAATCTGTGTCAAATAAGAAATTTAAAAACATGGGATACTAAAATTTGGTGTAGTGGGATTATTGAGTTTAAGATTAATTCATGGGATTATGAAAGACTTTTAGAAATTGCTAAAATAACAAGATGCAATATTGAAAAAATAAATCAAAGAGGAGCAGTAAGTGTAGCTAAAAGATATAGCAAAAGAAAAGTATTTGCTGTTATGCTTAGCGTGATATGCGTAATTATAAGCTTAATAAATAAGAGGTTTTGGAATATTGAAATTCAAGGAAATCAAGATATTTCGCTAAGTGAAATTTATAAAGAACTTGAAAAGGAAAATTTCAAAAAGGGTGTTTTAAAAGATGAAATAGATTTTGCAAATGTAAAAAGTAATATATATCAGCGAAGAGATGATATTTTATGGTTGGGGTTTTCTGTAAAAGGTAATACTGTAATAGTTGATGTTGTAGAAAGGAAAAATCCTGAAGAGGATCCATATAAAAATAAACCGTGTAATATAATTTCTGAAAAGGATGGTATTATTGAAAGTATTTATGTAAAAGAAGGATCTGCTAATGTGGAAAAAGGCGATGCAATTTATAAGGGAGATTTATTAGTAAAAGGTACTATATCTAGTGAATATTCAGAAGATAGATATGTATCAGCAAATGCGGAAATTATGATTAAAACTTGGTATGAAGGTAAAGTGGCAATTCCATATGAAAAATCACTATTGATAAAGTCTGGAAATAGACATAATACCTATAAATTAAGCGTGCGGAAATTGTGTGATAAATTTGTTAAATACTAGTACAAAATTTGAAAAGTATGATACAATTAACACTGTGAAAAACCTTATTTTGTTTGGAAAAATTAAGTTGCCGATAAATCTCGAAACAGTAACTTATGAAGAGTATATTTTAGACGAGGTAAAGTATTCACGAGACCAGGCTGAATTGATTGCAAGAACTAAAGCTTTAACACAAGCAAAACAAAAGATACCACAGGATTCTGAAATCATTAATTGTGAGTATCACGTTTTTGAAGAAGAAAACGAGATTATTGTTAGAGCTACAGTAATGTGCATAGAAACAGTTGGAATAAAAGAGGAAATAGAACAGAATGTTATGTAACCTCGAAGGAGTTGGAATAAAATGGCTGAATTACAACTAAAAGTAGTAAAAAACACAGGTGATGGAATCTGGGGAAAAGCTTTAAACAATTTTAATAAAGTTTTCTATTCATCAGGAAGTGGGTTGTTTAATCTTGTTATTAATTCAAAGAGAAATTCGTTATTAAGAGCAAATGCGAATTACATCGAAATGATTAATATAGCAAACGAGAAAAAACGTAACACCATAGCTGATAAATACGAAAGAGCTTATGATGCTTATTTAGATGCTTTAGAAAGACATATAACAGATACCGTGTACACAAGAGTTCAAAAGAGAGTTAGCACATTGAAAGAAAACAGAATGCTTTCAGATTATTATGAAGTTAATTCTTTAAAAGGGACTGAATATTGTGAATACAAATATAGAAGACAAATCATGTATCTTCAAATGGACTGGGAAAATATATTAGCGTCTAATAAATCTGAATTTTTTGTTTCAAAGTATAAAGCTTTCTACGTTAATGTTGTGGATCAATTATATAAAGGTTTAATGCGTCATTATTCTGTAAGACTTACAAATCAATCTGAAAACAAAGAACAAGTTTTCCAAAAAATATATGATTCTGTTGAAGATTATATAAAACTTGTACTTCCATATTTAGAGGAGACAGAAGGACGTAAAGAAGTTTTAGAAGGATATAAGCAATACATTCAAACGATAGATTTGTATGCAAAGAAAGAGATTAATTCTATAAAAAGAGAATTATATTTATTGGAATTAGGAATTGGTTTATTTACATACTGTTTACCAATACTTGCTACAGAAGAATGTTATATAGATATTATTTCTCGTTGTCGTAGCACTTTGCCAAACATTTATATTACGGCAGATAAATTTGAAATGTATAACTTACTTTTGGATGCTAAAGAAAATTATGCTTATAATGTTCTAAGTCAAAAAACTTTATGGGATTCAGAAGAAGAGAAAAAAGAATTTGATGAAATGTGGAAACAATTTGATGAATATACTAAGTTAAAGAGAATCGACTTCAATGAATATAAAAGATTACGTGAAATTTTATTTATCAAATGGGAAAAGAGTTGCTTAAATAATGCAAAGGCAGAAGCAAAAGAACTTCGTGCATACTATAGAGAAAGAATGAAACAAGTTGGAGGCCTTAGAAAATTTAAAAACTCTTATAAGAAGCTTCAAGGTAGTTGGAAAACTAGAAGAAGATGTCACGAAGCATAAATATTTAAGGTGGAGAAAAATGGTTGAAATAAATTATGAAGATATAGAAAATCTAGCCGAAGAAAAACTTATAGAAAAAGTTGTTAGTACTGTGCTTGAAATGGAACAAATAAAAAAGAAATTAGATGTATATATCACGCTTACTAACAACGAAAATATAAGAAAGATAAATGCAGAACATAGACAAATAGATAAAGCTACTGATGTTTTGTCTTTTCCTATGTTTGATAGATCAGAAATTGATTCTTTAAAAGTAGATGACGAGATGGAAGATATTTTAGGAGACATTATTGTTTCTGTTGAAAAAGTTCGTGAACAAGCAGAAGAATATGGACATTCTTTTGAACGTGAACTTGCATATCTTGTAACTCATGGAATGCTACATTTACTTGGATATGATCATATGATTGATGAAGAAAAAGTTGTTATGAGAAAAAGAGAAGAAGAAATTTTGGGAGTGCTAGATATTACAAGAGATTAATTCAAGGGGGATTTGTATGGATAAAAAAACGTGGTTTAAAGTTGGTATTGCATTTGCGGCAGTTGTTTTAATGTGTACAGGAATAATTGTTGGTGCGTATAGTGCAAAGAACAAAAAAGCAAATTCAGACGACCTTGTTAGCGGAGATATTTCTGGTGAAATTAGTGGCGAAATAAGTGGAGATGAAAGTGGAGAACAAGAATACTTAGGCCCTAACATATTCTCTGGAGATAAAAGACCAATTGCAGTAATGATTGATAATGAAAAACCTGCATGGGTAAATCATGGTGGATTAAATTCTGCATATATGCTTTATGAATTTATTATTGAAGGTGGAGAAACAAGAATCATGGCGTTCTTTAAAAATGTTGCGCCAGATTATATTGGGCCAGTAAGAAGTGCAAGACATTATTTCTTGGATTATGCAATGGAACATGATGCAATATTTGTTCACTTTGGATGGAGTCCACTTGCTGAATCAAATATTAAAACGTTAGGAATAAATAACATTAATGGTATTTATGATACGTTTTTCTGGAGAGTTGCTCCTTTAAGCTCATATCATAATGCTATAACTAACATGAGCAAGATTGCACAACAAATTGCAAATAAAAAGTATCGTGATACTTCTGATAAAGATTGTATAATCTCATACAATCAATATGATACAGATATTGAAGGTGGACAAGTTGCTAATACTATTAAAATAAAATATTCAGCAACACAAAATGTATCTTACCAATATGATGCAGAGAAAAAAGTTTATCTAAGAAGTATGAGAGGACAAGCTCACAAAGATTCACAAACAGGTGAACAATATTATGCTAAAAATATCGTGATGATATATGTTAAAGATGAACTTTTAGATGATCCAGAAGATAAAGGAAGAAGAAATCTTTACAACACGGGCGCTGGTGATGGTTTCTATGCAACTAATGGAAAAGTAGAAAGAATTACTTGGAAGAAATTTTCTAGAAGCGATAGAACGATTTACTATAACCAAGCTGGAGAAGAAATAACTTTTAATGATGGTATAACATGGGTGCAAGTTGTGCCAACTAACGGAACAGTGTCTTTTGAATAAGGAGAAATACGTATGACTAATATGGAATTAATAAAATTAGCGATTGAAGCAAAGAAAAATGCAATGTCACCAACGGGATATCATTGTGGTGCAGCATTAATAACAACATCAGGTAAAATTTATACTGGTTGTAATTTAGGAAGTGAAGATGGACTTTTTAATATTTGCGCAGAAAGACTTGCAATTTCAAAAATGCTATCAGATGGAGAAAAAGCTTTTACTAAAATTGCTGTTGTAGGTGGCATGGGAGATGAACTTATTTATACAACTCCATGTGGTATCTGCAGACAATTAATAAGTGAATTTGGAAATGATATAGAGGTAATAATGGGATTTAAGAATGATAACGGTGAACTAGAAGAAAAAGTTTTGAAAATATCAGAATTATTACCAAGTAGTTATGTGATGTAATTAAGGAGGATAAAAATTATGTTTAAATCAGGTTTTGTAGCAATAGTTGGGAGACCAAACGTTGGTAAGTCTACGTTGTTAAATGCAATTGCAGGTCAAAAAATTGCGATTGTATCAAACAAACCACAAACAACAAGAACTGCAATAAAAGGAATTGTAAATAGAGAAGATGCACAAATAATTTTTACAGATACTCCAGGAATACACAAACCAAAGAATAAACTTGGCGAAAAAATGGCAGAAACAATTAATGATTCGATGACAGATGTTGATGTTATTTTGTATTTAATAGAGGGAACAGATAAAGGAATTGGATTAGCCAATGAATTTATTTTAAATAAAGTTATTGAGCAAAACACAAAAGCTATTCTTGTTATTAACAAAGTAGATTTAGTTAAAAAAGAAAATTTATTAGAACTTATAAAATTATATAGTGAGAGACACAATTTTGAAGCAATTATACCTATTTCAGCAAGAAATTTAGATGGTATAGATACAGTAATCGACAAAATTGTTGAACTATTACCAGAGGGTCCAGCATATTATGATACTGAAGAATGGACTGATCAAACAGAAAGACAAATCATAGAAGAAACAATTAGAGAAAAAGCTTTACGTTCATTAGATGATGAAGTACCACATGGTATAGCGGTTGAAGTTATTTCTATGAAAAAAAGAGATAAGAAAGAATTGTATGATATAGATGCTACTATTTACTGTGAAAAGAAATCTCACAAAGGAATCATCATAGGAAAAGATGGAGCAATGCTAAAGAAAATTGGTGAAAGAGCGAGAGAAGACATTGAAAAAATGTTAGATTGCAAAGTTAATTTACAACTATGGGTTAAAGTGAAAGAAGATTGGAGAGATAACGAAACAAGATTAAATCAAATCTTCCGTCCATAGTTGAATAAAAAATAATTTTTTACCAATAATAACTATACAAATAATTAATAGAAAAAACTTCAAAAGAAGGAGGGCACAAATGAATAAAAAATTTGCATGGGAGCTTTTTAAAAACACAGGTAATTTAGATGCCTTTATGATTATGAAAGATATTGAAAATAATGCGTCTATAATGAAATTAGAAAATAATAATACATTGGGTGGTATTAATGGGGATATTACGAACGAAGGGCATAGTAATTAAAATTGCCAACTCGTCTGAAAATGATAAAATATTAACTGTTTTAACTGCCGAACGAGGAAAGATAAAAGTTTTTTGTAAGGGAGCGAAAAAGGCTAAAAGTACATTGCTTGCGAGTACAGAGTTTTTAAGCTATAGTGATATGATTTTGTTTGAAGGCAATAGCGACATGTATAGTTTAAATTCAGCAGAATCAATAAATGTTTTTTATAATATTAGAACGGATATTGATAAATTAATGTATGCTTCAACAATTGCTCAAATAATGAATGATGTGTGTCAGGAAGAAGAGTTGTCTTTTAATAGAATGCAACTTCTTCTTAACACATTG
Source organism: Clostridia bacterium (assembly GCA_017522765.1). Classification (GTDB taxonomy): domain Bacteria; phylum Bacillota; class Clostridia; order TANB77; family UBA1234; genus UBA1234. The sequence continues at coordinate 102,437 of JAFWYG010000005.1, forward strand.
TATGTAATTTCTGAAACAGACAAAGATTTGAAGTTAGTATATTCAATTTTTAGAATACGACTATTGGGTATATTAGGATTTGTACCGAGATTAGATAAATGTGTTAGCTGTGACAAAAGTTATAAGGAAATAAAAGAGCTTTATTTTAGTTTGAAAGATAACGGTATAAAATGTGAAACTTGCAAGAAGTTAGATAAAGGTGCATTAAATATATCCGCAGTTACATACACAAGTTTGGTATATATTTTATCATCTGACGCAAAGAAAATATTTTCGTTTGATATTCCTGAAGAGGCTATAAACGAACTCAATTTATTAGTAGATTTATATATGACAGAAAAGGTTGAAAAAGAATATAAAGTTGGTTTATAAAACTCTTATCTGGTAGGTGAGAGTTTTTTGTTTTTATAAGAGTTAAAAGCGTAATTATTAGTAAGGATTAGGAGAATTAGGCTTGCACGCCTTATGTAAACGTGATATAATTTCAAATGCTGACCCAAACTAATCTTGAGGCAAGAGGAGGTAATTTTCATATGCCATGGGAAAGTATGCTGTATTGTGGCCTTTTGGCCACGCTCGTAACTGTTCTTCTGTGTAGACTGTGGAAGGGCGGTGCAGGTTCCAAGAAGAGAAATGCCATCGTTGGCGGCCTGTTCACGGTGAGTCAGACTCTGTTTTCTGGCACGATTGTAGCAAGCAACTCCGCAAGAGTATTTCATGCTGCATCTGCTGCGAAAGAGGCTGGCGAAGCTGTTAAATTTTGGGCGCTTGGTGGTGTCGGAGGTACTCTCATTGGGTTCTTGATGTCGATTTTCATTGGCTGCTGTGTGTTTGCAGGAATCACGTGTTTCTGCGGACTTGTCAGTAACGACAGACCCCAATGGCTTGGCTCCAGTGTCGTAGCAGTGGTTTTGTTCACGCTGCTCTTTATGGCGGTTGGAATCTGATTCCCCGCAAAATGTGGTGTAGTACTTTTCAAAAGTGCTGCACCCATTTTTTATTCTAGAAAAATTTTACTTTAATCTTGAATTTAACATAAATGCATGATAATATAATATGCAGTTAAATAAATTACGTTGAGAAAGAGGAGTAACTATTGAGAAGTTTTTAGAGAGTCTGAGGTGGGTGAAATCAGATAGCTGTAAGTAGTGAAGGGAGCTTTTGAGTGATTATAAATTAAGGGAACAATCACAGATTGTTAACTAGGGTGGAACCGCGGAATAGATATTTCGTCCCTAGCGCATAGAAATATGTGCTAGGGATTTTTTTCGTCCCTAAGATGGCGAGTATAACTCGTACAAATTAAAAGGAGGAATTAAAATGGAAAAAAGCATGGAGAAAATCGTAAATCTTTGTAAGTCAAGAGGATATGTATATTCAGGTTCTGAAATTTATGGTGGACTTGCAAACTCTTGGGATTTTGGACCACTAGGTGCTGAACTAAAGAAAAACATTAGAGATGCATGGTGGCAAAAATTTGTTAAAGAAAGCAAATACAATGTTGGTGTTGATGCTGCTATTATGATGAACCCACAAGTATGGGTTACAACAGGTCACGTTGGTGGATTTAGCGATCCGCTAATTGACTGTAAATCTTGTAAAACAAGACACAGAGCAGATAAGTTAATCGAAGAATGGTCATTTAAAAATGGTAAACAAATTTCAGGCCTTGATGGTTGGTCAAATGAAGAATTAGTTAATTTTATTAAAGATAATAAAATCGAATGTCCTGATTGTGGAAAAACAGATTTCACAGATATCAGAAAATTCAACTTGATGTTCAAAACATTTATGGGTGTTACTGAAGATGCTAAATCTGAAGTATACTTAAGACCAGAAACAGCACAAGGTATGTTTGTTAACTTTAAGAATGTATTAAGAACAACAAGAAGTAAAATGCCTATGGGTATTTGTCAAATTGGTCGTTCTTTTAGAAATGAAATTACACCAGGTAACTTTATTTTTAGAATTAGAGAATTCGAACAAATGGAACTTGAATTTTTCTGCAAACCGGGAACAGATTTAGAATGGTATGAATATTGGAAAGACTTCTGCAAGAACTGGCTTTTAAGCATCGGTATTAAAGAAGATAATTTAAGAATGAGAGAACATTCAAAAGAAGAGTTATCTTTCTATAGTAAAGGTACAACTGATATTGAATACTTATTCCCATTTGGCTGGGGTGAATTGTGGGGTATCGCCGATAGAACTGACTATGATCTAAAGAGACATATGGAAGCTTCTAAAGCTGATTTAACATACTTAGATCCTGAAACAAATGAAAAGTATGTTCCATACTGTGTTGAACCATCAGTTGGTGTTGAAAGAATTTTCTTAACGGTTATTTGTGATGCTTATGATGAGCAAGAAATCGCTGAAGGTGACGTAAGAACGGTATTACATTTACATCCAGCACTTGCTCCATTTAAAGCTGCTGTATTACCACTTTCTAAAAAGTTAAGTGAAAAAGCTACAGAAGTATTTGATGAGTTATCAAAAAAATTTAATATCGAATATGATGAAGCTGGAAGTATTGGTAAGAGATATAGAAGAGAAGACGAAATTGGTACTCCATACTGTATAACAATTGACTTTGATACATTAGAAGATAATGCTGTTACAGTTAGAGATAGAGATACAATGGAACAAGTTAGAATGCCAATTGCAGATCTTGAAAAATTCTTAGAAGAAAAAACAAGATTCTAAAATAAAAATATGAGAAGCACGTTTGAAATTAGATTAAACTAATTTTTAAACGTGCTTTCGCTTTATATAAACGGAATAGTTTTTGCAAAATAAAAACCCGGCACGGAGCCGGGCGATCACTTTACCAGCGATCTTTTTCGCGGAGTTGGCCGTTGTTGGCTGCAAAGACACGACGATTATGATCATCGATGGAAGCTTGGGATGTGTAAACCCCGCTGCGACCATAATGGCCAAGCCAATAGTCGTCTCTGCTAGACTCGGTGTGTCTGCTAGAACCGGTCGGGTCCTTGACAACGTAGTAATCGGGATACTGATTGGGTTGTAATGGAAATGACATTTTCGTTTTCTCCTTTCAATCTGAGAACATCTTGGTGTGTTTGAACTCCTATTGGAGTTATGCGGACAAAACACAAATGAACTATCGTCATCATAGCCACTTGCGACCTAACTCTTTAAATATGTCTTACCAATATAGTAAGTCATTTAATCATCACCAAAAAAGGTATTGATTATACATATAAAAAGAATATAAGTACTTTGATTATACCATATATTGTAAGATTATACAAACAAATTACCATTTTATGGAATTGTATTGACAAGAAGTAAAATAAAAAATTCGCTATTATACGACTATTAAATATGATAGAATATTTTTAGCTTATAAAAAGGAGGCCATTTATGCCAAGTATTAGTTATTTGTCCAAAAGAATTTGTACAATGAATTATAAATCTATGTTTGAACGTGTTGATGTTGTAAAAGCCAAATGTAACAAATCAAAATTCGGAATTTTTTGCGATATGGTTTGGTGCGGATTAAGATATGGAGCTGGATACGTAGATTATGATGTTATTGGTTTTTATAAATTAAACAGTAAGCAAAGAAAGACAATGCTTACTCGAGGAATAAATAATAAATTTGTTAAGAAATTAAATGAAAAAGAGTATTGGCATTTGTTTAACAATAAAAATGAATTTAATGATATGTTCAAAGAATATATAAAGAGAGATTATATTTATCCTGTGAGCGCAGATAAAGAAAAAGCTATTGAATGGTTAAAAAATCATGATCTATTTTTTGCAAAACCTAATGATGGTCAATGTGGAAAAAATATAGAAAAAATCAGTACTGAAAAATGGAAAAATAACCTTGAAGATTTATATACATATTTAATAGAAAATAAATTAGAACTTTTAGAAGAACCAATTATTCAATGCGAAGAAATGAACAAATTAAATTCTTCTTCTGTTAATACAATTAGAATGGTAACTGTTATGAATGATCAAGATGAGGTTACCATTATTGCAACGTTTTCAAGAATTGGTAATGGAAAAGTTGTTGATAATTTTAATAGTGGTGGCATGACTGCCAGAATAGATGTTGAAACAGGAAAGATTATAGAAGATGCTGTAAATAAAAATGGTGAACTTTTTGAAAAACATCCAATCACTGGTACAACTATTAAAGGTTTTCAAATTCCTAATTGGGAAGAAGCAAAAGAAATGGTTAAGAATGCAGCAAAGTTAAGCAAGCACATAAGATATGTTGGATGGGATGTTGGACTTAGTAATAAAGGTCCAGTCTTAGTTGAAGGAAATCAATTTCCGGGACACGATATTTATCAAGTGGCTGAAAAAATAGGTGAAAATGATATTGGAATTTTACCTGTATTCGAAGAGGCTATGAAAACAAAAAAATAAATAAAATGCAGAAACGGACATGGCGAGAAGCACATGTCCGTTGTTGTTTTTTAATTAATAAGTTTTAAAAAAGATTAAATTTGCGAAGGTCCCAGTAAATCACTTGGAGCTTCTTTTTGGCGGGTTGAGGATTTAAGACAATCAGGTAATTGCTGCCTGCTGCGGTAGCCATTTGTTTGCTGTGAGAAAGTGCGTTGATAAAGTTGTCTCTGTGGAATGCTTCCTTGAATTCGATAATGTCGTAACTGTCGTTTTTTTCAGCGCTTGTCTGAAAGACTTTCATAATACCGATTAATAGGTCAAAAGTGATAGTGTCGTTAGTTAGAATTTCGATAACTTTTTCTTCGTATACCTCCAAACATCGTACTTTGTGTGAGAGAATGGACCAGAGTCCATAACAACCCATGTTGTTTTTGGCAGTCATGATTTCAGAAATCTTGTCGCCGGGAGAAATAATAATTTTTTTACATCTGCACATACTAGTTCCTTTCTACTTGATGTTTCATTGGGTGCAAAACTCCTTCTTGAAAAGTCGATATATTACGTGGAAATTATATCATGGAATATAATGGAAAGTCAACATAATTAACAAAAACACGTCGACAAAAAGCGCTAAAAATCAACTTTTAAAAGGTCGTTTATGCATGAAAAATGCTTGATTTTTTTGGCGTTTTGGTATATTATATTAGGCGTTACAGACCAAGTAAACGACATTTTATTTCAAAAAATTAAGAGGAGGAATAAAAAAATGAGCAAAAAGTACGTATATCTTTTTAGCGAAGGTGACGCTACAATGAGAAACCTTCTTGGTGGTAAAGGTGCTAACTTAGCAGAAATGACAAAGTTAGGTTTACCAGTTCCACAAGGTTTCACAATTTCTACAGAGGCTTGTACTCAATACTACGAAGATGGAAGACAAATCAATCCAGAAATCGAAGCTGAAATTTTTGAGTACATCAAAAAAATGGAAGAAATTACAGGTAAGAAATTCGGAGATATGGAAAATCCATTATTAGTATCTGTTCGTTCAGGAGCTAGAGCTTCAATGCCAGGTATGATGGATACAATCTTAAACTTAGGTTTAAATGAAGATGTTGTTGAAGCATTATCAAGAAAATCTGGTAACCCACGTTGGGCTTGGGACTGCTACAGAAGATTTATTCAAATGTATTCTGACGTAGTTATGGAAGTTGGTAAAAAATACTTCGAACAACTTATAGATAAAATGAAAGAAGAAAAAGGTGTAACGCAAGACGTTGACCTTACAGCTGATGATCTTAAAGAATTAGCTAACCAATTTAAAGCTGAATACAAAGCTAAAATCGGTAGCGATTTCCCAACAGATCCTACAGAACAATTAATGGGAGCTGTTAAAGCTGTATTTAGATCTTGGGACAACCCTAGAGCTAACGTTTATAGAAGAGACAATGATATCCCATATTCTTGGGGAACAGCTGTAAACGTTCAAATGATGGCATTTGGTAACATGGGTGAAACATCTGGTACAGGTGTTGCTTTCACAAGAAACCCATCTACAGGTGAAAAGAAACTTATGGGTGAATTCTTAATGAACGCTCAAGGTGAAGACGTTGTTGCTGGTGTTAGAACTCCACAACCAATCGACCAATTAAAAGAAGTTATGCCAGAAGTTTATGAACAATTTACACAAATCTGCAATACACTTGAAAACCATTACAGAGATATGCAAGACATGGAATTCACTATCGAAGATAGAAAATTATACATGTTACAAACTAGAAATGGTAAGAGAACAGCTCCAGCTGCTCTAAAAATTGCTTGTGACTTAGTTGATGAAGGTATGATCACAGAAAAAGACGCTGTATTAATGATTGACCCAAGAAACTTAGACACATTATTACACCCACAATTTGATGCTGCTGCTTTAAAAGCTGCTACAGAAATTGGTAAAGCTTTACCAGCTTCTCCAGGTGCTGCTTGTGGTAAAGTAGTATTCACAGCTGAAGATGCAAAAGCATGGGCTGAAAGAAAAGAAAAAGTAGTTCTTGTTAGACTTGAAACATCTCCAGAAGATATCGAAGGTATGAAAGCTGCTCAAGGTATCTTAACAGTTCGTGGTGGTATGACATCTCACGCAGCCGTTGTTGCTCGTGGTATGGGTAAATGCTGCGTATCTGGATGCACAGAAATCAACATGGATGAAGAAAATAAAGTATTCACACTTGCTGGTAAAACATATCATGAAGGAGACGAAATCTCAATTGATGGTTCAACAGGTAGAATCTATGATGGAATCGTTCCAACAGTAGACGCTACAATCGGTGGAGAATTCGGAAGAATCATGGAATGGGCTGACAAATACAGAGTATTAAAAGTTAGAACAAACGCTGATACTCCAACTGATGCTAAAAAAGCTAGAGAATTAGGAGCTGAAGGTATTGGTCTTTGCCGTACAGAGCATATGTTCTTTGAAACTGACAGAATCGCTGCTATCAGAGAAATGATTTGTTCAGATACAGTTGAACAAAGAGAAGCTGCTCTTGCTAAATTAGAGCCAATGCAACAAGGTGACTTCGAAAAATTATATGAAGTAATGGAAGGATACGGAGTAACAATTAGATTCTTAGATCCTCCACTACATGAGTTCGTTCCAACAGAGGAAAAAGATATTGAATTACTTGCTAATACACAAGGCAAGACTGTTGAAGAAATCAAAGCTATCATAGCTGGTCTTCACGAATTCAACCCAATGATGGGACACAGAGGATGTCGTTTAGCAGTAACATATCCTGAAATTGCAGCAATGCAAACAAGAGCTGTTATTAAAGCTGCTATCGCAGTATCTCAAAGAAAGAACGTTAAAATCGTTCCTGAAATCATGATTCCACTTGTTGGTGAAATCAAAGAATTAAAATACGTTAAAGACGTAGTTTGCGAAACAGCAGACGCTGTTATTAAAGAAGCGGGAGTTGAACTTGATTACCACGTTGGTACAATGATCGAAATTCCAAGAGCTGCTATAACAGCTGACGAAATCGCTAAAGAAGCTGAATTCTTCTCATTTGGTACAAACGATTTAACACAAATGACATTCGGATTCTCAAGAGATGATGCTGGTAAATTCTTAGGAGCTTACTATGATAAGAAAATCTATGAAAACGATCCATTTGCTAAAATCGACCAAAATGGTGTTGGTAAATTAGTTAAAATGGCTGCTGAATTAGGTAGATCTACAAGACCTGATATCAAGTTAGGTATCTGCGGAGAACACGGTGGAGATCCATCTTCAGTTGAATTCTGCCATGGTGTTGGATTAACATATGTATCTTGCTCACCATTCAGAGTTCCAATAGCTAGACTTGCTGCTGCACAAGCACAAATCAAAAATCCAAGAGCGTAAGCTCAAATAATAAAAAGAGTGTCTTTTGCGACACTCTTTTTTGTTGTTTAATTATAAGAAAATGTGGCGAAAATATATTAAAGAGACTACCTAAATTTAACCAATTTTACTTGAATATCTAAAGGTACTAAAATATAATTAGTATTAGATAATTTTTATATAAGGAGAAAAAGAATGGTTGAAAATTCAAAGAAGAGAAGAAATATTGTTCTTGGAAGACTTGCAGTCTTTATAGGGACTTTAGTAGTTTTATTTTTAGTTTGTAAATTTGCATTATTCTTTATGCCATTTTTAATAGCTGGAATAATTGCTTTATTAATAGAACCTATTATTAAGTTTGGAATGAATAAACTTAAAATGAGTAGAAGGATGAGTAGTGGAATTGTAGTATTCCTTACTGTGATTTTATTAATAGGAGTTGTTGCTTGGGGTGGCACGGAATTAGTTGGAGAACTTTTAAAATTGACATCTGACTTAGGTCCAACGATATCACAAGCAAGTTCAACAATTATTGAGTGGACATCAAAACTTTCAACAGAATATTCAGAAATTCCAACACAAGTTATTTCTGCAATTCAAAATTCTTTAGTTGATTTTGTTGGGAAATTAGGAAATTATATAGGAACAGTTGCTTCTAAAGTTTTTGATATGGTACTATCTGTTCCAGCATTGTTAATAAATATTACGATTACAATATTGGCTTTAGTATTCTTTACTAAAGACAGAATATATGTAATTGATTTGTTAGAACATCATTTACCTAAACAATGGATCAAGAAGACAAGTACAGTTGCAAAAGATTTAGGTTCAACTTTAGGTGGATATATTAAGGTATATGCAAAAATATTATTCATAACTTTCTTGGAACTATTTATTGCATTTACAGTTATTTATAAAATGCTTGGATTTGTAATTCCATATCCATTTGTAACAGCTTTCGTAATTGCACTATTAGATATTTTACCAGTATTGGGTGTTGGCACAGCTTTAAATCCATGGGCAATTTATTTGTTAGTTGTAGGTGAATATGGATTTGCAATTACTGTTTTCTTAACATACATTGCGATATTTATAATAAGACAATTTATCGAACAAAAATTTGTAAGTAAACAATTTGGAGTTCATCCAATAATTACATTGATGGCAATGTATGCAGGATTTAAATTTATGGGATTCCTAGGAATGCTTGTTGGTCCAATTGTGTTAATGGTATTAAGAGGTATATTTTCAAAACAAATAGATAGAGGATTATTTAAAGATTTATTTGATGAAAACTAGGAGGTCGACATGTCAATGTTTTTAATGGTTGGAATAATAGTTTTGATAATAGCTGTGGCGGTTATAGTATACAGTTATAACAAGGAAGATGAATAGGAGGAAAAAAGATGTCATATTTATGGATTATACTTGGACTAATAGTAGTCATATTTATTTTTATATTCAACCAAATTGTACGTGAAGAGAATACAGCTAAGAATGCATTGTCTTCAGTAGATGTTTATTTGAAAAAAAGATGTGATTTAATACCTAATTTAGTTGAGGTTGTAAAAGGCAGTGCAGCACACGAACAAACTGTTTTTGAAAATATTGCCGCAGCAAGGGCAAATGCAATGAATGCAAAAAAAGATAAAGATGTTGTTGCTGCAGATAACGAAGTTAATAGTGCTTTGAAAGATATTTTTGCACTTGCAGAAAGCTATCCTAATTTGCAAGCAAATTCATCATTTGTTCAATTACAACATTCTTTGAATAAAATAGAAGATGAATTGGCTGCAGCAAGAAGAACATATAATTCAGCAGCTACCGAATTTAACGTTACACTAGAAGCTTTTCCAACGAACCTTGTTGCTAAATTGTTTGGGAAAAAGCAAAAAGAGTTGTTTACTGCAACAGATAATTCAAGAAATTCAATGAACGTAAATTTTTAACGGAAGTGATAAACGATGAAGATGAGAGAAAAATTTGTTGAAACATTTAGAATAATATATTTAGTATTATGCGCAGCGCTTATAATTGGAACGGCAGCAGGATTTTTTATGCTTTCGTTAGATAGTATTGATCCAAACGTAAAAATGGAAATGCTATCAATTTCACTTATAGTAGCAATGATTTCGTTGGCGCTAGCTATGTGGGTAAAAAAGCTTATTGTTAAGCCGTTAAAACATATTTTAATGAATAAAATTTCTCATGATATAAAAGGTTTTAGATATATTCCTGATGCTGGCTTGCCTGTACAATTTTTTGAAGATTCGGGATTTATTAGAGGCTATGATGAATACTGTTCAGACAATTTTATAACTGGTAAAGTTGAAAATGGTAAAGACTTTATTATATCTGAGATACTGGTAAAACAAGTTATATTAAGCGAAGACAACACAAGAAGTGAGTCGATTTTGTTTGATGGAATATTTGGTGTTTTGGATGCCAAAAAGATAAATACATTTTATATGGATATTACACCGGACTTTAAAAATAAATTTGCGAATAGAGTTTTTGCTGATTTTAAAAAGATGCTTGGCAACAAACATATTGTACGTTTAGAAAATCCGGAGTTTGAAAGATATTTTGAAGTATTTAGTGATAATCAAATTGAGGCAAGAAAAATTATAACACTAGAGTTTATGGAAAAATTGCTTGAAGTTAGAAAGAATGTTGGAAAGAACATTTCAATTATATATGTAGGAAATAAAATATATTTCTTCATTCAACATGGTGTTCTTGCTGATACTAGAAAACTTTTGTTATTCGGACCAAGTGAAAAAGTAGTAAAAGAAACATCTAAATTAATTCAAAATATTTCAGAAGCGGTAGAGTTACTTTAAAAATATAAGACTTGAGAATTAAATCTCAAGTCTTTTTTATTAAAATAAATCACAAAGAAAGATTTAAGCCTTCTGGGGGTAATACAAATAGAGATTCGGGTTTTTCTATTTTGTTTAGTTTTTCTATTTTTAATATTGGCATTGGACCAAAATAATTTCCTGTGTATAGTATACCTTCGGCCGAAACCCAGTCATTATCTTTAAATGAGGAGGAATCGCTTAATTCACACAAAAAGCCAACAACATGAGAATCACTCTCGTTTATCCACATATCGCGAGCAATTACAAATTGAGTATCTTCAAAGTCTTTTATGCGAAAAATATATCCAGATGTTTTTATCTTTTTTCCTTCATACTTATATGGATTGTCATGACATTCTTTTAAAATTTTTGTGAAGTTCTCGTTTGTCATTATAATTGTATTTGAATGCATACTTAATGCTAAAAGCAAAGATATCAAAAAAGAAAGTATAAAAAATATTTTTAAGATTGTTTTGAATTTAATATTTATAAGCATAGTAACCTCCTTAGTAATTTTTATGATGGAGGTTTATTTTTATTACAAATTACTTAAATACTAATTATATTGATTTTACAACTTGCTGGTATTATAAAGGGTAAAATACAATCTTTATGCTTTTGAAAAGTACATAAGTAGAGGTGATTATATGAAAAAAGTATTTATTATTTTTTTAGTTTTAATGATTTGCTTTATTAGCCAAGTGCAAGCTGCAAACTTTTGGGATTTAAACTCAAAACATTGGGCATATCAATATATAACTTCGCTAACTTCAAGTGGAGTTATAAATGGTTATGAAGATTTATCTTTTAGACCGGAAGGAACAATTACTAAAGGTGAATTTATAAAACTTGTTATTGTAGCAGCGTTACCTTCATGGATAGATCTAAAAGATGCAGAGTCAAATTTTAATCATTGGGCAAGCAGGTATGTGTGGATTGCTGAAAAATTTGGAGTTTTAAAAAACAATACTATAACAATTGGCAACATAGATAAACCTATAACAAGAATAGAAATGGTGCAAATAATTTCAAAAGCAGATCTATTAATGAAAGGAGAAAAATTACAAGCAACAGAAAAAATAAAATTTAAAGATGTAATAACACTAAATAACGAAGATTTACAACTTCTAAAGCATGCAATAAGTAAAGGATTAATAAAAGGATATTCAGATAACACATTTAGACCAACTTTAAATATGACAAGAGCTGAAGCAGCAACAATGATTTATAGATTTAAAGAATAGAGGTGATTTGATGAAGAAAAAAGTTTTTATTTTAACCTTACTATGTATGATCTTGGGGAGTTTTTATTTTGTGAATTTTGCCTCGGGAGAAGAAATAGAAGAAGGTTGTACACACACTGTTTACAGCGATACAAACACTAGCAAGTATCATTATAAGTACTGTGAAACTTGTGGTAAATGCAACTCTAGAACACAGCACTATGTATATAGATATAAAAATTCTGGTAAATCTGATACTCATTCTGGATATTGTTCTTGCGGAAGATATATGGGTGAATATTGGCATAGTTATAAATCGTTTAACCACCATAATGATTCATATCATATAGGTATTTGTTCTTGTGGATATACAAAATATCTAAGTCATAGTTGGACTGGTGGAGATACATCACCGCATAAGTGTGGTACCTGTGGCTATATACATAGCAAACAAAATGATGCAACAAAGGGAAGACACTATTTTAATTTAGTCAACATATCTACAATTGGAAAAATAGCTTCATGCGAACTTTGTGGTGCAGAATTGGAACTTAAGTATGATAGCAATACAATTTTAGATAAGTTACCTGCTAAAGAAGAATATACAATGGTGGGAAATCCAAAACCCATGCAACAAAAATCAATTGAAGAAGATCAGTATATAGTTTCTAATTTTATGCCAATAAATTCAAATGGGAATATTATACCTCTTAAAGAAACGTCATTGAAGTTGAGAACATATAGAAATGGAAATTACTATGCACATTATTCAAAGTTAACTGCCACTGCACTAGAGCAAATTGCAGAAAATTTAAAATATTCAGAAAATAAAGAGTTACTAAACTTCATAACTCAAAAACTACAAAGTTTAGGAACACTTGGTGGATATAGCGAAGAAAGTAAAGAAGAGATAATAGAAGAAATAATTGAAACGGTTAGTGGAGATAAAGCATTAGAGGCTATGGAGGCACTAGCCATAATAGATGTTGTTTCAAAAATGGGTGACTTTGCAATAGAAGCCATAAAGACTCCTTATATAGAGTGGTACAAAAAAGATTTAGAAATGAAAGTGACTTGGCTCGAAGGTTCTGAGGTAACTTTAGATTATGAATATAACGGAGAGTGGGATAGTTCAGCTAACAGAAAATATAAGTTACTATTTTCTAAATTAGAAGATGCTAATTATGAAATAAGGCAATCCAAACTTTTAACAGAAGGAGTAACTTTCGACATATATAGCTATACGCCAGATGGTTTTGTTGATTTGTTGTATTGTACACTTTTTACAAAAGGAGAAAGTGACAAAGATGAACCAATTGATATACTTGCATATGTTTCTGTTGGATATAGAGATGTTAATGGTAACAGAATTTATAATAAAGAAAATAAACTCGCTACGCCAAGTGACAGTGTGATAAGTAATGTTGTATATTCTGGAACAACAGAAAAAAGTATAACAACCACAATAAACGCAAAAATGGAATGGACACAACTAGCTGGGTACCGATATAAAGGATACTTAATAAAATATGGTAATGATAAAAGTGGATACTATGGAATATATAATGTTCCAAGTAATATGAAAGTAACAACGGATTCTAGTGTAAATGTTACGTCTTCATTTACAACTCAAGGGTTAGGCATAAGCGTTGTATTCTATTATGAACCTGTTATTATTACCAAAGTTATGCATCAGATAGGAAATACTTTGATAAACACAAATAAAAACTTGAATGATGTTTCCTTGGCTCAAGAAAGTGATTATGATGTTTCGGATATTACTTATTCGCCTAAAGATTTTGCTTCGTTAAATAAAAACTTTTGGCCAGGATACATTTTAACCAAATGTTCTGTATATAAAGATTCAGTAAGCAAGCAAAACTTGATTGCAGAAAAAACGTTTGATGTTAATAGTACAACTAAAATAAATAGTAAAGATGATGCTAAAAGATTTGTAAGAACATATCCTGCAATAACAAGCGCGGAAGGTTGTGATGGATTTACTATTAATTTAACAGAAACTGTTGGTTATGGTAGCAATAAAATAATAGTTTTTGAATATATGTATCCAGAAGTTGAAATAAAAAATATCAATTATGTTACAAACAAAACAGTTAAAGATATGTTAGGAAAATCTATAGAATACACAATAAGGCTAGATGGTGACAATATGCTTGTAAAATCATTAGACACTACTTTGCCAGAAAATAATAAATACAAAGAACTAACAGTAAAAGAAACAAATGGTAAAACAAAAACTTTTAAATATGATGCATCAGATTTATCTTTAGTACAAGCTTGGATATATACCAAAGATTTGAACAAAAATAGTTATTCTTTATATAAAGTTTTGATAAGTGAAGAAGAATTTGCACCAGATAATATTGCAAGTGAAAACGTTGAAGTTATAAAAAATGTTTCTAACTTTGTAGATGGATATATTTTAAATACAGAAGAATTGCTAAGTGTAATAAATAAGGTTTGGTCGGATTTATACATTGAATTTAAATATGTAGAAGGGGCAAATATTTTAGATGTATCGTATGTGGATGAAGAAAATAATGTGCTAATGCCTCCGGAAAGATACAAAATGGTATCAAAAACAAAAGAAATTAATGTTCCGGTTATAGAACTTGATAATTATAAATTACTTAAATATAACTTGGATGAAGAGGTAATAAAAAATGTACAAAATATAAAGAATGTAAATGTACAAGATATCGGTAAAGATAGAAAATTAGTATTCGTATATACGCAAAATGAAATCCCAGAAATACCTGTAGGAAGACCAAATTATCCATATGCAATTATTAAATCAAATGATAAAGAAAACGAAGAATATGATATAGAAACAGCTATACCAACGAGTGAAGATTTATATGCTAATGTTGTTACAGATAGTTATATTTTAGAAAATGTGTTGAGTATATTAAACGAAAGACAAAAAGTAAATGTAATTTTGAAAAAACAATACTATACAACCTCTAATGATGATGAAAATATGATTACAGCTAATATAGCAGAAGTATCTTCTTCAAAAGCGTTAGAGTTCGATTTGGAATATTCATATTATGGCGGCGAAGAAAATCAACTATTTGTGATTAAAAATGCAATTTTAGAAAATAATGCTGTTATTGATAAAGATAAATATTTAGAAAATGGAAAGATACAAATAGATGCAAATTATAATGGACAAGAACCTACTGTTTATTACAACAAAGGTGGAAAGCTAAAGATTCAAGATTGTGCGGAATGTAAATTGACAAAAGAAAAAAACGGAGTGTATTATTTAGAAATATTATTAAGCGGTATAGATTATGAGAAACCAGACATAGATGCAATGGCTCAAAATTATCAAAGCGATCATGTTGCAATAGATAGAATAATTAGAAGAAATTCATTAGTGAATGGAGACTATTTGAGTGTATATGCAGAAGAACAAGAAATTATTTATTTAAATGGCTTAGACAAATATATGTCAGCAGAAAGATTAGCTAATGTGAATGAACTTATCGCAATTGAATATTACAATAATATAGCTCAAGCACCGCTCGTAAATGATACAGTTTTATTCAAGGATAGAGAAATTTATACATATCAAAAAGCAGAAAATAAATTATATCCAACTACTTTGCTAACGGTAAATTATATTTCAAAAACTTCAGAAGAAGCTAGAGAAAAAACATATGGCCCATCAGACATAAAAATGAACAACATAAATGTATATACTCCTATTGTAAATACAGCAACATTGATACCTCTTAATGAAGAAAACCAAAATGATAATCAGTTAATAGATAAAAGTAAAACAAATGTCTTAACATTAAATAGTCTATTTACTATAAGAATTCCTCATTCTGGAGAACATGTATATGCAGGTAATGGAATTACAAGTTATAAAGGGTATGGTACTAAATTATATAATTATAAAGGCACACAATTAAATGATGAAATAGAATTTGTGTCAAAAGGGTTGCCTAAAAATAGTTTTGCATCAGCAAAACTTGTGAAATTTTCTTTTGATGTTTACGCATTAAAAATAGTAGATGGAGAGATCAAAGATAAAAAACTAATTCTTGAAAATAAATGGTTTGATTTAGGCTCTTTAAGTAGTGGGATGAGTATTGAAGATTATAAGTTTATAATTCCGGTGTGGGTTAAAGATAATGTAAATGGTAATGTTAGCATAAGAGTAATTGCTGAAAACATACCCGAAGAATATGAACCAAAAACTAATCAGTTAGAAAGTTATATTTCATATGAGAACTCTAACAAAAAAGACATATACATTCTTCAAAAAGATTTTAATGTTTTTATATCAGGAAGTGTATATGATTTGCAAATAAGAGATTCGGATGACAAAGGTTGGCTTGGCAGATTGACGAGTGCGATAGGAATAAAAAATAGTAATGAAAATAAAAATATGTTTTTGCCAATAGGGCAAAGTAATCAAAATAGATTAAGTGCGTATAGATATGGATTGAAACTTGGATATAGATTTTTCTTTGATTTAAAAACAATAGGAGTTGCAAGTAATCAAATTTCGATTAAGCCAGAGTTTTATTATGTTTCATCAGATGGAAGAATTGCCACGAAAGATATTTCTATTTTTTATGATACAGTTGAATATAAATATATTAAACTTAATGAACTAAATGATATAACAAAAACTATGATAATGACTAACACACAAGGTGAAGAAAATAATTTTGGATTTAAATTTGAATTAGTTAGAGCAAAAATAAAAAATCCGGAGAAGTCATATAAGTATCAAATTATGATAGGAAAAATTTTTAGTGGTCTACTATTAAATGAAGTTGATGTTAAATTGCCACTGGATAATATAAGTCTACTAACAAAATTATATGGCTATGGAACAAATAGTTCTAAATTTATATCGGATGCCAAAAAATCAAGTTTGATAGATGACGAAAATGATATAAGAAATGCTAATGGTCATTGGTATGGAGAATATTATTTGCCAGCATCCACTAAGGTTGCTTTGGGGGCTTCAACTGAAAGTAATGATGTGATTAAAGATAAAAGTAGACTCAAAAAAGATGGATATATTGTTGTTATATTCAAAGAGATAAAAACGTTATCTAATGGAAATGAATATTTAAGTTATACAGCGCCATTAGAAAACACTAGGTGGGAAAAAGAAGGTGCAACATATGAACCATATACAATTAATTTACCTAATGGTAGCACAGCTACTATTGATGATATGGATGATGGTATTGCGATGGCAATATACGATTTATCTTTATCAGCAAATGAAGATTATGATACTGAAGGAACACACTAATATAGTAGATTAAATTGATATAAAATGAGATAATAGTCTTATATTAAAAGAAAGGAAATAGAAAATGAAGTATATATTTGTTTCTGATATACACGGAAATGTAGATAGATTAAAAGAAGTGATTGAAATATTCAAAAAAGAAGAAGCTGATAAGTTAGTAATTCTTGGTGACACATGTGCGTATTTGAGTAAAAGTTCTGATGAAGAAATGGCAGATATTTTAAATACGATGAAAGATAAAGTTGAAGTGATTCGTGGTAATTGCGATACAAGAAGTTTTGAAGAATTATTACAGTTTGAAATGTTTGATATGGACAATATTTATGCTAACGGGAAAATTATTACGGTTACACATGGACATTATTATAATTCACATGAGTTGCCATATAATTGCGGAGATATATTTATTCAAGGACATACGCATGTACCGGTATTAATAAAAGAGAAAGATAAAATATTAGCTAATCCGGGGTCTGTTAGCAGACCTAGAGGTGTTGATTTGAGATGTTATATTTTGGTAAACAAATCTAGAATTGCTTTGAAAACTTTAGAAATGAAACTTGTTAAAGAAATAGTTTTTGAAGAGGGAAAAACAGAGTAGACATAACCTTGCAAAGTGCTCAAAAAGGTGATATAATGCGGACTGGCAAATTAAATACTTTTACGAATACATCATCTTTGAAGAAAGGAGAGTATGGAATTTAAATTTTTAAATGTACCATACGAATGTCAGCATGGGAAGATTAGTCTACGGTTATTGGGACTGTGAATACTGTGGAGCAACAGGCATACGTGGAGACAAACGGGAATGCCCTGGCTGTGGAAGAGCTCGTGGTGAACACACGAAGTTTTACATGCGATCAGGTGTAAAAGAATACGTACCAAGACAAAAAGAAAATAGAAATCCAGACTGGGTCTGTGATTATTGTGACACGCTTAATCCGTCTACGACAAATGTGTGTCAATCTTGTAGTTCGGTGCGTGGAAGTAAATCAAGAACATATTTTGATGTGCGCAATGAAGAAAAAGCGCGGGAAGCACAAATGCGTGCGCAAGTAAGTCATATAATCGACGAACATATTAATCGTGAGTATGATGGAGAAACAATGACTCGCTTGATACGAGAAAATCGTGATTCTTCAGGTCCGGCACCTATAGGTTTTGATGACGATGAACCTGAATCATCTGAAGCAGAGTATGTGGATAATGGTAATCCGTTTAAGGATGAACCTGAGGAGCGTGAACGGTTAGCAAAATCTCAAGTAGAAATTCCTACTTTTGGTGATAAAGTTGCTGAGGTTGCTGGAAGTGTTGGAAAGTCGTTAGCAAAAGCTGGTAAGGTTGTTGGTGGTTTCTTTGCGCGATTCTGGATGCCGATGCTTATCACGGTATTGATTGCTGCGGTAATTGGTGGAATTGTTTGGCTGTGCTTACCAAAAGAACATGAACTTACAGTTCGTGAGATGACCTGGGAACGCAATATCAACATTGAAAAGTACGCGTGGGTTGATGACAGTGGATGGAGCTTACCATCAGGAGCAAGGTTAAAGTACACCAACGAGGAAATCTATACTTACACGCAAGTTTTTAGTCATTACGAAACCAAAACACGGCAAGTTGTAGTTGGTTATGAAACTAAAGTGGTTGGGTATAGAGACCTTGGAAATGGCCAGTTCGAGGAAATCACAGAACAAGTTCCCGTATATGGAACAGAAGAATACCAAGAAGCGGTATATGTTTCTGTGCCTGTCTACGAAACCAAATATTATTATGAAATTCAAAGATGGATTCACGGCCGCAACGTCAAGACAAGCGGAAGTGGGTTAGAACCTTACTGGGGAGAAGTTGTCCTTGGTGAGAAAGAACGACAAGGAACGTCGAGCGAGACATACACAATTGTGGGTGTTGACGAGGATGGCGAGGAAATGACAGTCACCATGAGTTACGACGATTACATGAAGCTAGAAATTGGCGCTGTGGTCAAAGTGAAAGTGACATTAGGACACGCCGAAATCGTCCTAGATTAAGAAGAGCGGCCCTGTAAAGGGGCCGCTTTTTTTGCGAATTTGGGACTGTCCCTGAAATAAAAACTTGATAATTAATTCTAAAAGTGAAATAATTATTAAAACAAATGAGGAGGTTTTTTATGATAGTTGCGATTGATGGACCTGCTGGTACAGGTAAAGGTACGATAGCTTCTTTAGTTTCTAGGAGACTAAATTTTACATATATAGATACAGGTGCGATGTATAGATGCGTTGCGCTTCAAATGATTAGAGATGGTATCGGTTTGGATGCTGATATACAAAAAATAAAAGAGTTATTAAATAGAGTGAAAATAACTTTTAAGAATATAGAAGATAAACAACATGTATTTTTAAATGGAGAGGATGTTTCTGAATTAATTAGAACTCCACAAATTAATGAAATAGTTTCGCCAGTTTCAGCGATTAAAGAAATAAGAATTAAACTAGTAGAACTTCAAAGAGAGCTTGGAGCAGAAGGCGATATTATTATGGAGGGCAGAGATATTACTACAGTGGTATTTCCTAACGCTGAAGTAAAAATATATTTGACGGCTGATGCAGAAGAGAGAGCTCAAAGACGTTATAAAGAGCTTATTGAAAAAGGCGTTGAGACAACGTATGAAGAAACTTTAGAATCAATAAATAAACGCGATTACAATGATATGCATAAAGAAATGGGCGCGCTTCAAATCGCTGAAGGTGCCGAAGTTGTGGATACTACGCATATGAGTATTGAAGAAGTTTATGAAGAAGTAAAGAGAATAATTGAAGGAAAGAGGTAAAAATAAATGTGGTTTAGATCATTCATGAAAGGAATATTTAAAGTTTATTGTTCAATAATGTACAGAGTTACAGTTATCGGAAACGAAAATATTCCTGATGAAGGTGCATATATACTTTGCGCAAATCACGTGCATGCGATGGATGCGATTTCGTATGTTGTTAATGAAAAAAGAATGTTTTATATAATGGCAAAAGCAGAACTATTTGATAATAAATTTAAAAAGTGGTTTTTTACAAATGTTGCGGCCTTTCCTATAAAAAGAGGAAAAGGTGATACAGATGCGTTAGATGTAGCGAAGAATCTTTTGAAAGACGGGCAAATGTTATTTATTTTTCCTGAAGGCACTCGTAATGGGATGGCTAAAGGTGTAAGAATGAAAAAAGGTGCGGCAATGCTTGCACTATCTGCCAATGCGCCAATAATTCCTATTGGAATAAAAGGTGACTATAAACCTTTTTCAAAAGTTAGAATTACAGTTGGGAAGCCTATAACACTTGAAAAATATACAACGGGTGAAGAGTTGAATCCTAGAGATATTGTTTCGTTAACACAAGAAATGCAAGCGGAAATTGTAAGATTGAGAGATGAAGAATAATTAAATATAAAAACGGCCTTTTTGACTAGTTCAAAAAGGTTATTTTTTTTGTTAAAATATGCCGTTTTTTGGTAGTTTTATATTGACAAATTGGCTAAAATATTGGATAATTAGTGAGGTTTTGACAGCAACGAAAAGTTGCTGTTTTAATCTCTCTAAGAAAAATAAATATTTCTTAGGTTAGCAGAAAAGGAAGAAAGGATTGATTTTAAATGTCAAATATTGACAGCGAAAATTTCGCAGAGCTATATGAAAGCTCATTGAAAAAATTAGAGGAAGGAACAGTTGTTACAGGAACAATCGTTGATATCGTTGGAGATGATATCTTCGTTGATTTAGGATATAAGGCAGACGGCGTTGTACCAAGAGATGAATTTAGCTATGGTGATGAAAAACCAGCTGACAAATACAAAGTTGGTGATGAAATCACAGCTTACATCTTAAGAATGAACAATGGACAAGGAAACATTCTATTATCAACAAAAAGACTTGAAACAAAAAAATTAAGAGAAGAATTTGAAAACAATGTTAAAGAAGATAAACCAATTACAGCTAAAGTTACAGACGTTGTAAATGGTGGTGTTATCGCTGAAACAGGTAGCGTTAAAATCTTCGTACCTCAAACACAACTTGTTAAAAAAGTTACAGACTTAGTTGAATACAGAGGTAAATGCGTAGCATTAAAGATTATTGAATATAACCCAGAAAAGAAAAAAATCGTTGGTTCAGAAAGAAAATTAGCTAACGAAGAAAGAAAACAAAAAGAAGAAAAAGTATGGGCTGAAATTGCTGAAGGTAAAGTAATCAAAGGTACAGTTAAACAACTTGCTGATTATGGTGCTTTCGTTGATATCGGTGGTGTTGATGGATTACTTCACATCTCTGAAATTTCTTGGAAACAAATCAAACATCCAAACGAAGTTTTAAAAGTTGGACAAGAAATCGAAGTTACAGTATTAAAAGCTGATGCTGAAACAAAGAAAATTTCTTTAGGATACAGAAAAGCTGAGGATAATCCTTGGGCTAATGTAAAATACCAAGTTGGTGATGAAGTTACTGGTACAGTAGTTAGCATGAAACCATTTGGTGCTTTCGTTGAATTAGATAACGGATTAGAAGCATTAGTACATATCTCAAATATCACAATGAGAAGAATTCAAAAACCACAAGACGCTTTAGAAATGGGCCAAGAAGTTACAGCTAAAGTTGTTGAAGTTGATTTAGACAAAAAGAGAATTGAATTATCAATTCGTGAACTAGAAGGAAAAGACGTTGTTGAAGAAGTTGTAGAAGCTGCACAAGCAACTACAGTATCAGCAGACGAAGAATAAAATCTAAATAGCAGGGACGATCAATGTATCGTCCCATGCTTACGTTAAGGAGTAGATAATAATGGAAATTAGAAATGTTGCGATTATAGCTCATGTTGACCACGGTAAAACAACTTTGGTTGATGCACTATTAAAACAATCAGGAACATTTAGAGAAAACGAACATGTAGACGAAAGAGTAATGGACTCTAACGACCTAGAAAAAGAAAGAGGAATTACTATACTTGCTAAAAACACATCTGTTAAGTATGGTGATTACAAAATTAATATCATAGACACACCAGGGCACGCTGACTTCGGTGGAGAAGTTGAACGTGTATTAAAAATGGTTGATGGCGTAATTCTTATCGTTGACGCGTTTGAAGGTGTTATGCCACAAACAAGATTCGTTTTAAGAAAAGCTTTAGGACTTAACTTAAAACCAATCGTTCTTCTAAATAAGATTGACAGACCTGGTGCTAGACCTAAGGAAGTTGTAGATGAAGTAATCGACTTATTCTTCGATCTTGCTGCATCTGACGAACAATTAAACTTCCCAGTAATTTATGCGTCTGGTAAACAAGGTATAGCTACATTAGATTTAGAGAAACCTGGAACAGATATGACTCCAGTATTCGAAACAATCATTAGCCATATCGGAGCACCTAATGTTAATAAAGAAAATCCAATGCAATTTCTAGTTTCTAGTATCGACTATGATAACTATGTTGGTAGAATCGCAATCGGTAGACTTGAAAGCGGTGTAATTAACCAAGGTCAAGCAGTTGCTGTTTGCAGAAAAGATGGAACAATCCAACAAACTAAGATTGGTAAAATCTATACATATCAAGGATTGAAGAGATATGAAATAGATACAGCTGAAGCGGGAGATGTTATTGCTATCGTTGGTATCCCAGATATCAATATTGGTGAAACAATCGCAGATTCTCAAAATCCAGTTGCTATTCCATTTGTAGATATTGATGAACCAACTTTATCTATGACATTCAGTGTTAACAATGGCCCTTTAGCTGGTAGAGAAGGACAATTCGTAACTTCAAGACATCTTAAAGATAGACTTATGAAAGAATTAGAATCTAACGTAAGTTTAAGAGTTGAAGAAACAGATTCTACAGATAGCTTTAAAGTTTCTGGTAGAGGAGAACTTCACTTATCAGTATTAATCGAAACAATGAGAAGAGAAGGATTCGAGTTCATGGTATCTAGACCTTCTGTTATATTTAAAGAAATTGATGGTGTTAAATGTGAACCAATCGAAGAACTTGTAATTGACGTTCCAGATGAATTTACAGGAGCTGTTATTGAAAAACTTGGTGTTAGAAAAGCTGAAATGACAAACATGGTTGCTGGTGGCCAAGGTTATACAAGACTTGAATTCAAGATTCCTGCAAGAGGATTAATTGGTTATAGAAGCGAATTCTTAACAGATACAAAAGGTAATGGTATGATGAACCACGTGTTTGCTGGATATGAACCATATAAAGGAGAAATTTCTGCAAGATCTAAAGGTGTGTTAATCGCTTTTGAAGCTGGTAAATCAATTACTTATGGATTATTTAATGCTCAAGAAAGAGGAACATTATTTATTGGTGCTGGTGTTGATGTTTATGCTGGTATGATTATCGGTGAAAACCCAAGACCAGAAGATATGGAAGTTAACGTTTGTAAAGAAAAACACTTAACAAACACTAGAGCTTCAGGAAGTGATGACGCATTAAGACTTGTTCCACCAAGACAAATGAGCTTAGAACAAGCTATCGAATACATCGCTGAAGATGAATTGGTTGAAATAACACCAAACAACATCAGATTAAGAAAGAAAATTCTTGATAAAACAGAAAGAATTCGTTGGATGAGAGCTAACGGATTACTATAATAAAATAAAAAAGCGGCTACTTTTTGGTAGCTGTTTTTTATTTGCTTAAAAACTCTCGAAAAGTGCTTGATTACGCAAAAAATAACTAATCAAAAAGGTAGTCAAATCGGCTGATTTCGTTGACTTAATAGGAAAAATATGCTAATATTACTAGTGCAAATTCAAAGAATATTGTTATTTAGGAGGGTACCTATGACTAGATCGGAAGTATTGCTTACTCAAAGCAAATATTATCCGCGGGCACTCAAAGGAACTTTTCCAACGAGACCTGAGTTTTTCTCCGTGGATCCATCAAAATTTGACATACGCGTAGGCACAAGGATGGACTTTTCCGTCGTCATAAGTGAAGGCATCAAAACGGTCGCAGAGCAAACACAAGAACACGGCCGCGAATATAGTATCATGTTTTATGGTGAGGATACTCCTCATGGTTATTACTTCGATAATTTCTATGCACAGCGCGCAATGAGCGCGGGAGCATTTTATACGCCGAAGCAGAAAGCATGGACTGATCAGTGCCTGGCACGCAAAAAAGGAGAAGTCATTTACGGACACACACATGTAGCAAAAGGAAGCGTGTATAACAACTTTTCGTTGACAGATCTGCACTACTACATTAAGCGGTCACTCGAAACCAAACGAGACGTATATGCTATGCTTATCACGAAAGATGGCTATACGATTATTATGTACTCTTACAAAGAACACGAATTTTTCCGGGTTCGAGATTAACACACAAATGAGGGCCTTCGCAATACAAACGCGGAGGCCCTTCATACTAAAACCTAAATAACAAAGAGAGGATTTATAACATGAAATTATCAGATTTTTATTATGATTTACCAGAAGAACTAATTGCACAAACGCCAATTGAAAAAAGAGATGAATCTAGATTATTAGTTCTAGATAAAGATTCTGGCGAAATCACACATAAAGTTTTTAAAAATATAATTGAATATATAACACCAAATGATTGCTTAGTTTTAAACGAAACAAAAGTAATTCCTGCAAGAATTTATGGACATAGAGAAGAAAAAGAAGAACAAATCGAATTACTTTTATTAAAAGACTTTGGTAATAATGAATGGGAAGTATTAGTTAAGCCTGGTAAGAAGTGCAAAATTGGTACTGAAGTTTTATTTGATGCAAATGGTAAGCAAGTTTTAAAAGCAACTGTTATAGATATTTTTGAAGATGGCAACAGAAAAGTAAAACTTGAATATACAGGAATATTAAATGAAATTTTAGACGAAATTGGTGCGATGCCATTACCACCATACATTCATGAAAAATTACAAGATAAAGATAGATATCAAACAGTATATGCAAAATATGATGGTTCGGCAGCTGCGCCAACAGCAGGACTTCATTTTACTAAAGAACTTTTGGCAGACATTGAAGCGCGTGGAATTAAAATTGCGAAAGTAATGCTTCATGTTGGACTCGGAACATTTAGACCTGTTAAAGAAGAAGTAATTGAAAATCATAAAATGCATTCAGAGTATTACGAAATATCTCAAGAAGCATGTGATATTATAAATGAAACCAAAGCACGTGGTGGCAGAGTATTTTGTGTTGGCACAACTTCTTGTAGAACAGTTGAAAGTGCTGCAGACGAAAATGGACATCTAGAACCAAAGAAAGATAACACCGAAATATTTATTTATCCAGGTTATAAATTTAAAGTTTTAGATTGCTTGATAACAAACTTCCACTTACCAGAAAGTACTTTGGTAATGTTGGTGTCAGCACTTGCTACAAGAGAGCATATTATGAAAGCTTATGAAGAAGCAGTTAAAGAAAGATATCGTTTCTTTAGTTTCGGTGATGCAATGCTAATCAAATTTGATAAATAAGGAGCAGATTATGGAACAACCAATCAGATATGAGTTAATAAAAAAAGATGCTAAAACAGGTGCAAGACGTGGTAGAATTCATACTCCACATGGAATAATTGAAACACCTGTATTTATGCCTGTTGGAACGCAAGCAACAGTTAAGACAATGACTCCAGATGAATTAAGAGATGAAATAAAAGCAAAGATAATTTTATCTAATACATATCATTTATATTTAAGACCTGGTGATGAATTAGTTGCTGAGGCCGGTGGACTTCACAAATTTATGAATTGGGATGGAGCAATTTTAACAGATAGCGGTGGGTTCCAAGTGTTTAGTTTAGGTGACCTAAGAAAAATAACTGAAGAAGGAGTTGCTTTTAGATCTCATTTAGATGGCTCAAAACACTTCATTTCTCCAGAAAAATCAATGTCAATCCAAAATAACCTAGGTTCAGATATCATGATGGCATTTGATGAATGTGTACCATATCCTGCAACTTATGAATACACAAAGCAATCAATGGAAAGAACAACAAGATGGGCTAAACGTTGCATTGAGGCACATAAAAATCCAGATAGACAAGGTTTATTTGGAATAGTTCAAGGTGGAATGTATAAAGACCTTCGTGAAATAAGTGCCAAACAATTAACAGAGTTAGACTTCCCTGGTTATGCTGTTGGCGGATTAAGTGTTGGTGAACCTGCAGATATAATGTACGACGTATTAGCTGCAACAACACCATTCTTACCAGAAAATAAACCAAGATATTTAATGGGTGTTGGAACACCAGATTATTTAATAGAAGCAGTATTTAGAGGAATAGATATGTGCGACTGTGTACTTCCAACAAGAATAGCTAGAAATGGCACAGCATTGACTTCGCAAGGGAAAGTAGTTGTAAGAAATGCAACTTACGAAAGAGACTGGACAACATTAGATCCAGAATGTGATTGTTATACATGCAAAAACTTTACAAGAGCATATATTAGACACTTAATTAAATGTGATGAAATTTTGGGGGCAAGACTCCTATCAATTCACAACTTAAGATTCTTAGTAAGATTAATGGAAAACGTAAGAACAGCAATTGAAGAAGATAGATTCTTAGAATTTAGAAAAGAATTCTATACTAAGTATTATCAAAATACAGGAATACCAAAAGAGATAATAAATCTTGATTAACGTAGTCTTAAGATATTTAAAATATAAAAAGAAAACTCGCGTAAATTAACACGCGAGTTTTTAATGTCTCTTTTAGTAATATATCTAATTTCTAGTTGGTCTATAAGGTGTATCTTCAAGTGAGTTTGTTGTCTTGCCCCAACTAATTACTATGATTGTTACACCAGCGTTAGACTTTTCTAAATCGGAGTCTTTGCGAAGAGAATCGTCTAAATCTAAAACTTTTCTAGTTAGTTCATTAAAGATAGACCAGTCTTCGCCAGGTACGAAATCTGCTATAATTTTAGCTCGCTTTAATTGTGTAAGATAATCTCTAAGACCAGTGCGTAAAGCGCCGCCTTTACCGGTAGAGCCATATCCATGAATTATTTTAAATACCTTTACACCTTTTCTTCTATATGTTTCTAAATTGTTTTTTACTAATATTTCAGCCTGATAAACAGTAGGCATAAATTTTTCGATGTTTGCAGTTTCCACAAAATCACTCCTTCTAGACCATTTTAACACCGTAAATGAAAGATTATCAACAAAAAACTTATAATAGATTCCGAATTATGTAAAAAGAGTTGTCGTTTCTAAGTAACACTTATTGAGACAAAATTTGGGAATGCGGTATAATTCTAGTGTTTTGAGAAAGGGGGATAACATGAGTTTTACAGAGGACGATATAAGTAAAATAGAAGGATTATATTCTAAACACGGTAAAGAAATGTTTGTCATAGCATTTAGAATTTTAAAAGATAGAGAATCTGCAGAAGATATTGTACAACAATCATTTCTAAAAGTAATGGATAAATTACATAATATAGATTTAAGTGATGAAAATAAAACCAAAAAGTTTTTAATGATTATTGCAAGGAACTTAGCAATTGACGTATATAATTCGCGCAAGAACCTGTCTTCAAACACAGAATATGTAGAAGCGGTAGATATAGATGATCCAGAGTTTTCTAATTTGATTAAATCACCATGTGATGAATTGATAGCAAAAGAAAATCATACATTAATAATGAAACATATAAATAATTTATCTCCAATATACAAGGACGTAGTTTTATTAGAAATGATATACGGATATAACAGAAAAGAAATTGCACAATTATTAAATATCAAATACGATACAATAAAGAAAAGAAGTGAAAGAGCACACAAAATGTTAGAAGAAGCTTTAAGAAAGGAGGAAGAGTTGATATGA
The DNA here is from genome assembly GCA_017522765.1 of Clostridia bacterium. GTDB lineage: Bacteria > Bacillota > Clostridia > TANB77 > UBA1234 > UBA1234. The sequence goes on from JAFWYG010000005.1 coordinate 130,429, forward strand.
AAACAGATAAAGAGATAAATGAGATTATTAAGCAAGGTCTTGAAGAATACGCCAAAGCTGAAACAAAATCAGAAGATACAGCAGATGTAACTTTTTCTAAAACACATGAAGAAAAAATGCAAAAAATGTTTGATAACATGAGAAAAGAAAATAAATCTAGCAAGACTGCTGACAGAGAATTAGTTATACACATTAAATTTAATTGGTTTACAAAGGTTGCTGTAGCTGTAATAGTTGTTGGAGTTTTTGTATCAGCTGTTTCAACCGGAATAAAAGCATGGAGAGAATCTAAATTGAATTCATACGAAGGTAGCGGAGATTATTCGTGGTTATTGCCGAATGATACGTCGGAGATGTACGAGAAGAAGACCGATGAAGAAGCAATAGACTACGTAAAAAAGATTTTCCCAGGATTAACTGGAGAAGTTAGTGAAGTCGTTATAAATGGTAATTCGAAAATACAAAGAATAAATTTCAAATATAATAATAAAGAAACAGCATTTAAATTTGGAAAAAACATGAATATAGGGTTAGATGATAATAATTCTGTAGTTGAAAAAATATATTTCAAAGGTGATGAAATTACTAAATATATAGGAAAAAATTTTGTTCTATATACATGGAATCACGAAGAAGCATCTTTTTCAATATACAGGGAAGACGAAGATTTAGATATTAAAGAATTTATTGAAAGTATAAATTATGAAAAAATAGAGACAAATTTTTAAAAATTTGTCTCCTTTTTTATACTTTTGGAGTTATATGTAGGTAATTGATAACACGGAGAAGGAGGCTTTTTTATGATTCAACGTACGTCATCAAAAAAGTTATTCGGATTTGTGTTAGCAATTATGATGTTAATGGTCCCAAACCTAGTTTTAGCAGGAACAAGCGCTCAAATTCAACCTAGATGGGCATGTATACTTAGTATAGGACATTTGCTAGAAAGAGTTGAAGATGAAAGAGCTTTGTCGCTATATGCAGAAACGGAAACGTATTCTGGATATTATGCGGCAGTAGAAGCGCAATTACAAAAATATAATTCTTCAACAAGACGCTGGGATAATGTTAATGAAGTATATTGGGATTATGCAGATGAAAGCGAATATTGTTATATAGATGCTACTTATATATCAGTTCCATCGGGTACATATCGCTTTGATTTAACTTTTGTTGCATATTCTACATCATGGGTGGAACTTGAGTCTTTCAGTTGTTACACTGATCAAGTAACAATACCTTAATAAAACTAATCTATCGGCAAATTAAAAATAAGCTCATAGCAGATTTGGAAAACAAATCTTTCAAAGTATACTACTTAAAGCAAGGCGCTAATCCCTTACAGCGCTCGTGATTGTTTGAAAATTCATTATCTAATATTTCCCAATATTCTTTATATTAGATAATAAAACTCAGCCATAATTAGAGCTTGTTATGGCTGAGTGGGACTATTAACATTTTGAGTAACACAATTGCTTAGTTATGAGATGAGCAAAAGTGTTATTTTTTTATTGACTCAGAAGAACAAATGTTCTATACTTTCTTTGGTGATATTATGGAGCGTCAAATTTTACATATTGATGTTAATAATGCTTTTTTGAGTTGGACTGCGTTAGAGCTTTTGAAAGAAGGGGCTACAGAAGATATTCGAAAAATACCTTCTGCTATTTGTGGAGATGAACAAAAGAGAACAGGTATAATTTTAGCCAAAAGTATGCTTGCTAAGTCTTTTGGTGTAGTTACTGGTGAGACAATTTATCAAGCGCAAAGAAAGTGTCCTAATTTAAAACTATATTCATCAAGATACGATGCATATAAGAGATATTCGGATGCGTTATATAATTTGCTTTCTGAGTACACATATATGATAGAGCGTTTTAGTGTAGATGAATGTTTTTTAGATATGACCACTTTTCTTATGGGAGATACGTTACTTGCAAAGGCGAATGAGATTAGTAAAAGGGTTAAAAACGAACTTGGTTTTACTGTTAATATTGGTCTTTCAAATAATAAAATGCTCGCAAAAATGGCATCGGATTTTGCTAAGCCTGATAGAATTCACACACTGTATCCTCATGAAATCGAAGAGAAAATTTGGCCTATGGATGTTTCTGAGCTTTTTATGGTTGGTAGAAAAAGTGCGGAGAAATTATATAAATTTGGTATTCACACGATTGGAGATTTGGCTAATTTTGATAAAAAGTTTATTGAACGTAAATTTGGCAAACAAGGCACGATGATGTGGGAATACGCAAATGGTATAGATGAATCAGAGGTTGTATATAAATATGAAAAGTCTAAGAGTATTGGTAATTCTATAACTTTACCAATGGATGTGGATAACAAAGAGAAAATAGAGAGTATTTTACTTGCATTGGTAGAGCAAGTTACGTTTAGGTTAAGAAAAGAAGATAGGCTTGCAACTGTTGCTGCAGTACAACTTAGGAGTAATGCGTTCAAAGATTATTTACATCAAAGTAAGTTAGAGTTTGCTACTTCTAATACAGATACGATATATAAGGCTGCTAAACGCATATTAAGCGAGATGTATACTACGCAGTATCCGGTGCGATTAGTTGGTTTTAGAGTGGACGGTTTAGTGGATACAGAAGATAGTCAAACATCGTTGTTTAATACAAACACGCCTAAAAATGATGCTTTAGATAAAACTGTAGATAAGCTTAAAGAAAAGTTTGGTTATGGAGCTATAACTAAGGCTGGAGATATGAATGTTAATAAATATATGAAATTTAAATAGTAATTTTATGGAAAAATACCGTCTTTGCTTGAAAAAATGGCAATTTTGGTGTATAAATATAGGGTAGCGTTGCAAGAAAGGGAGATTTATATGGGAAAAGAATTGTTATCAACACAACCTTATAAAGGAACTAGAGATTTTTATCCTGAAGATATGGATTTAAGAAACTGGTTCTTTGGGGTAATTAAAGACACATTAAGAAAATTCAATTACAGAGAATACGATGGCCCAATGCTAGAATCATACGAAATGTATGCTGCTAAAAGTGGAGAGGAAATCGTAAACGAGCAAACATACCATTTCACAGATAATGGCGGAAGAACTCTTGCAGTAAGACCAGAAATGACACCTACAGTAGCTAGAATGGTTGCTGCTAAATTAGGATCATTAAATATGCCACTTAGATGGTTTAGTATTCCAAATTTATATAGATATGAAAAGCCTCAAAGAGGAAGATTAAGAGAGCACTGGCAAGTTAACGTAGATATGTTTGGCTCTGATTCAGTTGAAACTGATTTAGAACTTTTGATAGTTGCATCATCTTTATTAAAAGCTTTTGGTGCAGATTCTTCTATGTATCAAATAAAGATTAACAATAGAAGATTCTATAACGATTTATTTGAACAAGTTATGGGATTTGATAAAGAGCAATCTAGAAAAGTTTCAAAGGCTATTGATAAAAAAGCTAAAATGCCTCAAGAAGATTTCAATGAATATTTAAAAGATTTAGGGTTAAACGATGAACAAGTTGTTAAACTAAATTCATTCTTTGAAATGCCTCTTGCAGAGATGACAGCATTATGCCCAGAATCACAAGGTGCACAAGAGTTAAATAAATTGTTTGATTTAATTGATGCTGCTGGCATGAGTGATATCTGTGAATTTGACTTTGGAATTATTAGAGGATTTGATTACTACACAGGTACTGTTTTTGAAGTTTATGATACAGACATAAACAATAATAGAGCAATGTTTGGTGGCGGAAGATACGATAACTTAATCAATTTATTCGTAGATAAAGCAAATGTTTCTGGAATTGGTTTTGGATTTGGTGATGTTACTTTAGAAAACTTCTTAGTATCACACAATTTGGTTCCAGAACTAAACTATGGTATGCCAAGGGTTTTAGTTACAAGATTTCCAGAAATACCATATGGAGAGTATTTGAAATTAGCAGAAGAACTTAGAGCAAATAATATATCTGTTAGTGTTTACACAGACGATAAGAAACTTGCTAAGCAAATGAAATATGCTGCTGATGAAAAATATGATTTTGCCATCATCCTAGGTGAGGATGAATTAAAGAATAATACAGTTGTATTAAAAGATTTGTCTAAAGGTGAAAATATACCAGTTTCAAGACAAGACCTTGTAGCTAAAATATTAGAAAAATAAAATAGAATAAAGGCAAGGCAATCTTTTAAAAGATTGCCTTTTTTATCGGGGTGTGGCTCAGTTGGTAGAGCGCTTGGTTCGGGACCAAGAGGTCGCACGTTCAAATCGTGTCACTCCGACCAAAATCGCACGAAGTAAATCTTCGTGCGATTTTTTTGAACAAAGCTAACTATTTATTGAAAAATGAGGGGTTGAATGATATACTACTCCTTGCAAATAAAAACTGTAAAGGGGGAATCACAATGAAGGGTTCTAAGAAGTCTAACTTTACGGATGTGATGTTGACGGTCGATTTCAAGTTCACGGTCTCCATCTTTTTGATGATGCTTGCTTTCGTCGAATACACAAAAACTCCGGATTTGGCACACTCACTTTGCTTATGGGGAATGGGTTTTTCTTGTTTGGGTGACCTTTGCCTTATGGATTACGCAATGGTTCCTCGGCGCGTATTCAAAGGAAAACAGTTCTACGTAGGCGCGGGATTTTTCGCAATTGCACACATTATTTATCGTCAAATGTTTAGAAGCCTTACTCCTGATAAAACAATTTGGGGTATAGGTGAATGGATTTCAACGGCAATATTACTTGTATTTTGCGTGTTGCTGTTGTTTGTGAGATTTAATCGCAAATCTCCGTTCTTCATGGGTCTTGCCGGTTTCTACACAAGCACAATCTTTATGACTTTGGCGGCCGCTATTACGAGCGTTGTTGCTCTTGAAGGAAGACACATATGGGCAATGATTGGTGTGATCTCGTTCGTTGTATCTGACTTTTTCTTGTTGATACGCGAAGTGAAGAAAGACACTCCGACTGTTCGCAAACTTATATGGGTATTTTATCCCATTGCGCAAATTCTCATAATTATGGGCATATAGGTAGATACACGCTCTTGATATTAGATTATTCTGATATTGAGAGCGTGTTTTTGTTTATGAATATTTTTTAAAGTCAAGCATATTCTGTAATAAAAATAGCAATAGGAGGTCCTATGAAAAAAGTAATTTGTTTAATGTGCGCAATGGTAATGTTAGTTGTACCTTTTTCAAATGTCTGGGCAATTTTTGAGTATGATGTAATTCCGACTTGGTCGGAAACAATAGAGACAATGGCGAAGATTGAAAATAAAACAAATTTGGAATTAGATTCTCAGGGAGCGATATTAATTGATGAAAACACAGGCACAATTTTATATACTAAAAATGAGCATGAAAAGTTGAGACCAGCAAGTGTAACTAAAGTTATGACAATACTTCTTATAATGGAATCATTAGAAAAAGGCGAAATAGCATTAACTGATAAGGTGCCTTGTAGCGCACGCGCAAGAGAAATGGGTGGTTCTCAAATATGGCTAGATGAAACCGAAACTTTAACTGTACATGAAATGCTAAAAGCTATTTGTGTGGTGTCGGCAAATGATTGTTGCGTGGCAATGTCGGAGTTTATAGCGGGTAGCGAAGAAATGTTTGTTGAAAAAATGAATGCTAGAGCCCAAGAATTAGGTATGAATGATACAACGTTTAAGAATTGTCATGGTATAGATGAAGATGGACATTTGACATCAGCACACGACATTGCGTTAATGTCCAGGGAACTTTCAAAAAATCATCCTAAGGTACACGAATACACAAAGATTTGGATGGATTCTTTAAGAGATGGAAAATCTGAATTAGTAAACACAAATAAATTAATTAGATTCTATTCTGGATGTACAGGATTAAAAACAGGCTCTACTTCTTTGGCGATGTTTAATTTGTCTGCAACAGCAACAAGAAATGATTTGAGTTTAATTGCGGTTGTCATGAAAGGTTCAACTAGTCAAAATAGATTTAATGATGCGACAAAATTACTGGACTATGGTTTTGCCAATTTTAGCAATAAAGTAATTGTTAGGGCTAATGAAAAGATAGATACTATTTCAATTGAAAAGGCGAAGAAAAATACTGTGGATATTGTAACGGAAAGTGATTTTTCTGTTCTTCTAAATAAAGGGGATGAAAAGAACATCAGAATAGAAAATGTTTTGAATGAAAATATTTCAGCGCCACTAGAGTATTATGAAGTGGTTGGAGTTCAAAGATGTTATTTAAATGACGAGTTAATAGGTGAAGTGAATTTAGTAAGTAGTGAAAAGATAGAGTCGAAAAGTTGGCACGATTTTATTATTCAATTAGTGACTTTTGGATATAGGTTAGGTAGATAAATAAATAAAAGAACTATAAATGTATTTGGTTTGTAGTTCTTTTTTAGTGCTATAAATCTTGAAAATATTAATAACATATGGTATATAAAAAGTACTTTTTAATTCTTATTACGCATTTTCTTGCGTGACAATTCCATGATAATTTAAATTTGAAAGGAGAAATAACTTGATACTTAGAGATTTAGAGGAGGAAAAACTTTGTAGAGAAAGTTTGGATTTTTTACGAGAAGTATTGGGGGATCTTGAAAGGGTAAATGAAAAGATAAAAAGTAGGTTGGAAAACGGAGAGTTATATAAGGAAAATGAATTGTACTATGTATATTCGTATTCGCCAGAAAAAATTTATATTACAAGACAAGGAAGTAAGACCGTGGAACTTCTTAAAAATTATCCTAAAGAACTATCTGAAAATTTAGCTGAAGGTTTTATATTGAGATATAAAAACGGAAAGTTTATAATAGATGAAGAACTTACTGAAAAAAGTATGAATTTTGAATTGGATTTTGATAATTATATAGACTAAACAAAAGAAACAAGGAGGACTATAATGGGGAAAACAGGTTCAGCAATAACAAAATTTATTTTAGCAATAGTATTTTTAATAATAGCTGGTTTAGGTATAAGTGGTGATTTTAAAACTGAAATAGATACTGTAATCACACAAAATCAAGAGACAAATGATACGTTGACAGAAAAAGAAGAAACATCAAATTCTCAAGAGGAAAACCCAAGTGAGGATTCAAATGTTGATCAAAGTCTTGAAAGAAGTTTTTCGTTAGAAAGTCTACCTGAATACAAAGATGAACCATATGTAATAATAAATGATAATATACCGTTTTTTGATGAAGATGATATGACAACAAAATCTTATGAGATGTTTAGCGAATTAGATGAATTAGGAAGATGTGGAGTTGTGCATGCAAGCATCGGTAAAGATTTAATGCCAACGGAAGAACGCGAATATATAGGCTATGTAAAACCTACCGGTTGGCAAGCTTCAAGATACGAAGGTGTTGATGGAGGATATTTATATAACAGATGTCATTTGATTGGATTTCAATTAACTGGAGAAAATGCTAATGAAAAAAATTTAATTACGGGAACTAGATTTATGAACGTGCAAGGAATGTTGCCGTTTGAAAATCAAGTTGCAAACTATGTGAAAAATACAGAAAATCATGTGATGTATAGAGTGACTCCGATTTTTGAAGAGGAGAACTTGGTTGCATCTGGTGTTTTAATGGAGGCAAAATCTGTAGAAGATAACGGCGATGGGGTAATGTTTAATGTTTATTGCTATAATGTGCAACCTAATATTGTAATTGATTATTCAACGGGTGCAAATTATAAAGTTGAGACATCTGAAGAAGATAATACTGGAGAAAGAATGGAATATATCTTAAATACAAATTCAAAAAAATTTCATTTGCCAAGTTGTGATGGGGTAAATCAGATGAGTGAGAAAAATAAAAAGAACTATACTGGTTATAAAAGTGAGTTGATATCACAAGGCTATGAAGCGTGCGGTTCTTGTAATCCATAAATTTTATAAGAAAAGACTAGATTTTTTAAAAATTAGCGATAAAATATTTTGTGAGGTACATGAAATTACTAAGGAGGAAATTTAAATGTCAGTTAAATTTGTGTTAAATGAAACATCTTATTTTGGTAGCAATGCAAGAGCAGAGTTGCCAGGTGAAATTCAAAGAAGAGGATTTAAAAAAGTTTTGTTTGTAACAGATCAAACTTTGTTAGATGCAAGTGTTGCTACTAAAGTTACAGAAGTGTTAGACGAAGCTAAAATAAAATATACTATTTTTTCAGATATTAAACCAAATCCAACAATCGAGAATGTAATGGATGGTTTAAAAGTTTGCAAAAAATTTAAAGCTGATGTAATCGTTGCTGTTGGAGGAGGATCTGTAATAGATACTGCAAAAGGTATCTCTATACTTATGACAAATCCAAAGAGAGATTTACCATCTCTAAATGGAGTGTCAAATACAGTTAATAAAGGATTACCTTTAATAGCTCTTCCGACAACACACGGAACAGCTGCTGAAGTTACAATTAACTATGTAATCACAGATGAATCAAGACAAATCAAAATGGTTTGTGTAGATCCTAATGATATTCCAGTATTAGCTATTGTTGATTCTGATCTTATGAAGACAATGCCAAAATCTCTTGCTGCATATACAGGTATGGATGCATTAACACATGCCGTTGAAGGTTACATTACAAAAGGACACAATTTGATGTCAGATATGTTCCATATGGAAGCAATAAAATTAATATTTGAAAACCTACCAAAAGCGGTTAATGATAGAGATGCTGCTGCTATAGAAAAAATGGGTTATGCTCAATACATCGCAGGTATGGGATTTAGTAATGTTGGTTTAGGAATTGTTCATTCAATGGCTCACCAATTAGGCGCTGTTTATGATACACCTCATGGTATGGCTAATGCATTATTATTACCAACAGTTATGAGATATAATGGAGAAACATCTTGGGAAAGATATAAAGAAATTTTAATAGCTTTAGGTAGAGAAGATGCTAAAGATTTAGGAAAAGATGATATTATAAATACATTTGTATGGATGATTCAAGAGTTATCTAAGAGTGTTGGAATTACCCAAACTGTTAAAGATACAGGATGCAAAGAAGAAGATTTAGAAATGCTTTCTCAAAAAGCTATGGAGGACCCTTGTATGCCTGGCAATCCAAGAGAAGTTACAAAAGAAATTTTCATGGATTTATATAGACAAGCTATGTAATTAAATTTATAAAATTCAAAGCACACTAACCCAATTTGTTAGTGTGCTTTTTGTTAACATTGTGGTACTATTTCTGCTAATGTTTTGATAAGAAAATCAACTTCTTCTTTTGTGTTATATTTTCCGATTGTTATTCTAAGAGAATTTCCAGAATAGTCTTTAGGCATACCTATTGCGTTCAACACGTGAGATTGTTTTAAAAATCCGGCAGAACAAGCGCTTCCTGCAGAAGCACAAATATTTACAGAGTCTAATTTGTCTAAAATCTTTTTTCGATCCCTATTTCTAAAAGAGATATTTGCATTACCTGGCAAACGTTTTAGAATACTTCCGTTTATTTTTATGTCGGGAAATTTTTTTGTGATTTCGGACAAGAAATAGTCTCGCAAATTTTTTATAGAAGTGTTGTGATCTGTTAAGTTTGCGTAACTTTTATTTAAAGCAGTTGACATGCCAACTATACCTGCTACATTTTCTGTACCTGCACGTTTTTCTTTTTCTTGATGCCCTCCAGAAATCAATCTTTGAAAATCTATATCTTCACTTATATAGAGTGCACCAACACCTTTAGGTCCGTAAAATTTATGGGCCGAAAAAGAAAGTGCAGATATATTTAATTCTTTAACATCAATTCTAATAGCGCCCATTGCTTGTACGGCATCTGTGTGAAAAGGGATGTTGTATTTACTTGCGATTTTGCCAATAGATTCTATTGGTTCAATGGTGCCAATTTCGTTATTTGCAAACATTATTGAAATTAGGATTGTTGATGGAGTAATACTGGTTTCTAATTGTTTTAAATTTATTGAGCCGAATTGATCGACGGGCAAATAAGTTATTTTAAAACCTTCTTTTTCTAAATCTTTACAAGTTTCTAAAACGGCGGGATGCTCGATTGATGAAGTGATAATATGATTTCCTTTTTGCTTATATGCTCTCGCAATTCCTTTTATAGCCATGTTGTCGCTTTCTGAACCACCAGAAGTAAAATATATTTCAGATGGTTTTGAATTTATAATTTTAGCGATATCCGACCTAGATTTTTCGATAGCTTGTTTAGAAATTTTACCTAGGGTATAAAGGCTAGACGGGTTACCATAATTTATCATCATGAAAGGGCGCATTTCGTTAAAAACATCTTCATCAAGTACTGTGGTAGCAGCATTATCAAAGTAATATAAACTCATATTAAAACATCCTTTCTGTTTAGTATATTTTATGAATAAAAACGTTAAATGTGACACCTGAAAAAGCCTCGAGATATGCCTAACAAAGCAAGTTTGCGGTAGTGTTACATCAATATTACATTTGTGTTAAAAAACCGTTTTTTTGTTGAGCGGTATTTGCCGTTGTGGTAAACTTTGAATATGTAAGAGTTTGTCATGTAGAGGAGAGGATTATATTATGATGTTAGGACCTATGAAAAAAAGAATGGTTACTACAGGAGTTATTGCTTTTATAATTCCAACAATTATAGCTGTTGGCGTTTTTATGGCTTATTCTAAAAAGAAAAACGAAGAGATTGCAGAATTAAAAGTAAAAGCTGCTACTGTTGAAAAATATATTGCAACAGCAGATTTGCCAATTGGGCATATCGTTACAGCTGAAGATATTGAAGTTGCAGATGTAAAAGAAATTAGTGCACCAGTTAATTCTTTTAATGGAGTAGAAAAATTAATTGGACAAAAATTAAAAGTTCCTGTATTCAAAGGTACAATAATGACTTCTTCAATGTTTTACGAATTAGAAGATTTTGTGAGAGAAGACGTAAGAAGAAAAGAATTCAATATGATTTCACTACCAAGTGACTTGGTTGAGGGTGATTATATAGACGTTAGAATAATCTTTCCAACTGGTGAAGACTATGTAGTTGTTGCTGGTAAAGAAGTGAAAAAAGTTGGTTCTTCTCATGATTCTAATGCAATATTCTTAGATTTAACTGAAGAAGAAATAAATAGAATGTCGAGTGCTGTAATCGAATCTTACGTTTCAGGTGCTGTTAGATTATATGCTGTTAAGTATTCTAACTGGTATGAACAATTGTATGATGAAGAATCAGTTGACTTTGTAAAGAGATATGAAGAAACAGTTGAAGCGTTGATTGAAGCTTCAAAAACAACAGAAGAAGTTTTAGTTTCTGGCGAAAAAGTTCCGATGAGAGATGAGAGCGGAGAAAAAGTAAGAAATGAAAGTGGAGAAGTAATTTTCATTCAAGAACCAGATAAAATAGAAATAAGAGACGTAATAAAAACTGAAGAAGAACTTGAAGATGAAGAAATTGCAATAGCAATGAATCTTGATGTTGAAGATGTAAAAGCTATAAGAACAGCTAGAAAAACAAAAGATAAAGTTTTACTTGCTTTATATAGCAATAAAACAGTTTTAACTGAAACAAAAATAAAAGATACATATCCTGTTAGAACTGAAGTTGCGGCATTAATCGTAGCAAACCCAAATATTTTGGAAGAGTTAGATGCTAAATACAACATTCAAGAATTAGAAAGTCGTAGATTTGCTTTATTAACAACTGGTATTTATGGATACGAATATAGTACTCCAGAAGAAGTTAATGAAGTTGTTTTAGAAAACATTAAAGTAAAATTAGATGAAGAAATCGCTACACAAAAAACAGAAAGAAGCGAATACTTACAATCTATAATTCGTGCGGGTATGGTTCAAAGCCAAACACAAGCACAATAAGGAGGAAGAAAAATCATGAAGTGCATAGGTTTTATTGGTAAAGTTGATAAAACAGATTTAATCTCGTATGTATCAAAAGTAATTACTTGTATGGGAAAAAAAGTTATTATGATTGATGCTACAGTTGATCAAAAAACAAGATATACAATACCTGTTATGTCAGAGATGGAAGACCAAGCACAATATATTATTCAACAAGATGGAGTTGAAATAGCGATTGGTTTTTCTAACATACTAGAACTAAAAAAATATTTACTTTCAAAAGGTGATGATTTCAATGATTACGATTACGTAATCATCGATACAGATCAAGAAGAAATGATTGAAGAATATGATTTGAAAGACGCAAACGAAAATTTCTTTGTTTCTTCTTATGATAAATACTATATCCACAAAGGAATAGATCTTTTAAGATGTCTATGTGCATTAAAAAGAAGAACAGATACAGAGAGTAAGATTTCAGTAAATAAATGTGTATTCTACAGTGATGTTAATACTGCTGATAGTAAATACATAGAAAGACTTGCAGATAATCTTCCAATAGAATGGAAAGCTTCTCAATTAAACTATCCATACGATCATGGTGATTTATCTGTAAATATTCAAAACCAATACACAAACAAATTTGATGTAAGACTTCTTTCAAAAGAATATAAGGAAGCTCTTGCTCAAACTGTACAAGCAATAACAGAAGATGATTTAAAAATGATTAGAAAAGTTATTAAGAACATTGAGAGAGTAGCTAAATTCTCTTAATAGGAAAGGATGGTAATTTGATATGCCAATAGTTGCTTTTTGGAGTACAGAAGATTCTGCACAATTATGTACAACTGGTACTGTTGCTGCGGTAGCGATGATGCTAACAATAAGAGGTAAATACAAAACATTAATTACACAAACACATTTTGGTGATATGACTTTAGAAAACTCATTCTTTAATCCAGACAAGAAAGCAAAATTCGATACTTCAGATACTGGTATCGACGCTTTGGATAGATTGTTAAGAAGTAATAAGTTAACACCGGAAAACATTCCTAACTATGCAACACCTATTATGAGAAACGGAATGTTAGAACTTTTATATGGAACTTTCAAGAATGATAGAGATTCATATAATAGAATACTTGAAACAATGCCAATAATAATCGATTACGCAAACCAATTTTATGACATTGTTTTAGTAGATTTAAACAAAGGTTTAGATAGTGCTGAAGTAAATGCTATACTTCAAAAATCAGATTTAATTGTATTTAACTTAGCACAAAGTAGATCAATACTAAAGAATGTAATGAAAGATTTAAATTCTTTAAAAATACTTCAAGAAAAAACAGTTATACCTGTAATTGGTAGATATGATAGATATTCTTTATTTGGTGAAAAGAATATCGCTAGAGCATATAACTATAAGAAGAAATTATATACAATACCTTATAATACAAAATTCTTTGATGCAGCAAATCAAGGTGCTGTAGATAAATTCTTTATTGAAAATGCAAATGCAGATGTAGGAACTGATAGAAACGGATTCTTCATTTCAAAGATTGCAGAACTAACAGATGCAATAATAGAAGTAATAAAACCAAAAATTATAGAAAAATAAACCTACTTAGAAACAAAAGAAGTATGGAAAGGGTGATATTTCCAAATGTTTTTTAATTATCTTTTAATATTCATACTGATTGCTGGTTTATTCGTTTTTATTGGTTACTTGTTCTCAAAATCAAACAATTCAACGGTTATTCAGAACATTAAGAAAGAGGGAAGAATATACAGTGTTGAAAGAATGACAGAGTTCATTAAAGCCAGAATGGACGAAATAACTAGAACTAATTTATATGATGCCGGATTGGCTGAAGATGAATTAAAAAGAAGAAAAATGAAAAAATATGAGCTTAAAAAAGCTCTTAAGAACTGTACATATGGTGATGTAAACGATAAGAAGTATGTTAAGGAATTAATATTCGACTTATTACATAGAGAGTACGGAGTAAACCAAGTTAATATTACAAATGCGATTGATTTTGATAATCCCGAAAAATTAACTTCTGGTGACAAGTTTGATATCTTGCTTTATATGTATAAACAACAATATGCATATGATGCTTTAAGTGAACTTATCAAAAAGTATAATCTTGATGAAGAAAAATACGTATATGGTTCAACTCAAGCTTCATACGTTATTACGCCAGAAGAAATTAGTGAAATCTTCGAAAAAGAATATGATTACTTATCTTTTGAAGATAGATTAAACATTCTTTCTCAAAGAATCTATCAAAACTATAAAGGATTCAGTGTAATCGATGAAATAAGAGATATGAACATCGATGGCATTTCAGGTGGTGTATCTGGTCTTCCAGAATCATTTATGTACCAAGTTGCTCAATTAGGAGATTATTTAAGACAAACAAATGAAAGAACAATCCCAAGAGCTTACGATAGCGTATGGATATTCTATCATGGTAAATCAATTTATATGTCTTGTGTATCTTTTGGATCATACTCAGAACTTCGTCGTGTATGTCAAAATATTTATAAGTACAACAATCCAGGACAATTATCTGATACAAACGGATATAAAATCAATGAAATGAAAGATGGTTCCCGTGTCGTTGTAGTTAGACCAAGTATGTCAGAGTCTTGGGCATTCTTCGTAAGAAAGTTCGATACTCCAAATGCGGTACTTGAAAACTTAGTTAGACATCCTGGTAAAGAACCAGTTATAGATTTACTTAAATTCTTAGTTAAAGGTGCCAGAGTTACTGCTCTTACTGGTGAGCAAGGTTGTGGTAAAACAACAATGCTATTAGCGATGATTAAATACATTTATACATCGCTTAACCTGAGAGTTCAAGAAACTGCGTTCGAGTTACACTTAAGAAAAGTTTATCCAGAAAGAAACATATTAACATTTAGAGAGACTGATACAGTTTCAGGCCAACAAGGTCTTGACGTTCAAAAGAAAACTGACGGTGCTGTTAACATCCTTGGAGAGGTTGCAACTGATGAGGTTGCTGCTTGGATGATTCAAATGGCTCAGGTTGCGAGTAAGTTTACTTTATTTACTCACCACGCTAAGACGTTTGATAACTTAATTTTGGCACTACGTAACTCACTACTTAAAATTGGTATGTTCAACAATGAAAGAGTTGCTGAAATACAGGTTGTTGGTGTTATTAACTTTGAAGTACATTTAAAGAAATCTTATGATGGTCAAAGATTTATTGAAAGAATAACAGAGTGTATTCCTGTTAAACCAGAAAATAGATATACACATGATTATAGAAATGAACCTACACTTGAAGGAAAATTAGAAAAATTTATGGATAACGCAACTGAGTACTTCACTAAAATCACTGAAACAGAAACATATAAATCTGTTAACATCATTGAATTTATTGATGGACAATACGTAGTTAAAAATCCTATCTCAGCTGAAAATATTCAAGCTATGCGTGAGAATATGTCTGAGCAAGATCAACGATTATTCGACGACTTCTGTGAAAATTACTTTAGTACAATTAAAACAGAAGGTTCAAATTATGGCATGAGAAGAATCGTTGAATAAGTTTTTTGAAAATTCCATGAAAGGAGGGGCATGACATAGATCCAACAATGTTACTTATCTGCTTTGTGGGTATACCGTTTGGCTTATTTCTTGTAATATTAATTGCTTTTACGATTCTACAGAAGAAAAAGAGTAGTTCAAAAAGCGCAGTATTGCAAAGAATGAGAGCGTCTGCAAGCGGCGGTAATTCTTCTGATGTATTTTACCAACAAATTTACATTAAGTTAGATACATTACCTATAATAAACAGATATTTAAGAAAAATTAGAAGAAGATTAGAACTTGTTAATCAGAATGATGAGTATATGTTAAGAAGAAACACAGCTAGAATTACTCTAAGAAGTATTTTCTTAACTTTACTTATCTCTATAGGTATTGCGTGGATTAACAAAGAAAACTTGTTTATTATGATCACTTCTTTATTGGGAGTTTTGATTGTAATAGAAAATATGACAGAACAAATGATTAATAAAGTAGAAAATAAATTGCTTGAGCAAGAACTTGATTTCTTTTCAGAAGTTAGACATGCCTTCCACGTATCAAACATGGTTGAAGAAGCAATTTATGATGCTTCGTTAATCGAGGATTCAGAAATTGTATCACAAGCAAATACAATTTATGATATTTTGATTTCTGCTGACCCAGAGATTGAATTAGAAAAATATTACGATGTAGCACCAAATAGATTCTTAAAGATTTTTGCTGGTGTATCGTATTTAACAAAAGAGTTTGGTGATAGAAAAGTTGGTGGTGTTTCGCTATATCTAAAAGATATGAACAACATCACACAAGAGTTACAACTTGAAGTTTTAAAAAGAGATAAGTTAGATTACTTGTTTAAGAGTTTAACTTATATTGCTGTAGCACCGATTGTTTTAATACATCCACTAAAAAACTGGGCGTTGAATTCTTTTGCGTCTACAGCGTCTTTTTATGAAGGAGATTTAGGTTTCCTTTATGAAATATTTTTAATAGTCGCTATTTTCCTTTGTTATTCTTTAATTGTAAGAATCAAAGATAATGAAGAAAAAATCAGCATTTATTCATCTGGTGATGCTTGGCAAGAAAAAGTTTATCGTTTACCTTTTGTTGAACCGATAATTGATGGGTTGGTTCCAACATCAGATAAACCAGCTGCCGCTAAAGTAAATAAATTACTTAGAGATACAGCATCGACTTTGAAGATTGAATGGTTATATATTAATAAAGTAACATATTTTATAATAGCGTTCTTTGTAGCTTTACTAATAGTAAATCAAATGCATCGAATAACAATTGAAAACATATTATATAAAGATACTGCTTCAAGTAATATAATGGGACAGGCTTCAGAAAAAGAAGTTAAAGAAGCAGAAGCTATGACAGCATCAGACAGATATTTTATTACAAGTTTATTAAACAGTGATGAAATAGTAAAAATCGTTAGAGAAAAACCAGAGTTAGAGGCAAAGCAAACTCTTAAAGTACATATGTATATTATGAATATGCAACCTTTAACTGAAGAATATGCTAATGATATTACCGATAAGATTTTTAGAAAGATGAATACAGCGCGTTCAAGGAATATAGCAACAGCAAAACCTGAAATTGAGAATGCTATCTTAAAAGCGGGTATTGAAATGCCTCGAAATGACTTCGTTACCAAGTTGGCTGCAGAAATTATTAATGTAGCGAGAAAAGAAGTAGCGCAAGAGATTAACAAGGAACACGTTTTAGAAGCTGTTGTGAATATATATTCAGTTAAACTTTCAGAAGAGCAACTTTCAGAAGCTGTTGAAAGAATTTATACAAAACTAGTAGATTTAACTAGTGAGTATTTTAAATGGACAGAATTAATTGTATCTTTCTTTATTGGATTAATTGCTTATGTAGCACCGAATATGATATTAGTTTTCCAAAAGAAAATGAGACAAATGGAAATGGACAACGAGGTAATGCAATTCCAAACAATTATACTTATGCTTATGCATATTGAAAGAGTATCTGTTGAATACATACTTGATTGGTTAGGACGTTTCTCAAATATATTTAGAGAACCATTACAACGCTGTATAAATAACTACGAAAGTGGTGCTTATGAAGCTTTAGAACAACTAAAAGATGAAGTTTCATTTAAACCGTTTATACGTATTGTTGAAAGCTTACAATCGGCAGTTGAAAACGTAAAAATTACTGACGCTTTCGATGAGTTAGAATCTGAAAGAGCTTTCTTCCAAGAAAAGAGAAAAGAAGCCAATGAAAGATTAATCGAAAAGAAAGCAAGAATAGGTAAGCTTATTGGATTTACACCAATGATATTATTGTTTGTAGGATATTTGATTGTTCCACTTATTTGGACAAGTTTAGGAGATATGGGTACATACTTCACTCAAATGTCTACAATGTTGTAAAAAGAACTCTAGATGTCAGTTAATTGGCATCTAGAGGATGAATTTGATTTCACTTTTCGCCACGAGATAAAGTGGTATAAAACTTGTCAAAATCCATATTGACAAGTGGGGGTAGTTAATATAACTTTGAACTATCTTAATATTTTATATTAGATTTAAAGGAGGAATTTTATTATGGATAATGCATCAAAAGCATTGATTATGGCAGGTGCGATTCTTATATCAATCGCAATCGTTGGAGTAGGTGTTTATATATTCTCAAGCACAAGCTCATTAGGAAATACAGCAGGTCAACAAATTGACGCTACACAAGCACAAATGACAAACTCAACATTAAGACAATATGAAAGCACAAGAGTAAAAGGTACAACAGTTAAAGAATTTTTAGGTTATGCAGATGTTTTAAATACAAACAAAACATTACCAGTTGATTTGAAAGTTAAACTTGATGGTACAGAGTTAACAGCTCCTTTTGCATCAGCAACTGTAGTTGAAAATGCATACTATACAATTAAAATAACAGATGATCAAATAAAGGATGGATATTTAGATACTGTAACAATTACAAAAAATACTTAATGCATATTGAAAAATATAATATGAGAAATGCAATTTTAAATTGCATTTCTCTATATTTATAAATATTTATGATTTGTTTTTTTTATAAAGGTTAAATTTTTAAATTTTAGAAAAAAGATAAATCGTTTGATGAAATAGAAGGGAGTGTCGCTATGGAGAATGCATCTAGAGCCATGATAATGGCGGGGGGAGTGTTTATTGCGGTAGCCATCATAAGTGTTGCATTGTATGCTTACACCAACGCAAAAGGTTTCGCACATACTTCTGAAGAGTTGCTGAGTGCGAGTCAAATTCAAAGTTTTAATAGATTTTATCTTGCGTATAGTACTGGGGTTACAAGTGAAGTTAAATGCATAGAGGCGATTAATATTTTAAATCATGCTGTTGAAGACAATGTTCAGCGCATTGAATATTCAGACAAAATTGATTTTTATATTGATCCAGTTACTTCAAAGACAATATATAAAGTTAAAGATGATAAAACAGAAAATTATATAAAAAAAGTACATTATTCTCTTTCAAGAGCTGTTGACGGAAGTGTGAATGGTGTGACAATATGGGATTAAAAAGAAAAGGAGTGAATATGAATGGATGATAATTTGTTTGAAGCCATACAAATGTCTGTATGGGTGTTCTTATTTATATTTGCTCTTTCTTTTGCGTTTATACAATATAATCGAATAAATGATGTTATCGATTTATTTGTAGAAGCCAATATGTTTGGTAGTAGAGAAGATTTCGTAGGAGTTTTCTTAGATGAATCTGAGATAGCAAGAAATACACATAGAGCAGAGGTAGTTTTATCAGTTTTAAATATTCCTGATACTGTTAGTGAGACAGGTAATTCTTCATATAAGGTAAAAATTAAAGCTGGCGGTAACGAGACTGTTTTTGAGTATTATGAGGAACTAGATGCTGGATATGTGGTTAGACAAGGTGTAAAGTCAACAGGATCTTTGTCTAAAACATATTATTTAAGAGGTGATATACCTGTTGGAGGAGGAATTAATGATTTAGAAGATCTTATTAATGATCTAACCAATCCGGTATATGGATATGCGCCATCGGCAGCAAATCAATATTCAGTTAAATATGATGATGATGGAATATATTATACTAGAAAATAGAAAGGAGTTGCCTTAATTGGGAGATTCATTAAGTATAGTTTTTACAGTTATAGTTGCAGTTTTAATAATGTTCTTATTTCCAATGCTTGATAGTTGGGAAAGGCAAGATGACCTTTCTTACATGGCGGTATATTCAGCAACTACAGACTTTGTTGATGCAGTTAGAAATACAGGAGCCTTAACAAGTTCAATGTATAATTCTTTTTTGACTCAAATCTATGGTACTGGTAACTCGTTTGAAGTAACGTTAGAACATAGAGAGTATTTGGTGGTTCCAACTGGAGATATAAATAAGCCAACGGAAGTAGATTATTTATACCATTATACTTCAGAAATTGAATCGGCTTTAAATTCAGGAGATGTATATGCTTTTGATAAAGGTGATTTCTTCTATGTATCAGTAAAAAATACAAATAAAACACAGGCTACAATGATGAAACAAACTATCTATGGAACTTTGATGGAATCATTCTCAATTGGTGTCCCATACGGTGGACAAATAAAATCAAGTTATTAAAATATATGAAAAATTATAGGAAGGAGGAAATAATAATTTGAAATTACAACATTTTTGTATAATATTTTTAATAATTATTCTTCCTTTTTCTATTATAGCAAGGAATACCACTAGAGAGTATATGCTAACATTAAGAGATCAAGTTCGACTAAATAACGTTATTGATAGTGCAACGCAAGATGCTTTAGATATGATTGTTGATTTAAATGATGAATTTCAATCTTTATATTTTGCACAACAATTTAATATTACTCAAAGTGTAGCTAAAGAAGCAGTAAAGAGCTTTTTCCAAACTTTAGCTATAAATTATAATATGCCATACATTGAAGGAGCTACAGAATCTTACTTTAGTACATACGTACCTGCAATTGTATTAATAGGATATGACGGTTTTTATATTTATTCTATCAATGAAGACAATAATGGTGTTTTCGCATATCAAATGTCTCCAAAGATACCATATGCGTATGAAGAAGGAGATATGATTGTTAATTTTACATTAGGGAATGACGTAAAGATTCTTTGTAAAAATGTATATTATGAAGGCACAATGACAGATAATTATATAAGTGATACGACGCCAAAGTATAATGAGTATTTAACTGCTTTTGGAGGAGATGCGGATAAACTTAAAACATATCTTCCTGATATAACGGATGATATGTCTTTAATAATTTATGTTTTGGATAGAAGTTCCACTGCGACAATTCCAGATTTCTTGTATGCTAATGCTGGTGAAACACCTTTACTTCAAGATTATTCGAGAGCAAGTGGAGATTTGCCCGCTGGTAAATTCCATGAAACGCGTAGAAATGTTATTATGACTACAATTCGTGAAGTTTTACAAGAAGAAATAAACTCACATTCTGCATATGCAAGTTTGATGGGCTCTAGTTATGACTTTAGGCTTCCTGAAATTTCTAATGATGATTGGACAAACTCAATTAATGATATTTCCGTAATGGCGTTTATTCAAGGTTTACCAATTGGTATAAATCAATATTATAACAACTATGCTCTTGGTGGTGCTAAGATTGTTAATGCAAGTTATTTGTATGGATATAAAAATGGAGCACAAATGTATTATCATGACGAAAAATGTCCAGATGTACAAGCTTTACTTGCTTTAAATATGGATGATCCTGCAAATCAAGCTGAGATAAACAAGTGGCAAATATTTTTAAATAGAGTTGAAGCTGCTAGTCAAGGATATTTTCCATGTAATAAATGTAAACCATAAAATAAAAGACTACTTTTAAGTAGTCTTTTTTGTTGCATAAAAATAGCGAATTAGAAAGTATATCTAATTCGCTTAATTCTATTGTCCTAATTTTCTTCCTAAGTTTGTTACGTCGCCAGCACCAATTGTTAGCAAGATGTCACCGTGTTTCATTTTTGCTTTTAAATAAGATAAAGCTTCAGGAATAGTAGAAAGATAAACGGCATTATTTGAATGTTCATTTATTTTGGTAGCTAATTGTCTAGATGAAACAATTCCGGTATCTTTTTCACGAGCTGCGTAAATGTCTAATACGATTACTTCGCCAGCATCTTCAAATGCAGTAACGAATTTATCAAAAAGAGTATGAGTTCTCGAATAAGTATGTGGTTGGAATACAACCCATATTTTTTTATTGTTTATTGCTTTTGCTGTTTTTAAAGTAGCTTTAATTTCAGTTGGGTGATGAGCGTAATCATCATATATTTTTGCACCTCTATAAGTTCCTACATATTCAAAACGTCTTTTTGCGCCACCGAATGCAAGTAGCCCTGCTATAATTGCTTCATTTGGTAAATTATAAGATTTAGAAACAGCGATTGCAGCAAGAGCATTATATATATTGTGATATCCAAACACAGATAGTTTTACATTTAATTCTTCAGAATCATTTTTTGCTGTGAATGAATATGTGCCATCTAGATTTTTTTGAATATTAGTAGCGGTCCAAGTTGCAGAATTATCTATTCCAAAAGTAATTAATTTAGCTTTGTGATTTTGTGAGATAGCCATGCAATCAGAATCGTCAGCATTTAGAATTATTGTACCATTTTCAGATGGAATATCTAAAAATGAATTAAATGCATTTTTGATGTCTTCTAAGTCTTTATAGCAATCTAGGTGTTCTTCTTCAATATTTAAAACAACGGCAGTTCTTGGAAAAAATTTTAAGAAACTTCTTACATATTCACAAGCTTCAACTATAAAATAATCGCTTTTCCCAACTCTATAATTCAAGCCGTCTAAAACTGATAAATCAGCGCCAACTTGAATTGTTGGATCTGTAGCAGCTTTTAGAAAAATAGAAGAGACCATAGAAGTGGTTGTGGTTTTTCCATGAGTTCCGCTTATTGCGATAGTTTCTTTGTATAATTTTGTAAGCATTCCTAAAAAGTCAGAACGTTCTATAGTTTCTATATTTAAATTATGAGCTTCTACAAGTTCGGGATTATCTTGTTTTACAGCAGCTGTGTAAACTACAACATCAGCACCGTGAACGTTTTCAGGGAAGTGGCCTATTTTTACAGGTATTCCTTGAGTTTCTAATCTTTTTGTTATATCACTTTCGTTTGCATCAGAACCAGTAACTGTATAACCTAAATTCATAAGAATATCTGCTATACCGCTCATACTAACTCCACCGATACCAACCATATGTATTTTCTTTGTATTATCTATATTTATGTCCATTCAATAAGACCTCCAATCACTCATAATTATACCCAAATGGCAAAATAATGTCTATATTTATTATATGCAGAAAAAGGCAAAGTGATACAGTATACATAATCATAAAGTTTAAAAAAACTTTGAAAACTAGCAGGAATTTTGAATTATTTGCAGTAATATAAATTTAGCTGACAAATGAGAGCAGCAATTACAGAAATAAGAAAGGGCGTGCTTTTTTAATGGAAATTACGGACGTAAAAGTAAAAAGAGTAAAATCTGACGGAAATATGAAAGGTATTGCTCACGTAACATTTGACGATGTATTTGTAGTACATGACATCAAAGTTATCGTGCCAACAAATGGTAAAGAACCATTCATCGCTATGCCAAGTAAAAGAGATCCTAAAAAAGGAATCTGGAGAGACATAGTTCATCCAATCAAAGACAAAGAAAATCCAACTGCAAGAGATTTCAGAGCTGAACTTGCAAATGCTATTTTTGAAAAATTTAATGCATTACCAGAAGACGATGCAGAAGCTATCGACGCTGAAGATGTAGATGGAATTGAATAGATAAGGGTTTTAAGAAAAGTCACATCAAAAGATGTGACTTTTTTCTATTTTTGCGGTAAAATATTGCTGTGAAAAGTACTTAGAATAAACAACAAAAATATTTTATGAAAGGACAAGGCATATGTTTGACATTCAAGAAGAACTAAAAAAACTACCAGAGAAACCAGGTGTTTATATAATGAAAGACAAAGATGACAATATCTTGTATGTTGGCAAGGCTGTTGTCTTAAAAAATAGAGTGCGTCAATATTTCCAAAAAACGAAAAAGACTATGCGTATTCAAAAGATGGTTTCTCTTATTGACCACTTTGAATACATTGTGGTTGATTCGGAAATGGAAGCTTTGATTTTGGAATGTAATCTTATTAAGCTTCATAGACCTAAATATAATGTACTTTTAAAAGATGATAAGATGTACCCATATATTAAATTAACAATTAATGAAGATTTCCCAACATTAAGAGTTGTTAGAAAAAAGATTAATGATGGAGCTAAATATTATGGCCCGTATACAAATGCATTTGCTGTAAAAGATACGGTAGATTTTTTAAACCAAACATTTAAATTAAAACATTGTAGAAAGATTTTTAAGAAAGACAAAATAGAAACACCTTGTTTGAATTATCACATAAAAAGATGTTTAGGAATTTGTGCTGGCAAGGTGACAAAAGAAGAATATGCACAAGTTATAAAACAAGTGATGATGTTTTTAGATGGCAAAGCACAAGATATATTAAAAAATTTGAAAGCAGAAATGGAAGAAGCTTCAGCAGAAATGAATTTTGAAAAAGCTGCTGCTTTAAGAGATAAAATGTATAGCATTGAAAACTTATCACAAAGGCAGAAAATTGAAAGTTATAATGAAAATGACATAGATGTAATAGGCGTAATTAAAACTTTAAATAAAGCGTCTTTAGAACTATTCAGAATACGTTCGGGTAAAATGATTGCTGGTGAAAATTTCATTTTTGATGATGTGCAAGATATTGATGAAGGTACTTTGATTGCTGATTTTATGAAGCAGTTTTACAATGAAGAAAATGTACCAAGCAAAATCATTTTTAGATATGAATTTGATGAAATCGATTTACTAAGAGAACGTTTGATGATGCTTAATAATGGTAAAAGTGTAGAATTTAAGATTACTCAAAAAGGTGAGAAAATGCGCTTTATAGAAATGGCTGAAAAGAATGCATTGATTTCACTACAAAACAAATCAGATGTAATTGAAACAGAAACAAATATTAATAAATTAAAACAATTATTAGACTTAGAAAAATTACCTTTAAGAATTGAAAGTTATGATATTTCAAATATTTCTGGTACTGATACTGTTGCAGGCATTATTGTTTTTGAAAATGGTAAGCCAAAGAAAAACGAATATCGTAGAATTAAAATAAAGACGGTTGAAGGTCAAAATGATCTAATGTGTATGAAAGAAACATTAGTTAGACGTTTTAGATATTTAGTTGAGGTTAGCGAAAAAAATCCTTTTGGTCCAGCGCCAGATTTAGTACTTATGGATGGTGGTAGTAATCAAGTTGCGGTCGCAGTTGAAGTCCTAGATGCATATGGACTTGATATTCCGGTGTACGGTTTAGTAAAAGATAACAAACATAGAACTCGTGGAATTATAACACCTGATGGTGAAGAGTTAATAATTGAAGATAAAGATATAATGAATTTCATTACATTTATTCAAGACGAAGTTCATAGAACTGCGATTGAATATCATAGAAAATTAAGAGATAAGAAAATGAAGGTTTCTATATTAGATGATATTCCAGGGGTGGGAAATAAACGTAAAGAAATTCTTTTGAAAAAATATAAATCATTAAAGAAAATTTCTGAAGCAAGTTTAGATGAATTAGAAAGTGTAGAAGGTATTGATGAAAAGACAGCAAAAGCGGTTTTTGATTTCTTTCACAACTAAGTAAATCTATTGACACTTTTTTTTAACAAATTTATAATTAATATGTATGAAATTAACTTTTACTTAAGATAGGAGTTGGATAATTAATGGCTTATAATGGTGGGGCAACTCAACAAGCAACGCAATTCCCAGCTATATTAACAAATGAAAAATTAGAAGCTATCTATGTAGGACTATTAATACTTAATCCAAAGGGTATTGGTATGTTCTATCTTGAGGCGCCAGAATGTCAATTTTCAGTGCCTTGGATGCTTGATGTATATAAATTAGTTTTATTCCGTGAAGGACAATCATACGCATCTGAAAATGCGAAGAAAGGTTTTTCTTTTCCAAAACTTACGGAAAAAACAGAAACATATATGGAAACTTGTAAGAAGTATGCTATTGAATCTGGATATTCAATAGAGCAAGCATATCACGAGATAAGAAAATTATTCTTATTAAAAATGAGTTATGCAAATGCTCCAACAAAAAACATTCAAGATAAAGTAGTTAATATTAAAAGATACGCAAGATATAATGAAATGGGTATCGATGAAATCATTAGTACACTTAATGATTTGAGTTTTACAAGTAGTATTAAAGAGTGTAAATTAGAAGAAGATATTACAGAATTTATGGTATCAAGAAGTAATAACTTAAAATCTGGTGTTCCAACACCATTCCCTGTACTTACTAAAACATTCAAGGGTTTTAGAAAAGGTGAAACTGTTTCTTTTGCGATGCCATCTAACTCGGGTAAATCAAGATTTATAACAAACATTATTACTTACCTAGTATATGCTCAAAAGAAAAAGGTTCTTCTTATTTCAAACGAAATGACAGAAGAAAAGATGAAGCTTTGCTTAATTACAACTATTATGAATGCACCTTTTATTCAAGAACTTCATGGTAAAAAACTTCATATTAGAGAAGCTGAAATTCTTGCTCTTAAATTTTTACCTGATGAAGGCAAAGATGTAGAACTTGATGATGATGGTTTTATAAAGAGAAAAGAAGGTGAGTCAAACGAAGATTTCGTAGAAAGACTTAACGAGAACTCAACACAATTTAGAGAAGCGATTGCTGCTACTGATTGGCTAGGAGCTCAAAAAGAAGCAGGAATATTCTTTGTATATACTTCTGATCATAGTAATGATGAGTTAAGAAATATTATTATGGATTACTATTATAAAGAAGGTATTGAATATTTCTTCTATGATACATTAAAAACAGATATTGAACATATTGGTAGTGGTGAAGAGGTTAAAAAGACAGCAACAGTTCTTTCAACATTAGCACAAAGTTTTAATTTGTTTATTGGTTCAACATTACAGCTTAATGATAACGCAACACCACCACTTAATCTTTCTATTAATGATCTTGAAAGTACAAGAACTGTTAAAGAAGTTTTAGATACTCTTTGTTTGATTAAGACAATAAAAAGTGATACGTATGATATGTATGAATATTCTGAAAAAGAAGAGGATTTGGTATACAAAGATTTACCAGCACCTCCAACTTTGAATACAAGATTTTATGCTTGCGTTGTTGATAAGAACAGAGCGGGTTCAAAACCAAAAGTTGTGTTTATGCTAGATCTTGACTACAACCATTGGACAGAACTTGGATATATAAGATTGAAACAAGATAAACCAAAATAAAGGAGGAAGTTTTATGAAAAAGTTTGGTTTACTATTATTAACTTTAGTTTTAACTATGCAATTTGGAGTGTGCTATGCACTTGGAATTGAGTACGATATTATACCTAAAGTTGAAGTATCAGGATTAAAAACTCCGTACAACTATACTGGAATTTTAGATACAGATGTTGAACTTACAAAAGAATCTAGATCTGTTGTAAACAAAGTTGAATGGGATCGTTTAGAAAATGGTACATATGTAGTTACAATTACAGTAAGACCTGGAGTATATGTAAAATATGATGCTAGTACGATTGCAACAGTAAATGGTAATCCTGCTGATTATGTTAGAATAAACGATAAAAACTATTTAGAAATTGTTTATACATATCCAGACACATCATTACCAACTGATGTAAACTCATCGGTAATGACTCATGTAATAACGGTATATTACACAAAGAATGGACAAATATCTCCAAATCCAATACGTGCTCCTCATGGAAAGAACTTTACAGTTCAAATTATTCCTGATGAAGGTTTTGAAGTTAAAGATGTAGAAGTTGATGGCGAATCAGTTGGAGCTGTTACAGAATACACTTTCAAAAAGGTAAAAGAAACTCACAAGATAAGAGCTTCTTTTAAGCCTATTGAGGGGTACGAAAAGGTAGAAGAACCAATTGAATTTGATAGAGAAGCGGTTGATTGGGCTGTTGATTTGGTAAGAAGCATGTTACAATCTTTTGCTAGTATAAAGAGATAAGTATTAATTAGATAAAAAAGGAAATAATAAGTGTATGATTACACTTATTATTTTTTTGTCCTTAATTATAATTATTTTTTTGAGCATATCAATTATAAAAGCTCCTATAACGTTTAAATTAAAAATTGTAAATGAAAATTTGGATTTTTATTACAAAGCGTTTTTCAAAGAAAGGCACATAAAAAATAAAGTCAATAACTTTGTAAAAAGTGGAAGCGCGGAGTTTGATAAAAATATTTTGATGGATGTTTCGGAAGTGATTGATATAGAAAAATTTGATACTAATATTATAGTTGGTACTCCATTTATACATTTAACTAATTTAGGAGTTTTGTTTTTTAGCTATCTTATTCCAAGTATATATAGATTACCTTTTAGTAAAAAGAGTGGTCTACAATTTAAAGTTGTACCACAATATAACGAATGGAAGATTCAACTTTTGGTGGATGGGAAAATACGAGTTAGTGTTATTAGTATTATTTTGATTATTTATAAAATGAAACAAAGGTTGAAATCTAAAAAAGAACAAAAAGCAAATGCATAAATTTTCTTTAGTTTATCCAAACTATATTTAAGAAAAATTAGGAGGTAAAATTATATGAGTGAGCATCCAATTGAAAATTTAATGAATACGGCAATGAGTAATTTGAAAGAAATGATTGATGTAAATACTATAGTGGGCGAGGCGATAGAAACAACAAATGGTACAGTTATTATACCTATTTCAAAAGTGAGTTTTGGTTTTGCGGCTGGTGGTAGCGAGTTTTCTGGAGAAACGGTAGATGCATATGAAAGAGAAGGTATTGACGAAGCAATAACATACAGATTACCTTTTGGTGGTGGTAGTGGTGCAGGTGTAAATATTGTTCCGGTCGGTTTTGTTATTGTATCTGGAAGTGATGAAAATAAGTGTCCAAAATTTATTCCTGTAGATCACTGTAATGCTGTAGATAAACTTTTAGACTATGTTCCAAACTTACTAGATAAATTAGAAACAATGTTTAAAGAAAAAGGTCCAACTTTTTCATATAAATATTGTAAATGTGATGGAGAAGAGAAAAAAGAAGATTAAGTTTTACAACGGGGACAGTCCTTGTTGTAAAAAATTTAACAAGAAGGGGTGTCCCCATTAAAAAAAGTATCACGAAACCGTGATACTTTTTTTGTTTAACAAATTATTTCATATATTATTTTTTGTTAAGAATCCAAACGATTGCAACGATTGCTACAACTATAACAACAGCTATAACAGCACCAACTACAGCGCTACCGTTTCCTTCTGTTTCATGATCATGATCATGTTCTTCACCAGAAGTTTCAACAGTTTCACCAGAAGTAGCTGGTTCTTCAGCAGCATCATCACCAGAAACTTCAACAGCTTCTTCGCCAGATGTCTCAACAACGTCTTCAGCAGCTACTGGAGCATCAGATGTTACAACTGCATCTGATTCTGTTGCAAATACGCAAGAAATAGTAAACATCATAACTAATGAAAGTAAAAGAGCTATTTTCTTTGCCATATTAACCATGCCTCCTCATTAAATTTGATAATTATATTTGATTAACTATCGGGCTTATTATATAATATAAAAAGCAAAATTGTCTATATTAAAATGAAATAAGAGGGAACAATGAGACTTAAAAAGATAAAAAACGCAAAAGAAACTGTTATACAGTCAAGTTATTATGTAGACGCTCCGCAAATGAATAAAGGTCATTGGAGTGAAGTTTTTGAAAATTTAAATCCAATTCATATAGAAGTTGGAATGGGAAAAGGAAGATTTATTATTGGGATGGCAGAAGCACATCCTGATATTAATTTTATAGGAATAGAAAAATACGATAGTGTTTTAGTTAAAGCAGTTAATACTTTAGAAGGAAAAGAAAAAATATCAAATTTAAAATTATTATTGTTTGATGCAGAAGGGATTGAAGAAATTTTTGATAGAGAAGTTTCAAGAATATATTTGAACTTTTCAGATCCTTGGCCGAAGGCTAGACATGAAAAACGTAGACTTACAAGCGAAGTTTTTCTTAAAAAGTATGACAAAATTTTTAAAGATAAAAAAGAAATTTTTCAAAAAACAGATAACAGAGATTTCTTTGATTTTTCTTTAGAAAGTATTAAGAATTATGGTTATACAATAGATGAGTGCACTTATGATTTATATGCAGAAAATGATATTACAAATATTCCGACAGAATATGAAGAAAAATTTAATTCAGCTGGAATTAATATAAATAGATTGAAAGCGCATAAAGATTAAACAAAGGAGAGGATTTGCATGGATGCAAAAAAATTGAAATTGTTGAAAGTTGCAGCGGTTGTTATTTTTATATTATTAGGATTTTCGCTTGTTACGACATATCTTCGTATGGCAGAAGTCGAAGAAGAATTGAAACTTGGAAAGATTAAAAATAATAATACTTCATTTGTAGTTTATGGTGATGAAAGATTTTATTTTTCTAGTGAGATTGTCGATGGAAAACCTTCATTTAAATTAATTAATAGAAACGAAGAGTCTGATACTGAAAAGGTTATACAAAATTATGCAAACATTTATACAGATAGTGAAATACTAGCTAAAGATAATAAAATTTTTTATTATACAGGCGACAATACATATGTATATGATATAGCTACTGGAAAGATAACTTTATTTGCGGAAGGTAAAATGCAAGACTTAACAGATGAATGGTATATAACTTTATACGAGGGAGTTTTATATAAGGGTATATATTATCACAATACTATGAATACAAAGGAAAGATATCCACTTACAAGTGATGGCGAGGTACAATACG
Source organism: Clostridia bacterium (assembly GCA_017522765.1). Taxonomy (GTDB): domain Bacteria; phylum Bacillota; class Clostridia; order TANB77; family UBA1234; genus UBA1234. The sequence continues at coordinate 160,803 of JAFWYG010000005.1, forward strand.
CATATCAAGACGATAACAACTTATATTATATTGCTAGAACTTCTAAAAATTATTATGCTCTAATTGGTCTTAACAAAACGGATTTAACGATAACAGTATATGATACAGTACAAGGTTATGACGAAAATTATACTCAAGTATATTCAAATAATGAATACATTTTTACTTTAGTTAACTATACTAATGATTCATCACAATACGCTCTTAGAATAATAAGAAAAAGTGACAAGAAAGATAAATGGGATGTAAAAATTGAAAAGGGTGCATATTCATATGTTTTCTTAAATGAAGAATTTATTACAGATCCAACACTTCTTGATGAAAATATCTATATGTTACGTTTTAAGACAAATGATTCTGGAGAAAAACTTCAAGATGCATATGTGAAATTTGATTTGAGTGCTGAAGAAATATCATTAGAAAAACCAGAATTAACACCTTTATGTGTGTATGAATATTCAGCAGAAATAAAAGGCGCACAATTAATTATATATAAAGACAACAAAGAGATTAATAAAGTAACATTGAGTGGTTTAAAAGAAGGAACCCTTCAAATAACAAATGTTTATCAAATCGATGGAGAAACTTATTACAAAGTATTAACAGATCCACAAAGAAGGATTTCAACATATATAAAAGTTGATTCAGAAAATAATGCTGAGATATATTAATAAAAAAGCTTGTCATTTTTGACAAGCTTTTTATTTTATTTAATTTCAATACAATAAATTCTTTTTCCTCTAGTGCCGATTATTATTTTGTTGTCGTATATCGCAGGAGAACCTTCTATGTTTCCGCCACCAGTATTTAATGTATATAAAGTTTCACCAGTTAATGCATCTATTAATAATAGTTGACCATGTGCGTTACCAAATATGATGTAAGCATCTCCAGTTTTGGTATATATAGCAACTGGTGAACTCCATGAGTAGTAAGGCAAATTCTTTTCCCAAATTACTGAGCCATCTTCTTTATTTAAAGCGACCATTTTACCGTTTATAAATGAAGTGACTTTTGAAAAGTTGAATATCACCATATTTGAAATCTTACCTTTGCCAACAATAGGAGTAGATAGAATACCACCGTTAACATTTGAGTCATATTTACAATTTAAAGAATATTCCCAAATAACTTCGCCGGTGTATCCGTCTATTTTTCTTGCATAAGCAGGAGCGTCTTGCAGTTGTCTATCTACTTCTGAACCAGCATATAACATTACTTTGTTATTTTCTTCTTCAAGCACAATTGTAGAATCACAATCATCGCCCATATTATAATTCCAAACAACAGATAAATTATTTAAATCGATACATTGAATAATTCCATTATTATTCATAAAGTACGCATAGTGATTAAATACTGTGATTGAGTTTTCGATACCGCCGGCTTTGCCATACGTTGATGTGCGTAGGCGAGTAATAATTGGATTAATAGAAATTGTTCCTGCAAGTTTATTATAGTTTGTATTTAACTTTACGATATAAACTAAACCGTTTTCTCCGGGAAGTATCATAGTATCTGTTTTTGAATCAATTAATGGGTTCCCGTCAAATGCACCCCAACCAAGATATGCATATGGGTCACGACCATTAATAAATAAAAGTTCTTGTCCATCTATCAAACTAAAAATATGATATCCCATTTTCACAGATTCGCCACTTACTTCGTTTATACCTTGTCCGACATAAAGTAAAGGATAACCTCGCGGATCTATAGTTACACTTCCTTTTATCGAACTTGGTACTTCGATTGGATCACGTGACGGATGTCCTGTTTCTAAATCATAAAAGTGAATTTTACTATCTAATGCGCCATAAACGACTTCGATAAAATTTTCTTTATTTATAAATTCTTCATATAAATTCATATGAATTCTAGTTTCTTCAGGCCACTTAATTATTGCGGGTTGTCCGTTCCAACCAACACCAGTCCAATTATCTGTTTGGCCAATCACATTTGTCCAAACTTTTGAGAGTTTCTTTTCTGAAACATCTAATTCTCCATAAAAAGCAGAGTCTCTGTAATTGTTTCCTCTAAATGTTGTAACACCTTCGACAAGATTATAGTCTTTTGAATTTGTTAAAATAATTTCGCCAGAATAAGTTCCTGTAGGATTAGTTGTTTGAAAAGAACTTACATGTGGTAAAACATTTTTTATTAAACTTAAATCTATATCAGATATTTTGTTTTCTACTTTTGGAGGAATATCGTTAGACGGCGAACCGTTATCTGAGTCACCAGAGCTTACAATTGCAGGTAAGATAGTTGGTGTAATAGTATTTAATTTTTTTGTTGTATTTATTATAACTAAACATGGATATATCAAAAAAATTACAAGTAAAGTTGTAAGAATATATACCAGTTTGAGTTCAGTATTATTTTCTTTTTCTGTATGATTCATTTTTTTCTCCTTTTGCAGTAGATATGATATACGAAAAATGTAAAAATATCAACGTTTATGACAAATAAAAACTGCCGGGTCAAAGTGACCCGACAGCCGCGTGTGTTAATTTACCGATGCAACAGTATAAGTGTTGATGCCGGTAGGAGTGAAGGACAGTTGTTTAGTTGCTACTCGTTTGCACACCTCGATTTGGTGTGTGGAGAATAGTACAAGTTTGTCCTTGCAGTAACTTGCAATGAACTGCAACACCTGGTAGGCGATATCGTCATTGAGATTGTTAGTAGCTTCGTCAAAAGCAACAATCTGGATATCGTCACTGAGGTTGTACAAAGTTCTTGCGATTGCAAGTCTTTGAAGTTGTCCCGCAGAGAAATGCGTTTTGGTAGTAGAGTTTAAAAGTGCGAAGACATCATCATTCTTCTGGGAGAACTCATCAAGGAGATGTAGATTTTCCAGAATATAGAGAAGTTTCTCACGATCGTACTCAGGCTTACCCAAAGTGATTTCTGACAAGAGTGTTTTGGTTCCCATGGCGAGGTACACTTGATGCATGATGGATTTGGCAACACCTTCGCTTTCAGTTTCAATGGTAGGCTCAAACTTATCGGAATAAGTATTCTGAGTAACCAAGCTAAGAAGCGTTGTTTTACCAGCACCGGTTGCACCGGTGAACATTACAAAGTCGCCACAAACCAGTTGGATAGTTTGTTCGTTGATGAGTGTAAACGCTCGATTGCCGCCATCTGCTTTGTGCTGCACCTCAAAAGGATTTACGGTGAAAGTAATAAGCTTACTTGCCTTAGCGTCTTGCTTATTTTTTTCCACTTCGTAAACTGCCATGATAGCATTGAAGTCATCGATACGAATTTTTTCTTCTTCTTGAATCTCACGATAATCATAGAAGATGTCTACGAGAGAGCCAGAACGTCTGAGCACTTGGTTATAGATTGCAACAAGTGCGATTGCACTTGTGAGCGTTTCGAGGTTAGCATTCATGATGCCATTCTCTAAAAGCGTAATTGCAATAATACCAAAGGTAACGAAGGTTAATAATACGCTCTCAATAATTCGGAAGATGTTTACCTCATGCTGAGTAGTGCGCCTTAAGTTGAAGCCCTCTGAACTAGACTTTACAAAGTTATCAATCATAAACTTCGCGTGATCGGTGTTGAAAGGTTCAACCTGAAGGATGTCTTGCAGTGCATTTTCACTAAGCAGCGACGCTTTACGAGATGCTCCGCGTCTTTTGTTTCTAATGGATACCCATTTGAAACTGAACAGCACTTTGATGCCTACACCAATAAGTGTAATAAGGTAAAACACGAGTGTGTTTTTGACCTCAACATTAGTAACTATCACGAAGCCGATTAGCATTATTGCAGTAGATAGTACCTTGATGGCGTTTTTGAACCAAAATAGCTGCTTACTCCAGAGGAGCTGGACGTACTTTCGTAGCGTCGTCAGGATTTCGTTCGAGGTCATTTTCTCGTCGAAACCGTGTTCTTCATTGCGCTTGGTGACTTTGCCCTTTACCAGGAATAAAATGTTGCCAGCAACTTTTCCAAGTTGAATGAGCTCAGCTTCTTCATAGATAAGCATTTGCTCTGAAAACAACGACTGGAAGAAAGCGCTTAGCGGATCTCTTGCGTGGTACAACCCAAAGATAATGAGTGCACCGATGATCACACCTTCAACAATGAGCGATTTGCTCAGCTGGAGAAGGAAGGACGTTGCGTCCATGATCATTGTTTCTGCAGCGTGTGCTAGAAGCAGGAAAAGAAAGATTTTTACCAGCTCTTTAGGAAACCGCAGAATAGGGAACTTTTGCTGAACTTGCTGTTTTTGCACTTTGGAATCACTCCTTTCAAAGATTTGTGCAAAGATTTCGATATGGTAAAAAGACACCATATCACCTAAACTCATATAGTTTTGGCAATAATATTATACCACAAAAACAAATTTATGTAAACGTAAATAACTAGGGAAATAAGGATTTGCCGGTATCTTTGATAAAATTTAACACTTTCTTCCTTTTTTATGTATTCTGTGATATAATACTTGAGAATTCGGGCAAAAGAGAGTTTTTGCTCAAAATAATACATGGAGGAAATATATGATAATTTCTGATAAATGGAAAGATTATGAAATTTTAGATATGGCTAATGGTGAAAAGCTTGAAAGATGGGGAAATATCGTGCTTATAAGACCTGATCCGCAAATTGTTTGGGGGAATAAACACAATCCTGCATTATGGAAAAAAGCAAATGCTCATTATCACAGAAGTAAATCTGGTGGTGGTGAATGGGAATATATCAAGAATGTTCCAAAGTCATGGCAAATTAAATATAAAAACTTAACTTTTAATTTAAAACCTATGGGATTCAAGCATACAGGGTTATTCCCAGAGCAAGCTGTTAATTGGGACTTTATGATGAATAAAATTAAAGATGCGAAGAGACCTATTAAAGTCTTAAACTTATTTGCTTACACTGGCGGAGCTACTGTTGCGTGTGCATCAGCGGGAGCTTCTGTATGTCATGTTGATTCTTCAAAAGGTATGACTGCATGGGCAAAAGAAAATGTTGCATCATCTGGTCTTGCTGATAGACCAGTTAGATTCATTATTGATGATGTTAATAAATTTGTTCAAAGAGAAATTAGAAGAGGTAATAGATACGATGCTATCGTTATGGATCCACCTTCATATGGACGTGGTGCAAATGGAGAGGTTTGGAATATTGAAGAAGATTTAGACCCGCTTATTAAACTTTGTACACAAGTTTTATCTGATCAGCCGTTATTCTTTTTAATAAATTCATATACAACAGGTCTTTCGCCAAATATTCTTGCAAATTTACTTAAAATGAACATTAAGAAAAAAGGCAAAATTAGTTGTGGTGAAGTAGGTTTGCCAATGAAAGATAGTGACATTGTATTACCTTGTGGTATTTATGGTAGATGGGAGAGTATCTAATGCTTAACGTTATTTATGAAGATAATCATATAATCGTTGTAGAAAAACCTTGTAATGTACCTTCACAAGCAGACAAGACTACAGATGAAGACATGCTTACACTTGTGAAATCATATATAAAAGAAAAATATCAAAAACCAGGAGAAGTATACTTAGGTTTAGTACATAGATTAGATAGGCCTGTTGGTGGAATTATGGTTTTTGCAAGAACATCAAAAGGAGCTTCAAGACTTTCAGAAGCAATTAGAACAAATAATTTTTCTAAGAAATATTTAGCTGTTGTTAATGGAACTTTTGATAATAAAACAGGTTCGTTTGAAGATTATTTATTTAAAGATGAAGCTTTAAATAAAAGTAAAGTAGTTTCAAAAGATAAAAAGGGAGCTAAACTTGCAAAACTTTCATACGAAGTTATTGGTGAAGCAAACGGAAACTCGTTGGTGAAGATAAATTTAGAAACCGGACGTCATCATCAAATTAGAGTTCAATTTTCAAATGCAGGACATGCTTTGGTTGGAGATCAAAAATACGGTAAATCTAATCCAGGTGTACAAATAGCTTTGTGGGCATATGAATTAGAATTTAAACATCCAACAAAAGATGAAATAATGAAATTTAATTGTTATCCAAAAAAGGTTGGCCCGTGGGCAGAGTTTGAATATTAAAATTTAAAGTGTCCAAAGATGGGTGTTCCACTTGGACACTTTTTTTGTCGAATGTTGACACATATAATCACTAAGTGTAAAATTATTTTGTATTTAATCAAAAGAAAAATAAGGGGGATACACATGAACGAAAATTTAAACGAAAATGTAAATCAAGAAAACGAAGAAGTAAAGACTGAAGAACTAAAGAATGAGGCAAAAGAAACTATCAATCAAGTTAAAGAAAATCTAAAGAATGTTGATGTAAAAGAAGAAGCAAAAGCAACTAAAGGATTTATCAAAGAGATGTTTAAAAATCCTTTAGATAAAATTTCAGAAATAGCAAGCGGTGCAGTTAATCTATTTAAGACAGCAATTGTTTTATTAATTGTATGGACAGTTGTTGAAATGATTGGTGGACTAGACACATTATTTAATGAGTGGGGCGAATGGCATGAAAATCTTTTTGGATTTATTAAGATTGCTTTAAGACCTGCACTATCTGTTCTTTCAATGGCGCTTGTGTTATTCTGGTTAAACAAAAAAGAGAAAAAATCATTAACAACATACATATCAACAATAACAACTGTTAAACTTCCAATTATAGCAGCAGATGTTATTTATCTATTAAACATGATTGGCTACAGCATGAATAAAATAACAAGCAAAGTTTATACATTCGCAACACTTATTTCTACAGTGTTAATGTTCTTTGCTATTAAAGCTTTATGCAACGAAACAGATGATAAGAGTGCATTTAGAAGATTTGCTATAGCTGAAGCTGTATGGGTTGCTGTTTACTTTATAGTTTCATTCATGGGAATTTCATTGTCATAATTTAATTTTAGATAACGAAAAAGGTGCGATTTAATCGCACCTTTTTTATTTTATTTTTATAGTTCTACCTGTTAAATATTCTAAGTTTCCTAAACCGCCATCAAACACAATCTTATAAGCTTCTAATTCTTGTTTTGCTAGTTTGAATTTTTTGTTAGTTTCATTTTTTCCATATTTACCATCACCCAAGATTGGATATCCGATAAAAGCTAAATGTGCACGTATTTGATGAGTACGTCCCGTTACAAGTTGTACTTCCAAATCTGCAGTGCCATTGTTGTTATATGAAATAACTTCATATTTTGTAATTATTTCAACATAACCTTTTTTCTTTTCATTTGAAACTATTACGCGACTTGTTTTGCTATCCTTAAATAGATAAGCGGTAAGAGTTGCTTTTTTGTTTTTAGGATGGCCAATTACAGTACATCTATAAAACTTTCTAAGTAAGTGATTTTTTATCATTTCACTCATTGATTCTTCGGATTCTTTATTTTTAGCAAATATTACAATCCCGGAGGTGTTTCTATCAATACGATGACATGGATAAATAGTATATCCTAAAAAATCTTTTGCCAACGTGTCTAAACCGGGTTCGTCGCCTTGTGATACTACAAGCATATCTTGTGGTTTATATAGAATTACAATGTTCTCATCGTCATAGATTATGTTTTTTTCGTTAATAGATTTTGCTCCATAAAGTAAATCGTCAGTTATATATACGGTAAGCTCATCACCTTGGTTTACCATAACATTTTCTGAGATTTTAATTCCGTTGACGCGAATGTCTTTATTTCTTAAAGCTTTATAAATTGTACCGATTTTCAGATTATTAAATTTACTTTGTAGGTAGTTAATTACCATTACATTATTTTTATCAACAATTATCTTTTTCATAGTGACATAATTATATATTTTTACACAAAAAATAGCAATACTTTACATAAATATATGTAAGAAAAAGGTATATTTTATTTTATTGTTCCTTTTGGGAAAAATGCTAGACTTTAGGGGTTTTTTGATATAAAATACACTCGATTGAAGATAAGGGAGAGTGTTTTTTATGAATATTTGGCATGACATAAATCCAAGTAGGGTTAGACCTGAAGTTTTTACAGCGGTTATTGAAATTCCTAATGGGAGTAAAAATAAATATGAATTAGATAAGGAAACTGGTTTATTAAGATTAGATAGAGTTTTATATACTGCGACACATTATCCTGCAAATTATGGTTTTATACCAAGAACTTATGCAGATGACAATGATCCTCTTGATGTTTTAGTTTTATGTCAAGAAGAAATTGCTCCAATGACATTAGTTGAATGTTATCCAATTGGAATGCTTGAAATGACTGATAATGACGAACATGATGAAAAAATCATTGCCATACCTGTAAGAGAACCAAATCTTTCAGTGTATAGAGATATTACTGATTTACCATCTCATTTATCAAATGAAATTTCACATTTCTTTGAAGTATATAAATTTTTAGAAGATAAAGAAACTGCAATTAAAGAAATGAATAATGCAGAAGTTGCAAAAGAATGCATTGCAAAATGTATAAAAGCTTATGAAGAAAAGTTTGGGAACAACTAAAGGTAAGAATTTGTAAGAGGTTTTGAAAGGAAGCAAGTAAGATGTTAATAGAAAGAATAGTTTATAGTTGTTTATGTGCTGCGTTACTAGTATACATAGCATGTAAGTACATGAAAACAAAAGAGACTCCATATATTGTGTTATTAAGTTTTCAAATAATTTCACTTATGGTGCAATTGTTATCGCTATTTAAAGGGGTTTATCCAAACTATGCGATACAATCATTTATTTTAGTGTTTTCTGTAATTGTTCCATCAACACTATTTTTATTAGAATACATAAAAGTAGATGTTAATGAATATTTTTTAATAAAAGCAGGAGATGTTTTAGTTAAAAGAAATGATTACAACAAGGCTATAGACTTATATAAACATGCTGCTGAGAAAAATCCTAATAATAGTGAAACATATGTTAAATTAGGTAAAGCGTATAATGCAGTTGGCGATAGAAGAACTGCGTTTGACAAATTTGCTAAAGCGGTAGAGCTTAATAGAAATGATTACAAGTCTTATTATGAGATTGGTATAATCTTTAATGAATTAAACAAAAAGAGTGATGCACAGGTTGTGCTTGATAATGCGCTAAGAATTAAACCAGACTTTACACCGGCTTCTGAACTTTTAGCTTTAGTTCTTTGTGCTGAAAATAAATATGATGAAGCAATAAATGTATATCAACGCGCTATTAAATATGATCAAGATAATTATGATTTATACTATAGCATGGGTATTGTAAGAACTGAACTTAGAGATTTTAATGAAGCATTAACTTGTTATCAAAAAGCAATTGAGTTAAATCCTAAATTATTTGAGGCTCATTTTAGCATTGGACAAATTCATTTACTAAAAGGCGATTTAGAAGATGCTGCTACAGCTTTTAGAAATGCTTCTCAAAGTACAGATATTGCTGCTAAATCGTATTATCAACTTGCAAAAATTTCTATGCTTCAAAATAATGAAGTTCAAGCAATTGCATATATTGAGTATGCGATTGAAAGAGAACCAAGCTATAGATACAAAGCCGAAACGGATCCGATGTTTGCGAATGTTAAAGAATATTTAACTGGTATGCATATGGTTTCTCAAGCTCAAATGAAATTAGAAAAAGCAATTGATGAAAAAGTTAAGAATGAATATCATAAAGAAGAAAAGAAAGAAGAAGTTAATCTTCAAAATATTGAAATTCAAGATGTAAAAGAAGAAGATGTAGAATTTAACTTTATGGATAAATATAATTTATAAAAGTGTTTACTAAGGAGGAAAAATGGCAGACTTTTCAATGTTTCAAGCAATATTTTTAGGTATAGTTCAAGGTCTTACAGAATTATTACCTGTATCTAGTTCGGCACATTTAACTACTTTACCGTGGTTATTGTGGGGCATTGAAGATATTGGTGCTTTTGATGTTGCACTACATGCGGGAACATTATTAGCGATTGGAATTTTCTTTTTTAAAGATTGGATTAGCTTACTTGTTGGTGCGTGGAAGACAACTTTTAAGAAAGAAAAAAACAGGGATGGCACAGTGTTTTGGTATTTAGTTTTAGCTACAATACCTGGAGGCCTAATTGGTTTTGTACTAGATGATATTATTGATGGATTTATTGATGCGCGTGGTGTAAAACTTGCGATGACTATTATCGCGTGTGCATTAATTTTATTGGGTATTGTTTTATATATCGTTGATAAAAAATCAAAATCAACAACAGACTATGAACACATGACTTTAAAACAAACGTTTTTGATTGGTTTATCACAAGCACTTGCTTTTATACCAGGTGTTTCTCGTTCTGGTATAACGATGACAACAGCAAGAGCAATGGGTGTAGATAGAGAATCTGCTGCGAAGTATTCTTTTATGCTTTCAGCACCAATTGTTTTGGGAGCGGTGATTTTAAATATAACTGATTTTGTTTTTTCTGCAGCATTCTTTGCTGGTGTATTTGCAAGTTTTATCGTTGGACTGTTAGTTATTAAATTTTTACTTAAATATTTACAAAAAGGAAGCTTTAAAGTTTTTGGAATATATAGAATTGTTTTCGGACTACTTATATTAGCTAAAATATTTATTTTATAAGGAGAGAAAAAATGATTTTAATCGAAGGAAAAAAAGTAGCAGAAAAACGCAGAGAAAAAGTTATTGAAAAACTCAAAGAGTTAGGCGGAATACCATCTTTAGCGGTTATTAGAGTTGAAGGTGACCCAGCGTCTGAAATTTATATACGTATTAAAAGAAAGATGTGTGAAGAGCTAGGAATAAATTTCACAGAGTATCATTTAGAAAAAGATGTGACTCAAGAAGAATTGTTAAATTTAATTCATAAATTAAATGATGACAAATCAGTTAATGCAATTTTGTTACAAAGTCCAATTCCTTATCATTTAGATATTATGGAAGCTTTTGAAGCAATTAATCCAGATAAAGATGTGGATGGTTTTAGTCCTGTTAATACTGGTAGACTTGTACAAGGGCAACCTTCTTTTAAAGCGTGTACACCATATGGAATAATGATGTTGTTAGAGGAATATGGTATATCAATTGAAGGAAAGCATTGCGTCGTTATCGGTAGAAGTAATATTGTTGGTAAACCGATGGCAGAACTTTTATTAAATGCTAATGGAACAATAACAATATGTCATTCAAAAACTAAAAATTTGTCAGAGATAACAAAGACGGCAGACATTATTGTAGTTGCAATTGGTTCTCCTAATTTTATAACAGCTGACATGATAAAAGAGGATGCGGTTGTTATTGATGTTGGAATAAATAGAATACCAGGTACGAATAAAATCGTTGGGGATGTTGATTTTGAAAGTGCCAAAGAAAAAGCGGGTTACATTACTCCTGTTCCTGGAGGAGTTGGACCAATGACAATTATTGCTTTAATGGAAAATGTTATTAAAGCATATGAGTTACAAAATAAATAAAATAGTAATTAATGGGGTGTTTTGCAGATGACGCAAAGCACTCTTTTTGTTTGGAGGTATATATGAATTATTGGATATGGTTTGCTAACATAAAAAAGCTTGGAGCGATTAGAAAATATAAATTATTGAGGGAATTTGGCTCTGTAGATGAAATTTATAATGCTAACAAAAAAGATATTTTAGATATTGAAGGTTTCGGAGAAGAAACTTGGAAAAATATTTTGCAAAGTAAAGATGAAGAAAAAATACACAAACAAGAAAAGTTTATGAAGTGCAATGATATTAAGTATATAAATTTTTACGAAGAGGGTTATCCTAAATTATTAAAAGAAATATATGATCCCCCGGTAACGATTTTTTATAAAGGGGAGTTAAGTGTTTTAAATCAAAGTTGTATTTCTATTATTGGATCAAGAAATGCGAGTGATTATGGAATTAGAAATGCATATAATATCTCTAAGGATTTAGTAGCAAAAGGTTATACGGTGGTAAGCGGATTAGCCAAAGGAATAGATTCTTGTGCTCATCGTGGTGCAATTGATGGGAAAGGAAAGACTATAGGGGTATTAGGATGTGGTTTAGATATTGTATATCCAAAAGAAAATTTAGATTTATATAGGGCGATTGTTAAAAACGGAATAATAATTTCTGAATATCCGCTTGGAACAAAACCAAACCCGGAAAATTTCCCGATGAGAAATAGAATTATTAGTGGATTATCTAAGAAAATTATTGTGGTTGAGGCAGCTGAAAAAAGCGGAACTTTAAGAACTGTTGAAAGTGCACTGGAACAAGGAAGAGAAGTATTTGCAGTTCCACGGTAATATAACTTCTAATTTAAGTGTTGGTACTAATAGATTAATAAAAGAAGGTGCGGGACTATATACTGGAATATGCGATTTATAGCATGTTTGCGGTTTGTGAAAATATGTAAATAAGATGTGAAAAAATAGTTACATGTTAGTATAAGTATGATATAATTACCTAGTAGAATTTTGAGGGAGGCGAAAAAATGCCAAATAATACCAAGAAGAAAAAAGCGGATAAGAAAAACAAAAAAAGTTTTTGGAAAATATTTTTTAGAGTTATTTTAATATGTATCTTTATAGGAATTGCACTAGGTGTAGGCTTCATTGTGTCAGTATTAAATGGCGCTGGAGCATTATCAAGAGCTGATTTCGAAATTAGTAATTTATCAACTATTATTTATGATAAATACGGAAATGAATATGTAAGTTTATATAGTTCGGAAAATAGATTGTATTCGGGTTTGGGAGAAATGTCACCATATTTACCGAAAGCTTTTATTGCAATCGAAGATGAAAGATTTGAAAAACATATAGGTATAGATATTAAACGTACAGCAGCTGCTGTAGTTCAATTTGTATTTACAGGTGATTCAGAATTTGGTGGAAGCACAATTACACAACAGTTAATCAAAAAAGTTACTGAAGACAATGGACGTAATTGGCAAAGAAAAGCTAGAGAAATTGTTAGAGCTATTCAGGTTGAACAATGGTTAACCAAAGATCAAATTATTGAATTGTATATGAATATGATTTATCTAGGTAGTGGTGCTTATGGAGTTGAAACTGCAGCATACACATATTTTAATAAAAGTGCTGCTGATTTAGACATTGCTGAAGCTGCATTAATAGCAGGTTTAGCGCAAGCTCCTGAAGGATATAATCCTTATGTACATCCTGATAAAGCTAAAGCTCGTCAAGAATTGGTTTTAGGGAAAATGAAACAACTAGGATATATATCTGCTGAAGAATATGAAGCGGCTAAATCAAAAGAACTTGTTTATGAAAAAGGAACAATGCAACAAACATCAAGTAATTCATATTTCATTGATGCGCTTATAGATACACTTATCGCAGACTTACAAGAAGAAAAAGGTGTAACTGCTGCGATGGCAAGAAAGATGATTTATTCAAATGGTTTGCAAATATACACAACAATTGATCCTGAGATTCAAGAAGCTATTGAAACTGTATATGTTGATGAAGCCGAAAAATATTTCAAATTAAGCAATGGTAATTATGATCCAAATCTACAATCTGCAATGGTAATTATAGATTATAGAAAAGGCGATGTTGTAGGTTTAATTGGTGGTGCTGGTGAAAAAGTTGTTCAAAGAGGATTAAACAGAGCAACTCACACATATAGAGCTCCAGGTTCAACAATCAAACCTTTAGCGGTTTATGCACCAGGTATAGATACAGAAGCTTTCACAGCAGCAACTGTGTTTGATGACACTCCTGTAACAATGCAAGTTGGGGTTGATACTTGGACACCGTCAAACAGTTATAAAGGTTATAGAGGTTTAACACCAGTAAGAAAAGCAATTGAGATTTCAAGTAATATTATTGCTGCTAAGGCATTCCAAGAAGTTGGTGCTTCTACAGCTGTTAGCTATTTGAAAAAATTCGGAATTACTTCTATTACAAGCTCTGATGTATATCCAGGAGCACTTGCTTTAGGTGGTTTAACAAAAGGTATTTCAACTTTTGAACATGCTGCAGCTTATGGTGCAATTGCCAATGGTGGTGTTTATGTAGAACCTAAATTATATACAAAAGTTTTGGATAATAATGAAGAAGTGATATTAGAAAAGACTAGTGAAATAAAAGAGGTTCTTTCAGAAGAATCTGCATTTATAGTAACAAGTATGCTTCGTGATGTTGTTGTAGGTATTAGTGCTACTGGTGGTGCTGCAGCTCTTCCAAATATGCCAGTGGCAGGAAAAACGGGTACAACAAATGGTTCAATGGACAGATGGTTTGCTGGTTATACACCATACTATGTTGCATCGGTATGGACTGGTTATGATGTTCAACAAACTGTAAATGCAACAGGAAATCCATCAGCTAGACTTTGGAAGGCTGTAATGCAAAAGGTTCATTCGGGATTACCTTCAAAACAATTTGAAAAACCATCTGGTGTAGTTACTTGTGAAGTATGTTTAGATTCTGGATTGCTTGCAACAGATCTTTGCAGAAATGACAGAAGAGGAGATAGAACTACTACAGAATATTTTACAAAAGACACAATACCTACAGAAGAATGTGGTACGCATGTAAGTATTCCTGTGTGTCCAGAGACATTTAAATTAGCAAATCCTACATGTAAATCTGCTGTGGGAACAGTAAATGTAATATTTATAGATAGAGGATACGAAGAAGCTCCTTCTGTATTACCTGCAGACTACGATTATGAAGTTCCATTAGATTATTGCGAATATCATTATTGTGAAGTTGATGAAGAAGGAAATTACGTAGGTTCAAATGAGCCGGAAAAAGATAATGATTATGAATATGAAGATCAAATGACTCCGGAAAAAATTGAACAATTAAATAAACTAGATAAAGATAAAAACAATGGGAATGTAGAAAAACCTGTTGAACAAGAAACTTTTTGGTGGGAATAAAATTAAGTAAATAAACTAAGGAGGAAAATTAAATGGTAAAGAAGGTTGGTGTTTTAACTGCTGGTGGAGATTGCCCAGGACTAAATGCTGTAATTAGAGGAATTGTAAAAACTGCAGAATATGCAGGAGTTGAGGTTTATGGTTTCTTAGAAGGATATAAAGGTTTGATAGAAAATAGATATATCAAACTTGATCCTCGTGTAACAGGTGGAATCATTTCAAAGGGTGGAACAATATTAGGCTCAAACAATAAAACAAATCCATTTGCTATTCCTGTAAAGAATGACAAAGGTGAAGTTGATTATGAAGATAAATCTTTTGAAATTGTAGAGAGATTAAAAAGAGATAACTACGATTGCTTGATTGTAATCGGTGGTGACGGTTCTTTAAAGTCTGGTAGAGATTTCACTAGAAGAGGACTTAATGTTATTGGAGTTCCAAAGACAATTGATAATGACGTACCGCACACAGACATTACTTTTGGATTTTATACAGCGGTTGATGTAGCTACAGAGGCTATTGATAGAATTAAGACAACAGCTGAATCTCACGGTAGAGTACTTCTTTTAGAAGTTATGGGAAGATATGCTGGTTGGATTGCTTTAGCTGCTGGAATAGCTGGTGGTGCAGACACGATATTAATACCTGAAATACCATACGATTTAACTAAAGTTGCTGAAAAAATAAGACAAAGAAGAGCACTAGGCAAGAAACATAGTATTATAGTTGTTGCTGAAGGAGCTAAGCCTGTTGATGGTGAATTAATGGTAAAAGCTACTGTTGGTGATAGCCCAGATGCTGTTAGACTTGGTGGCGCTGGAGACTATGTTGCAAGAGAAATTGAAAAATTAACAGGTATAGAAGCTAGAAATACAACACTAGGTTATTTACAAAGAGGTGGAAATACTTGTGCTTATGATAGAATCCTTTCTACAGAATACGGTTCAATGGCAATGAAACTTGCAATCGAAGGTAAATTTAATGAGATGGTTACATTTACTGATGGGAAAATTACGCATGTGCCATTAGATGAAGTTGCTGGTAAAGAAACAAAAATTGGTGCTGCTTCATCAAATATTAAACCAGTTGATTTAGACGGTGATTGGATAGAAACAGCTAGACGTATAGGAATATGTTTAGGTGATTAATTAGGAGTGAACTTAATGTATAAAAACGAAAAACTTGAACAATTTAAAGAATTTATAAAAGGAAAATATGTAGCTATTATGGGGATGGGTATTAGCAATACCCCCCTTATTAGATACTTAATGGATTTAGATGCAAACATTACTGTATTCGACAAAAAGAGTGAAGAAGAACTTGGTAAAGCTTTAATTGAAGAATACACTTTACAAGGAGTTAATTTCTCTTTAGGAGATGATTATTTAGAAAAATTACGTGGATATGACGTGATTTTCAGAACTCCTGGTATGAGACCAGACTTACCTGTTATTGAAAAGGAAGTTGAAAGAGGTGCAATACTTACTTCTGAAATTGAAATGCTTATTGAACTTTGTCCTTCAAAGGTTATTGCTATTACTGGAAGCGATGGTAAAACAACAACTACTACACTTATACATCATATTTTAAAAGAAGAGGGTCACAATTGTTACTTGGGTGGTAATATTGGCACACCGCTATTTGCAAGAATAGATGAAATGAAACCAGAAGATATAGTAGTGCTTGAATTAAGTAGTTTCCAACTTATGACCTTAAAAAAGAGTCCAAGTATTGCTGTAGTTACTAATGTTTCTCCAAATCATTTAGACGTACATAAATCTTATGAAGAATATATAGAAGCAAAGAAAAATATCTTTATGACTCAAGATGAGAATGGAATTGTTGTTCTTAACTATGATAACGAAATAACAAACTCATTTTCGGATGATGTTAAAGGAGAGGTAAGATTCTTTAGTACTAAATCAAAATTAGAAAATGGTGTAATTTTAGAAGATAGCGACATTAAAATTGTAACTGATGGAAACAAAGAAACAGTTATCAATATAAATGATATTTCTTTGCTTGGAATGCACAATATAGAAAATGCTTGTACAGCTATTTCTGCAGTTAGAGATTTAGTTTCTATAGAATCTATTAGAAAGGTTCTTTCTTCATTTAGAGGTGTTTCACATAGAATGGAGTTTGTTAGAGAACTTGATGGAGCTAAATGGTACAATGATTCTATTGGAAGCAGTCCAACAAGAACAATTGCCGGATTAGCTAGCTTTAAAGATAAAGTTATTCTAATTGCTGGTGGGTATGATAAGCATTTAGACTATACAGATATGGGAAGATATGTTGTTGATCATGTTAAAAAGCTTATTTTGATGGGACAAACAAAGGATAAGATAAAAGAAGCTACTCTTAAAGAGCTTGAAAAAAGAGATGGTTCTGAATTACCTATTTTTGAGTGTTCTTCATTGGAAGAAGTTATTGAAGTGGCTAGACGTGAAGCTGTTGAAGGAGACATAATATTCTTCTCTCCAGCGAGTGCAAGCTTCGATATGTTTAGAAACTTTGAAGAAAGAGGAAATAAATTTAAAGAAATCGTAAATGGCTTGTAATATACATAATTTTTAAAATAAAACTTGCAATGTTAACCATTTAAATATAAAATATAACAAGAAATACAAAAGAGAAGGGGAAATCACTTATGGGAAACGTATTTAGTAAGTTTTTTGTATCTTTTGGATTGACTAAAAAGAATAAAGGTTTGCCAGCTCCACAAGAGTTCTCTATGGGGTCTATTGAGGGACTTGACGCGCCAAATTATTCTGTAAAGCCATACAAAACGATTGCCTCATTTGATATTAGTATAGATGAACCTAGATATACAGGGGCGATTCCTGATGCATCAATTAAGTTTTATCCTGTAAATAAAAAGAGAAAATAAGGATTAAATTCAAATACTTGACAAAGTAAGAAAAAGAAGATATAATTTCGTACGTTGACACTTAGAGTTTAGTCGTTTTACGTGTGATGATAGAGGCTAAACACTCTTAGAAACGCACTTACATAAAAATTACCTTAAGAGGAGGGAATAGAAAGATGGCACAACCAAAAAGAAGATGGTCAAAAGCTAGAACTGGATTAAGAAGATCAACTTGGAAACTTGAAAAACCAAGCCTTGCTGAATGTTCACATTGTCACGAACCAATAGAACCACACAGAGTTTGCAAAAACTGCGGTTACTATGATGGTAAAGAAGTGAAACCTGTTAAAGCTAAAAAGACAGCTGAATAAGAATGAAGAAGCAACTTAAGTTCGAATTAAGTTGCTTTTTTATTAGTTATACGAATTAACATAACGAGGTGAGAACGGTGAAAAGAATATATATTAAGGATGTTATTTGTGGTTCTGCAGCAGAAGAAATGGAAATTTCTGGTGGAGATTATTTGCTAACTGTAAATGGTGTAGAAATAAATGATATATTAGATTACAAATTTCAAATATTTGACGAGTTTATTACTTTGGAAATAGAAAAACCAGATGGCGAAATATGGGATGTAGAAATAGAGAAAGAAGAAAATGAAGACATTGGTCTTGTTTTTGAAGAGCAACTTATTGATAAACCTAGAAGTTGCGCTAACAAGTGTATTTTTTGCTTTATGGATCAATTGCCACCTGATGTAAGAGAAACTTTAGTATTCAAAGATGATGATTTCAGACTTTCTTTTATGACAGGAAACTATGTAACATTTACAAATTCTGGATATAAAGATTTAGACAGGATTATTAATTATCGTTTAAGTCCTATAAATGTTTCTGTACATGCTACAGATCCTGAAGTTAGAGCAATGATGCTTAATAATAGAAATGCTGGAAAAATATTAGATTATATTAAGTATCTTACAGATGAGGGAATACAAGTAAATGCGCAAATAGTACTTTGCCCAGGTATAAATGACGGCGAAATATTAGATAAGACAATAACAGATTTGTCTAAGTTTTACCCGAATCTACTATCAATAGCCATTGTTCCTGTTGGACTTTCAAAGCACAGAGAAGGCTTATATAAATTAGAAGGATTTAATAAAGAAACAGCAACAGCACTTGTTGAACAAGTTGAAAAATGGCAAAAGAAGTTTAAAACAGAAACTGGTTCGAATTTAGTATTCTGTGCAGATGAGTTCTACGTAAAATCGGAATTGCCAATACCTGAGTACGATAGATATGAAGATTTTGATCAATTAGAAGATGGAATTGGATTGTTGGCATATTTTACTAACAATTTTAAAAATGAGCTTGCCAGAACTGAGCCAAGACCTGTAAATAAGACTGTATCCATTGCTACGGGTAAATGTTCATATAAATTTATAAGAGAAAAAGCGGATATTTTGGAACAAACATTTAAAGGTCTAAAGATACACGTTTATGCAATAGAAAATCTATTTTTTGGTCCAGATATAACTGTTACAGGATTAATAACCGGTGGCGACTTAATAGAAGGTTTAAAAAACAAAGAATTAGGCGAGTGTCTACTATTATCTGATAAGATGTTAAAGGTTGATGAAGATGTATTTTTAGACAACACAACGCTAGCAGAAGTAGAAGAAAAACTTAACATAAAATGCGTAAAAACTGACTCTTTAGGATGCGGTTTTATAGCTGATATTATAGGGAAAATATAAAAAATAAATATTGAAACAAAACCCTTGAACTATATATACAAACGGATTTGCAGTTTAGAAGGCTATTTATTTCGTAAAACTACAAGGAATTATATATAGTTTAAAGGGTATTTTTATGCTTGAAAGTGCTATATATGGGCGATTTTTGCAAACTAGTTATGTTGACAAATATTGCTAAAAGTGATAAAATAATTATGTGCTGAATATTTCTGTGCTCTTCAAACAAAGATGCCTGGTCCTTCCGGGTATTTGCTGTTTGAAAGAATGTGACGAATCTCGTTTACGTTCATTGCTTGGAACTATTCTTTGGCCCCCGCGGTTGAACCGCATCTTCATCTGGCTGCACAAAAAAAATACAACAAGGAGGAGTAATAAGATGAAGAAGAGTACGTGTAAACCCGTTTGGAAGCTGGTCACTATCGTGACTGTAACCCTGGCAGCCCTGTGGCTGGTGTCCTTGATCATCCCCGGTTTGGGTATCAAGATTGGCGCCACCCTCGGCATTATCTGCTGCGCATTCAGCGTTCTTGGCGTCATCGCCTGGAAGAAGAACGTTGGTCCCATCGCGCTGCTGGTTGCTATGGTCAAGAAACTCTTTGGCAAGGCTGCCAAGAAGTCTGAGGAGAAGCCTAAGCTTCCTCCCAAGCCCGCTCAGAACGAGGCCATGAAAAAGAAGGGTCTTGTCTGGACCTGGGACGGTAACGATTGGGTGGTTGAAAAAGACCATTCTAAGGAACCTGTTCCCGCAGGCAAGAAGTATGATGCTGAGACCAACACTTTTGTTGATGCATCTGCACCTTCTGCTCCTAAGCCTTCCGCTGACGGTCGTCCTGAGAAGCCCGTTCTGCCAAAGTCCATGAAGGACAATGGTCTTGTTTGGACCTGGAACGGAACTAACTGGGTTCCCGAGGAAGACCACAGTACTGAGCCCGTGCCGGTTGGCAAGGTTTACGACAAGGAAACCAACACCTTTGTCGAACTGGGCGATGTCTTCACCGAGGCACAAATGACGGTCATCAAGCAGATCGTCGCTGCTGAGGTGAAAAAGGCTACAAAGAAGCCTTAAATCCCAAGCACATCCCCGTGGAGGCATTGCTGAAGCGGGGGGCCCCTTCGGGGGCTTTTTTTATTGCCCAAAGGGGACAACCATCTTTGGACATTCAGAAAAATGTACAAAAAAGACATCTAACTTTGCACATTTTAAAAATATTTGACTTTTTTTATAAAAGATAGTATTATAGTTTTAGTTTTTGACAAAGATCACATATTTAGTAGTTTACATGAGTTCTTTAAAGAAAGTGAAGGTCACCGGCTGAGAGCCTTTGCAAGATAAACGTGGAAATGAATTTCGGATGTGGGAGTCTTACTAAGAAATTAGTACGTGTGAAGAGCGTTAATCTTCCTACGAGCTGTCGATTTATAAAATCGGAAGTTGGGTGGTACCGCGAGTTAATTCGTCCCAAACACATTTAATTGTGTTTGGGATTTTTGTTTATATAAAAATAATTATCTTTCAAATATAAAAGGAGGAAATCAAATGGAAGAGAAAATTCAACTATTGAAGAAAGAACTTTTAGAAAAATTTGATTCTGTTAAAACAATGCAAGAATTAAATGATTTAAAAGTTCAATACCAAGGAAAGAAAGGTATCATAACTGAACTTAATAGTGGTATTAAGGATGTACCTGCTGAAGAAAAGAAAGAGTATGGTATGCAAGTTAATGTATTAAGAGAAGCTTTTAATACAGGTTATGAAACTATCAAAACACGTTTAGAAGAAGAAGCTGTTAATAGAAAATTAAAAGAAGAAACTATTGATATTTCTTTACCTTCTGTAAAAAACATGAGGGGTTCTAAACATCCTTTTAATAGAATTATTGAAGAAGTTGAAGATTTATTCGTATCAATGGGATATGATGTTGTAGATGGTCCAGAACTTGAAGATGATGAACATTGCTTCAGACTTTTAAATTATACAGTTGGACATCCAGCTCGTGACGCTCAAGATACTTTCTATATTGACGAAGAGTATTTACTTCGTACTCAAACATCTGCATCTCAATCAAGAGTTATGCAAGCTAATACAGAAAAATCTCCAATCAGAGTTATTTGTCCTGGTAAAACATATAGAAGAGATGATGATGCAACTCACTCTCATCAATTCGGACAAGTTGAAGGTTTAGTAATTGATAAAAATATTTCTCTTGCAGATTTAAAAGGAACTCTTGAAATATTTGCAAAGAAACTTTTAGGTGAAGAAACTAAAGTACGTTTCAGACCAAGTTATTTCCCATTTACATCACCATCTTGTGAAGTTGATGTTACTTGCTTCAAATGTGGAGGTAAAGGTTGTCCACTTTGTAAGAAAACAGGTTGGATAGAATTGCTTGGTGCAGGTATGGTTCATCCTAACGTTTTAAGAATGGGTGGATATGATCCAGACAAATTCACAGGATTTGCTTTCGGTACAGGTCTTGATAGACTTGCAATGTTTAGATATGCAATTCCTGATATTCGTTATATGTATACAAACGATATTAGATTCTTAAAACAATTCGATGAAACAGACGTTGAAAATGTATAGAAGGGAGATATAGATTGATATGAAACTAAGTCTTAATTTTTTAAGAGATTATATAAAAGTTCCTGTTGATATGGTTACTCTTGGCGAAGACATGACAAACATAGGAAATGAATATGATAGTGCTAAAAAACTTCTTGAAGTTGAAGGTTTAACAATTGGTAAAGTTTTAGAATGCGAAATGCATCCAGATTCTGATCACCTTCATGTATGTAAAGTTGATGTTGGTACAGAAGTTTTAAATATTGTTTGTGGTGCTCCAAATGTAAGAGTGGGTATTAAAGTAATCGTTGCATTAGTTAATGCTAAATTGCCAGGTGGAACAATTAAAAAAGGAAAAATTAGAGGTGTAGAATCTTGTGGTATGCTTTGCTCAGTTGAAGAACTTGGTTTAGAACACAAATTCTTAAAACCTGAAGATATAGAAGGTATTGCTGAACTTGGTGATGATGCTGAAATTGGCGGAGATCCAGTTAAATACCTTGGTATGGATGATGAAGTAATTGATTTTGAACTTACTGCAAATAGAGGTGACTTACTTTCTATTTTAGGTATGGCTTACGAAGTTGCAGCTTTATATGATTTACCAATGAATGAAGTTGATACAAACTATACAGAATCTGATGATGATTTTTCAAAGAAATTTAATTTGAAAATCGAAACAGAAAACTGCTCATTATTCTATGCTAAAAAAGTTGAAAATGTTGTAATTAAAGAAAGTCCAAAGTGGATGCAAAATAGACTTATTGCTTCTGGCATAAGACCTATAAATAACGTTGTAGATATTTCTAACTATGTAATGTTAGAAATTGGTCAACCTTTACATTACTATGATGCAGATAGATTAGGCGATACATTAGTTGTAAGAATGGCTGAAGAAAATGAAAAGCTTACAACACTTGATGAACAAGAAAGAACATTATCTGTAAATGATATAGTAATTGCAGATAAAGAAAAAGCTATCGGTCTTGCAGGTGTTATGGGTGGATTATCTACAGAAGTTGAAAATGACACAAAAAATATCGTTATAGAAGCTGCTATATTCAATCCTGTTAAAGTTAGATTAACTTCTAAGAAGATTCTAAGAAGTGAAGCTAGTAACAGATTTGAAAAAGGACTAGATCCAAAGAGAACTTTACTTGCTATTGAAAGAAGTTGCGCATTATTAGAAAAATATGCTGATGCTAAAGTCGTTGGCGGTATGTGTGAATACAACACAACAAATTCTGATGATAGAGTATTAGAATTCCCAATTCAATCTGTAAGAGATATTCTTGGAATAGATGTTTCTAATGACACAATTTATCACATCTTAAAGAGATTAAGAATTGAAGCTGAAGCTAATAACGAGAATATAATTGTAAAACTTCCTTCAAGAAGATGGGATTTACAAATTAAAGAAGATGTAATTCATGATATCGGTCGTTACTATGGAATGGATAATATCCAAGGAAAGAAAATGATTCTTGAAGTTACACCTGGTAGCTATGATAAATTCAAGAGATCAGCTAGAAACAAAATGGTTGAACTTGGATTAAATGAAACTTTAAGTTATGCATTAATTCCAGTTGCTGAGGTTCCTAAATATTCAACAACAGGTTTTGAAGTTGTAAAAATATTAGACCCAATGACAGAAGAAAGAAATGCATTACGTAATAGTTTAATTCCATCATTAAAGATGGTTTATGAATATAACAAAGCTCGTAATGAAAAAGATATTTCGTTATTCGAAATAGGAAAGAGCTTCCACAAGATTAATGGTCAATATGGTGAACACCTATCACTTGCTGCTTTAATGACAGGTGTATATACAGTAGGTCTTGAAAAGAAAGTAGTAGACTTCTATGTACTTAAAGGTGTTATGGAAGAATTACTTGATTACTTAGGATTCAAGAATAGATATTCTTTAGTAGTTGAAGATATTCCTGCTGAATTACATCCGGGTCAAGCTGCAAGCATCGTAGTAGATGGTAAGAAATTAGGTATAATCGGAAAGATTCATCCAAACATAACAAAAGATAATGTATATGTTATGGAATTAAATCTTGAAGAGTTAAGTACTGCAAATCATGAGAATATGAAATATAAAGAAATTTCTAAATTCCCTAACGTCTCTAAAGACGTAGCATTCGTTGTATCTAAAGATGCTAAATCATCAGATATCGAAGCTATCATTAGAAAAGCTGCAGGTAAGAAATTAATTGGACTTGAAGTATTTGATGTTTATGAAGGTGTTAACGTAGGTGAAGGTAAAAAATCTATTGCTTATTCATTAACATTTAATGATAAAGAGAAAACTTTAAGTGATGAGGAGGTTCTTACAATATTTAATAAGGTTATTGAAAAAGTAACAAGTGAATATGAAGCAACAGTAAGAGATTCTTAAAAATATGAAGAGGCCTGTAAGATGTATAAGCGGGCTTCTTTTTATATTGATGTCTTAATATAATTGAATTAAAATAGGTTAGGCACACAATATAGAAAAGCGAGGGAAAAGTATGAACAAAAAGAAAATAGGTATAATTGTTATATTGATTATTTGTGCAATTGTTGTAACAAACCAGTTGTTAAGCAAAGGCCCAGAAGAAATTTTAAATTCAGAAGACAATTTGCACAATTCGGGTGATACTTCGACACAAAAAGATTTGGAACAATTAAATGTAATTTTGAACAATAAAGAATTGTGGTATAAAGATGATGAGTTTGACCAATATAGTTATGCTGTTACAGATTTAGATCAAAATGGAAGATTAGAAATTATATCATCTATTTGTCAAGGGACAGGGTTATATACATATACTACTATTTATGAAGTAAATGAAACTTTAGAGGAGTTAAATTTATGTGAGAGTAATTTGGAAGAATATGATTCACAAGCCGACATTATAAAGAAGAACTGGATAGTATTTTATGATAAATATACAGAAAAATATTATTATGTATTAGAAGATGTGACTAGAAATGGAATGGCAGAACTTTATGAAAATAAAAGATATTTTTGCTTATTTAATGGTGAAAGTGTTGAGGAATATTTAGTAAGAAAAAGTACTATATATCAAAATGGGATACCTGAAATTACCTTCACTGATGTGAATGATAATATAATAAATGAAGAGGAGTACAATAAGTTTGAAAATAAATATTTTAACAGCTTTGAAAAAATGATGGTAAATATAGAATGGTTAAGTGGTTTTACTGACATAAGTATTACCGAATTGGAAATTTCTTATAGAAATTTTAACTTAACTAAATAGTTAAGAGATATATAAACGTGCTGAATTGGAATTTTTCCATCTTAGCACGTTGTTTTTTGTATAAATTGTTGCTTTTTGAAAATAGGTGTGGTAAAATGCGTTCATTCGTGTTTCGCGGATAAAGCTATAACTTATATAAGTGGAGGTGTTTTAGAAATGAACATTACACACGACGATGAGATTGCTGAAAGAAAAAAATTAGAAAAAACAACACGTTTTATCGATCAAGAAATCAAAGAAAGTGAAGAAAGACTTGAAAGAGGCTTTGATGACTACAACTTTGATGATGATTATCAAGACGACTTTATGAAGGCAGCCCTTAAAGAAAAGTTTAACCAAAGAATTAAGAATTTAAAAATGGTTAGACGGAAAGCCATACTTTGCAA
The DNA here is from genome assembly GCA_017522765.1 of Clostridia bacterium. Lineage (GTDB taxonomy): Bacteria > Bacillota > Clostridia > TANB77 > UBA1234 > UBA1234. The sequence goes on from JAFWYG010000005.1 coordinate 186,471, forward strand.
GAGTAGATTTTGTAGAAGATGGAAGTTCGACAAGGGATGCCTTTTATTTGCGGAAAAGTAATGGTCACTGACCATGATACTTTAGAGCAAATAGTTATTGACTGGAGAGCTCCGATTGCAGATTTGTATTACGAGGGACGTCTTGGTGAAGCTTCATACGTTTGCCCTGGTGGTGAGATTAAGGGTGACATCAAATTAAAGAGACAATATTTCTTTGATGATGACGGACTGAAAGATGTGATGGATATTGATATCACAACAAACGATGAAATGCTTCAGCCATTCCTTTCTGCAAATTCGGACACAAGACTAAAAAATATTATTTCAACAATTCAAGCAGAACAAAACAAAATTATAAGATCCGATATGTGGCAACCACTTGTTGTACAAGGAGTTGCTGGTTCTGGTAAGACAACTATTGCGTTGCATAGAATTGCATATCTAATTTATAATTATGACAAAAACTTTTTTCCAGAAGAATTTTTAATCATAGCACCTAATAAATTTTTCCTAAACTATATTTCAAACGTATTGCCAGACCTGGGTGTTGATAGGGTTGGACAAAGCACATATGAAGACATTGCATTTGAAGTAATAGGTAGTACATTTGAAATTGAAGAACCAAATGAAAAACTAGCAAGACTTATTAATAATTCAAAATCTGAGAAAGAAACTGAAATTTGCAAGAACATAGAAGAAGCTTCTATTTTTAAATCATCAATTAGATATAAAAATGTATTAGATGATTATTTGTACGAAGTAGAGAAAAGAGTTTTACCTGATGAGGATTTTAAAATAGACAGATATATTTTTATGACAAAGAAAGATATTGCACATCTGTATTATAGAGAATATGGTAATCTACCAATATGCAGACGTATTGAAGAAATATCTAAGCATATGAAGAATCAAGTAATGCTTAAAAATGGTGATATCTTAAATGATATTGAAGAAGAACGTAATTATAAAGTTGCAAAAATAAAACAAGAGGAACCAATAGAAGAAATAAGACTTGAACTTATTAGACAAGAATATGCTGAAGCAGAGAAAAAGAAAAACACAGTTACTAAAGACGTGAAGAAACATATTCAAAAGTATTTCTCTAATTTCAAAGTTTTAGAACCAATTAAATATTACAGAGAATTTATGGATCACTACCTAGAACAATTTGCTGAAGGTAGAATTCCAAAGGAACAAATAAAATATATTAAATCTTCTTTTGAAGCTTCACAAAGAAAAGGCAAAATTGAAATGGAAGATATTGCTCCACTAATGTACATTAAATATAGAGTACATGGAGTAAAAACAAAGTTTGCACTTAAACATATAGTAATAGACGAAGCACAAGATTTTAGTGAATTCCAATTCTTTATATTTAAAAAGATTATAAATAGCAATTCGCTTACAATACTCGGAGATTTAGCACAAGGTATTTACTATTATAGAGGAACTCAAAACTGGCAAAAGACAATGAACATGGTTTTTGGAATAGACAATGAACCACAATATTTAACATTAAAGAAAACATACAGAACTACAGAAGAAATTATGAATGTGGCAAACCATGTTATAACAAACGTTATTGAAAAAATTAATTGCTCGCTTGGTGAACCTGTAATGAAGAGCGGTGAACCAGTTACAATAAAAGGTTTTGAAACTGAAAAAGATATGCTTGATCAAATTAAAAATAGAATTACAGAATTAAAAAATAGAGGTATGAAAAACATCGCACTTATATGCAAGACAGTTCCTGATTGTCAAAAGCTTGCCGGACAACTAAGCGATTACGATAATATTCATATAATTACGGATAAAGATGCAGAATATAATGGTGGAGTAAGTATAGTACCGTCATATTTATCAAAAGGTCTTGAATTTGATGCGGTAATTATTACGAACGCAGATATATACAACTACACCAAATCAGAAGTTGATACAAAATTATTATATGTTTGTATAACAAGAGCGATGAATACATTAGATATTTACTATGTGAATGAATTGACAAAACTATTGGATTAAAAAGTAAAGCCGTGGCTATAAGCTACGGCTTTTATTTTTTATTGATTTATAATACTTGCAGCAGGATGAAATGGTACATTCCTCACACTTAGGTTTTCTCGCATCACAAACAGCGCGTCCGTGATAAACAAGTAAGTGATTCATTAATCTCCAATGTTTCTTTGGTATTTTCTTTAATAAGTCTTGTTCAACTTTCAGTGGATCTGATTCGTTTGAAAGTCCAAGTCTATTTGAAATTCTGTGTGCATGCGTATCAACTGCGATACCTTGACAATCATTAAATGCTTCAAGCATTATTACGTTTGCAGATTTACGTCCAATACCAGCAAGAGAAGTTAGTTCTTCCATTGATTGAGGTACATTGCCATCAAAATTTTCAATAATTTGAATTGAACATTCTTTTATGTGTTTAGCTTTGTTTCTATAAAAACTAATTGATGATATAAGTTTTTCGATTTTCTTTATATTCATTTTTGCAAATTGTTCTGGAGTGTTAGCTACCTTAAATAAATCTTTTGTTACAATATTTACTCGGGCATCAGTACACTGCGCTGAAAGCATAACAGCAACTAGTAATTCAAAAGGTGTAGTAAAGTCTAATGAACCTTTTTCTCCATCGTAAAGTTTAGATAATTCCGTTATTATTAAATCTATTTTCTTCATAATTTACTCCTAAATAAAAGTATCACAATTCGTATTTTACCACATATAATATACTAAATCAAAGATGAGAGGGGATGCTGAAAATTTGAATATACTAAAGAAAACGCTTGGCGTTTGTTTGATTGGATTTGGAGCGGGGAGTTTATTAGTCTTGCTTTTGCCAATAACAGGTTGGGTTTTCAGCATTGGTGTAATGACACTTTTGCTAGGTCTTGTTTGGCTATGCAAGTAGAAAGGTGGAGATAGAATGAAAATAGTGGTGTATAAACCATCAAATTTTATGAGAAAAATATTAAAGGTTTTGTTTAAAGTGAAAACATCAGATGTTACATAAAAAGAGATGTCCAAAGAAGGTTGTCCCTTTTGGACGATTTAGGAAATAAAAAAAGAACTCGATTATTTGAGTTCTTTTTCTATACTATGCTCTTTCAACTTTTCCAGATCTTAAACATCTTGAACATACTGTCATTTTTTTAGATGTACCATTAACAACAGCTTTAACAGTTCTTAGATTTGGTTTAAAAGTTCTAGCAGATCTTCTATGTGAGTGACTTACTTGGTTTAAGAACACTACTTCTTTTTCGCAAATTTCGCATTTTGCCATTTCTAGCACCTCCTTAAGGTTTTCTAAAATCATTCTTCGATATTTTAACACAAATAATAAGCTTTGACAACAATTTTTACAATTTATTGAAGTCAAAACACACTAATTGGAATATACTGTAAATTACTCTCTTACGTGCACGACTAGTTTATGACTTTTAATAAGTTTTGTCAATCAAAAAAGCAATATTTAAGCATTATTTCTAAGCTTTTTAGATAATAGCCAAGAGTTCACCAGACCATTTTTGATACTTTTCTGGTTCGTCTCTAAAATATTCCTTTAAAAGCGGGACAACACTGTATTTTACAAGCATTTTGATTTCTGCATCTGGCATAGGTTTACAAAAATATGAATGTCCGATTTGTCTGCTTTCATCTAATTCTTTATTAATTTCTTCTATTTTTTCAATAATTGAAGTTAGGAGTGGGTTTTGCAAGTAAAACTCTTTAAATTTAGAATTGTCAAAAACTGGATTTATCGTATAGAAGCAGAATCTTCTTCTTAAAGCATAATCGGATAGGGCTAAATCTTCATCATATGTGTTCATAGTACCTATAATGTATAAATTATCAGGCACATAGAATCTTTCTCTAGAACAAGAAAGTTCGATATAATTTTCTTTGCCACGTTTATCAATTTCAATAAGAGAGAAGGCTTCTCCAAATATTTTTGGAATGTTTCCACGATTTATTTCGTCAATAATTACGAAGAATTTTTTGTCTGGATTATTTCTAGCTTTATTACAAATTCTCTTAAAACAACCAGTTTTATACTTGTATATACCTATATCATCTGGGCGATATCCTTCAATGAATTCATCATTTGAATACATTTCATGAAATTGTATGTTAAGCATTTGTTCATCGTCTTTTGAACCAATTATTGAAAATGCCATACGTCTTGCTATATATGTTTTACCAACTCCTGGTGCGCCTTGTAAGACTACATTTTTACGGGCTAATATTAAATCTCGAAGTTCATCATAATCTTTTTCATCAAAATAAACTTCCTTTAAGAATTCTTCCTTGTTGTAATTGTCATATAGTTGGTATTTTCTCTTAGGATTTAATTCTCTAAGCATACTGTAGATAACTTCAAATTCGCGTTTTGAAAGTTTAAATAAAGTTCCTTGCATATATCTAAAAACTTCAAGATTTGCAAGTTCTATATGTGTTTCCATACTATATCTAGTAACAGGATCGGTAAGACCTTCAATCTTTTTTAGCATGATGTGTTCTTTATCAAGTTCTTGCACACAAACGCAAATACCTAAGATTTGATTACTAGGTTCATTTTCGTAGGCAATTACAATTTCTCCAACTTTTATTTCAGCAAAGTTTTTATATAAGGTTCTTAAAGTACCTTGCTCTGTCATGCAAGAATAGAAAAAGTAGTCGTTTATATCTAATTCTCTAAATTTTATCATTTTTGGATTGATGCTAAGCCACCAATAATTTTTAGTTTCCATATCAAATAGTGAAATCTAAATTTCACGTCCTCCTTTCGGATGAATTGCACGCATATATTATCACGAATTACCGTAAACTTCAAACATATTTGTAAATTCGTTGACTGAGAACAAAGGTTTGTGATAATCTAAATATCGGAAAGAAAATCAGCGCTTGGGGAGGTGAATATATGGCAGATTTAGATATGAGTTTACAATTTCTAAAAGGTGTTGGACCGGCGAGATATGAAATACTACAAAAGCTAGGTTTAAACACAGTTGAAGATATATTAAATTATTTTCCTAGAGATTATGAAGATAGAGGTAATTATAAAAAAATATGTGAATTAATAGATGGTGAAACTACGGCTATTAAAGCAATTGTCAAAACTAATGTTTCAGAACAAAGGATTAGACGTAATATGGCAATATACAAGGTGATAGCTGAAGATGGAACGGGCAATATCATTCTTACGTGGTTTAATCAGCCATATATTAAGAAACAACTATGTGTCGGCGAAGAGTATTCTTTTTATGGCAAAGTAAAAAATACGCTAGGAAGAATCGAAATACAATCTCCTGTATTTGAAAAGGCAGAGGCTTCAAAAAACACAGGAAAGATAATCCCTATATATCCACTAACAGCTGGCATAACACAAAACGTATTTCGTGGAATTGTAGAGCTTGCTGTAAAGTCATCGCTAGAAGAAGTACAGGAATCGATGCCAAATTGGATTCTTGATAAATATAGATTACCAAGTTTTAAATGGGCAATGCAGAATATACATTTCCCTGAAAAATTAGAAGATTTTGAAAAGGCTCGTAAGAGAATTGCTTTTGATGAATTATTGACAATGCAACTTGCGTTATTAAGATTTAAAGAAAAAGGAAATGAAGACAGAGACGGAATATCTTTTTCTATTGATGAAAATGTAGATGAATTATTAAATACATTACCATATAAATTAACAAACGCACAGATGCGAGTTTGGAAAGAAATTGATAAAGACATGCGTAGTTCTAAATCAATGAATAGACTTGTGCAAGGCGATGTAGGTTCTGGTAAAACTGCAGTAGCTACGTTGGCTATGTTTAAAGCTGTGAAAAATGGTTACCAAGCGGCCATGATGGCGCCGACAGCAATACTTGCTAGACAACATTATGAAGGTATTAGTAAGATGCTAGCGCCATTTAATATGAATGTAGAATTATTAACTAGTGATATAACAAAGAAAAACAAAGCCTTGGTTTTAGAAAGATTAAAAAATGGTGAAATAGATATTTTGATTGGAACGCATGCTTTGTTAGAGGAAAATGTTGAGTTTAAAAATGCAGGATTAGTTATTACTGACGAACAGCATCGTTTTGGTGTTAGACAAAGAAGTGTGCTTTCTGCAAAAGGAAATTTAACGGATACTTTAGTTATGACAGCAACGCCGATACCAAGAACTTTGGCAATTATCTTATATGGCGACTTAGATATTTCTATAATTGATGAACTGCCTCCAGGACGACAAAAGATTGATACATATGCTGTTAAAAGAAATATGGATGAGCGCATCAATGCTTTTATAAATAAAGAATTAAATGCCGGCAGACAAGCATATATCGTATGCCCATTAGTTGAAGAATCTGAACATATGGAAGGTGTTAAATCAGTTGTAGAACAATTTGAGTATTATAAAAAAGTTCTTGCTAATTATAAAGTCGAAATGTTGCACGGAAAGATGAAGCCAAAAGATAAAGATGATATCATGCAACGCTTTAAACAAGGCGAGATTAATGCGATAATTTCTACCACTGTAATTGAAGTAGGTGTGGATGTTCCTAATTCAACACTTATGATTATTGAAAATGCAGAAAGATTTGGACTTGCACAACTTCACCAGCTTAGAGGAAGAGTTGGAAGAGGAAAACACAAATCGTATTGCGTTTTAAAATATGAAGGAAATTCAGATATTGTAAAACAACGTATGGAAATAATGCAAAAGAGTAACGATGGGTTTGTTATATCTGAAAAAGATTTAGAGCTAAGAGGCCCGGGGGAATTTTTTGGAACGAGACAGCATGGTATTCCAGAATTCAGGGTTGCTAATCTGTTTACTGATATTCCTATAATGAAGGTTGCGCAAGAAATTGCTAATCGAATTATTGAGGAGGATCCAAGATTGGAAAAACCAGAAAATACCATTTTGTTGAACGGTATAAATAAACTTTTTGAAGAAAAAATTTCTATATAAAGCACAAAAGACTGTCATTTAAACAAATGGCAGTTTTTTACATTATTGACTAAAAATTTTTGATAGTATTTATGGTAAACAAGCAGGATTTTATTTGATTAAGTCGAATTATTATAATTATGGGTTGATAAAATGAAAATTTATGCTAAAATATTAAAACATTTTTGAAACTACTATTAAAAGGTGAGTATTTAAAATGGCGTTTTATTCTGATGAAATAATTGAAGAAGTTAGAGCTGCGAACGACATTATTCATGTCATTTCTCAGTATGTTAACTTACAGCGCAAGGGCAACAGCTATTTTGGGCTTTGTCCTTTTCATCGTGAGAAAACACCATCTTTTTCTGCCACGGCTGACAAGCAGATTTTTCATTGCTTTGGATGTGGTCTTGGAGGAAATGTTATTCATTTTATTATGAAAGTTGAAAATATTGGCTTTAAAGAAGCAGTTGAATTTCTTGCAGAACGAGCAAATATTACTTTGCCGACTGATTCTTTTGATCTAGGGATGTCACAAGATGAACTAAGAAAAAGAGAAGCAAGAAAAGCTGAGATGTATGAGATTAATAAAGTCACAGGAAGATACTTTTATGATAACATCGAAAAATCTAAGATGGCTCAAGATTATATTCAAAAAAGAAAAATAGATGCTAGGACAGTAGCAAAGTTTGGATTAGGTTTTGCTCTTGATGATAATGGTTTAGTAAAGCTATTACAAGAGAAAGGATTTAGTGAAGAGAATATACTTGCTACAGGCTTAGTTGGAAAAACAGAAAAAGGATATTTATACGATAAATTTAAAAATCGTTTTATGTTCCCAATATTTGACCTAAAGAAACATCTAATTGCTTTTGGTGGAAGAACATTAGAACCTTCTGATGTTATGAAAGCAAAAGGAATTCCTAAATACGTGAATTCGCCGGAAAATTTAATTTATTCAAAGGGAAGACACTTATATGGATTAAATGTAGCTAAAACTTCTAATCAAAAGATGAAACGATTATTAGTAGTTGAAGGTTACATGGATGTTATATCACCGCATCAAGCGGGTGTTACAAATGTAGTTGCTTCTTTGGGTACAGCCCTTACTGAACAGCAAGGCAGGCTTTTAAGACAATATGCAGATGAAGTTATATTATCTTATGACTCTGATGAGGCTGGTCAAAAAGCAATTCAACGTGGTATTGAAATTTTACAAGCACTTGAGGTGCCAACAAGAATTTTAAAAATGAAGGATGCTAAGGATCCTGACGAATATGTTTTAAAATTCGGACCAGAAAGATTTGAAAAATTAATTGATAATAGTATTTCACCAGTTGAATATAAAGTAGATCTTTTAAAGAAAGAATATGATTTGACAGACACATCGCAAAAAATAACTTTTTTAACGAAGATGGCAGAAATACTATCTAAAGTAAATAACAACATAGAACGAGACATATATGTAAATAAGTTTTCAGCTGATTTAAAAGTTGGAAGAGAAGCGATAATTGCTGAAATAGAAAAACGTACTATTAGAAATACGTTCAAGACAAAAAATTGGCAAGCGCCAAGACCTATTACAGTGAAACGTGAGACAAGCTCTTCGGACAAAGAAAAAGAACAGCAGGAAGAAATTATAATATATTTACTTACACTTAAAGATAAGGATATTTTTGATAAATTATCTGAAGTGTATTCAGAAGCTGATATAGAGTCAGCAATTAATAAGAATATTATCCAGAAGTTATATAACATATACAAATCTGGAGATATTATAAATAAGGATTTAATGCTTGTATGTGATGAAGATGAGGAGAAAAGCTTGCTTTCAAAAATCATGATGAAGATGAATACTCGTGATGACAAAGAAAGATATGCATTAGAACTCATAAGAAGTATAAGAATAAAAAAACTACAAGCAGAAAAAGAAGAAATTTTGCAAAAGATTCAAGAACTAGACAAGTTAGAAAATACACAAAACACAGAAGATGAAAAGAGATTGCTATTAAATAGGTTGAATGAAATAATACTTAACCTAGCTAAGAAATAATCTTTTAAAAATGTTAGGAAGGAATGTGAGTAGAGTGAGTGAAGAAGTTAAAGACGTAAAAGAGATAGTTAAACAACTAATCGAAGTTGCAGGAAAAGATGCAAGTCTTACGTACAAAGAAATCATTGATGTATTAGAAAAACATCAACTAGAAGCAAATCAAGTTGAAAAAATTTATGAAGGACTTGAAAATGCAAACATTACAATTATTGAAGATTCAGATGAACCAGGTTTTGAAGAATTAGAAGATATTGAAGAAGAGGATATTAAAATTGAAGACGTAGAGAAAATGGATGTTCCAGATTCAGTTAGTGTTGATGATCCTGTTCGTTTATATTTAAAAGAAATTGGTAAAATTCCACTTTTATCAGCAGAAGAAGAAATCGAATATGCGCAAAGAATGATGGAAGGCGATGAAGAAGCTAGGAAGAAATTATCAGAAGCTAACCTAAGACTTGTTGTAAGTATTGCTAAAAAATATGTTGGACGTGGAATGTTATTCTTAGATTTAATTCAAGAAGGAAATTTAGGATTAATTAAAGCTGTTGAAAAATTTGACTATAGAAAAGGATATAAATTCTCAACATATGCTACTTGGTGGATTAGACAAGCTATAACAAGAGCTATCGCAGACCAAGCTAGAACAATTAGAATTCCGGTTCATATGGTTGAAACAATCAATAAGTTGATTAGAACATCAAGACATCTATTACAACAACTAGGTCGTGAACCAACTATCGAAGAAATTGCTGCTGAGATGGAATTACCAGTTGAAAGAGTAAAAGAAATTAAAAAAGTTGCTCAAGAACCGGTTTCACTTGAAACACCAATTGGTGAAGAAGAAGATAGCCATTTAGGAGATTTTATCCCAGATGATGATGCTCCATCTCCATCAGAACTTGCAGCGTATACATTATTAAGAGAACAATTAGACGAAATTATCGGAACACTTACACCAAGAGAAGCAAAAGTTTTAAGATTAAGATTTGGATTAGACGATGGTAAAGCTAGAACTCTTGAAGAAGTAGGTAAAGAGTTCCAAGTAACTAGAGAAAGAATAAGACAAATTGAAGCTAAAGCTTTAAGAAAATTAAGACACCCAAGTAGAAGCAAAAAATTAAAAGATTATATGTGATTTTAATAATGGAGGTTGGTTCTTATGAAGGGACTAGAAAAAGTTTTTTTAATAGCTATATTTGTGGTACCAATTGTAATTTGTACAATTGTGCTTAGAGATATTTGGAGTGATGATTCAGAAGATAATGACACAGGAAATAATGGTGTTATTGTAGATATTAGCGATCCATATACAAATAATTCCGGAGATACCAGCATAGATGTTAATCTAAGCGATTCCGGAGATTCTGGCGAGTCTGGCGATATTCGTCAAATGGCAGGCGAGTCTTTTGAAAATAAACTTGGGGATCCAATAAGTAAGATATATGAAGATGCTACAATTTCTGCAGCTGTAACAAATGTTTATTCTGAATCAAATGAAACATCTGAAATCGTTGGTAAACTTGAAAAATACACAGTTGTAACTGCTCAAAAATTTGAACAAGGTTGGTCAAGAGTTTCTGGTGTTGATTCAAATGGAATTAAAATTTCTGGTTGGACAAAGACAACAAATGTTTCATATTCTGATAATCAAAGCTTAACAACTTCACCAACTATTCAAACAGGAACAGTAACAGCTGAACCATACTTGAACGTTAGATTAAATCCTAATACAAATGCTACAATATTAACTAAAGTTAATAAGGGTGAGAAGGTAAACATTCAAGAATCTGCAAACGGATGGTACAAGATTACTGTTAATGGAGTTACAGGTTGGGTATCTGCTGATTACGTAAAATAAATAGGAGGCTAATTAGTGTCGATTTTAAGCATTACATTAGCGTATATCATAGGTATAAAATGGGGGCTATACCAAGACGTAAAAGTCTTGGTAGGGCTCTCTATTTTTTTACTTATTTTTATGCTTTTATACAAAAGAAAAAACACCAACAAGATGACGGCGGTAGTGATTATTTGTGTTTTTGGGAGCGTTTATGCTAAATGCAAATTTAATTATATGAACGAGAAATATTGCAACACGGAAGTAGAAACGGAGTTAATAATATTAACTCATGAATCCATATCGTCTAACGGATATTCGTATAAGTATCACGTGAAAAATTTAATTGGAGACAAATTCGTTTTATATGTAAAAGTAAAAAAAGAAAATCTGTTTGATATCGGTAGCAAAATTAAAATTAAAGGAAAATTTATAAAACCAGAACCATCAAGAAATAAAGGCGGGTTTGATAATCAAAAATATTTTTATTCTAATAACATGTATGGAACTATAATTGCATCAGATGTCAAAGTTATTAATCTTGAAACTCGAAATCTTATATATAAAATACAAAACAAAATCAGAAAAAATATGTTAAAAATTTTTGATAAAGAAACTGCGGGAATACTTATAGGAATGCTCATTGGAGAGACCACAGATATTTCAAAAGTAATTCAAGAAAATTTTAAAACGAGTCGGAGTTACGCATTTGCTTGCTGTTTCGGGTGCAAATGTAATGCTGATTATTTCACTCTCAAATATGATATTTTCTAAAACTATTCGGAAAGAAATTTGATTATATTTTTTCAATTTCCTTTACGGTTATTTTTATATTTGTGGCAGGTGCGTCACCGTCAGTGATAAGAGCTGGTATTATGGCGATAACCAATATAGTTTTGAATCTACTTTTAAAAAAGAATAATCCCATATACACACTTTCTTTTTCTGTATTCTTAATTACTCTTTTTAATCCTATCAGCATCGAAAATGTTGGACTTATTTTATCGGTTTTTGGTACAATGGGAATTGTTTTATTATCAAACGACTTAAATTTATTTTTGGGGCAATATGTTAAAAACAAAATATTGCTGGAAACAATAAGTGTTACTTTATCTGCTCAAATTTTTCTTATGCCAATTATGGCATATTATTTCAATACAATATCTTTTATATCTTTTTTCTCAAACTTAATAATTGTTCCTATTGCCGAGGGTTTGAGTGTTATCGGGCTTATAAGCTTTGGAATATCTTTATTTTCAATCTCTCTTGCGAAACTTTTAGCAGTTGTTCCATATCTAATTGTAAAATACATAATTATTAGTACAAAAATTTGTTCAAGATTTTCCTTTTTAAATTTGGTAATTCCAACTCCAAAGATTTGGATGCTCGTTATATTTTATATATTTTTATTTTTTGAATGGAAAATATATAAATTAAAATATGAAATTGTAGATATGAGTTACGAAATTAAATGCGTAAATTATATAAAAAATAGATTTTATATAGTGGCATTAGTTATAGTAATAATCAGTTTTATTATTACGAAGATTCCTAAAACATATGACACATTAACGGCTATAGACGTTGGACAAGGAGATTCATTTTTAATAACGACTTCCGCCAGAAAACATATTTTGATTGATGGAGGTGGAAGTGAAAATGGTACATATGATGTTGGGAAAAACGTATTACTACCATATTTGTTGGATAACTGGATAACAAAATTAGATGCAATTTTTGTATCTCACGCGCATGCAGATCATATAGAGGGTGTGTATACATTAATTGAAAACTTGGACGTAAAGCAAGTGTTTATAAGTACGTATAATAAAGACAACGAATACATAATTTACTTGAAGGAGTTGTGTGCAAAGCATCATGTGGATATTATAGAAGTTTTTGAAGAAGATACAATAGTGATTGATGATATTAAAATAAAGGTGTTGTATCCAAATAAAGATACATGTGATAGAAATGAAAATAATTTATCAATGTTATTAAAGGTGTTTATCAAAGATACAACGATACTTTTTACGGGCGATTTAGAAAAAGATATTGAAGCAAAAGTGGACTTTGACGTAACTGCAAATATATTAAAAGTTGCGCATCATGGATCAAAGACATCTACGACATCAGAATTTTTAGCAAAAGTAAAGCCGCAGATTTCAATCATAAGCGTTGCAAAAGATAATTCTTTTGGACATCCAAATTTAGAAGTTGTGGAACGATTAAAGAAGATTTCAAAAGTTCTAATGACAAAGGATTTGGGCGAAATAACTTTAAAAATATATGAAAAAAATGTAATTGAAATATTAGGACATGTAAAAAACGAATAAAATAGAAAATTTTTGAAATACTATTTTTAATATTAGGAAGGTGGTATTTCTATGTCAAAAGTTTACGAATATTTATTTATTATGATTGCATTAATTTCTGGTGTGTCAATTGGTTTGTATACGGGCATATCATATAATCCAAAGGCAAATATTTCTTTAGAAGTTCAAGATGTGCCAAGCGCAGATAAAGAAGTTGTGAGACCTGTGCAAGACATTGTTATAAGTAAAGTACAAGATGAAAAAGATGTGGTAGAGGTTGTAATGAGCGAAGTAAAGATTACACCATACACACAATTAGTAATAAAAAAGAATTATAAAAAATGTGGGCACGATTCGTTAGATGCAATGACAGTTCCTATAGAACTAATTAACTTTAGTAAAGATGATTTACAAGAAAAATATGAGGGCTGGGAAATAGAAATGTTTTCAGAAGAGCAAGTTATATTATCTAGAAATATTGATTCAAACTGCGATGAACACTATATGATTAAAGAAGAAGATGGAAAGGTGTTTGTGTATAAGGAACTTACAGAAAACAAACTTAATCTTTTAGAAAGGCTAGATTTAAATATAGAACTTTTAGCTGAGGAAGACAGGGAGTCTTTAAAATCGGGAGTAAAGCTATATGGTTCGGAAGATTTAGCTAATTGGAAAGAAAATTATACTTCATAACAAAATGTGGTGATAAAAAATCTTTTATGATACAATCATTGTAGAGTAAAGGAGGTCCCTATGGAAATTACATTTATACAATTTTTAGGACAACTTGTGGCAAATCCAGCATTAGGAATAATAACGATACTTACATTAGGTGTTATATTAGTTAATGGTTGGACAGATGCGCCAAACGCAATAGCGACGTGTGTATCTACCAGGTCGTTATCACCAAAAAAATCGATTATTATGGCAGCAATCTTTAATTTCCTTGGCGTATTTGTTATGACTATGCTTAACGCAACTGTAGTTCAAACTATATACAACATGGTTGACTTTGGTAACAATGCAGACCAAGCCTTAATAGCGCTGGCTGCTGCGATGGTATCAATAGTTGTTTGGGCTGTTGCAGCTTGGTGGTTTGGAATTCCAACTAGTGAAAGCCATGCGTTAATTGCTGGTATATCAGGTGCAGCTATAGCAATTCAAAAAGGTTTTGCAGGTATAAATGGTTCCGAATGGATAAAAGTTATTTATGGATTAGTTATATCCACAATTTTAGGATTTGGATTTGGTTTTGTAGTAACTAAAATAATTAGAGCGACATGTAAAAGAATTAACAGACAAAAAGCAAATAGATTCTTTAAAAAGACTCAAATTGCGGGTGGAGCTGCGATGGCATTTATGCACGGAGCTCAAGATGGACAAAAATTCATGGGAATATTTCTTTTAGGAATGTGTTTAGCAAATGGAAATATGGGAATAACAGATTTTGTTATTCCTGTGTGGTTAATAATTTTGTGTTCTGCAGTAATGACGCTGGGGACATCTATTGGTGGTTATAGAATAATAAAAACTGTGGGTGTAGGTATGGTTAAAATGGAACCATATGAAGGTTGTGCTGCGGACATTGCTGGAGCGTTATGTTTATTTATATCTACAGTGTTTGGAATACCGGTAAGCACAACTCACACCAAGACAACTGCGATAATGGGTGTGGGATCAGCCAAGAGATTATCCAATGTAAACTGGAAAGTTGTAAAAGAAATGGTCTTAGCGTGGGTGTTAACATTCCCTGGATGCGGATTATTAGGTATGTTATCGACATTCTTATTTATGAAAATATTTTAGTAAAGGATGAACAATATGAAAAAGAAAAATGAATTTGATTATTACGCACAGTTTGAAAAAGCTGCGGCTTTAGCTGAAAATGCTGTAAAAGAATTAAAAAAATACATAGAAGAGTTTAATAGCGAAAGTGCAGAAGCGGAGAAAAACAAAATACATGAAATTGAAAATCAAGCAGACGGTATTTTACACGAAACAAAAACATATTTATTAAAAGATTTCTTGCCTCCTATTGATAGAGAAGATATAGTTGCGATTTCGCATAGAATTGACGATTTAGTTGATGCAATTGACGAAATTGTTATCAACATCGATATATTTGTAATAACTGAAATTAAGCAAAATATGAAAGCAGGAATAACATTACTAGAAAGATGTGTTGAATTAGTACATCAACTTGTAGTTGTTATGAAAAATTTAAAAGCTAGCGAAGATATAAAAGCAAAAGTTGTTGAAGTAAATCAAATTGAAGAACAAGCAGATAAGTTATATGAAAACTCAGTAAGAGAATTATATAAAACAGAAACAGATGCTATTCAATTAATTAAATATTCGAATATGTATACTGGAATCGAAAATTGTTTTGATGCTTGCGAAAATATTGCTGAGTGCGTAGAAGAAGTATTACTAAAAAATGCGTAGCGCTATAAGGAGTTTTGTATGAATAAAAAAATGAGCGGACCTGCAATTTTTATGCATAGCGTAATTGGTATAATGATTGTTGTTTCTATAGTTTGTTTTTTGATGTATTACGGAGAATATACGCATAGTGAGATTGTTTTATGGACTGGAATTACAGCCTTTACAATTATGTATCACTTTTGGGTTAGAATCATTATGGGAAATGTTTCAAAACTTTTTAAAAAGCATGTAAATTATAATCAATGGTGGTTTAAGGAAAGATCATTTGAAAAGAATTTATATAAGTTTTTGAAAGTGAAGAATTGGAAAGGAAAAGTGCTTACATATAACCCAGAAACATTTGATTTAAAAACTAATTCTTTGCAAGATATAGCTAACACGATGGTTAAATCGGAATTAGATCATTGGATTAATGAAATTATTTCACTTACAACGCTTTTATTTGCTATTCCGTGGGGTGCATTTTGGATCTTCTTTGTTACGGCACTTGCTGCAATGATTTTTGATAGTCAATTTATAATTGTGCAAAGATATAATAGGCCTAGAGTCTTAAAAGCGTTGAATAGAAAAAATAGTGCTAAGACAAAAGAACTAAAATTAGAAGAAATAAATGTATAGGAGAACAAAATGAGTTTTGCCAAAGATGTAGAAAAACAATTGATAGAATTTTCGGATACGGACTTTCTTGAATTTAGTAAAGGTACTGGCATTGCTAATGGGGAGAGTAAAGAGGCTCTTGGCATTAGAATACCTATTTTAAGAAAATTTGCTAAAGACTTAATAAAAAAATATGAATTAGATTATTTACTAAAGAATATCAATGAAAATTATTATGAAGAAGTTATGCTTAAGGGTATGTTAATTGCTTTGAAAAAAGATTTGTCTTGGAATCAATTAGAAGGATACATTTTATACTATGTTCCAAAGATAACTGATTGGGCACTATGTGATACATTTTGTAGTAGTTTAAAACTTTCAAAAAAGTATTTAGAAGAAATTTTGGAATTAATTAAAAAGTATTTGGAATCTGACAAAGAATTTGAAGTTAGATTCGCATTAGTTATGATCTTAAATTACTTCTTGTTAGATCAGTACATCAATGATGTATTCAAAATTATTAATAAAATAAAACTAGATAAATACTATGTGAAAATGGCCAATGCGTGGCTTGTATCATACTGCGCGATAAGGTATTTTGATATGACATATGATTTCTTAAAAGAAGAATCTAAATTAGATGTTTGGACACATAACAAAGGTATTCAAAAATCTACAGAGTCTTTTAGATTAAACAAAGAACAAAAAGAAAAGTTAAGAGGATTAAAAAGATAATAAGTGTACTTAATGTTAGTATACTTATAAAGAAAGTAGGAGATATAAATGAGCAAACAGGTTTGGAAACCAGGCACTATGATTTATCCATTGCCAGCTGTAATGGTAAGTTGTGGCGATATGAAAAAATCTAATATTATAACGATTGCGTGGACAGGAACAATATGCACAGATCCAGCGATGACATATGTGTCTATTAGACCAGAAAGATATTCATATGAACTTATAAAGTCGACAGGTGAATTTGTTATTAATTTAACTACACACGACTTAGCATATGCTACAGATTGGGCTGGAGTAAAAAGTGGGAGAGATGTAGATAAATTTGAAGTTCTTAATCTTACCAAAGAAAAAGCTTCTGTAGTAAATTGTCCGATGATAAAAGAATCACCAATAAGTATTGAATGTAAAGTAAAAGAAATAAAAGAACTGGGTTCACATCACATGTTTATCGCGGAAGTTGTTGCAGTAAATGCGGACGAGCAATATTTTGATGATACAGGTAAATTCTGCTTAGAAAAAGCAAAACCTATAACATATTCTCATGGACAATATTATGAGATAGGGGAACATATAGGCAAGTTTGGATTCTCAGTAAAAAAATAGAATATTTCATAGACTTCTTTCAAAAAGAAGTCTTTTTTACACACAAAATGGTATTATATGGTAAAAATAACCTAAAAAGTAGCTTCTTTACTTGGAATTATATGTAAAAAGTGGTATAATTGTTATGTACACTTGTAAAATTTGTACATGGTCTTCTCGGAAGGCATCTCAGAATATACAAAAAATAATTTAGGAGGACGAAGATATGGCAAGAGAAACTTATAGCAAGCATTGGGGAAAAGGTGGATATACCTGGGAAGAAGCACAGGATAAGAAGTTCAAGGTTGATGATGCTTTGGGCGTCGATTCTAAGATTGTGCCTGATCCCCGTGGCGGTTATATGGTTATTGTCGAATGATGGGTTATTCCCCGGGACAGTTCGCGTGCGAAATGTTCTGGGGATTTCCCTTGTTTATAGAAAAATTAAGGGACACTCCACTAAGGAATGTCCCTTTTTATTATCTGCTCAAAACTACTTTATCATTTTCTAAGTTCATTATTATTGAATCGTTTGGTAGTAATTCATTTCTTAGTAATGATTCTGCAAGTTCGTTTTCAATATATTTTTGTATTGCTCTGCGAAGTGGGCGAGCGCCATATTTCACTTCATAGCCTTTTTCTAAAATATATTCTTTTACTTCGTTAGAAAATGTAATGTGAATGTTTCTTTCTGCTAATTCACCTGTTATTTCGTTTAACATTAAATCTACAATTTGTAATAATTCTTCTTTTGATAGAGTGTGGAACACGATTGTTTCATCAACTCTATTTAAGAATTCTGGTCTAAATGAAGATTTTAATGCGTCTATAGCTCTAGCTTCTACAAGTGGTTCAGAGTCTTTATTAAATCCGATACCATTTGTGTTTAAGTTTGAACCGGCGTTAGATGTCATGATGATTATAGTATTGTCAAAGTTTACAATTCTACCTTGAGCATCTGTTAGTCTACCATCATCTAATATTTGAAGTAATATATTAAATACGTCTGAATGTGCTTTTTCGATTTCGTCAAATAATATTAATGAATATGGATTTCTTCTAACTTTTTCTGTTAATTGTCCAGCATCATCATAACCAACATATCCTGGAGGAGAGCCGATAAATTTTGATACCGAATGACTTTCCATATATTCAGACATATCTAGTCTTATTATTGAATCTTCGCTTCCAAATAGTTCTGTAGCAATTGCCTTGGCAAGTTCTGTTTTACCAACACCTGTAGGTCCAACAAATATAAATGAAGGTGGACGTTTTTTATTTCTAAGTCCAGCGCGATTTCTTCTAATTGCATTTGCAACTGCAGTAACCGCTTTGTCTTGACCGATAATTCTTTTGTGAATATTCTTTTCAAGATTTAGTAATTTTTCAGCTTCTGTTTCTGAAATTTTTGCTGCAGGAATTTTAGTCCAATTTTCTATTACATTTGCAATGTCTTCGATTGTTAAATCTAATTCTAAATTTCCTTGAGACATATCTGCAATTTGATTCATTAATGCAGTCTCACGAGATTTTAGATTTGCAATTTTTTCGTAATCTGGTGTAGTATTCTCGTTAGTAATTTCTTCTAATTCTGTTTTTTCTTCTTGAACTTCTTTTAAATCGTCTTTTAATAATTGTAATTGTGCTAACACTTTATTTGTTAGATTTACTTTTGAACAAGCTTCATCTAAAATATCGATTGCTTTATCTGGTAAGAATCTATCGTGAATATATTTTTCAGACATTACAACGATTTGTTTAATTAATGTATCTGAAACTTTTACATGATGATATGTTTCATAATATTCTTTAATACCCATCATAATATCGATTGTATCCGCGATAGAAGGTTCTTCAACGATAACTGGTTGGAATCTTCTTTCTAAAGCAGCATCTTTTTCGATGTGTTTTCTATATTCTTTTAAAGTTGTAGTTCCGATGATTTGAATATCGCCAGATGATAGAGCGGGTTTTAAGATATTTGCAGCATTCATTGTATGTTCAACATCGCCACCAGCACCAACGATATTATGAAGTTCATCAATTACTAAAATTATATTTCCAAGTTCTTTACATTCATCGATTAAAGCTTTCATTCTAGCTTCAAATTGTCCTCTAAATTGTGTTCCTGCAACCATAGAAGTCATATCTAATTGATAAATTTCGCAAGATAAAAGTTTAGCAGGTACATCATGGTTAGCAATTCTTAAAGCTAAACCTTGAGCGATTGCAGTCTTACCAACACCGGGTTCACCAATAAGTACAGGGTTGTTTTTACTGCGACGATTAAGTATTTGTGTAACTCTTTCAACTTCTGTGTCTCTACCAATTAATTTATCTATTTTTCCTTCTTTAGCACGTGTTGTTAAATTAATACCATATGTTTCAAGAACTTTCTTTTTCTTATCTTTTTTCTTTCCTTTAGTGCTTGTAGTTGTACCTTTCTTGCTATCTGAAGAATCTGAATGTTGTGCGTGAGGGAATAGGTTAGATAGCATTGATGAAAAAGCATTAGGGTTATCTAAGTTTTTAAATTCATCAGCTAAATCTTCTGGAAGTTCCTCTCCGGCAGATAAAGAAGAAACAAGATCATTAAACTCTGCATTTAGATGTTCAATATCTTCTTCAGTGGCACCATATTGTTTCATCATTGAAGCAAGTGGGTTTATGCCTCTTTCTTTAGCACATGTAAGACATAATCCTTCAAGTTGAGGTTTGCCATCAACGATTTTATTTACAAAAACTACAGCAGTATTCTTTTTACATACTGAGCATAAAGCCATTTATCATTACTCCTTTGTTAAGTAAATTTTGTCTCTTTTTGTATCCTATAAATACATGCGAGAACTAATTACATATGTTACTCTAAAGCGCATGAAAAGTCAATTATCCAAATATTGGATATAATATCGAAAATGTTGAAAATAAAGAAATAGATGATATAATGTTCACAAAAATAACATATAAAACAACTTACTCAATTGAGGGGGATATCGCATATGAAATTTTTCAAGAAACTACGTAGGAAATTGGATGATTGGATGACTCCAGGAAACAGAGACTATGAGTTTGATGCGGAGTTTGAAGATCATCCTATAGGCAAAGGAGACATATATAGGCTGTATTACGTGAATTATCATAGAATTCAGGAATACCCAGGGCGAGCCGATGACAATATTGGTGTAATTAACTGGCACGGCAAGCCGTTCAAAATGCCGAAAGGCATGAGTAGAGAAGATGGTTTTAAAGTTCTTTCATATTTAGCGGACTTTATCGAGAAAAGGCCGGAAGTGCGGGAATGTTCGTTAAAGTCGGTAAGCACATTGGAATCAATCTTGGATTTAGAGCGCTTTGGTTTTACACGCGAAAGCACCACCAACACAAATGTTATCGACCTTTTTACCGTAGATGGCCGATTGTTGCTTTTTAAGAAAATGAGCGATTTTTACAAAGATTATTTCAATTGGTACACTGCAAATATCTCGCGTCACGAGGTTGTAGCAATTTACAAGAAGTGCGGATTGGAATTTTCTGACATTGTATGGCGTGATTAGGCAAACAAGATTATTGAGGTATTCACTTATAGTGGATACCTCATTTTTTGTATAATAATCCATATCCAATATTTGGATAAATGCCACGAATTTATTGCAAAAAGTGGCTTTTGATGATATAATTGAGCCTGCTTGGAGGTGCGCAAAATGAGTCCAATAGAGATAGCTAATCTAATAGCGAATAATGGTGGCAGATTATATCTTGTTGGTGGCGCCGTGCGTGATGAAATAATGCAAAGGCAAATAAGCGATTATGATTATTGCATTGTAGGACTTTCATACGAAGAAGTCTTAGAGTTATTTCCAAAAGCTCTTTCATACGGCAAATCTTTTCTTGTCTTTAATATAAACGGAAACGAATACGCACTTGCTAGAAAAGAAATTAAAACTTCTTCAGGTCACAAAGGTTTTGAAATCATTTCAGATAAAAGTATAACTATCGAAGAAGATTTAAGACGAAGAGATATAACTATCAATAGCATTGCCAAGGATGTGCTTACAGGAGAATATAAGGACCCTTACAAAGGAGTTGAAGATATTCAAAATAAAATTATTCGTGCAACGAGCGAGGCTTTCATAGAAGATCCTTTAAGAGTGTATAGAGTTGCAAGATTTGCAGCTCAATTAGATTTTGAAGTTTCATCGGATACAATAGAAATGATGAAACAAATTAGGCCGGAGTTAAACACTTTATCTGTAGAACGTATATATACAGAGCTAGTAAAAGTTTTTAAATCACAACGACCAAGTAGATTTTTTGAAGTGTTAAGAAATGCGGATTCGCTTAATGTACATTTTGAAGAAATACAAAACCTAATTGGCAAAACTCAACCTGAGAAATATCATCCAGAAGGCGATGCGTTTAATCATACGATGATTGTGTTAGATAAAGTAGCATCGCAAACTGATAATGACGAATTAATTTTCGCTGCATTAGTACACGATTTAGGAAAGGGAACAACCCCAAAAGAAATGCTTCCTAAACATTTGGGTCATGAAGAAAGAGGAGTTGAATTAGTTAAAGCGTTATGCGAAAGACTAAAACTTCCAAAGAACTATGAGAAAATAGGTGTGGTAGCTTGCTTAGAACATATGCGTGCAGGAATATTTAATGAAATGCGTATTCCTACAAAAATAGATTTTATAGAGCGCATAGCTAAATCTGCAATTGGCTTAAAAGGTATGGAGATACTTGCTAATGCGGACAATACAAAGGCGAAACCACTAAGATTCGCCGAAGCGGGCGAAGAGATGTTAGAAAAAGTTAATGCAAAAAATTATCCGAAGGATATTGAATATAAAGTATTAAAAGAAAGATTAAGAAATGAAAGAATTGAATGGTTTAAAAATCATACAATTTGAAAGGAGAACATTATGAATTACAAAAATGAAATTGCTAAAAAGATAAGTGCAATAACAAATGTAAATGTTAATGATTTAGAAGGGTACATTGAGACCCCTCCTAATCCAGAAATGGGAGACTTTGCTTTTCCTTGTTTTAAATTAGCAAAAGAATTGAAAAAAGCTCCACCTGCAATTGCTGCAGAATTAAAAGAACAATTAACAACAGATGAAGTAATCGAAAGAATTGATGTTGCTGGCGGTTACTTAAACTTCTTTATTAGCAAAGAAGGGTTAGTTAAAAATGTAATAGACGAAGTATTAGCTAAAGGAGATAGATATGGTAGCAGCGATTTAGGTGCTGGCAAGAATATAGTAATTGACTATTCATCACCTAACATTGCAAAACCATTCCATATTGGACATTTACGTACAACAGTTATTGGTGGCGCGTTATACAAGATGTACAAATTCCTTGGATACAATGTAATTGGTATTAATCACCTAGGTGATTGGGGCATGGGCATATCTAAAACTATAGCTGGTTATGAAATGTGGAAGGACGAATATTCATTTGATGAAAACGCCATTCTTTCAATCTTAGCCATATATGTAAGATTTAACAAGTTAGAAAAAGAAGATCCAACAATGACTGATAAAGCTCGTGATGTACTTATTAGACTTGAAAACAAAGATGAAGAAACAACAAAACTTTGGAAATGGATTATCGATGTAAGTTTAGAAAACTATAACAAAGTATATGATTTACTTGGTAGTGAATTTGATTCATTCAATGGTGAAGCTTTCTATAACGATAAGATGGATAGGGTTGTAGATGAACTTAATGCTAAAGGTTTATTAAAAGATAGTGAAGGTGCTAAAGTTGTTGAAATGCCTGATGATATGCCACCATGTATTATCATTACATCAGCAGGAACAACAATTTATGCAACTCGTGATTTAGCTGCATTATTATATAGAATAGATAACTACAATTTTGAAAAAGCTTTATACGTTGTAGGTAGTGAACAATCATTACACTTTAAACAAGTATTTAAGACATTAGAACTTATGGGATATGAAAAATATGCTGCTGCATGTGAGCACATTCCTTTTGGTTTAGTATTAGATGAAAACGGAGAAAAGATTGGCTCAAGAAAAGGTGGAGCGCTATTAACTCTTGAAGAAATCTTAAACGAATCAATTGAAAAATCTCTAAAGATTATCGAAGAGAAAAATCCTGATTTAGAAAATAAAGAAGAAGTTGCTAAAATGGTTGGCGTTGGTGCTATCATATTTAACGACTTATCTAACAACAGAATCAAAGATGAAATTTTCGATTGGAACCAACTATTAAACTTCGCTGGTGAAACTGGTCCATATCTTCAATACACTTATGTAAGAACAAATAGTATTTTAAGAAATGCTAATGTAGATATAGATAATGTGGATGCTTCTAAATTATTAGATAAAGAGGCAATTGAGGTTATTAAAAAATTAGCTGAATATCCAGATGTAATTATAAGTGCTGTAAACAAAAATGAACCATCACTTATTTCAAGACACATTATTGATGTTGCTCAAAGCTTCAGTAGATTCTATAATGAACATCAAATTATTTGTGATGATGAAGAAACTAAGAAAGCAAGGGTTGCTCTTGCAAAAGCCGTTGGTCATGTAATTAAGAGCGGTCTTGGTATATTAGGAATTAGAACACCAGAAAAAATGTAGGAGGTTTATATGAAAAACTACGAAGAAATATATGAGTATTTAAAAGAAAGAAATGCAACTCATTTATTAAAGTTTTATGATGAGTTATCTGCTGAAGAACAAACAAATTTATTAGAACAAATTGAAATAATAGATTTTGATTTGATGAAATCTCTATATGATAACAGAGATGTTATTCCGGACAGCGAAAATAAGATTGAACCAATAGGATTTACAAAATTTGATGATATCTCTGAAGAAGATAAAAAAAGATATATTGCTTTAGGTGAAGAGGTTATCAAGAACAAAAAGATGGCAGTGTGCCAACTTGCTGGCGGTCAAGGCTCAAGACTTGGTCACAAAGGTCCTAAAGGAACATTTATAGTCGAACTTGATACTCCAAAAAGTATTTTTGAATTATTTGCTGAAAAGTTACATGCGGTATATAACAAGTATGGAGTAAAAATTCAATGGTATGTAATGACATCGGAAGATAATGATGAAGAAACTCAAAACTTTTTTGCTAGTCATTCTTTCTTTGACTACGGTAAAGAAAATATTACCTTCTTTAAACAAGGAGAATTACCACTATTAAACTATAACGGTAACCCTGTGCTTGCTTCAAAAAGCAAAGTTTTTAAAGCTGCTGATGGTAACGGTGGTGTATATGAAGCTTTAAGAAAAAACAATATTTTAGAAGAACTAGAAGCAAATGGTGTTGAGTTTTTAGGTATTGGAAATGTAGATAATATTCTTATAGATTTCTTCGAACCTACTTTCTTAGGAATGATGGTTGAACAAAACAGAAAGGTTGCAATGAAATCTGTAACTAAAGTTTCACCAGAAGAAAAAGTTGGTGTTGCTTGCAAGATAAACGGAAAACCGGGTGTTGTAGAATACACTGAAATTTCAGAAGAAATGGCAAACTTAAGAGATGAAAATGGAAACCTTGTATACGGAGAATCTTATTTTGGATTCGTTGTATATACAACATCATTTTTAAAAGAAATTGCTAAAGGTTTAACATATCATGTTGCCAAAAAGAAAAATTCATACATTGATGAGGAAGGCAATGAAGTGATAGGAGAAGAACCAAATACATATAAATTTGAAATGTTTATTTTTGAAGGTTTTAGTTTTGCTGATGATATGCTTGTATTAAGCGTAGATAGAAAGAAAAACTTTGCACCAATTAAAAATAAAGAAGGGCAAGATAGTCCAGAAACAGCGATTAAATTATATAATGATTTTATAAAAGGATAAAAAGATAAAGCATCTGCAAGCTCACGGCAAGCAGATGCTTTTTTATTAATGTCTTGTCTCTGTATATGAACTGCAACAAGTTTCGTCTTCAGGGGTACCTGTTTTACAATTCTTGCAAGGACATACTTGAATTGCATTTAAATCGCATTCATTCTTTTCTGCGACGTTGTGTGCACAACTACATACAGAACATTTGATTTTTGCCATTTTAAATCAACTCCGATTAATTTCTTTAGCACTAAATAAAAATTAAGTTTTGGCCAAATTACATTCGAATAACATTAACTTTATCGTGCTAATAATATTATTATCAAAAATGCAGATTATATAATTAGAAAATTTTTCTTTTTTGTCCAAACGGGACATCCTTTTTTGGACATTTCTAATTTTTTATTTGATATTTTTAAAATTTATGATAGAGTTTTATATGTAAAAACGATTTGCGAGTTTTCGCACAAAAGAAAGAAGGATGTGTAAATTATGGGTATTGTTACGACAAAAGAAATGTTTGAAAAAGCTGCTAAAGGCGGATATGCTATTGGCGCTTTTAACGTAAATAATATGGAAATTATTCAAGGTATCACAGAAGCTGCTAAAGAGGTTAATAGCCCTTTAATTCTTCAAGTTTCAGCTGGTGCTAGAAAATATGCTAAACACAATTATTTAATGCATTTAATTCAAGCTGCTGTTGAAGATACAGATTTACCAATTGCAATTCACCTAGATCATGGTGCAGATTTTGATATTTGTAAAAAATGTATTGATGGTGGATTTACATCTGTAATGATTGATGGTTCTCAACACAATTTTGAAGATAATATAGAACTTACAAGAAAAGTAGTAGATTATGCTCACGAAAGAGGAGTAGTAGTTGAAGCTGAACTTGGAAAACTTGCTGGTGTAGAAGATGATGTTAAAGTAAGCGCTGAAGATAGTTCTTATACTGATCCAGATCAAGCTGTAGAATTTATCCAAAGAACAGGATGCGATTCATTAGCCATTGCCATTGGTACAAGTCATGGTGCATATAAATTCAAAGGCGAACCCAAACTAAGATATGATATTTTAGAAAAAATTACATCTTACGTTCCTGGATTTCCAATAGTATTACATGGAGCTTCTACAGTTATTCCAGAGTTTGTTGCAAAATGTAATCAATATGGCGGAAATATTCCTGGCGCACAAGGTGTACCAGAAGATATGCTTAGAGAAGCTGCTAGACGTGGAGTTTGCAAGATAAACATTGATACTGATTTAAGACTTGCTATGACAAGCGCTATTAGAGAAATGTTTGTTAATAATCCAGGTGAATTTGATCCTAGAAAATATTTAGGTGCAGGTAGAGATGCTATTAAAGAAATGGTTAAACACAAAATTGTTGATGTATTAGGATGCAACGACAAAATCTAAGCTAAATAAAGTTTTATAAAACCCAAAACAAAACCCTTCAGTAAAATCTGAAGGGTTATTTTTATGCTATTACCGAGCGAATAGCTAACAATATTATAAAATGCACTGGATAGAATGTGTAGAATAAGTATTTGACTTTTGGTCCTTGTTTTCCATTGTATAAGAATATCGGAAGTAATGCACATATTGCTGGTAAAGGAAACAAGCTCTTTTTTGAATAGCAATATAATCCAAGTAGGCAAGCGTATACAAATCCAAGTACGATTTTTGAATCCTTAAATAAATATAAGATTAATATCAAACTTATTCCAAACCATCCGTATTCAAACGGAATAAATAACGTTATAGCAGTAATTAAAGCAAATAATGGAATCTTAAATGCCCATGGATTAACCTCTTCAATGACATATAAAAGAAGTAGTCCTACAGTAAATGTAGCTCCTATATTTAACGAGAAAGCTGCATTAGGAACAGCAACCTTTAAGAACATAATTGACGGTATCTGGGCAATTATTGTTAATAGCAACATCCTTAATATATATTTTTCTCTGCTTTTTGTATGTTCAAAGCCTTTTATTATTTGAAAGGCAAATATTGGAAATGAAATTCTCCCTATATATCTAAATAACAATTTAGCTGGGAAGAATAAGAGTCCAATGTGGTCTATAAGCATCAAAATAACAGCAGTTATCTTTAACCAAAATGATGACATTTTTATCACTCCTTAGTATTTCTAATTTTATTATAAAAAAAGCTAATAGACAACCACCTTTTTTACCAGTATTTGTTTACTTTTTGCCGTTTTTAGTATATTATTATCTGGTTAAAGGAGGCTTAAAATAAGTGGCTAACGAGAAGAAAATTAGAAATTTTTGTATAATTGCTCATATAGATCATGGAAAGTCTACATTAGCGGACAGACTTATTGAATCGACAGGCGCTCTTGAAAAAAGAGAAATGCAAGAACAAGTGCTAGATAATATGGACCTTGAAAGAGAAAGAGGTATTACAATTAAGCTTCAATCTGTTCGTACTACATACAAGGCTAAAGATGGCGAAGAGTATATTTTAAATTTAATAGATACACCAGGACACGTTGACTTCACTTATGAAGTTTCAAGAAGTTTAGCTGCCTGTGAAGGCGCAATACTAGTTGTAGATGCTTCACAAGGTGTTGAAGCGCAAACTCTTGCTAATGTGTATTTAGCATTAGACAACAACTTGGAAATAGTTCCTGTTATTAACAAAGTAGATTTACCGAATGCTGATCCTGAAAATGTTATAAATGAAATTGAGAGTGTTATAGGTATACCTGCAGAGGATGCACCAAGAGTATCTGCTAAGACTGGTTTAAATATAGATCAAGTTTTAGAAAAAATAGTTACAGATATTCCTGCGCCATCTGGAGATGTTAATGCTCCAACACAAGCGTTAATATTTGATTCATACTATGACAACTATAAAGGCGCTATAGCTTTTATAAGAGTTAAAGAGGGGTCAATAAAAGTTGGCGATGAAATTAAATTTATGGCAACGGGAAAAACATATACAGTTGCTGAAGTTGGATATTTTGGAGCTGGCACATATAATGCTATTGGTAAATTAGAAGCTGGAGAAGTTGGATATGTTGCTGCAAGTATTAAGAACGTATCAGATATTAACGTGGGTGATACTATCACATTAAAAGATAATGCTGCTGCAGAACCTCTTCCAGGATATAAAAAAATAGTTCCGATGGTATATTGCGGTGTTTATCCTGCTGACGGAAGTGACTACGAAAATTTAAAAGCAGCACTTGAAAAGTTATCTTTAAATGATGCTTCATTATTCTGGGAACCAGAAACTTCAGTTGCGCTAGGATTTGGATTTAGATGTGGTTTCTTAGGATTACTTCATATGGAGATTATCCAAGAAAGAATAGACAGAGAATATGATTTAAATGTAATCACAACATCACCAAGTGTTATTTATAAAGTTACTAAAACAAACGGTGAAGAGTTTGATTTATATAACCCAACAGATTTACCGCCAGCACAAGAAATATCTAAGATGCAAGAACCTATTGTTAAAGCAGATATTATGCTTCCAAAACAATATGTTGGAAATATAATGGAGCTTTGCCAAGATAGACGTGGCGTTTATAAAGACATGAAATACTTAGATGAAACAAGAGTTATTTTATGTTATGAAATGCCACTTAATGAAATTATTTATGATTTCTTTGATGCATTAAAATCTCGTACAAAAGGATATGCTTCATTTGATTATGAGATTATAGGATACCAACAATCAGAACTTGTTAAACTAGACATTATGCTTAATGGAGATTTAGTTGATGCCTTCTCTATGATTGTTCACAAAGATAAAGCATATGCTCGTGGTAGAAAAATGGCAGAAAAACTTAAGACTACTATTCCAAGACAAATGTTTGAAATTCCTATTCAAGCATCTATTGGTGGAAAGGTTATCGCAAGAGAAACAATTTCTGCTATGCGTAAAGACGTACTTGCTAAATGTTATGGTGGAGATATAACACGTAAGAAGAAATTACTTGAAAAACAAAAAGAAGGTAAAAAGAAGATGCGTCAATTCGGTACTGTAGAAGTTCCACAAGAAGCATTCCTTTCTATCTTGAAGTTAGATGATGAATAAAAATATTAAATTTAATTAAGGAGAATTAAAATGGACGAATTTAAAATTGAAGGTCGTAATGCGGTAATTGAACTTCTTAAATCAGGCAGACCAATAAACAAAATATTTTTACAAAAAGGAGAAAGACAAGGTTCTATAAATGAAATTATTAAACTTGCTAAAAAGAATCATGTAGTATTTTCAGAAGTAGAAAAATCTAAACTAGATACACTATCTAATACAAAGCACCATCAAGGTGTTATAGCTTTTGTTGCAGCTACAGAATATAAAGAAATCGATGATATCTTTGCACTTGCTGCAGAAAGAGGAGAAGATCCTTTTATACTAATAGCTGACGAGATTGAAGATCCACATAACCTAGGTGCTTTAATTAGAACAGCTGAATGCGCCGGTTGTCATGGTGTTATTATTTCTAAGAGACGTGCTGTTGGTGTTACAGAAGTTGTTGCTAAAACATCTGTAGGTGCAACAGAATATGTTCCAATAGTTAGAGCTAATAACATTAATGAAGCTATTAGAGAATTAAAAGATAGAGGAGTATGGGTTGTTGGGACTGATGGTAGTGCAAAAACTTTATACTACGATCAAGATATGACAGGACCTATCGCTATTATCATTGGAAGTGAAGGTAGAGGAATGAGTGATTTGACAATGAAAAACTCAGACTTCTTAGTTAAGATTCCTATGATGGGAAAAATCACCTCACTTAATGCAAGTGTTTCTGGCGGAATAGTTGTATTTGAAGCTTTGAGACAAAGATTGAAAAAATAGATTTACATTAGATAAAATAAAAGATGTAACAGGGGGAGAATAATGGAAAAAGAAGAACTAGTTCAAGCTGTTGAAGCAATGATTTTTGCAAGTGGAAAAGCTATCAGTGCAAAAGTTATGGCAGAAATTTTAGAAGTTGAAACTGATGAGGTGGAAGCTGCTGCAACAGAATTAAGACAAAGATTAGTTGAGAGAAATAGCGGTATACAACTTATACAAGTTAATGGCGCTTATCAACTTGCTACATTAGAAAAGTTTTATTCATATATTTGCAAGATGCTAGATAATAGACCAAAGCCATCACTTTCACAAGCGGCTTTAGAAGTGTTATCTATTGTTGCATATAACCAATGCACTACAAGAGCGGAAATTGAAAAAATAAGAGGCGTTTCTTCTGATAGTGCCCTTAATAAATTATTAGAATATAATCTTGTTGAAGAGGCAGGGAAAATGAATGCACCAGGTAGACCTATGATGTACAAAACAACAGAAGATTTCTTAAAAATGTTTGGATATACATCCCTTAAAGATTTGCCAGAGCTTCCAGAAATAAAAGAAATTATGGCAGAAGCAGAAGGTCAAATTACTATAGACAACGTTGAACAAAACTAATATACATATTTTGCAAACGTTGAGTGTGAAGTACTGTGGGAATATTTTGTATTTGTACTTAGCTACTGAAGTTTTAGAAGGAACAGTTGTAAAATAATTTACATAATTTTGAAGCCGTGGAGCTAAAAATCCACGGCTTTATTTTTTTGTTCGCTTGTTATGAAATACGCAATATGATAAGATTTCTGTAGCATTACAAAAGATTTTAACTTAAGGAGGGTGGCTAACTTTGAGAGTTATACAAGGTAGAAGTGGCTCAGGAAAAAGCTACTTTTGTATGAATGAAATTAAAGAAGAAATAAACAGGGATTATGATGGTCCTTTAATATATATAGTTCCGGAACAATTCTCACTAAACGCAGAATATGACCTTTCAGAGGTTATTGGTCGTGGCGGTACATTAGAAGTACAAGTTCTCACTTTCAAGAGATTATGCCATAGAATATATAACGAGTTTGGTTTTAAGAAAGAGTCTATTTCCAAATCTGGTAAAGCGATGCTTATATATTCAATAATGAAGAATCATGAAAATGAGCTTGTGTTATTAAAAGGTGTAGATAAGAAGCAAGGTTTAGTAGAAACTGTTTGCGATTTAATATCTGAATTTAAAAGATATAACGTGACTCCTGATATGCTTATGCAAAATATAACAAAAGACAATCGACTTGCAAACAAGCTTAAAGAGTTGGCATATATTTATAAAGAGTATGAGACAAAAATAAACGGTCAATTTATGGATGAAGATGATGATTTAAGAGTAATTACGTCTTATATCGAAAACTCTAAAATTGTGGCAAATGCAAAGGTTTGGATTGATAGTTTTGATGGTTTTACTCCGCAGGAATTAGAAGTCATTAAATCACTAAATAAAGTTGCAGATATTTCTATTGCATTGTCATCTGATTCTGAATCAAGTGAATTGTTTTTGTTGAATAATAAGACGCTCGAAAAATTAAAACGTTTTTCTAATATAGAAGTAGTTTCTTTGGATCAACAAAAAAGGTTTAAAAACGACGAACTTCGTCACATTGAAAAGGCATTTAATTCATTTCCTGTAGAAAAATATATAGAGCCAACTAAGTATATTGATATTTCTATAATGCCAAACATATATGATGAAGTTGAAAAAATAGCATATGATGTTTCTAAAAAAGTCAGAGATGAAAATTATAGATATAACGACTTGATGGTAGTAACTCGTAATGTTGAAGCATACGAATCTATTTTTAAAATGATATTTGAAAGATATGAAATTCCATACTTTATAGATTCAAAATCCGAACTATCACTACAACCGTTAGTATCTTTAGTATTATCTTTATTAGATATATGCAATAAAGGATTTCAAACACAAGATATTATTACGTATCTAAAAACAGGTTTAACAAATATATCGGATATAAATGATATAGATAAATTGGAAAACTATGTTTTGAAATATGGAATTAAAGGCAACAAATGGCTTAGCGATTGGGATTTTGATTCTGATGAAGTAAATGAAAATATAAACCGTATACGTAGTGAAGTAATAACTCCAATATTAAATTTCAAAGAATCGATTGAAAAGAAAAAAACAATTAAGGATGTTGCGTTAGGTATATATAACTTTTTGGTTGAAATAAAAATACAAGAAAATATTCAATCATTATTAGAACAAATAAATAATAACGAAGTGGTAATGAGTATAGAAAACAGATATGCAAATGCATACATACAAGTGTGGAATATTTTTGTAGAGTTATTAGACGAGATGGTTACTACTTTAGGTGAAGAAAAAACAACTTTTGAAAGATTTGCGCAAATATTAAAACAAGGCATATCTACTAAGCAAATCGGTTTGATACCTGCTACTAAAGATGGGTTAACTATAGGTGACATATCTCGTTCTAGAAGTTCGCATATTAAAGTTATGTATGTGGTTGGTGTGAATGATGGAATATTCCCAATGCCATATACAAGTGAAGGCTTCTTGACAGACTTAGAAAGAAATGAATTATTAGAGCAAAATATTGAAATTGCCAAAGATACTAAAATGCTATTGTTAGAAGAAAACTTTAATATATACAAGATACTTACACAGGCAAGTGATGAATTACATTTATCATATCCAATTGCAGATAATGTGGGTACGACATTAAGACCCTCTTCAATAATAAACGAACTAAAAGCAATGTTTCCAAAGATTAAGGAAAACAATTTCTTGTTAACTGAACATTCTTTTGAAAATTTAATAAATACGAAGAAATCTACATTTGTTCATTTGGCTGCAAAAGAGAGATTAAAAGCGGATAAAGAAAATGTAGATGCTAAGTGGGATGTGGTATATAGCTGGTATAAAGAAAATAATCCTAAATTTATAGAACTAATTGAAGCGGGATTAAGTTATACAAATAAAACTAAAAACATTTCTAAAAACTTAGCTCAAAATTTATATGGTTCAACAATGAAATCTAGTGTATCTAAAATGGAAACTTATGCGTCATGTCCTTTTATGTTTTATCTAAAGTATGGACTTAATTTAAAAGAAAGAAAAACATTTAAGTTAGAAACTCCAGACACAGGTATATTTATGCATGATATCTTAGATAAGTTTGCTAAGCACTTAGAAAAAAATAATATTAGTTGGCGAGCAGTAGAAAAAGAAGATTTAAATTCAATAGCTTCGCAAATAGTAGAAGAAACATTAGCCGAAAGAAAATACAATATATTCACAAGTAACAACAGATTGAAATTCTTAAGTATAAAACTAAAAAGAATAGTTACTCGTGTGTTGTGGATAATAACACTGCACATTAAAAACAGTGAATTTGATGTTGCTGGTTCAGAAATGACTTTTGGTGAAAATTCAAAATATCCCCCAGTGACTATAGAGCTAAGTGAAGGTAATAAATTAGTTTTAAATGGAAAGATAGATAGAATAGATATAGCAAAAACAGAAGAAGGAAAATATTTAAGAGTAATAGATTATAAATCCTCTTCAAAGGCGATTAATTTGTCTAACGTGTTTTATGGATTACAATTGCAACTTATAACTTATTTAGACGTAGCGACCACAAATGATTTGATCGAAGGTGGCGCGTTATATTTAAAACTTGATGACCCAATGATTAAAACTAAAAAGAGTATAACCCCTGAAGAAATTGAAGAGCAAATACGCGAAAAATTAAAAATGAATGGTATTGTATTAGCTGATGCAAGACTAGTACAAGCTATGGACACGAAAATGGATAAAGAATCTTCAAATATTAATTTAAGCATAAAGAAAGATGGCACATATTCAAAAATGCCAACAGCTACACTAGAAGAATTAAAGGGATTGTGCAAGCACACGAAGAGTATATTAAAGAACTTTGCAGAAGAAATTTTAAATGGTGCAATACAAAATGAACCCCTTCGTATAAAAAAAGAAAATCCTTGTTCATATTGCGATTATAGAGAAATATGCAATTTCGATAAAGAATTAGGAAATAGATTTAAGAAGGTTGCAGAATTAAAGAACGAAGAAGTATTTGAACAAACAAAACTATTTTAATATATACATCAATTGGAGGTGAAATAAATGTCAGATGTTAAATGGACAAAAGAACAAGAAGATGCGATAAATATTAGAAATTCTAAAACACTAGTTGCTGCAGGCGCTGGTAGTGGTAAGACTGCAGTATTAGTAGAGAGAATTATAAAGAAGATAATAGAAGATAAAGTTAATATAGATGAAATGCTTGTTGTTACTTTTACTAATGCAGCAGCCAGCGAAATGAAAGAACGTATACGTGCCAGATTATATGAAGAGGCAAGTACTAATAAAGAATTACAAAATCAAATATTATATTTAAATCGTTCTAGTATAATGACCATAGATGCTTTTTGTAAGAAAGCTGTTAAAGATTATTTTTACAAATTAGATGTTGATCCTAATTTTAA
Source organism: Clostridia bacterium (assembly GCA_017522765.1). Lineage (GTDB taxonomy): Bacteria > Bacillota > Clostridia > TANB77 > UBA1234 > UBA1234. The sequence continues at coordinate 221,227 of JAFWYG010000005.1, forward strand.
GATTGTAGATTCTACTGAAGCAGAATTATTGAAACTTGAATCAATGGATGAAATATTAGAAGAACTATATGAGTCAAAAGACGAAAATATAATTGATGTAATAGAAGCATATTCTAGTAACAAATCAGATGAAGGACTAATAAATTTAGTGTTATCTATACATAGATTTATAAGTAGCTGTCCAAAGCCAATAGAATGGTTAGAAGAAAAATGCGAGATGTATAACGTAAAAGACGAAGACTTTTCTAAAACTATATGGGGAGATATCTTGATACGTTATGCTAGAAAAGTTATTGAAGAGATAGTAGAAGAACTTAAGTATTTAGAAGATCTTATGCTTGGAGATCCTGATACAAAGAATTATCTAAACGTTGTACAAGATGATATCTTACAATTAGAAGCATTGCGTAAAAATAATATTACGTGGGACGAATATTATAATGTATTTTCAACGATTAAATTTGAAGGCTTAAAGAGAGCGGACAAAATGGATGAAGACTTAAAAGAAGAAGTAAAGTCTGTTAGAACTAAGATGAAAGACATTATAGAAAAAGATTTAAGAGATAACGTGTTTATATCATCCTCTTCAGAGATATGTAATGATCTAAAGATTGCATATGCGCATGCAACTGGTATAAAGAATATATTGCTTGCGTTTATAGATAGATATACAAAGAAAAAATATGACAGAAACTTATTAGACTTTAGCGATATAGAACATCTTTGCTTAAAGCTATTTGAAGAAAATGAAGATGTATTAAATGACTATAAAGCAAAGTATGAAGAGATATTAATAGACGAATATCAAGATAGTAACCTAATACAAGAAACAATTTTAAATAAGATATCTACTGGAAATATGTTTATGGTTGGAGATGTTAAGCAAAGCATATATAAGTTTAGACAAGCAAGACCAGAACTATTCTTGGAAAAATACAACACATATAATCAATATATGGATAAAGAAACTCAAGATGTAGCAAATAAGATACTACTATTTAAGAACTTTAGAAGTAATGAAAATATAGTAGACGATGTAAACTTTATATTTAAGAACATAATGCACAAAAGTACTGCAGAGATAGAATATAGTGAAGAGGAATACTTAAAGTTTGGTGCTAACTATTATGGATATCAAGGCGAAGCTGCAGAGTTAAATATAGTAGAAAAGACAAATAACGCTGATGAAGCGGAAGAATCGTTATTAGAAGATGATATAGAAGAAAAACTTCAACTAGAAGCAAGAGTTGTTGCTAAAAGAATAGAAGAATTGGTAGGTAACTTTGAAGTATATGATAAAAAGACAAAAGAAAAGAGAAAAGCAAGATACTCTGATATAGCAATTCTATTAAGAGCAACTAAAGGTGCGGCAGATACTTTTAGAGAAGAATTAGGTAATAGAAATATACCTGTATACGCAGATGTAAAGACTGGTTATTTTGAAAATCCAGAAGTGCAAGTAATGTTATCTTTATTAAAGATTATAGATAATCCATACCAAGATATACCTTTACTTGCAGTGTTAAGATCTTCAATAGGAGCTTTTGATGTAAATGAACTTACAAAGATACGTTTATATGATAAGAAGGTTCCTTTCTATGAAGCGATGATGATTGCTGCGACTAATGGAGAAACAAAGGTAAGAGATTTTCTGGATAGATTAAATGATTGGAGAAATAAGTCTAGATATTTAACTTTAAATGAATTAATAACTTATTTGTTTGATGAAACAGGATACTATTACTATGTATCTTTATTGCCAAACGGTGCAACAAGACAAGGTAATCTAAAAGCTTTATTAAAGAAAGCAACAGATTTTGAAAAATCTAGTTTTAAAGGATTATATAATTTCTTAACGTTTATTAAAAACGTAAAAGAAAGTTCTGGAGATATGGATGCTCCATCAGAATTATCTGAGAATGATGATGTTGTAAGAATTATGAGCATACACAAAAGTAAGGGATTAGAGTTTCCTATCGTTATATTATCTGGTATGGGCAGAAGATTTAATAAGAAGGACTTGCAAAACCCAATAATGTGTCATCAAGATTTAGGCTTTGGATTTGATATAGTAGATTCAAAACATAGAATTACTTATGAAAGTATTCCTAAGCAAGCACTGAAATTACAATATAAAAAAGAATTATTAGCTGAAGAAATGAGAATCTTGTATGTTGCAATGACTCGTGCAAAAGAAAAGTTAATCATAACCGCATTAGCTCAAAACATGGAAAAACGTATTGATGAGTGGTCATCTAAGGTTACAAATTATAAGATATCATCTGCAAGTTCTTTTGCTGATTGGATTTGTAATGTTGCACTTTCAACAGAAAACAATTGGAAGATAAATAAATGGACATATAATGACGTATTAGCATTAAGTGATATAGAAGAAAATGATTCTGAAGAGGGTAGAGGAGAGATTAATAATATTTCTCAAGAAGAATATATATTTATTAATAATAGAATGAATTATAAGTACCCTTACAATCTATCTACTAAGATACCTTCAAAACTCTCTGTAAGTGAATTGAAGAGGTTATATAATTTAGAAGATTTATCTCAATTACAAAAAGTTAAGAATGTCGAAATTCCTAAATTTATTAAAGAAGAGGTAATAGTTGGTGCGTCATATGGTTCTTTATTACATAGCAAAATGGAAAAGATAGATTATAGTAATTTTGACATAGAAAGCATAATAAGTGATGTTGAAGATTACAAAGCCAAGAATAGAATGAAGAAAGATTTGTCTAATTTTTCAGAAAGTAAAATATTTAATGTCATTTGTAAAGCAAAAGAAATTCATAGAGAAACACCATTTAATTTAGAAATAAACACAAAAGAGATTTTCAAAGAAGAATCATCTATTGATGACAAATTAATGGTTCAAGGTATTATAGATTTATATTGTGAAACAGATGAAGGATTAATTTTAGTAGATTATAAGAGTGATAGGTTAAAGTCGGAATCTGAATTTATAAATAGATACAAAAAACAACTAGAATATTATAAAAAAGCTCTTGAAAAAATTACTGGTAAAACGGTGTTAAAAACATATATTTATTCATTCGAATTGGCAAAGGAAATTGAGTTGTAGCGCAAGGTTACATAAATAATGATTATATCCAAAAAGTCCATAAAAAGTTTGATATTTACTAGGGCTTGTAATATAATCGTAACAGAAAAGTAATGCTAAAGTAAAAGAAATTTATGAAAGAAAGGTAAGTGATACTGATGTTTGGAATAGGTCAATCCATTGGAATAGATTTAGGTACAGCAACTGTACTTGTGCATGTAAAAGGAAAAGGGATTGTCCTTAGAGAACCTTCAGTTGTTGCTATAGATAGAAATAGAGGAGAAGTTGTTTCTGTTGGTGAAGAAGCTAGAAGAATGCTTGGTAGAACACCAGGAAATATCGTTGCTATTAGACCTTTAAAAGATGGTGTTATTTCTGATTACGAAGTAACAGAGAAAATGCTTAAATATTTCATTAGAAAAGTTTGCGGTAAATTTATTATTGCACCTACAATAATGGTTTGTGTACCATCTGGTGTTACAGAAGTTGAGAAAAAAGCTGTTATTGATGCTTCAATGCAAGCTGGTGCAAGAAAAGTTTATTTAATTGAAGAACCAATTGCTGCTGCAATCGGTGCTGGCATGGATATAAACAAAGCGTGTGGAAGTATGATTGTAGATATGGGCGGAGGAACTACAGATATCGCGGTTATCTCGCTTGGTGGCGCTGTAGTAAGCACATCAATTAAAGTCGCAGGAAACAAATTTGATGAAGCAATTATTAAATATATCAAGAGAAAATATGATGTAATTCTTGGTGATAGAACTGCTGAAGAATTAAAGATTAATATTGGTTGTGTATTTCCAAGAATGCAAAAAGTTGAAATGGAAGTTCGAGGAAGAAACTTAACTTCTGGTTTACCAGTTAATATAGTAGTTAATTCAGATGATATGCTAGAAGCTCTTAGAGAGCCTGCTAATATGGTCGTTGAAGCTGTTATGTCAGTTCTTGAAAGAACTCCGCCAGAGTTATCCGCCGATATAAGTGATAGGGGCATTTATATGACTGGTGGTGGATGCTTAGTATACGGATTTGATAAGTTAATCCAAGAACGTACAGGTATTAATGTAATGATTGCAGAAGAATCTGTTTCATGCGTAGCTCTTGGAACGGGTAAAGCACTAGAGAATGTAGATATGCTTATGAAATTAGATGCCCGCAGAAAAATACCTAAATATTAAAATTATAAAAGGAATGGAGTTAAATCCATTCCTTATTTTTTGCCTTTAATTTTCTTTTAACTATGCATTATCTTCATTATCTAAATAAACTGATACTGTTAGATTGTTTGGATCATGACTGGTTTTGAAAATCAGCGTATTTGGATAATTATTTGTAAATTTGAAATCTAAATCGCTTTGCAAACTTACCGTGGCGTCTTGATTTACTGGCACATAAGCTACTGGCGAACTGTGATGATGATGCTCTATAATTGTTACATCTAAATCTTTTACTGCGTTATATAAAGTTGAAGAAAGCTGACAAACTCCGCCACCAAAGCCTTTTGTTTCTGTTCCGTCACTTAGCAAAATATCTGCTTCTAAAAAACCGTCAGATTGACCATACGGTCCGCATACCTCATTGTAAGAAAATTCACTACCAGCAGGCAATTCATATTCATGTAAACGATCTGCTACAATTGAAATATTATTATATCTATTAGTATCTGTAGTTAATATTTTTGTAGAATATGAATTCAAAAATTCCGGACCTACGGGTATTTCTTCAGGAACACCTTTTACGTTAGATGTTTTTTCATCGGGTAGGGAGGCTGAATACGAAGTGTTTGTCTCGGCAGAAAGCGTGTTAGCTTCCGGAATACCAGATTTTTCCTCTTCACATGCAGTTAAACATAAAATTAGGCAAAAAGATAATATAAATATTTTCATAAAACACCCCTAAAATAGTATTACCAGAAAAAATTTTAATATTTGCACTTGTTAAATTATGTAATCTGGAATATAATATACGTGACTTCGAAAAAAGGGAGGGAGAAAATCCTTGAAAAATTTCATTAGTAAAAATTGGGAAAAGATTATGATATTTATTGGATGCGTTATTTTATTATTTATGTTAGTAAATAAGGTAGCTGCTGAAAAAACATTAATAGAAGATTATGCTAAATATGGGAAGGAAGTTTCATCATCAAGTAGTGCTGGTACAACTGTTTCTGGTGAAGGCTTAAGTGGAACCATATCAAATGTATCAGGAGAAATTTCTAGCGGAAACTTTTTCAATATACCAATATTTCAAAAATATCCAGAGCTAACAAAATTTGCACTAATTTTTGGTGTGGCAATTTTGTTTGTTGTATTTATTACATCATTTGTTGGAATGTTTGGAGCAAAGAAAGATGCTAAAAAGAAAAAATAAATACATATAATTTAAGAGATGTTTTATCTAATAAGATAAGACGTCTTATTTTTTTGCCATAAACAATGTTTAAACCGGCGAATATTGACTTTAGAAAAGAAAGATGATATTATGTCAACGCAAGAAAATCCCTAGTATAAGACCTTTGAACTATCAAAAAATATTTCAGAGGTGAAAGCCTCTGGACAATCACAAGGAGGTAAATTGATGTCAGTATTACAGACAAAACCCCAATTGCTACAACCACATTCCAGGCAATTCCCATTTGACGAAGTAGTATCTCAAATTGTAGATGCGATGAAAAAGCGGGACTGGAAAGTACCAGGAATGAGCCTTGCGTTTGACGTATATGGTTCTGGTGAAGCAAAATATGAATTAGTTCGTGTAATCGCAAATAGAGAAAAGGGGTTCAAATTACGTTTTGGACGTGCGCAAGGTGCGCTTGATGAAGGAACATTGAACGATACTGCTGCAGTAGAAACAATCTGTATTCCAAAACAAATTATTGAGGTATACGATGATGAATCCGGCCCTTCCTATTATCTTTACGTAGGTGACGATTGGGAAGCAGAAAAAGATTGGTTTATGAACTCTATAAAGGTTCACTCCAAACTAAACGGCGAACCCAGACGATATCTCAGATACAAAGGCAACACATATAAGAAAAGAGCTACTCTGCTCGTTGCAGACAACGATCTTGGTAGAGAATATTCACCCGTTGGTGACGAACCCAGGCAGTTCAAACTAGAAGAAAAATTTGAAGAGTTTACTTCTTGGTTAAGGGAAAACGTACTAAATTATATTCTTACTTTCCCTGAAAAGCCTCTTACAGAAAAGCCTGTGATTGAGCTGATTCCATATAATGGGCCATGGGAAACCGTCTATAGTTTTTGCAATGGCGAAGAAGCTGAGCGAATCATCAAAGGTAAAAAGAATCCTAAGCTATTACCTAAAAGCGAAAGACATGCATATTTTGGTTCCGGCAGAAGATTAGTTCCGCTATGTACCCGAAGCGACACGAATTTCCCTAGAATTGCAAATGAAGGTTTCATCTGGTGTGATGTGAATCCTGAGCTTAGATTAGATTCCAAGCCGAAAGATTTTTCTCGCGCTGTAGCCGATGAAATGCGTTCGATTTTTTCGCGCAACAACCATGTAATTGCAGTTAATCTTAAATATGCAAATGATGTATATGTGGTTGATAATGCGGCCTATGAAGAAACTCGACAAAAGCTTTTTGAGGCAATTGCACCGCGCGAAAGGTTAACAGATCAAGAGTATTACGACGTGCTTGCAGCTCGAGGTGCAACCATCGTTCCTATCACAGAATACAAAGGCAATTACAAAGAACCTATTGTGCTTATCAGAAGAGAATTGGATTTCGATGAAATCTCTGCAGTTTGTTACGTAGAATAAACTCTTTTAAATTTGATAACAGTGAGGTGAACTGAATGACTCGGCAAGATGTGCAACAAATCTTGCAAACTCCGTTCTATGAAAGATCTTCGAAAGGTCTTCAAATATTAGAATGGGAGCATTGTGCAAAGAAGTTCTATAAGATTCCCAGCGAGCTTGCTATGGAACACTTAATGAATATGCACGAAGACGCATGCAAGAATGATGATGATCCCATGATTTTAAAAGCGGAAATCGATACTGACACATATTATTTTGGAATCGGGTTGGATGAATGTGAAAATCTACCCCTAAAGCAAATTAGAGAGTTGTACAAAAATGCAACTTGGTCCGTGTATACATGGGCTGATTAATAGGAGGAAATCATATGTATGAATTACCAGATTCTCCTGGTGCAAGAGCATTAGTACAATACCTAAGAGAACGAATTGCTCAATGCGATGAACTCGAATACGTAAACGAAGACACGCGCGTTGGTGACGAGTACTATGCACAAGAAGTAGCATACAAAGACATCTTAGATAAAATCAAAATTGTTTAATATAGAAGAAGACCGGAAGCAGTAATGCAACTCCGGTCTTTTTTTTATACTGTATAATTATTGAAGAGTAGGGGGTGATATTTATGAGTATTCATGATCTTTATAATGAAACAATTACAAATAAAATTGAAACATGTAATAGTTTTGTTAGACTAAGAAAAAAGATAGAAGCATTTACAAAATTTTTTAGTGGAAAAGAAATTGTAAATATTGAATGCAATTTAATTGTAACATTTAGAGAGGAAAATTAACTAATAAAATAAGACGTAAATTTTGACATGTTTTTGTAAGTCCTAACATTAGAGGAGTTAATGAAACGTGATATATTTACGTCTTTTACATTGCACAAAATAAAAGTTTTGCGAAAAATAACTATAGAATTTTTGAGGAAACGCCTCGTGATGTCATGCTCTGATATATACGTCTTATTTGAGGCATTTTTGAATTTTATATTTTTATTTGAGTAATTTGTCGTTTCAAATTTCTATTTTGAGTTTTACATCGATTAAATTTGTTACTAAATATTTTTGATATCATTTTATTACTATATAAATTTTATTTCATTAATTTTTATATTTTAATTTGTAATCATTTTATTATTATATTTTTTATAAATATCTTTTACTTTTTTCATGTATATTTTATAGCTACATGCTAATTTTTTATAAAATTCCCCTATTTCGTCAAAAGCCTATTTTAAGGCGTTTTTTGAGTAATGAAGTTATATTACCCCACCTAAAAAAATCGAAAATTGGCGATTCTCGTGCGTCGTTTTTTAGGCGTTTTTTAAGCTTTTTAAAGAAGATAATTTTAGTAAAATTTCATCAGAAAAATTAAAATAATTTTATAAATTTATAATCAAATTACAGAAAAATTTTTATGAAATTTATATTAAAAATTTAGTCATTATAAAAATATAAAATTTTAAATTTAATATGACTAATTTGTGATTATATTAGTCTAATGAATCTGATTATTATAAAAGTATATAAAAATAAAATGGGTAGTAAAACATTATAAATTATATTTCTTCTCTACCGACTTTGTCCCCTATACAAAAAACGAACATTGCACAAAATATTTGTCAAAAAAAGAGTAGGGTAATTAAATAAAAATAATTACCCCATAATTTTATTTGATTGTTTTTAATACATCTGGTAATTCAGAAATATTTTCTATCGAATGATCTGTTTGTAAGTCGGCTCCAAAACCATATTTAGCTTGTACGAATTGTAACTCTGCAACTTGACTTGCTTCGAAGTCTTTTATTGTGTCCCCTACATATATTGCATTTTTTATATTATTTCTTTCTAATACCGCTTTTATTGCCTCACTTTTTGGAACTTTCATTTTTGCTGCTGCTGCGAAATCAATAAAGTATTTCCCTAAACCAGAAGACTCTAAGAATGACTCGATATATCCCGCAGCACAATTACTAACAATTGAAAGCTTATATTGTTTGCTTAATTCTATAAGAACATCTTCTAATCCTTCATATACATTTCCGCCAACGGTTGTAAGTCTAACAGCGACTTCGTCTAGCATCTCTTGTAAATAATTTTCTCTTTCTTCTTTTTCAAGATATGGCATATATATTTCTGCAGTTTCTGCAAAACTACATCCCATAGTTTGGGCAACTTGTTCTTTGGTGATTTCTTTTAAATTATCATATTTTCTAATTACTTCATTCATTACTTCAAAAGAAACTTCTTCTGTATCCCATAAAGTTCCGTCTAAATCAAACATTATCATTTCAATTTTGCTATCGATATTTTCCACTGTTTTAATCTTAAAAAATAAAGCTTTGATACTATTAATCATTCTAACAAATATATTTTCTTTTCTCACAACTAGAGATTGATTTTTCTCTTGTACATTTTCCATCTTTATACCATCCTATTTAATATTATAAATTTTTACCTTAAAATTATATCACACATTTTTTAGATTACAAATTTTTATATAACCCCTTCCCTTCCATATGTAAAAAACAAGATGCGAAAATGTTTTGTGCAATGTTTACATGCTAGTTTTTTAGTGATAAAATTTTCTTATTAAAAGATATTCCCTATTTTGTTTTTATGGAGGTATAAGTTATGTTTGACGGTAATGTGCCTAAGCTTTTACGAGATTATTTGAACTATAGTTCGAACTTAAATAAATCTAGTAATACTATAAAAGAATATAGATATGATTTGATGAACTTCTTGAAATATATGAAGTGGCAATCTATGAATAATAAGAAAAAAACTATAGATGACGTGGAAACAATTACAGATATTGATTCTAAGTTTCTAAATAAAATAGATATTAATGATCTATATGAATACATGACTTACTTAAAAGATGTATGTAATGATACAGCTACTACTCGTGCTCGTAAAGTTGCGAGTCTTCGCGGATTTTTTAAGTATCTACATACTAAAGCAAGAGTTATAGATGATAATCCTGCTAAGGAATTAGAAAGTCCTAAACTAGGAAAAAGATTGCCTAAATTCTTAACTTTAGAAGAAAGCATGAGTTTACTTGATGGTATTAAAAACGGCGAACTTGTTGGCAGACAACATGATAATCGTGTTAGAGATTATGCAATCATTACCCTATTTTTAAATTGTGGTATGCGTCTTGCTGAATTAGTTGGTATTAATATAAATCATATTAAATTTGATGAGGCTATTCTTACTGTTGTAGGAAAAGGAAATAAAGAAAGAACTGTATATTTAAATAAAGCATCTATGGAAGCTATAAAAGATTATCTTGCAGTAAGACCTACAGACGATAATGTGGTAGATAAAGATGCATTATTCTTAAGCGAAAGAAAACAAAGAATAAGCAGGAGAACAGTACAAAACTTGATTAAAAATTATTTAAGAGATATTTGCGGTTTGACAGAGCATTACTCAACACATAAATTAAGACATACTGCGGCAACCCTTATGTACCAATTCGGGAACGTAGATATAAGAGCGTTGCAAGAAATATTAGGCCACGAAAGTATCGCAACAACAGAAATATATACACATGTAGACAATTCTCAAATAAGAGAAGCTGTCGAGAATAATCCACTTGCAAACTATATACCAAAAGAAAAGTAGTTTATATTTGTGGAACTAATAATTCTTGCCCAACATATATGATTGAAGATGTAAGATTATTTGCTTCTTTTATATTATAAATATTTTCTCTGACATTACCTTCAAGAGAGCTGGCGATAGACCATAAAGTTTCTCCTTCAGCAACAACAATAGTTGCATATTCGATTGGTGAAGCAGAGAAAACAACATTAGTAAGCATACTCATTACAAAAGAAATAATACAAACTATAATTGTCATAGATACTATAAATCTTGGTAAATTAACTATTTTCATATAAAAACCTCCTTAGAACGTTTGTTCTTGTTTACAATTATTATATTATACGAACGCGCGTTCTTTGTCAATTGTTTTTATATAAAAAATACAAATTTATGTTCGTATATTTTAAAAGGCTTATAAATAGAGGGCTACCACAATCATTGGTAACCCTCTTCATAATTTGTTTTATTTATTATCTATATATTTAACCACTAATTCATCCATTTCTAGTTTATCTAAATCTGCTATAAATAGCTCTCTATCTTCTGGTTTTGGAACGGATTCAATAATACAAATATTGTACTCTATAGCTTTTTGAATATCTACTTCCCTCTCCTCTACTTCTTCCTTAATCAAATCAAATAAAGCTTGTCCCTTTTCGGAATTTATTATAACAAGAGAGGTACCTTTATCATCATACATTTCTTCACAAATGTGTTTGACGCCCCAAAAATCTGCTAATGTGATATCTGCAATTCTGTCTAACCCTTTAAATTTACACGCATAACAAGATTCTCTTAAAGAATAATTCTTCAAAAATAGTTTCATAAATAGATCACTGCGATGGAATACAGAATAGTTGAAATCGTTATATGCAAATTTCATTTCAAATCTTGTCCATCCATTTACTTTATCTCTAAAATTAATATCTTTAGGAGTTTTTTTATCTATCATATTTCTATAATTTAAATATTTTTTCCATACGCTTTGCATTGGCACTCCATGGCAAACCAAATCTTGCATATATAAATTATCGTAGGCTTTTCCTAAAAAATTATTAAGTCCTGCAATTTGACAAGGGGTTCCTGTAAACAAAACTTTCCTTCCCTCTTCAAGAAAAGATTTTACTTTCGAATAAGAATCACCCATATTACTTAATACATATTTTGAACCCCTTAAAATATTTAAATCTTCTATATTATCTATATATGTATGTATCACATTGAATTCATTATCATAAGCTGCGCCAAATACGACGCCCCCTTGCTTAATAATAACGTCTGCTAATAATGAAAATATTCCTCCAGAAGAGCTTTTCATTCTAGTTTCATTATCTTTATTAATTGCAGCATAAGTCTTCTGAACAAATTGATTCACTAAATCCCTCCGTTATTTTAAGTCCAAAGCTTTTTCTATAAATTTTATCGCTTCTGTTTGTTTATTTTTTAATATTTCATTCGCTTCAGAAAAATCATATTTTAAATTATTTTCTGTTAGTGTACCTTCGTGAAATCTATCTTTTAATTTGAAAGTATTAATTAACGTATCCATTCTTGAATTCATTGGACACATACCTTCTGTAACTCTATCATATATAACAAAAGGTCTATTGTATATAAGCGCAAACACGCATGAATGGAATGAATCTGTAAATACAACTTCAGCATGCTTTTCTAAATATAAAAATTCTTTTGGTCCACTACAGAAGAAAGGATCATTTTCATCCATTAGATTAATAACTTTCCAATTATTCTTTCTAGCTAATTCATTAACTTCTTTTCTGTGTTCGTCTGCAAATTCGCCTAAAAAACAAGTTAATATATATTTAGTATCTTCGTTCAACCCATCCGGTTTATTTACAATTTCATCCCATTCATTAGAAGATAATACTAATGTTGGGTCAAGAACAACTTGAATACTTTGAGATGCATCTAATTCATTTAATAATTCTTGTCCTTTTTCTTCACGAACAGAAATTGCTTTAAAATTATTTATTCCCGATTTAAATATTTCTTTATGCTCTTCTGGTATTTCAGCAACGCTTATACTTGCTGCGTATGCAATGTTTTTTTGTGTGTCTTTTGAAAAATTAAGAAGCATTTGATCGGGGTCAAATGAAGGATATGTAGAATTCCATACTTGATCACTACCCACAAAGAAATACTCATAATCATCGGGATTAATTTGTGGTACGTTTTCTAAATGTTTGCTTTTTAAGTGTTTGTCTGTAAAATCACAAAACATATTAAACTTTTTATCTGCCACAGATTCGGCTGGTACTCTTTTGGTAGTATGTTTTTTAAATTTTTCTGGAGTTGTAATCCATATATTTTCAGGCTCATATGAATATTTTCTCAATATAGACATCAATGCGTAGCTTTGTAATCTGTTACCGAAATTATAATTACCATTCAAAGTAAAAATCCCTATTTTTCTCATATTTACTCCTTTTCGTTCCATAATTGTTATATTAGTCTATTTTAGGTCGTGTTCGACATCTTTTATCATAAATCTTCAAATTAATCGTTTTTTTGCAATGGGTTGATTATATACTATATAAACGATTTAAGCAATACATAAATATTTACACAAAAGAAGAGGGTCCCTACTTATATAGGTAACCCTCTTCATAAAATTCAATATATATGACTATTTAACAAGTCTTAAAGCTTCTTTAGCGATGATTTCTTCTTCGTTAGTAGCTATAACATACATTTTGATTTTTGATTCTGGAGCACTGATGATTCCTTCATACATTTCATCGTCTTGGTATGCTGGATCTAAAACGATTCCGAATTCTTCTAAACCTTCAACGCAAGCTCTAACAACGTCTGGATTGTGTTCTCCGATTCCACCTTCGAATGTAATTACATCAACATGTCCTAAAACAGCCATGTAAGCACCGATATATTTTCTAACTCTGTAAGATAAAACATCAAGAGCAAGTTTAGCTCTTTCACTTCCTTCATCTCTTAACATTCTTAAGTCTCTAACGTCTCCTGTTTGACCAGAGATAGCAAGAAGACCAGATTTTTTATTTAATATTGTAAGCATTTCATTTATAGAAATGTTTTCTCTTTCCATGATAAATTCAAGAACAGCTGGATCAATATCACCAGATCTTGTTCCCATTACTAAACCTTCAAGCGGAGTAAATCCCATTGAAGTATCAACGCATTTACCGTTTTTAACAGCTGTGATACTTGAACCATTTCCTAAGTGACAAGAAATCATGTTTAAGTTTTCTTGAGGAATACCTGTAATTCTAGCAGCTTCTTCTGTTACGAATTGGTGTGACATACCATGAGCACCATATCTTCTTACACCATATTTCTCATAATACTCTCTTGGAATACCATACATATATGCATATTCAGGCATTGTTTGATGGAATGATGTATCAAATACTAATACTTCTGGGATACCAGCCATAGTTTCTAAACAAGCATTAATACCTTGTAAAGCAGCTGGGTTATGTAGTGGTGCATATGGGATAGATTTTGTTTTGAATGTTTCTAAGATTTCATCTGTTACTAGAGTAGATTCTTTGAAGAATGGTCCTCCATTAACGATTCTGTGTCCAATAGCAGAAACTTCGCTTAATTCTTTAACTACACCAACTTTTTCGTCTGTTAAGTATCTAACAACAGCTCTAAATGCTGCAACGTGATCTGGAAGAGGTAACTCTTCTGTTACTTTATTTCCATTTGCTTTGTATTCAATAAATGGTGATCCGATATCTCCAGCGCCAGCGCCGATTCTATCGCATTTACCTTTCGCTAAAACTTTGTTTTCATCCATATCAATTAATTGATATTTTAATGATGAACTTCCGCAGTTAACAACTAAAATTTTCATTTTCTATTACTCCTTTTCTTTTTATTTGTCCATAGCGTCAGCTTGAAGTGCAGTTATTGCTACAACTCCTACTATGTCATCAGATTTACAGCCTCTACTTAAATCATTAACTGGTCTTGCAATACCTTGAGTAACAGGACCGTACGCTTCAGCTTTGGCAAGTCTCTCGACTAATTTATATCCAATATTTCCAGCATTTAAATCTGGGAATATTAAAACATTCGCATTACCCGCAACTTCACTTCCAGGAGCTTTTGAAGCACCTACTGAAGGAACGATAGCAGCATCTAATTGCATTTCTCCATCAACTTTAAGTTCTGGCATTTTTTCTTTAACTAACTTAGTTGCTTCCATAACTTTTGCATTCATACCTTCAACAGCAGGAGCACTTCCCATCGTTGAATAAGAAAGCATAGCAACTTTTGGTTCAGTTTGAGTAAGTAGTTTCCAAGTCTTAGCTGAAGAAATAGCAATTTCAGATAATTCATCAGCATTAGGATTTACGTTCAAACCACTATCTGAGAATATAAACATTCCATTTTCTCCATATTCGCAATTAGGAACATTCATTAAAAAGAATGCTGAAACTAATTTAACACCAGGTGCAGTCTTTAAAATTTGAAGAGCTGGTCTTAATGTATCAGAAGTAGAACACACGCTACCTGCAACTAATCCATCAGCATCTCCCATCTTAACCATCATAGTTCCAAAATATATATTGTGCTTTAATGTTTCTCTTGCTTGCTCAATTGTCATACCTTTAGCTTTTCTAAGTTCATAAAAAGCATTTGCATACTCTTCGTATCTGTCAAAAGTATTAGGATCAACAATTGTGATATCAGAAACATTGATGTCACCAGCAACATTTCTAATTTCATCAGGATTACCGATTAAAACAACTTTTGCAAAACCTTCATCAGTAACTTTTCTTGCCGCTTCGATAACTCTAATATCACTAGCTTCTGGCAATACAATAGTTTTCATGGAAGCTTTTGCTCTTTCTTTCACTGTATCAATGAAACTCATTTTTGTTTTCCTCCCCTTATTTAACATACACGTAATTATATACTTAAATATGCGATTTTTCAAGTAAAAAGCCACTTGTTGACATAAGAAAAATAGTATATAATTCGTATTGTTTAGGGTAAGATCTTCCCTATTTCCTAAATTTTCCTTAAAGAAGGTGATTTAAATAAAACTCGAATATAAAGTTACTGCTCAGGATGCAAATAAAACGGTTAAAAACATATTAAAAGATAAACTTAATATTTCTTCACGCTTGCTGATAAAATTGAAAAATGCTCAAAATATATTCGTAAATAGTGAGCCTAAATTTGTTAATCATATTGTTGAAGAAAATGATATTGTGACAGCATTAATAAACTTTGAAGAAATAGATTATATTGAGCCAGAAGAAATGAATTTAGATATTATATATGAAGACGAATACTTATTAGTTGCAAACAAACCTGCAGGAATCGTGGTCCACCCCTCTTCATATCATTTAAATAATACTCTAGCTAATGGGGTTAAATATTACTTAAATAACAATAAAAAAATTAGACCAATAAATAGATTAGATCGAGATACTTCAGGTATAGTAATGTTTGCTAAAAACGAATATGTACAAGAGTGTTTTCAAAACAAAGCTGACTATAAAAAAGAATACCTAGCTATAATAAACGGAATTCTTGATAATGACAAAGGAACTATAAATAAACCTATTGCAAGAAAGCCTGATAGCATAATGGAACGCGAAATAAATTATGAAGATGGTCAAAATGCAATTACTCATTATGATGTGTTAGAACGT
Source organism: Clostridia bacterium (assembly GCA_017522765.1). Taxonomy (GTDB): domain Bacteria; phylum Bacillota; class Clostridia; order TANB77; family UBA1234; genus UBA1234. Next base: position 237,379 of record JAFWYG010000005.1, read on the forward strand.
TTTGTTGAAGAGGGATATACATTGGTACATATAGAACTAGAAACAGGAAGAACTCATCAGATACGCGTGCATTTTAAATCAGAAGGACATACTCTTTTAGGTGATGATTTATATGGTGCACCAAGCAAATTGATAACCAGACAAGCTTTGCATGCTTGGAAAATTTCTTTTGTACATCCAATTACAAATGAAGAGGTTAAATTAGAAGCCAATATACCTGAAGATATAAAAAACGTAATAACAAAACTAAAAAAAGCGATGTAGTTTTATACATACGCTTTTTATTTTTTAATTAAATTGTATCGATAATAAAGTTGAAAGCGGCGCTGTTATGCTATTAAAATTATTTAGCGATCTAAGTCGCAAATAATCATTCCCTACTTCAGCTAATATACCTGTTCTTCGCACTACATTATTTCCATTTTGAAAATCTGCAGTACATCTATTGCCTATGTTATTGGTAAGTACATCCTTTAAGCCTCTTTGTGTAGTGTTACATCCACACCCACAATTTGAATTTTGATTTATAGATAACGAGTAAAGGTCGTTATCTGTATTTATATTTCTCGAAGAGTTATTAAAACAACCACACATATGTAGCTATCACTCCTTATCTTTTTTATATATGTTATGAAATCAAAAGATAAGTTGTTACAAAAAAGGACAAGACTCCGCAATGCAGAATCTAGTCCTTTTTTATTATATGAATAATATCCAAATTAACTTTGAAATTAAATGGCATCCACCATGAGCAATCATTGCATAATATATGCCGTGTTTTCTATATAGCCATCCGAACAGCAAACCGATACCGCCGTTTAATAGGAAGCATCTAAAGATTATCATAGGCGTTAAACCCATTATTTGTGAAGTTGCCGGTAAATGGGCTGCAGCAAAAAGCAATGCTGCAATAACATTTGCAATAACTAGTATTGTAGTAGAAGTTTTTTCTTCGTTTTTTTCAAACAGTTTGTGAAGCGCGAATGCAATCAAAGACATGAAGAAAAGTCTAAGCATTACTTCTTCAATAACAGCGCCATATGTCATGCTAGCAAATATAAACGAAAAAGTTGGTTTAACTAAATATGAATCTGCTATTGCTTGTGAATAATTTGCAAAGAAGAAAATATCGAAAAGAATCATCGAAAGTCCGCCGATAATTGAGACAATAATTGCAGCGATAATTGCTTTCTTTTTTGGTTTTATTTCATCTTGCCACAGTCCAATTTTATTTGATAATACTATGCCTATTGAACCTAAAATCAAACCGTATCCCGCTGATTGAATTGCTGTAATCAATCCCATAATAGGTCTAGTTATTCCTTCAGCTGTTAACTGACCTAGAAGGTCTGATGGAAGTGACTCGTAAGAATATAAACCTGTGAAGAATCCACCAACAAGTCCTATTACGGTAAAAAGTAATATATGTTCCCAATATGTGTTTATAAATTTTTTCATGATGTGCCTCCTTTGCATCGTTGCAAGTTTGGTGTTACTAACTAATTATGTAGTGCCAAATCAAATATGTATTTCCGCGTATATTATATCAGTTTTACCTATTTTATCAAGACTTATACCAGTTTTGAAAAGCAAAAGAAAAAGACCTGCCTTAAAAGCAGATCTTCTTCATGTAATAAATATAGAGCAAATCTATAAGCCGGGTTCTGTATTTGATAATCATTTATCTAGGACATATGTCGCCATATGCCTCAAGCCACGTTTTGTGAAAAAGAACTGACGAGCAGCCCATGTGTTCTTTTTCCAGTGTTGCTCCAGGTGGGGTTTACATAGCAGATATGTCTCCATATCTCTGGTAGGCTCTTACCCTGCCTTTCCATCCTTACCTTTTCAGGCGGTATCTTTCTGTTGCACTTTCCTTAGAGTTACCTCCACCAGCCGTTAGCTGGCACCCTGCTCTGTGGAGCCCGGACTTTCCTCTCGTATTTCTTCAATACCAGCGATTATCTGACTTACTCCATAAATATATTACAATTTTTTCTATATTATGTCAATAATATTCGGCGGGATTTTTTATGACCCCGCTGATTTATATTGTTTTAATCCTATTGTCCAAACACCGTATGAAGCAACTAAGAATATAACAGCTGCTAAAGGTGTTAGGCTATACCAAACAGGTACATTTCCTTTATCTAATATATATAGTAACGGATAATAATTTATGCACCCAAAAGGTATTATAAACGTAAATATGTTTGCGAACCATTTACTATAAATGCTTATAGGATATGATGACAGTTCTCTTCCCCCATCCGAAATTATATTCATTGCTTCCATACCTTCAATCGTCCAAAAGCTAAATGATGCTTTTAGTAAAAGTATTGCGAAAAACAATGTCATAGAACCCGTGATCATAAGTAGCAATGTAAATATTTTATATGGTGTCCATTTAATATTTACTGTTACTATTCCGTATATCAATATAGCTAATGCTTCTATTATTCTGCCAATCTTACTTGGTTCAAAATCCGAACATAAAACTTGCAGAGTAATATTTCTTGGCCTAACTAAAATTCTGTCTAATAGGCCGTTATTTACTTGTTTATGAAAGTGATCTAATCCTCTACCAAACATCTCTACTACAGCATGTCCGAATAATGCTAAACTCGTTGTAAGCATAACTTCACTTCGAGTCCAACCATCTATACTTCCAAACTTATCTAGTAGAATCCAAATACCTAATATCGAAACTAGTGAGTATAGCGAAGTTGAAAGTGTAATTAGGATAAAAGATATTTTATATTGTGCATCGCATTTTAGTTTCATCCATATCGATTTCAAATATAACGACATTCTATCCTCCCCTTTCTATCCACCTTGTACTTCTAATCTTCTGGTTGCTTTATTTATAAATGCCGAACCTATTAGTGTTGTTATAACAATCCAAACAATTTGTATAAGTATGCTTTGTAAAGCTTCTGTAGTCCCTATGTTTCCAACATAAATTCTAAATGGTAAATCCATTATTAATCTAAATGGTAAGGCATAACAAATTGTTTGTAACGCTATTGGCATAAACGGTATCGGAACTGTTCCGCCAGCAAAGAAATCAGTTATAACAGTAGCAATGTTGAAGAGGCCTCGTGATGAAACTGTATAAAATAAAAGTATATATACAATCATCAGAATTGCAATTGATAATATAAAACCAAGCAGCAAAGTTATAATAAATAATATTAATGCTGTAAATGTTGGTGGTGCGTTTAATCCGTACTCACCAGGTATCAATGATGCAATAATTATCATAGGAATAAAACGTAATACTGAAGAGGCTAATTTACCAGCAGCAAGTTTTATATACCAGAACCAATATAAATTTGATGGTCGAACTAATTCATACGAAACTTGTCCAGTAACTAGCGATTCAATAATGTCTTTGTCTTTGTAACCAAGATACGTAAATGCAAATAGCGATTGACCGATCCACACGTACGATACAAGTTGTGCCCACTCCATCGGAGTTTCAATACCTGCACGATAATATGCTTCATAAATCATTATTAGCATGAAGCCCCAAAATATCTGTGTCAAAACTCCAGCAATTGCTGCAAAACGATATTGAAGTCCAACACTAAATCGAAGTTTAAAAAATGATAAATATGATTTCATGTGTTACCTCCTATTCTATGTTTAGGTCGGTATACATTTTAGCAATAACTTCTTCTATTGGTGAACTTTCGACTTGTATATCTACTATATGTACTTGTGTTGCTAATAGCGAAATTACGTCTTGTAATTTAATAATATTCGAATTAAATTTCAGTATTGCCCTTTGTTCGTTTTGTTCTACAGTTTCTACATTTGGTATGCTAATTTTCTTATCTGTGTACTCATACTGTACACTTAATATAAATCTTGGAGAGTACTGTTTTCGAATATCAGTTAATGCCCCGTCGTAAAGTTTGCATCCTTTACCAATTAAGATAACACGATTTGTAAGCGCTTCAATATCTTGCATGTCATGAGTTGTAAGAATAACCGTTGTACCATTTTCTTTGTTTAGGTCTTTTACAAATTTTCTTACTGCAATTTTAGAAACCGCATCGAGTCCTATTGTAGGTTCATCTAAAAATAATATTTTGGGCTTGTGCAATAGTGACGCTGCAATCTCTGCGCGCATTCTTTGACCGTAAACTTAATTGTCTTGTTGGAACGTTAATGATTTGACTTAAATCAAGAGTTTCTATAAGTCGTTCTCTTGTGTCTTCGAATTCCTTTTTAGGAACTTTGTAGATATCTCTTAGGAGATAAAATGAATCATCGGGTGGAACATCCCACCATAATTGAGAGCGTTGTCCGGAAAACAACACCAATATCCTTAACGTAGTTCTTGCGATCTTTGTAAGGAACCTTACCATCAATCACACATTCACCACTAGTCGGATTTAAAATGCCACACATAATTTTAATTGTAGTGGACTTGCCGTGCACCGTTTGGGCCGATGTAACCGACTATTTCGCCTTCATTAATATCAAACGAAACATTCGATAAAGCGTTGACCTCTCGATACTTTTTCTTAAAGAAAGATTGAATAACTTCCTTTGAAGAACTGCCTCGTTCAGCAACTCTGAACGTTTTTGAAATATTGTCTAGATGGATTATGCTTTTATTCATTTCACGCCTCCTTCTAAAAATATTGTAAAACAAAAAGAGCAACTCTAAACTTTATGTTAAAATTGCTCTTTTGAAAAACGAACTGTCGCTAGTTTACAACAACATATTTTGTTTGTAAAGTATATTTCGAAAAATTTTTACAATATATTTTAAAATTATACAAAATAAAAAAGAAACTTGAAAACCTCAAGTTTCTTTTTATTATCTATCAACATCGTCTCTTTTTTTGAATAAATTCCATCTCTTTCTTTTCTTGTTTTCTTTTGTCGTATCAAGCGAAATTGTGTTACTAGCTTTTATAAATTCAGCTAAAGGACTGGCATGTCTCATTTCTTGTGGCACAAATTTATCAGGACGTTCTGTTAAGTTCTCCATATAAGCCCAATAACCCGAATCATATAGTTGTTTAGCATCAGAACGTGAAGGGTTCTTTCTACCCTTGTTTTTTGCACGACCAAGATCAGTAAATATATTGGTATGCATTCCATTCAATAAATCCAAATAATTAGATTTATTTTCTTTTGGTAACACAAAATTTCTGCCAACTTTGCTTAATAGCATGTTCATCATGTTTCTGCCAATTCTTCCGTTTGATTCTGGAAATGGATGTATCAGAATAAATCTTGAATGAAGACTTGCTACACGTTTTAAATATTCATCTTCGGAAATTCTATCAGCACTTGCTGCAGTCATTGCAGTTTCCATTAAGAAACGCTCCATAGCTTGCTCAATATTATCGCCGTTTGGAAACATTCCTAGAGGCCCATTTCCTATTCTTACTATGCAAGTTCTATATCTATTGTCACCCATTTCAAGATTTGGGTTTCCTACATCATGAGCATTATAAATTTCAAAGGCTGTTTGGATTCGTTCTTTTAATTTTTCTGGTGTAAAATCGTTTTCATCAAAACTATTCATATAAACTTGACCGGATATACCATTTAGAAAACCTTCTAATCTTTTGGTTGTATGTTGGTCTTTAGCCAGTTGTGATTGTATGTGTTTAGATAAAACTTCTGAAAAAGGTATACCTTCAAAATTTGCAGTAGTTCTAACTTCCTGCGCACATTTCAGCATGTCATTTGGATTAGATAATTTTAAAATGTTGTGCATAGTATAATTCATCATTGCATTTCTATCAAAATCCTCTATTGAATGTTCTGCTTCGGCTACTGCGAAGACTTCTTCCATCGCGCTTCGAATATTTTCAGGAATGCTAGATGGCACTTCGCCACTTTGAGAAACCATCTGTATATAAGGCAAAATCACTTTATCAAACATACAAGCATATGCCGGGCTATTAACATCTAAAACATTCTTCTTTATATAATCAAGTTCTGGGAATTGTACATCAAAAGATAAAACCCCATTTTCTTTAACCGTTCTTTCTACTTTAGGAGTCATCCCTGGAATTGGAATGTGGCCATCGTTAGCTTTTGCTAATACTTCTGGACTTATCATAATTGTACTAACATCGCTGAATAATCTATAAATAAGATCCGCAGCTTCTTGCGGTAATAAGTCCACTTCTCCTTTTTTATGCGTAGCAAACCCTTGCTCATTAGGAACGAAAGCAGAAATTTTTTGTTCATAAAGAATCTGTGTTACAAAGCGTTGTAAATCTATATTTGATTGCATTTCGTCAAAAGTGAACCCACCTTGTCTTATTTTTTCAACTATTTGTTTTCCTGTAGTTAAATTGGTTTGATTAAGCATTTTATCACCCCATTCCAACTATATTTTACCATATTTTTACTAAAAAAGCACCTTTTTCAATAAAATTGGATATAAAAAACATGATTTCACGGCACATTTGCGCAAAATCATGTTTTTATAAAATGATTATTATCTTTTAATATTGAATTCCCCAGATAACTTCTGTCTTAGCTGGTTTGCCACAGCATACGCAAGTATCTGAAATATGTTCTTGCTCTTCTGGGAATGGAATACATCTAGATTTTGTTCCGCGAATTTCTTTAATCTTTAATTCGCATTCTTCATCTCCACACCACATAGCTTTTACGAAGCCCGGTTGTGTGTTCATGATTTTTTCCATTTCTTCTAAAGTAGTAGCTGTATATGTAAGAGCATCTCTTCTTTCTGTTGCCATTTTCAAAAGATTATCTTGGATTTCTTGTAGTAAATCTTCCACGTAATCAGCAACACCTGAATCAGCAGCAATTGTCATCTTTTCACGTGTATCACGTCTTGCAACAACTAAACTATTTTCTTCAAGATCTCTTGGTCCGATTTCGATTCTAACTGGAATACCGTTTGTTTCGTGTTCTGCAAATTTAAATCCAGGAGATTTTTCAGACATATCTACGAATGCTGTAATTCCTCTATCTTGTAATGCATCTAAAATTTCATCAGCTTTAGAAATTACATTTGATTCATTTTTGATTGGAACAATTACAACTTGTCTTGGCGCTATTTTTGGTGGAAGTACTAACCCGTTATCATCACTATGTACCATGATAAGTCCACCAATCATTCTTGTAGAAACACCCCATGATGTTTGATATACATGTTCTAACTCGTTGTTTCTATTACTAAATGTAATGTCAAATGGTTTGCTGAATTTTTGCCCGAAGTAATGTGACGTTCCGCTTTGTAGTGATACACCATTATACATTAATGCTTCGATTGTATATGTATATTCAGCACCAGCAAATTTTTCTTTTTCTGTTTTTTGTCCAACAATTGCTGGAATCGCTAAATAGTCTGTAAAGAATTTTTGATAAATCTTTAACATTCTCATTGTTTCTTCTTCAGCTTCTTTAGCTGTTTCGTGAATTGTATGACCTTCTTGCCATAAGAATTCTCTTGAACGTAGGAATGGTCTTGTTTCCTTTTCCCATCTTACTACGTTAACCCATTGATTATATAGTTTTGGTAAATCTCTGTGAGAATTTACTGTGTTAGCATAATACTCGCTGAATAATGTTTCTGAAGTAGGTCTAACACACATTCTTTCTTCTAGTTCCTTTTTACCACCCATTGTTACCCAAGCAACTTCAGGTGCAAAACCTTCAACGTGTTCAGCTTCTTTATTTAAAAGAGATTCCGGGATGAATACGGGCATATTAACATTTTGATGTCCAGTTTCTTTGAACATACCATCTAATACTTTTTGCATGTTTTCCCATATTGCGTACCCATTGGGTTCGATAATTACGCATCCTTTAACACCTGAATATGTAGCAAGTCTAGCCGCTTTTACAACGTCGTCGTACCATCTTGCAAAGTCTTGGTCTCTTGGCGTAATTGCTTTGTTTTTCATATAAAAACCCCTCTCTGATTATTTTACGTAATGCCTTTAATTGTTTTAAATTTGGCATCGCATGTGCTATATTATACCACTTAAACGCCCTAAATATCAATAGATTATTGACAAAATAAGGCAAAATAGCTATAATCCTTATGTAAACAAAAAATACACAGGGGGTCACACCATGCAAACAGCAACTCTAATTATTAACCAAGAAACCCTTCGGCAGACACTGCGAGCCGAAAAAGAACATTGGGCAAAGCTCAAGCAGTATTTCAACATCAATCACGAACTGATCGAAAATATCGCCGGCGAACAACTCTTCGGTATCGGCTGCTTCGCCGGTCTTTTGAGTTTCATTAACTGCGGTAATGTCTACAAAATTGAGGAAATCGTAAATTTCATCAATTTTGAACGCAACAGTAATGTCTATATGCGTGCCATTAGCAAAATTGATGACGTCAGCAAACTTAACGAAAAGCAGCTTTCCGTGCTGGTAAACTATCTCATCCGGCGCGAAGCTCTCGTTGAACACTTCGTAACTGCACTTCTCACTCACATCGAATCGCTGAAAGCTTAAAAACCCAAAATAAATCCCGTTCGTAACTTTTAGCGAACGGGATATTTTTATTTAAAATTCTGTTTTCTTTCCTCTACTCATTAATATTTGTGTTGCTTCTTCTGGAGTCTTTCCATTATGAATGATGTCGTACATTTCATTTATAATTGGTGTACCTACGCTATGTTTTTGTGCTAAAACATATGCACCGTCAACTGCATATACACCTTCAACAACCATTCCAACTTCTTTCATAGCTTCTTCTACTGACATTCCTTGACCAATCAAGATGCCAGCTTTTCTATTTCTACTGTGTTTACTTGCACATGTAACAAATAGATCTCCTACACCAGTTAAACCATAGAAAGTTTGTCTCTTTGCTCCAGCTTCAACACCTAATCTAGATATTTCTACAATACCTCTTGTGATAAGTGCCGCAATTGTGTTGTCACCGTAACCTAACCCAATTGCTATTCCACAAGCAAGAGCGATAATATTCTTTAACGAACCACCCATTTCAACGCCTAGTAAGTCATCGTTTATATATACTCTAAACTTAGGATTCATGAAAGTTGTTTGCAATCTTTCAGATGTTTGATCATCTTCACTTGAAATAACAACTGCTGTTGGAATTCCTATTGAAACTTCTTCAGCGTGGCTTGGTCCAGAAATCGCCCCAACTACGTTTGTAGGGAAAATTTCTTTAATAACTTCTGTATATACTTTTTGCGTATCTTTTTCCATACCTTTTGAAGCAAGTACAAAGATTTGGTTATCTTTAATAAAAGGTTTCATATTGTTTAATGTAGCTCTAATCGCGCTTGATGGAGTTACCATTACAATTATTTCTGTTCCTTCTAATGCTTCTTCTAGTGATGTATAACAACTTAGTCCTTCTGGAATTGTCACTTCAGGCAAGAACTTACATTTTCTATCATTGTTTATAAGATCTGCTTCTTCTTTACTATATGACCATAATTTAACTTCATGACCATTTGTGTTTAAAAGTATTGCTAATGCAACACCCCAGCTACCACTACCTATAACAGCAATTTTTTCACTCATTATTTAGCCTCCTCTTCCTTTGTTTGATCTTTTGCGATAGCTTCAGCAGCTTTCGCAGCTTCCAATTCTGCTTTCTCTTTCTTTGTTTTCCATAATTTATTTTCAGTACCGTTTAAAAGTCTTGTGATATTTTTTCTGTGTCTAAAAATCGCTAAAAGCGCAATACAACAAGCAAAAATAAAGTATGGTAATTTGTATTTTAATTCTGTTCCATAAACGTTACCTATTACCGCAACAAGTACCGGATATAAAAAGGCTGCAAATATTGATCCTAAAGAAACCATTCTTGAAGATAATATCAATACTAAAGCAAACAATAAGCAAATAAGACCGATTTCCCATTCAAGTGTAAGTAACACACCTAATGAAGTTGCAATACCTTTTCCACCTTTAAATCCATAGTATATTGGAAAGTTGTGTCCCATAATTACGCCAAAAGCCGCAATTAAATTTGCATATTCAAAAGATATAACAATTTCACTTGCCGGCATACCAGCAGCACCTAATAGCATTAGCCAATGAGATATTTTAATAGCTAAAAACCCTTTAAAAACATCGAATGCAAGTACCAAAACAGCAGGTAATGGACCTAACACTCTTAAAGTGTTGGTTGTCCCAGCATTTCCACTACCGTGTTCACGAATATCTCCTTTACCCATTAGCTTAGATAGTACAATAGATAAATTAACACTACCTAATAAATAGCCTGCCATACCAATTACAATTAGTTTCCAAATCATAATCCATCCTCCTCTTATTTACTTGTCTTCTTTAGTTGATTTTTCTCTTACTATAATTCTTACTGGTGTACCTTCAAGTCCACCAAAATTCTTTCTTATTTGATTCTCTATATATCTTTGATATGAGAAATGGAATAACTTTGCGCTATTACAAAATACTACAAATGTTGGTGGTCTAGTAGATGCTTGAGTAGCATAATATATTTTTAGTCTTCTTCCCTTGTCACTTGGTGGTTGAACAAGAGTAATAGCTTCTTCAATAACTGTATTAAGCATACCAGTTGTAGCTCTAAAGCAGTTTTGTTCATTAACCGAATTTATCAATGGGAATAACTTATCAATTCTTTGTCCTGTAACAGCAGAAACAAATAAAATCGGAGCATATGTAAGATATGCAAGTTTATTATACACATCCTTTTTAAATGCTTCTAATGTACCAGTTTCTTTTTCTAACAAGTCCCATTTATTAATAAGTATTATTACACCTTTGCCAGCTTCATGTGCTTCTCCGGCAATCTTTGCGTCTTGGTCTGTAACACCTTCAGTTGCATCAATTACAAGTACGCATACATGAGCGTTATCTATCGCAGCTTTAGCCCTAATAATACTATATTTTTCTATCATTTCTTCAATCTTGCTTTTTCTTCTGATACCAGCCGTATCGATAAACACATACTTGCCATGTGCATTTTCAAACTTTGAGTCAACAGCATCTCTAGTAGTACCAGCTATATTTGAAACGATATGTCTATCTTCACCAAGAATTTTATTTATCAATGAAGATTTACCAACATTAGGCTTACCTATTAAAGCAACTCTAATGTATTCGTCATCATCATCCAGTTCATTTTCCTCAGGAAAACTTTCGTATATCGCATCAAGGACTTCACCTGTTCCCAATTGATTTAATGAAGAAACAGGAAGCGGATCGCCTAATCCTAAATTATAAAATTCATAAATATCGTCTGGTGTGTCACCAATCTTGTCCGCTTTATTACAAACAAGAACAATAGGCTTTTTAGTTCTTCTAAGCATATTAGCGACTTCATGATCTGCTGCTGTTACCCCTTCTTTTATATCTGTTAAAAAGATAATAACATCAGCTGTTTCCATAGCAATTTCAGCTTGTCTTCTCATTTGAACTAAAATCTCATCGTTTGAATGTGGTTCAATACCACCAGTATCAATAAGAGTAAACTTTCTGCCACGCCATTCTGTATCAGCGTAAACTCTATCTCTAGTTACACCCGGTGTATCTTCTACGATTGATTTCTTTTCACCAATTATATAATTAAAAAAAGTAGATTTACCAACGTTTGGTCTACCAATTAAAGCAACTATCGGTTTTGCCATTTTTCTTTCACCTCACACCAGTAGATTTTATAGGAAAAAGTTGTAAAAGTCAATGTTTTTGGACGTTATGTCAACATTTTTAGACAGGTTAAGTTTTGCTACTCATCAAAACATTTTAAGCATAAAAAAGCTGGCACGCGCAATGCGTGCCAGACAGTCTTTGTCGTCATTTGAATAGCCACTTAAATATCTTTTTGACCAACCAAAGGACAACTATCGTGATCACAATCTTTTCGATTGTATGGCCGCTCCAGTAGAATAGCACGACCGAGAACACGACGTCTTGAATCAAGCCCAGGACCCAAATGAGAGGTCCTTTAAACAGGGCAAGTAGTACACAGACCACAACAATCCAGAATAGGATCTCTAGCATCACGTGTCCCCCTTTCGACTTTTACTCATTATGCAAGTAATGATACTTACCATCAGGACCTTGCCGGATACTGCCAGAATAGTATTTTTTCTGGGCGCTCGGCGTACCATGACGGAAAGTGTCAGTCGGATCCAACTGTCTCTTGAGAGCACTGCAGATTTCGCAATTCACATGCTCGCAATTCTCTACTCCGGGACAGTACTGGGGATCAGGGGATTCTCCGTGGAACATGCGCGTTACGCTAATATTCCGCTCCTCATTATTGTTGGGTGTACATTTTAAATCGGCCATTACAACAACCTCCTTTGTCAGACTTTTGACCAATTAATATTATACCACAAAAGTGCCCATTTTTCAATGCTTACAATAAAAAAGCGACCTCTTCAGGTCGCTTAATCGTTTATTTATTTAGAAAGTTGTAGCATCTGTAGTTATTGCCACGTCAGTAGTTGTAGTTGCTTCTACTGGAGCAACTTCTGTTGCTGTAGCTATAGGAGCTGCTGTTTCTACCACTGTAGCAGCTTCAACTGAGTTTGCAACTGTTGCAGTTGGTATACCTTGTCCGAAAGTAAAAACTTTCTTTTCACTTCTAGCTTTTTCTTCAAATTTCTTTTCATATTCAGCTTTTACAGCATTTAATGTTTCTTGCATTGCAGCAAACATCTCTTCTACGTCTTGTTTTGTAAAATCATATGCGGCACTTCTAGCCATTGGCTCTAATATTTGCATATCATGCATAACATTATTTACTCTTTTACCTGCATATTCCATAAATTTTGCTCTTTTTTCTTCGTTAACTATCATTTTTATTACTCCTTTGTTTCTTAATATCCAAGCTTTCACTTGTTTTTATCTACAACCAATTTTATATTAAAATATTTTTAATACAAGAATTGACTTTTTTGTTTTATTGCGTATCTCTTAAACATATTATATTTCCATCGATGTCTTTTAATTCAATTTTGTTTTCATTAATAATTAAATAGCTATGTGCAGTATCATTCTTCGGTAATGTTATCGAACCACTATTTACACAAATAACACCATCAACCTCTTCAATAAAACCTGTATGAAAATGTCCATAAACTAATACATTAATTCCATCTGGTATATTATCTTTGTTTTCGTGATGACCGTGTGTAAAATAATATTTCTTATTACCAATCTCTAATTCAACATGGTTATTAAAAGAAAATTCAGAAATCATCTCATCAACTTCAGCATCGCAGTTTCCCTTGATACATATGATGTTATCTTTCATCGAATTTAATAACATTGAAACTTCTTTCGGATCATATTCTTCTGGTAATGGATTTCTTGGTCCATGATAATATAGGTCACCTAACAATATAATTTTGTCGGGAGATTCTTTTTCAATTATCTCTTGCATTTTCTTTGCATAATATAACGAACCGTGTATATCAGAAAAAACTATATATTTCATTTATTCTTCCACCTTTATTCAAAATCAACTACATTAATCCAACCACTTAAAAACTCTTGTTCTTCTGGTTTTTCTTTTGTCATTTGAGTTGCCGCAACTATTGGTATCCATCTTTGAATATTTCTAACCGTTACTCCACTCTTCTCTGCAAATAAATTTAAATATTTATCAGCAAGTTCTTTTTTACCATCCATTGAAAATAGCAAAAATGTTCTAGCGGCATCAGCAGCTCCACTTCCTCTAGTAACATGTGACCAATCTATAATATAAGCAGTACCATCTTCTTTTATAATAATGTTACTTGGATTAAAATCTCCGTGACAAAGTTGGGTTAAATTTTCTAATCCTTCTAATCTTTGCATCAAATCAAATTTTGTATTTTCTTCAATACAAGTGGTGTGATGCAGTTTTCTTTTGAACTTATCTTTAATTCTGTTTAATAATGGAGCTGTACGTTCTTGAATCATCAATTGTAAGTCGACAAATAAATTTAAATATTCATCTTCTTTTTCTGGGTGTTGTTCCATTAAAACATTTAATGGCGTTCCATCTACATGTTCAAAAACTAATGCCCATCTATTACCTATTTTCCCTACTTCGATTAATTTTGGAATATTTAAATCTGTTGCTTCGATTACTCTTGTTTGATTTAAAGCTTCATTTAAAATGTTTGATTCCAAATAATTTTCGACAAAAAGCTTAATGGTTTTGTCTCCATCTCTGTAAACTGTTTTTGTAGCTCTTTCAGCTATTGGATTATTTAAATTATATTCCATTATCTTTCACCTCCATAGTATGCGTTTAGATACATCTCTTTAATTTCCTCCATTAATGGATATCTTGGATTTGCACCTGTACATTGATCATCAAATGCTTGCTCTACCATGTCGTCTAATCTATTTAAGAAATCTTGTTCATCGATTCCGTATTCTTTAATAGATTTTTTAATTCCGATTTTTTCTTTCAACTCTGCAATAGCTTTAATTAAGTTATCTACTTTTTCATCATCATTTGCTCCACCTAAACCTAACGCTTCAGCAACTTCAGCATATCTTCTTAAAGTATGAGGATGAGCATATTGCGAAAACGTTCCCATCTTTGTTGGAACTTCAACTCTATTAAATTTAATTACTTCTTCTATTAATAAAGCGTTTGCAACACCATGTGGTAAGTGGTGAAATGCACCTAATTTATGTGCCATTGAATGACATACACCCAAGAATGCATTAGCAAAAGCCATACCAGCCATCGTTGCTGCGTTAGCCATTTTTTCTCTTGCTTCAGGATCATTAGCACCATTCTCGTAAGCTCTTGGAAGATATTCAAAAATATTTCTTAAAGCTTCTTTTGCAAGTCCATCTGTATATTCTGTTGCAAGCATTGATGCGTAAGCTTCTAACGCATGAGTTACAGCATCGATACCAGAAGCTGAAGTTAATCCTTTTGGCGCGTTCATCATTAAGTCAGCATCTACAATTGCCATCTTAGGCATTAATTCGTAGTCAGCAAGTGGATATTTTGTACCAGTCTTTTCATCTGTTATAACAGCAAATGGTGTCACTTCTGAACCTGTTCCTGCAGAAGTTGGTACTGCAATGAAATATGCTTTTTCACCCATCTTAGGGAATGTGTAAACTCTCTTTCTTATATCCATAAATCTCATTGCTAAATCCATGAAATCAACTTCTGGATGTTCATACATAACCCACATAATTTTAGCAGCATCCATTGGGCTACCACCACCAATTGCGATAATGCAATCCGGTTTAAAGCTATTCATCAATTTAACACCTTCAACTGCACAAGCAAATGTTGGATCTGGTTCAACATTTGAAAATGTTGCATGATCTATTCCTAATTCATTAAGCTTGTCTGTAATACATTTTGTATATCCATTTTCAAATAAAAAGTTATCTGTAACAATAAATACTCTCTTCTTATCTAATACATGTTTTAGCTCTTCTAAAGCTACTGGTAAACAACCTCTTTTTATATAAACCTTTTCAGGCGCTCTAAACCAAAGCATATTTTCTCTCCTCTCAGCGACAGTTTTAATATTTAATAAATGTTTAACTCCAACGTTCTCAGAAACAGAGTTTCCTCCCCAAGAACCACAACCTAATGTAAGCGATGGAGCTAATTTAAAGTTGTAAATATCTCCGATACCACCTTGTGATGAAGGGGTATTAATAAGGACCCTACATGTTCTCATGCTGTTATAGAATTTTTCCATTTTTTCTTTTTCAGTTCTTGGATTTATATATAACGAAGAGGTATGACCTATACCACCATCTTCAACAAGTCTTGCTGCTTTGCTTACTGCATCATCAAAATCTTTTGCCCAATACATTGCAAGTACTGGAGATAATTTTTCGTGTGCAAATTCTTCAGAAAGTTCTACACTTTGAACTTCACCTATCAAAATCTTAGTATTTTCTGGTACTGATACGCCTGAAAGTTCTGCGATCGTATGAGCTTTTTGTCCAACTATCTTTGCATTTAGCGCACCATTTATAATAATTGTCTTTCTTACTTTTTCAGTTTCTTCAGGATTTAAGAAATAACAACCTCTCTTTGCAAATTCAGCTTTGGCTTCTTCATAAACTTTATCTAAAACTATAACTGATTGTTCAGAAGCACAAATCATTCCATTATCAAATGTTTTTGAATGAATAATTGAGTTAACCGCTAATGTTATATCCGCAGAATCATCAATAACTGCTGGTGTATTTCCCGCACCAACTCCAAGTGCCGGTTTTCCGCTTGAATATGCCGATTTAACCATTCCTGGTCCACCAGTTGCAAGTATCAAATCAACTGATTGCATTAAGCAAGTTGTTAAATCAAGTGATGGCACATCAATCCAAGCAATAATTCCTTTAGGCGCACCAGCTTTTACTGCCGCTTCTAAAACAATTTTAGCTGCAGCAATTGTAGAATTCTTTGCTCTTGGATGTGGACTTATAATAATTCCATTTCTTGTTTTTAATGCAAGTAATGTTTTAAAAATTGTTGTTGATGTTGGATTTGTAGTTGGGATAACCGCTCCTAAAATGCCAACTGGTTCAAGAATCTTTTTAATTCCATATACAGGCTCTTCTTCAACCACACCACATGTTTTTTCATTTCTATATTTATTGTATATATACTCTGTAGCATAATGATTTTTAATAACCTTATCTTCTACAATACCCATTTTTGTTTCTTCAACCGCAAGTTTAGCAAGTGAAATCCTTGCATGGTTTGCAGCCATCGCAGCAGCTTTAAAAATCTCATCAACTTGTTCTTGAGTATACTTTGCAAATTCTGCTTCAGCTGCTCGTACTTCTTGAATGACTTCTTTAAGCCTATCTACGCTGTCTACTAATCTTTCTTCTGTACTCATTCGTTTTACCTCCTGTTTATTAATAATTTCTTCTATATGTTTATCTTAATTATGATTTCCTTTTTATATAAAATTTAGACTAATAGTTTTCCGTTTTCAAATTTAGTCGGAATAACTTTTATAATCTTGTTTAATTCTTGCTCGTTTTCAGAATATACTTCAATATAATTTGTTGTATGTCCATCATGACCATTTTCGAATAAAACTTCTATTTCATTTCCAATATATTTGCTAGCAAACTCCTTCTCATTATTTTCGGATAATTCAATAAGTTTTTCACTACGCGAATCTTTCTTCGTTCCATCAATTTGATTTGGAAATTCGGCCGCTTTTGTCCCAATACGAGGAGAATATTTAAACACATGCATCTTCGAAAATTTTATATCTTTTAAAAATTCATAAGTGCATTCAAACTCTTCATCTGTCTCACCAGGAAAGCCAACAATAATATCCGTTGTTAATGCGACTTCCGGTAAATGCTTTCTTAAAAGTTCCACTCTATCTTTAAACTCGGCTGTTGTATATCTTCTATTCATTCTCTTTAATGTTTCATCACAACCGCTTTGTAACGATAAATGGAAGTGGTTACATACTTTAGGTAAAGCTTTTAACCTTGTTACAAATTCTTCATCTATAATTAATGGTTCTAGAGAACCAAGACGAATTCTTTCGATTCCTTCTATATCACTTATCTTTTCAAGCAAGTCTATAAGTTTTGGTTTGTCAGCTAAATCTTTACCATAAGAAGAAATGTGGATACCTGTAATAACAATTTCTTTTATTTCTGTTTTGGAAATCTCTTTTATTTCGTTATAAATATTGTCCATATCTCTACTTCGTACAGGACCACGCGCATAAGGAATTAAACAATAGGTACAATATCTATCACAACCGTCTTGAATCTTTATTTCAGCTCGAGCTTTTAAAGAATGTGGCATAGCATTCCACTCAACATATTTACGCTCTGAAAGAATATCTGTAACTTTTGAATATCTTTCCTTATCTTCTATAAATTTATTAACTGCAGATAAGATTTCTCTCTTATCATTTGTTCCAAGTATAATATCTATTTCTTTTAAGTCTTCTAATACATTTTGGGCAACTTGAGCATAACAACCAACCGCACACAAAACTGCATCTGGATTTATCTCTTTTGCACGACGCAAAATTTGTCTAGACTTTCTATCACTCATATTTGTTACTGTACATGTATTTACTATATAAACATCTGCATATTCTTCATATTCAACTACTTCATAGCCATCTTTTTCAAATATGCTAGTCATAACATCAGTTTCATATTGATTAACTTTACACCCTAACGTGTAAAAGGCAACTTTTCTATTCATCTTTCTCACTCCTTTTTGCCACTAATATACTACCACAAACCGTATATTTTGAAAACAGCCTTTTCATTACAGAAATATTACAAGGAGTGTCCCCTACCGTCGAATTTCGTAGCTGAGGGACAGCCCTTGTAATGAAAATTTTTTATTACAAGGGCTGTCCCTGACCGACGAAAAAAATACACCCCCAAAAGAGGGGGTGTATCATCAAATTTGTATCACTTGCAATTTGCAATATTTGTGCTGGTATGCGAGTTATTCTTCGATGTGCACTGCGTGAAGCAGTTCCTCTTCCTGAGCTTTCTTAAGAGATTCACGAGTAACCTCAGAATCATCAGCCAACTCGGGAAGGTTCATGATGTTGAAAATCTCATCAAAGGCCATCTGGCATTCTTCCTCAGTCAAAGTAGCAGAACCACCTTTCCAGAGTTCCAAAGCCTGGTAAACCTTCGGAATCAGGATGTCACCAGTAAACGACATAGAAAGCTCATCCTGAATATCGAACTTTTCTTCGTAACGTGCGTGGTTCAAAACGATGGTTTCAAGACCTTCGCATTCTTCAAGAATAGCTCTAACCTCGGGCATATAGCCATGAGATGTGAACCCATGCAAACGTGCAGTCTTACAGCGTTTCTTGAATTTTCCGCCTAAGATTTCGACAAGTCCATCTCTCGGCGCTTCGTGCAGAATACTGCTCGGACTGGTAGGATTAATCCAACCACAGAACACAAAGACGTAATCATCTCTCTGAATGCCGTGATTGAAGTAGTCGATTACTCGACCACCATTACCATTTGCAGATGCGGTTATAATAACACGAGGACCTTCGCTATGATTAATAGCTTCGATATGATTACGATAGCTGGTAAGAACATTGAAGTTAGAAACATCGAAAGGTTTCTTTCCCATATCCTTAAACCACGCGCTACCTTCAGCATATGCTCGCTGGTAATTTCCCAGCTGAACCATCGTAAGCGGAGAATCAATGAAGACATCAGGTTTCAGACCTTCTTCTCTGAAGTCGTTCATAATTTTGACTAACATAGCATTTCGGTCAAGTGAGAATCCAACAAGAACAATGTGTTTCTTTTGTTTCATACCCCTCTTAATGATTTCGCGCATGCGGCGAATGGACACATAGAGAGGTTCTTCGGGTTCAGAAATGCCATGCAAAGATTCCATAACAACACAGTCAATGTGGTCGTTAGGCATACGAAGTTTGGTCTCATACATCAGCGAATCAGTAGGACCAATGTCGCCTGTAAAGAGCATGGTGTACGATTCTCCGTTAGGGTCTCGCACAATAATTTCCGCCTTGATAGCACCATTTTGATGTGTGGTCGGAATGAATTTACAATAAACGCCATCAACCAGCTCAAACTCAGAGTAAAGAGTGGTTGGTGCGAAAAGTTCCATCACATTGTCGACATCTTCATGTGTGAACAGCGGCTCAAAGTCGCTTTCTCCAATTTGCTCAATTGCAATGTCCAACGCTTTCATGTCGTGGACCTTGGTTGCTTTTTGTCTTTTCTTCACAAGACGCTTACGAAGTTTTTCAATCATTTTCTCGTCGCGTCTAGCGATATTCTTTTTGCGGTCAGCAATTGCGGCTCCGTCCTGGAGCATAGTATGAATAAGCTCCTTTGCGGTACTTGTCGCGAACACCTTTCCTCGGAAGCCAAGCTTGTAGAGCAAGGCAAGATTTCCCACGTGATCGTAGTGGGAATGGGTAAGCACGATGGCTTCCATCTTTTCACCGAGAATGGGATACTCGTAATTACGAAACTCTTCCGCACCTTGAGTGGCACCCGCGTCAATCATCACGTACCGAACGCGGCCATCACTGGTATGGATTTTGAGAACCGTGCTGGAGCCAGTCACTTCGTTTCCGGCACCACCCACAAAGAACGCCTGAATCATTGGATAGCGTAATTCTCGTTCGTCACTCATGTCACATACCTCCTTAAATTATTAGTGGATACAGTAACAACGATATTGGTTACGCCGTCATTGTACCTTAAATATACCCAAAAAGCAACAAAAAACTGCTTTTTAAGAGTTTTAATTCTGTTTAAAGCACATTTTCTAAGGATAGGTCTACTCTATTCCTTAAATCATCTATTAATCGCATTAATTTTCTATACGCAATGTCAAATTCTTCCTTATCATCATTTAAATACCAAGAATATGTTTCAATAACCAAATCCTCGATTTGATTTATTGCATCGTGGTATTCAATAATAATCCACGGTTTTTCTTTTTCTTCCCAAATACCAATTAGTTCTTCCACTTCTCTGTTTTTTACTTCTTCTTTTTCTTTAAAATCTCCAGACATTTTTTCGATATGCTGAATTAACTCTTTAGACGTACTTTCTAAATATTTTTCTATTAAAATATCTCCTCCAAAAACAAGTACAAGGATTACAATAATTACAATTAAGTCTCTCATGAGTTTTCTTCCTTCTTCTGATAAAAAATTTTTCCCGATTCGTCTACTACTAAAATGAATACATCTTTTAATTTTAAAGAAATATCTTTTAATCTCTTTTCCAACCAGGCTTCATTTAATCCTAAAGCGTTTAGATTTTCTAAATATATTTTTGACTCCATGACTACAATTCTTGGATATCCTACATAGTCTTTTGAAGTTTTATTTAACGCGTTATTCGCCTTAGGTATTACGCTCATCTGTCCACTCGTTTCTAATATTGCATAATCAACATCTCTTATATCCGAATAACCAGACATTCTAAGCTGTTCAATAAGACCATCTATTGTGTATCTTTGCTTTTTCAAATTTTCTTGAACTACTTTGCCTTTACTTATTAAAACTGATGGTTTACCAGAAATAATTTTATGGAAAAAATCAAATTTTATATTCAGATATGATAATAGTAACTCTACCGTTAATAACGCAAATATTGGTACAATTCCTTGAACAATTGGGGTACCAACATTTTGCATAGGCACACTAGCAACATCAGCAATTATAATTATTGCAACAAGTTCTACAGGTTGCATTTGACCTATTTCCTTTTTCCCCATTAGTCTAACCGCAACTAATAAAAAGAAATATATAATGATTGTTTTCAAAAAGATATTTCCCATTTATATTCGCATCCTTTCATAAATATTTTTAAAAAACAAACAAAAAAATATTCAAAGATTTGTATATTTTTATCTTGATTGCTAATAATGTATATTAAGTTAAATCTTTAAAGGAGGTTTATATAAAATGAATAACAATAACACAAAAAAAGCTTCTGGACAAATGACCATGGGTGGTATGATTTCTAGATTTATTACATCGGCAATTATTCTTGCTATAACTGCTTTTTTTACTCCAGGTTTTGAAATTGCATCTCTTTGGACTTTATTTTTAGCAGCAGCTGTTTTAGCTATAATGGATTACCTATTTAATTTGGTTTTAGGAGTAGATGCTTCACCATTTGGCAGAGGAATGGTTGGGTTCATAGTTTCAGTAGTTGTTTTATATGCAACTCAATTCTTTGTTGCAGGATATTCAATAAGCTGGGTATCCGCAATCGTAGGAGCTCTTGTTTATGGAATTATTGCCGCAATGATTCCCGGCAAGCAATCAATGTAATTAAAATTCCAACAAAAAAGACAGAATCTATAAGATCCTGTCTTTTTATTTATTTTAATATTTCTACAATTTGGTTTTCTAAAGTTTTTAATTTTTCTAATAACTCTTTTACCTTCGTATCGTTCGTTTCTTCTTTTAAATCTTCTTGAAGCATTGATGTCATTTCGTCCACTTCTTCTTTTAATGTTTGCATCTTTTCTAATGCTTTTAATCTTATGAAGATATCTGCATTCGGAGATTTTAATTCTGCTGTCTTTCTTATTCTTTCCAAGTCTATTTCATAAACATCTCCGTGGCAAGGAACTTCAACAGCTATTCCGAATTGTTCTTTTATCGCATCAGCAAGAGCTAAAGCATTTTCTTCTTCACCATGTACTACATAAACTTGTTTTGGTTTAGAAGTAAATTTATCTATAAACTTAAGTATAGAATCTTGATCTGCGTGACCAGAATAAGCTTCGATGTATTTTACATTTGCATTAACAGTAATTTCTTCGCCAAAAATTTTAACATTTTTAGCACCATCAACAATTTTTCTTCCAAGAGAACCAACAGCTTGATAACCAACAAATAAAATTGTGCTATCCGCTCTCCATAAGTTGTGTTTTAAATGATGTTTGATTCTACCCACCTCACACATACCACTGGCAGAAATAATAATTGATTGGTTTGCTGTTTCATTTAGCTCTTTTGATTCATCCACCGATTGAGTAAATCTTAAACCGTTGAATTCTAGCGGTTTTTTGCCTTCTCTAATATCTTGTTGAACTTCTTCATCTAAACAATCTAAGTTCTTTAAAAATACTTCTGTAGCCGAAGTTGCAAGTGGACTATCAACATATACTTTTGCGTTTAATACTTCGTCGAATTTACGTTTGATTTCTTCATCGTCTGTTTGTTTTGTTTTTTGTATTTCATATAAGATTTCTTGAGTTCTACCTACAGCAAAAGATGGGATAATTACATTACCGCCTCTTTCTAATGTTTCTGAAACAACATTTAAGAACTTCATCGCTCTACTACCTTTGTTGTCATGTGTCTTGCCACCGTAAGTTGATTCTGTAATTAATATATCAGCCTCGTCTATATCAACATGTTCTCTTAAAAGTGGAATATCGTTATTTCCAAGGTCACCAGTGAAAACAATCTTTTGTTCTTTGCCATCTTCTTTAACCCAAACTTCAATTATGCTAGAACCAAGCATGTGGCCAGCATCTCTAAAACGAACCCTAATGTTTGAGTCAATTTGGAACATTTCCTCGTATGCAACACTTTCAAACAAACCTAATGTGTTAATAGCATCGTCATATGTGTATAAAGGATCTAACTCTTTTTTGCCTTCTCTTCTTCTTTTTCTATTTTGCCATTCGGCTTCTGACTCTTGGATGTAACCACTATCTGGTAGCATAATTCCACAAAGGTCACAAGTTGCTTTAGTTGCATAAACTGGACCTCTGTAACCATCTACATATAGTTTTGGTATTCTACCAGAGTGATCGATATGTGCATGTGATAATAGCACAAAATCAATTTCACCCGGATTGAATAAAAATTCATCCGAATTCATCAATTCCTCTTTTTTCTGACCTTGATATAGACCACAATCCATCAAGAATTTTTTACTGTTTGTTTCTACTAAGATGTTAGAACCAGTTACCGTTCTAGTTGCACCCAAAAAAGTAATTTTCACGTTTGTACCTCCTAAATTTATAATTTACTCATCATCTGTAAGATATCCATCATCGTCAGCACTTGCATACATTTCACCTTGTTCATTCATTTCATCAAACTCTTCTTTAGAAATTAAAACTTTTCTTGGTTTAGAACCAAGTGATTCAGAAACAATTCCGCGTTCTTCCATTTGATCTACGATTCTTCCTGCTCTTGCATACCCAACTCTAAATTTTCTTTGAATCATTGATGCAGAAATTTGTCCTAAGTTAACCGCAAGTTCTATTGCGTCTGGCAACAATTCATCGCAATCTTCTCCGTTTTCCATAGCATTTTGAGATTGTGCTGTTGGATTTGTTACTTCTAATTTTTCTATAACAGATTCGTTGTAAACAGCTGGTGTTTTTTCTTTTATTTCTTCGACAACAGCTTCAACTTCTGAATCAGATACATATGCACCTTGTACACGGATTGGTTTTGCTTCACCAATCGGTAAGAATAACATATCACCACGTCCAAGAAGCTTTTCTGCTCCACCCATATCTAAAATTGTTCTAGAGTCTACTTGAGATGAAACTGTGAATGCTATACGCGAAGGTATATTCGCTTTAATAATACCTGTGATAACATCTACAGAAGGTCTTTGTGTAGCTATTACTAAGAACATTCCAGCAGCTCTAGCTTTTTGAGCAAGCCTACAAATATGATCTTCAACTTCTTTTTTAGCAACCATCATAAGGTCTGCCAATTCGTCTACTATTATCACGATTTGTGGAAGTTCATTTTCGCCTTCCGCACGCATTATTTCATTATAACCTTTTAAATCTCTAACACCTTTTGAAGCGAACATGTTGTATCTGTTTTCCATTTCTTGAACAGCCCAACATAACGCTCCGGCAGCTTTTCTAGAATCTGTAACAACAGGAACTAACAAGTGAGGTATTCCGTTATATACAGCAAGTTCAACTACTTTAGGGTCAATCAAAATAAGTTTAACTTCATTTGGTGTGGCGTTATATAAGATACTCATAATGATTGTATTTATACATACAGATTTACCTGAACCTGTACTACCTGAAATTAATAAGTGAGGCATCTTAGCAATGTTTGCTATGTAAGGTTCACCTTCAATTGTTTTACCTAAACAGAATGAAACTTTAGAAGGCGCATTTTCAAATGCTTCAGTTTCAATTACTTCTCTCAATGAAACCACGTCATTTGCTTTATTAGGAACTTCTATACCTACAGCAGATTTACCAGGTATAGGGGCTTCAATTCTTATTGATCTTGCAGCAAGATTTAATGCGATGTCATCAGCAAGATTTAAAATTTTACTAACTCTTACACCTTCGCTAGGTTGTAATTCATATCTTGTAACTGTTGGACCTCTAGTAACATTTGTAACCTTAGCTTCAATACCAAAGCTTGCAAGTGTTGTTTGAAGTCTTATAGCAATTTCACTAAGTTCTTTCTTAGAAAAATCTTTACCCATTCTCTTAACTTCTTGTAAATGCTCTATTGAAGGGAATTCATAGTTTTCATACTCTTCTAAAACATTTGAATCCAATTCCATTTCTTCATCATCTTCAAGAAGTTCTTCGTCACTTTCTTCATCTAGTAGCTCATCATCTTCATCAACGTATTCTTCATCGTCTTCATCTTCAATAATTTCAGGCTCAACTTTTCCTTTCTTCTTTGCAAATAAAGCTGAGATACTTCTCTTAGTTTTTTCTTTTTCTTGTTGAAGTCTTTCTTCTTCCTCAGGATCTATTTCTTCTTCCTCAAGAGCTTCATCATCGCCATCGCCTAAATCAATACTAAGTTGTCCCGCAGCTTCGATAATATCTGCACGAGAAACAATCTTTTTTACTTTCTCACTTCTTCTATATTTGTTATCACTTTGCTCAGCAATAGCATCTCCAACAGTTGTAACAACATCATCTATAGAATCCCTAATAGCCATTATTATTGCAGAGAATGTTATTCCAGTTATAAGCAAAATAAAACTAAATAGTAAGAACCATAATATAACTTTAGTAGCAGTCATTCCAAACCAATTAACAAATAGTGTTGCAATTGATTGTCCAATAATTCCACCACCAACACCTTCAAGTCCCATTGCACACCATGTTGTTAAATAATCTTTAAATCCATTTATTTGGCCTTGTGCAACTAACTCTTTTATATAATTCACTGGTACATCAAAAGTAGATATAACAGCAGAAGCTATAAATACGGCAAATATAAGTAAAAACGATTTTAATTTAAATCTAGCAAAATCTCTAAATATTGCATAGATACCAAGCAATATAAAGATGAATGGTACCACGTACATTACTATACCAATGCATCCTGATAATACACTTTTAATAAAACCACCTATAACTCCATTGTCTGATCCATACACAAATATTGAAAGTACAATACCTAATACAATCATAACAATTGAAGTAACATCTATATTAAATTCCTTTTGAGCTTTTTTTCTTCCTTTTTTCTTCTTTTTAGCCAAAGTGAAATCACCCTCCAATCTACACAAATATTTTATATCAACACTATTTCAAACGCAAGCTATAAAAGAATTTGTCACGAAATTGAAATAATAATTTTTCTAACTCCTTTCACAAAAAATCCACAAAAAAAGAGACGTAAAATCGTCTCTTAAAATTCAGCCTATTTTAATTCTTTTCTATTGTCTTTGATTGTATCTAACTTTTCTTGTAATGTAGCTTCTAGTTCAGCTAAGATATCATCAGCGTACTTTTTAGTTCCATCAATTAAATCTTTAGAGAATGCATTTGCGCTATCAATGATTTCAGTTTTTTGTTCATAAGCTTTTTTTGTAATTTCATGTTCATCAATCATCGCAATAATTCTGTTCTCAGCTTCTTTGATCAATTGATTTGCTTCTTTTTGTGCATCAACTAAAATTTTTTGTCTTTCTTCTTTTACCCATTTTGCTTGTTTTAATTCATCAGGCAATTTGATTTTTATATCATTAACTAATGACAAAAATTCATCCTTGTCGATAAGTGTCTTCTTAGTCAAAGGTACTCCTGCACTTCTATTTATCATTTCTTCAATAGTTTCAAGCAACGTCAACACTTCCATACACGTTACTCCCCTTTCGTTTTAAATAAATTCAATATATTCCTACCATACTTTTTCTCGTTGTATTTAATATATTTCCCAATCTCTTCTGGGACTTCTTCATTAGTATCAGTTTCAAGGACAATCACACCATCTTCCGCAAGCATATCATTTTCAGAAATGATTCTAATTGCATCTTCACCGAATCCTTTGTTATATGGTGGATCAATATAAATTATATCAAATTTATTTTCCTTTAACTTATTTAAAACAAGCTTGTAATCAGCTTTAAAAACTTTAGATTGTTCTTCAAATCTTGCTTTGGCAATGTTTTCATTTATAACTTTAATACATTGCGGATTTAAATCAGAAAAGTAGGCAACCTCGGCACCACGACTTATAGCTTCAATACCAATTGCGCCACTTCCAGCAAACAAGTCTAGAAAAACAGCATCCGGAACTTTATTCATTAATATGCTAAAAAGTGCTTCCCTTACTACGTCTCTCGTAGGTCTAGTGGAATCACTTTCAATAGTTTTTATGGTTAAACCTTTTCTTTTACCAGCCACTATACGCATATAAACCTTCCTTCATAACCGTATTTTACTTGGATTTACCAACTAAGTCAATAAATGTAACATAATTGTAACATTACATTATGTCACCTTTATATCATATATTTGCTATTTTGTAAACTTTTCTGAAAACGTCTTTCTATGTATCATACATAAACCATATTTTCCAATAGCTTCTATATGAGCTTTGGTTCCATAACCTTTATGCTTTTCAAAGCCATACATCGGAAACATTTCGTCGTATTCTCTCATCATTCTATCCCTTGTAACCTTAGCAATAATTGATGCAGCTGCGATTGAAATACTAAGAGCATCACCTTTTACAATTGGCAAGAATGGAATTCCATTTGTATCTACTTTCTTTTCAGCATCTATCAAAATATAGTCTGGTCTTTCCTCTAAATCCAATATTGCCATGTGCATAGCACGTCTAGTCGCTTCTAGTATATTGATATCATCTATCACGTTATTATCTTGAATTGAAACGCCCCATGCTACAGCTTTTTCAATAATTTCATCATATAGTTTTTCTCTTCTTTTTTCAGATATCTTTTTCGAATCATTGACACCTTCGATAAGCATCCCTTCCGGAAGTATTACTGCAGCAGCTACAACAGGCCCTGCAAGAGGCCCTCTTCCCGCTTCATCTACTCCAGCTATCAATTTATATCCTTTACTATGTAAGTCATTTTCATATTCACTAAGTTTTGTTAGTCTTTCTATTTCAGCTTCTTTCATTTGTACTCTCCTCTTTTATATCTATTAGTTTCACGTATATTTTAGCACACATTTGCATTTTGTTACCACATCTAGTCAAATATTATCGCAAAAATTGGCATGAAAAAGACTAGGCAAGACTCCAACTCATTCTTACCTAGCCCTTGTATAGAGGATGATTATTATGAATGTATATTAATTTTGCTCTACGATATTTTCTTCTTCATGAACATCCTCGGCATCCTTTTCGATTTCCATCTTTGAAACTGATACCTCATATGCTCTTCTAATTTCAGATGTTCCGTCTTCAAACTTTTTCTCATAAGTTCTACTTTGGATTCTACCCCATAGTTTTACTTTTTCACCAACTTCGATGTTTTGACAGAATCTAGCGTTTCTGCCCCAAGCAATACAAGGTATGTAATCTGATTTATTATATGCTCTATTTACAGCAAGCAATATATCTGCAATTTCTCTACCAAAAGGAGTAGTTCTGTATATAGGCTTTTTACAAATGAAACCTGTTAAACAAATTTCATTAGGATTTGGAATTTCCATATCTTCTGTTAAGATTTTTATATCTTTTACGAAAACTGTTAGAACTAATTTGTTCTTTTCGTTTTCATAGTTATTATATGATCTAAATTGACCATCAATAACAACCTTTTCTCCTATTTTGAATTCATCTGATAGAATTCTTTCCGATACTGTTACCGGTATAATGTCACTATTTTCGCTTAATCTAGGTACTTCAAGATTAAAACTATAAAATCCTTCGCCATATACTTCATGACTAAATGTTCTTTCTGAAACTATAGTACCTACAAGTGTAATTATATTGTTTTCGCTATAATTTATCACTTTTTATCCCCCTCTTGATTTCTTAATCTTTTTATATGTATATTATCTATTTTATCTCAGTATATCCCTGAGCACAGTTCATATTGTAACATAATTTTCCAGATTTGTCTACATAATTTTGTAAAACGTCTACTATTTTTTGTAAAAATCTTGCAAAAAGGGGCATTTTCTTGCAAAAACACCCCTTTTTATAATGTGACAACTCGATTTTTAGACTAAAATCTGTCCCTTACCAATCAGTTGGAGGTTCCTTTCCCCTTCTTCTAGCTTCTTCTTGATACACTATACGGTGATGTTCCTCGGCTTGACCCACACCTTCAAAAATACCAAGCATGGGTATTAAAAACAGGTAAATTCCGAAAATAATAAAGCGTATCACTGCGTTTATGGTAGAAATATTCAGCCAAAAAACACCAAGCAAGACAAATGAACCAAAAACTAATATGGTTTGTGAGATGCCGTAGAACACACGAGTTTGGAAAACTCGGCTAAGCCAGGTTAAGAATTTGTGTTCATCGGATGTGTATTTGAACTTTTGACACTGTTTCAGTTTTGAGAAGACAAAGCTTGCGCCAAATACAATCAAGGTGGCCATTAGGTGATATTTGAAATTAATCAAGCAACCAATCAAAATAATGGTTGCAATCACCACTCCATACAAAACTTTTGCAAGCCGACTTGAACGCTGGTCGTCGTTAAATCCTGTGAGAAATGTGAAGACCATTATCGCTATATAGTATGCCGCCTGCATTAAAATAAGCCACCACATATGTTGAGGGCGTGTCATCAACAAAAAAGACCCAGCCGCCAGGATAAGCGTCATGAATGTGAAGTATGACAACAGACTATCAAAAAACTCGAACCCGATGAACTTTTTCCAAAGTTTCATCTCTTACTACCTCCCTCATAATTATATGACCATTTGTTTGATATGCGAACATTGTGCCGGGAACAAAAATAAAATTAACCTGTCTAAAACAGTGTATCATTAGACAGGCTCTGGCGCAAGGATTTAAGACATTCTTTTTATAAAAAATTCTTTCGGTTTGTAAAATTTGTAAATTAATAATCTCTTTTGTTTTGAATTCATAAAAGCTCTCATCAAAATTAGTTCGCTAATTCGTAATCCAACTCCTAATTTGCTTAAATATGGGCATGTAAAAATTTTACATGGCAGACATTCAATTTTGCACGTACCATCTTTATTATTGTATTTACACTTTCTAAAAACTTTAAAACAGCATCCATCAGTTTTGGGTTTAGGATATTTGTTAGATATATCCTTGTGTCTTTGAGAAAGACATTTATTTTCTTTAAAATTACAAAAATTAAATCTTGAAAACATTTCATTCATGTCTTTATATGTTGTGTTGTATATGTAATCATTTCTTTCTTTTAATGGTAAATTTGCAGCAAAAACAACTTTTTTTAGTTCCTCTATTATGAACTTTTCACAACATTCATTAGCTTCACTAAGAAATATTGCTTGAACATTTTTCAACTTTGAAATTTCTAGTACATATTTAATTACCAAATCTAAATCATATAATTGCTTGTTTTCTATTTCCTTTGTTTTAGTTGAATGAACAATCTCTGCAAGTTTTTCTGGGGTCAGTTCTTCTGATAAAGAATTAATATCTTCTAACACTTGAATTATTTTTCTACGCATCTTTGTTTCCCAAATCGGAAAGGTAGAAATACTTTCTATATCAAAAATAAACTTTACTTCATTGTACTTTGGAAGTTTATCTGTTAACTCTTTGTCTATAGAAAAACTTTTTAATTTATCATGATATCTTTTGCCGGTATAATATAGATCCTCTTCTAACATTTTTTCTTCAGTTGTTTTTGTTTTTACCGTATATGCATTTTCAATTTCTATGTTTTTGTTACTAAAAACAATATATAAACATTCTTTTTCAAGAGTTTCTATTAGTTTATCAAGTTCTCCATATACATTTTCATTTGAATAAGGAATTTCACGTTCAATATATTTATCAAATACTAAAACCAAATCTGAATCATCATTATTAAAACTCTTTATTTTTTCTAATTTAGCTTTTTCTAACATAGAACTTCTCCTCTTCTAATTTTCTATACCTTCTAGAAATTTATTAAACTTGTCATCATTTGTTAAATTTCCATCTCCAAATACAGAAATTACTTCTCCTAAATATGTTGGTTTAAATTTAAAAATACATTGTATAAAATCTTTATTTCTTGCTAATATTTCACGAATATCTCTGTAAGCTTGTCCAGCATATTGCCTTGGATCAGAAGGTGCGCCAAGCACATTCAATCCAAGTTGGTTTGCAATATAAATAGCTCTATATAAATGATATTCTTGTGTGACTACAATCGCATTTTCTACATCGAAGACCGCTTTGGCTCTATACATGCTTTCATAAGTAGAAAATCCAGCATGATCCATAAAAATATCTTCCGACGGAACGCCTTGTTCCATTATATACTTTTTCATAACACTTACTTCATCATAACCATTTTGACCATGATCACCTGTAGCTAGTATTTTATCAACTACACCATCTTTATATAATTTAATTCCTTCTAAAAGTCTATCTTCAAGCATAGGGCTTGGTTTATCACCCCAGATTCCCGCTCCTAAAATTATTACGCAATCTATATTCTCTAAAGCTGAAAAGTCTCCATCTTTTATTATTTTGTTTTTCGTTGTAGCTTTAACATATGCATTTATTCCAAATACAATCACAGCACCTACGATAGCACAAGTAATTAGTATCCAAATTATTTTTTTCATCTTTTGCTTCATATAATCACCTCTTTATTAGCTTATATAATACTACAAATTTAATACACATTCACTATTTTTCTATTTACTTTTAATTTGTCTCCCTTCATGATTAATTGTATAATTTTCAAAGTATATTAATTCGGAAAGCGGAACAATTTCATAACCTTCTTCTTTTATGCAGTTTATAATCTGTTGTAATCCTTTTGCTGTATATTCGGTGTCATTATGCATCAAAATAATTGACCCATTTCTTAGTTTCTTTTTTATCCTCTCACACATTTCATCAGCAGTTTTTCCAGTGTAATCTAAAGTGTCTATATCCCATTGAATAACTTTCATATTTAAACTTTCAGCCGCTTGTATGACGGTGTTATTATATTCACCATAAGGACCTCTATAAAACTTAGTATCTTTACCAGTTAAATTTTTTATTTTCTCATTGCACGCCTTCATATCTTCTATATTCTTTTCGTATGACAGATTATTTACATGAACATGTGAATCTGAATGATTTCCTAGTTCCAAATTATTCTCCCCTAATAATCTTACCGCATCAGGATATTTTTCAATCCAATCTCCAACCATAAAGAAAGCTGCATTAACATCGTTACTAACTAGTGTATCTATAATGCTTGGTATATCATCTGCTCCCCACGCACAATCAAAAGTTATTGCAACTTGTTTTTTATTAGTTTCTACACTATATATAGGTAATAGTCTATCTAAATTAGATACTTGTAAAATTTCTCTCTTACAAAAATAATTACACGTGCTAATAGTCAGTACAATTCCTATCAACACAAATAAAACCTTCTTAATTTTCTTGAAATTAATCACCCAAAATTTAGCCATAAAAATATCCTCCCATATAAATCATATGAGAGGATCCTTATTTTTATTTAGAAAACAAATTCAAAAATCTTGACCAAAGCTTTTTAAAGAAACCATCTTCTTCAACTTCAATCATCGCAAATTCTTCCGCAACAGGAACGGACTGCTTTGATACTGAAGTTGGTGTCTCGTTATAAAAAATACTTTCTTTATAGTTCTTTTCAAAATTTTCATATTGCTTTCTTTCGTTTTCAAGCATTCTTTTTCGCATTTTTATTTTATCTTGTTCTTCCGCCCAATAGGTAAGGTACAAACCAGATAAAAATTGTCTTGTTGTTTTTAATAACTTTTGATCTTTTAAAGGTTTGGTATAATCTAATTTAAAATCATGTTTTTTTGCTTTTTGGGCAACAATTTTTTCTACAAGATCTTTAGGGAGTTTATCTATCAAAGACTTGTCTAATATTCCAAACACTTCATTAACTTCATATAAGGTATTTCTATATTCTATATTATTCATATTAGCACCTTCAATCTAATGTTCTTGACCTTCAATTACTATATCAACAGGAATTCCCGTGTCCAAAGCTTTGCTCATCGCATTATAAAACTTTTTAGTATCAGTCAAAGACAAATTTTCTATAGTTGCTGCCACATCTTCAAGGTTTGTGCCAGTCAATACATCTTCGGTTGTAATTTCATCAGTTGAAGTTTCGATTGGTTCATTTCCATTTAAATTTTCTCTTTCGTTCATAAAAACACCTCTTTGTTTTTAATTACTATAATTTTATATTAAAGTATTTTTTATATCAACATGTTATTTTGTCATTTCTATAAATTGAGCTTCATCTATTACATTAATTCCAAGATCTAACGCTTTATCTAATTTACTACCAGCCTCTTCACCAGCAAGTACATATGTCGTCTTCTTTGATACGCTTCCAGAAACTTTACCGCCAAAGTTTTCTATTATTTCTGAAGCTTCACTTCTAGACATTGTAGGAAGAGTTCCCGTTAATACAAAGGTCATTCCCTCAAATCTATTATCTTCATTTTCTTTGTGATCACTTTGCATATTTACACCAACAGCTTTTAATCTTTCAATTAAGTCTTTGGTTTGTTGATTATCAAAAAACTTAACTATACTTTCAGCCATTATATTTCCAACTTCATTTATTTGGCACAACTCGTCATAAGATGCGTTCATTAAAGCATCAATATCTTTAAAGTTCTTAGCTAACATCTTTGCACTCTTTAAACCAATGTGTCTTATCCCAAAAGAATTAATTAGTTTTTCTAAAGAATTAGTTTTACTTTTTTCAATTGCATTAATCAAATTAGAAGCGCTTTTATCTCCCATTCTATCAAGGTCTGCAATTTCTTCTAAACTTAGTTCGTAGATATCTGCTACATTCTTTAGCATGCCTTTGTCAAGCATCATTTCAACTAATGCTGGTCCAAATCCTTCAATATCCATCGCATCTCTTGAGACAAAATGTACAATTGTTCTAAATAATCTTGCAGGGCACTCAATTCCTGTACATCTTATTGCTGCTTCGCCATCTTCTCTAACAGCCTCTGCTCCGCATATTGGACATACCTTCGGCATTTCAAAATCTATTTCTGAGCCATCTCTTTTATCTAATAGAACTTCAACAACTTCAGGAATAACATCTCCTGCTTTTTGTATCATTACATGGTCGCCAATTTTTAGGCCTTTTTCTTTTATAAAATCTTCGTTATGAAGTGTTGTTTTCGAAATCACAGAACCAGCAACTCTAACCGGCTCTAATATAGCAACTGGAGTTAAAGCACCCGTTCTACCAACTTGTATAACGATATCTTTTAAAATTGTTTCTTTCTTTTCTGGTGGATACTTGTATGCAACAGCCCACTTAGGAACTTTTGTTGTTACGCCGAGCTCTTCTCTTTGTGCTAAACTATCTACTTTTAATACCGCGCCATCAATATCAAAAGCTAACCCACCACGATTTTCTCCAATTTCATCTATTGCCGCTAATACTTCTTGTGGTGTATTGCATCTTTTTAAAAACGGTGATATTACGAATCCTAATCTTTCTATATATTTCAAAGATTCGTAATGTGATGTAAAAGTTATATCTGGTGACACCTGTATATTAAATACAAATATAGCTAAATTTCTACTAGCGGTTACTTCTGGATCTAATTGTCTTAAAGAACCTGCTGCTGCATTTCTTGGATTTGCAAAAAGTTTCTCACCAGCTAATTCTCTTTCTTCATTTATTCTTTCAAAATCTTTATGAGGTAAATACACTTCACCTCTAACAGTAATATCTATTGGTTCTGATAAAGTTTGAGGTATAGACTTTATTGTCTTTAAATTTAATGTAACATCCTCACCTACTAATCCGTTACCTCTTGTTGAACCTTTTACAAATTGACCCTTCTTATATTCAAGAGCCACAGAAAGACCGTCGATTTTCGCCTCAACAACATATTCTGGATTTGCAACAACCTTTTCGATTTTTTCCATAAAGTTTACTACGTCTGCTGTATTAAACACATCTTGTAAACTTTGTAAAGGTACTTGGTGCGTAACTTCTGAAAAATGAGAATCTACTTTACCTGTTGCTACAATTACTTGAGTTGGAGAATCCGAAGTTATAAGCTCCGGATGTTCTCTTTCTATATTTTTTAGTTCAACCATTAACATATCATACTCAAAGTCTGATATTTCAGGTTCATCCATGTTGTAATATAAGTTAGCATGATACGCGATAATTTCTTTAAGTTCTTTATATCTTTTTTCTATTTTGTTCATTTCAAATTCCTTTCAAAGAAATTTTCTTAATGTTTATTTACTTTTTAAAACTACATCTTTTGATTTCATAAAATAATCAACACCTGAGAATATTGTTGCCAATACAGAAACAATCATTGCTACAGACATTAAAATATTTAATACAAGTTCTGCAACTGGTAGACCACCGTTTATAAAGGCAAGGAATGGGTGTATATCAATAAAAGCAAGTGATATCGCAATCATTTGTGATACTGTTTTTACCTTTCCATACCAACTAGCAGCAATTACTGTACCTTCTCCAGCTGCAAGCATTCTTACACCAGATACTAAAAATTCTCTTGCCAATACAACAACTGGTATCCATCCCGGAATCATTCCAGTTTCAACAAGCATGATCATTGCAGCTAACACTAATAGTTTGTCCGCAATCGGATCTAAAAATTTACCGAATGTTGTAACTATATTATTTTTTCTAGCTATATGTCCATCTAAGAAATCTGTAAATGATGCCACTAAGAAAATAATTAATATAACTAAATTTTCTACTGTTACATTCCAAAAAGCAATTTGCGTTAAATTAAATAATGGTACTAACATCATAAAAGGTATTAATAAAATTCTTGCTACTGTAATTTTGTTTGGTAAATTCATAATAAAATCCTCCTCCGACAATTTCTTGTCTTTATATTTTAAAAATTAAAGTCTGTTATACTTCAGTTGCTATCAAATCATATTCTAAAATTTGCTCAACTTTTACATTAATAAATTCTCCAACACTGTGTTCTTTCTCATTCTTTACAAACACAAGTCCATCAATGTCTGGAACATCCATATAGGTGCGGCAAACATAATATTCACCATCTTCAGTTAATGAATCTATAATGCAATTAAATGTTTTTTCTAATAATGTTTCATTAAATTTTTCAGACACCGCTTGTTGCGCTTCCATTATCTTATTGTGTCTTTCTTCTTTTATTTCATCTTCCATATGTCCGTCTAATTTAACAGCTGGAGTGCCATCTTCCATAGAATATTTAAACGCACCTAAACGATTAAATTTAACTTCTTTTACGAAGTCTAACAACTCATTAAATTGTTCTTCTGTTTCACCAGGGAAGCCAACAATTAAAGATGTTCTTAAAACTGCATCTGGCATAGCTGTTCTAATTTTTGAAATTACGTTTTTAATCAATTCTGAGTTACCTTTTCTACCCATTCTCTTTAATACTGGATCAGAAATATGTTGTATAGGCATATCAAAGTATCTACAAATTTTATCGTTATTTTTCACAACTTCAATTAACTCATCTGTTATCATTTCAGGATATGTGTATAAGAAACGAACCCATTTAAAATCTAATTTGCAAACTTCTGTTAATAGTTCTGCAAGCTTTGATTCACCATATAAATCAAGTCCGTATCTACTTGTATCTTGAGCAATCAAAATAAGTTCTTTATAACCTTTTGCTAATAGTTCTTCTGCCTCTTTTAATATGTCTTCCATCGGTCTAGAAACAAGTGGGCCTCTTATTTTAGGAATTGCACAATATGTACAATTGTTGCTACACCCATCAGCAATTCTCAAATATGCAAAATTTTCTCCAGTAGAAATAACTCTATTATGATAATCTAACGTTTCAAATATTTTGTCATATTCTCTAATAGGAATAAATAAATCCACTTCCGGCATTTCTTCTTTTAATTCATCATAATAACGTTCTACCAAGCAACCTGTTACAATTAACTTTTGGCAAATTCCATTTTTGTAATCTGCCATTTCTAAAATAGTTTCAATAGCTTCTTGTTTTGCTGATTCAATAAAACCACAAGTATTAATCACAATTACTTCTGCTTCACTTGGATCTTGAACTATTTCATAACCTTTATCTTTGTAGTATCCAATCATCATTTCGGTATCTACAAGATTCTTGCTACAACCTAATGATATAAATCCTATTTTCATTCTTCTATTACTTCCTTTTTTATTTTTCTCATAAATAGTAATGCAATTACCATCGCTAGAATTTCAGATAATATAAATGCACTCCACATATAATCCGTATTTATATATTTCCCTACAACATAAAGAATTGGTATATTTATACTTAGCTGTCTCAAAAGAAATATTATTAAGCTGTATTTTCCTTTACCAATTGCTTGGAAAAACGCTGATAGCACAAGACTAATACCCGCGAACACAAAACTTATACTCAAAGTTTTTAATGCTATGCCACCAACAGCCCTTAGACTTTCCTCGGCATGGAAAACATCAAATATAATATCCGTTCCAAAATTAAAGAATAATGTACCCGCGATCATCAGTGTTTCAACTGCGACCATAAAAATTTTAAACGCTTCTTTTACACGTTTCTTATTTTTTGCACCAAAGTTATATGCTACAATTGGAACCATCGCATTTGTCAATCCATAAACGGTCATAAATAAGAAAGTTTGAACTCTCATATACAATCCCCATATAGGAATCGCATTTTCGGAAAAAACTGAAAATATTTTATTTAAAATAACCGTAACAAAAGATGATATTGATTCTAATACTATGGTTGGGAACCCAACAATATAAATATCTCTTACAATTTCTTTACTTAAAAGAAAATCTTTTAGTTTTAAATTTAAGTCAAAGTGTCGTATATGCAAAATGCCTATAATTGTCGCACAAAACTGCGCAATTACCGTTGCTATAGCCGCACCTCTTATCCCCATCGCTGGTATCTTGTAAAATCCAAAAATCAATATAAAATCCAGAACAATGTTTATAACGGCTCCAGCTAAATTTTCCATTGTCGTATAAGACGGTTTTCCTAATGCTTCAAAGATCTTTTCAAAAGTGGTTTGCATATATAACCCTAATGAAAAAACTGTACATATTGACAAATATGTAACACCGTATTCAACAACCACTTCTGATTGTTTGAAAAATCTAATAAACACTTCGGCACCAAAAAATCCTAATACAGCCGTTATAAGCCATCCAATTATATTTAAAGCAAATGTGTTGGCAATAATCTTATTAACAACATCCTCATTCTTTTCACCTAGTCGTCTCGAAAGTAAAGAGTTAGCTCCAACAGCCGTACCTAATGCAACAGCTATCATCAATGTTTGGACTGGCTGAGCAAGCGAAATGGCAGTTAAGGCGTTTTGATTTATTGAAGAGACCATCGCTCCATCTACTAAATTATACAAAGCCAAAGAAAGCATAGACAATATTGTAGGCACAGACATTCTAAAGGCCAACTTCTTCATTTCCATATTTTCCATGTCATGAGATAAATGCATATATATTCCCTCTTTTTCCGTGTATAAAATTAGTTATCTAATAAAGCTTTTGCAAAGTCTTCTGCATTAAATACTTGCAAATCATCAATTTTTTCACCAACGCCGATATATTTTACCGGCACATTCAATTCTGAACAAATTGAAATAACAACTCCGCCTTTGGCTGTACCATCAAGTTTTGTTAATACAATACCTGTAATTGTTGTAACATCAGAAAATTCTTTTGCTTGAATCATCGCATTTTGACCAGATGTTCCATCCAATACAATTAAAATTTCTTCTGACGCATCAGGTAATTCTTTCTTAATCGTTCTTTCGATTTTCCCTAATTCATCCATTAAGTTTTTCTTTGTGTGTAATCTTCCAGCTGTATCTATAATAACTATATCATAGTTCTCTTCCTTAGCTTTTTTACAAGCATCAAATGCAACCGAAGCAGGGTCTGCACCTTCTGGTTTCTTTAATATATCTACTCCTGCTCTTTCAGTCCATACTTCTAATTGTTCTATAGCAGCAGCTCTAAAAGTATCTGCAGCAGCAACTAAAACTTTCTTTCCCTCCGCTTTGAAATTAGCAGACATTTTTCCTATAGAAGTTGTCTTTCCTGCACCGTTAACACCAATTACTAAAATTACTGATGGCTTAGTTTCTAGTTTTAAACCACTTTCATTTTGTTTTAATATTTCTGAAATTATTTCGCACAACGCTTTTTTTACTTCATCTGAATCTTCGATTTTATTTAATTTAATTTTATCTCTCAACTTTTCTATTATCTTGTTTGTTGTCTCAAAACCAACATCAGATAATATAAGTGCTTCTTCTAGCTCTTCTAAAAGTTCTTCGTCAACCTTTCTAAAATTTTTAAACACATTATTTATCTTTTCATCAAAAGATGATTTTGTTTTTGCTAGTCCTGCTTTTAGTTTTTCAAAAAATGACATTTCTTATTTCTCCTCTAACATATGAAATTTCCCATCTTCATAAACCTTTAATCTTCCATCTTTGGTCGCAACCATAAAACGATTATCAAGTTCATGATCTTTTTGGATTATTCTTGTTGGTGATGCTACCGCAACAGAATTGTCTGGCATATCTTGATAAACAACTGCGTTTGCACCAATTCGACAGTTATTTCCTATTTTGACATTGCCAATAATCTTTGCTCCAGCACCTATATATACGTTATCTCCAATCTTTGGATTTCCTTGGTTATTACTATCAGCCAATCTATCTGCGCCGATTGTTACATGATGAAAAATTACCGCATTTTTACCGATTTCAGACATATCAGAAATAAATATTCCAGCAAGTCCATGTGGCAAATATGGTGTATTTCCAAATTTAGCACGAATACCTATGTATCCACCTTCTTTATGAATGTAATAATCATAAACTGATGCAACCAAACCACTTTCTTTATTATTTTCAACTAAATATTTCTTAATGTTCCATATGTTTTTAAACTTAAGAAATACAAAGTACGACAAAAATCCTCTAACCAAATTTCGCATAATAATCACCATAAATATTATAATTCAAAAGCCTACTCTAAACAAGAAAAAGACTCATCTTTATATAAGAAAATTGTGTGTTTTTTCTCATATAATAACGAGTCTTTTCTATATTTTGTTAACCATTTCTAGAATTTCTTTCATCCTAACAATAATAGCATTTTGTTTCTCAATAATTAAATCATATTGATCTAATTGCATACTCTTTGTAGATATCAAATCTAAAATTTCATTTATCTCATCCGAAATGTTTTGAGCGTCTGTTTCCAATGTATTTTTAGCTTCTTGTAAAAATTCAAGTAATTCTTTAAGTTCTAGAATTGTAGCATCATCAATCGCAACCTTATCTGCAGAAATATCTATTCTAAGATTATTTACCTTTTTAGCAGCTTCTAAAATCTCTGTTTTTAAAGATTCTTTTAAAGTTGTTATTTGTACATTGTTCTTTTTGATTATGTCTACTTTACCTTGTTTTGCCTTCATCATAACTTGGAATTGTTCAAAGCTCATTTCAGGAATATTTGTAGTATCTTCGCCGGGTACTGTACTCGTAGCAAATACAGGTGTAACCATAAACATTGTCATTAGTATTGTCATAAATAAGAATCTTCTCATGGTTGCACCTCGCTTTCTTCTCCTAAGCGAGATTCGTCTACTGTTTGAACCTTGTCAACTACGTCTAATAAATCCATTAAAGTTTGATCAAGCTCGTGTAAAACTTCTTTTTTTTCTTTATCTGAGATATTTTCATCTGAAGTAATAATTAGCTTATCGTCTGGCTTAGCTGGCGCTTTAGGTTCATCATTATAAATTACATCGATTACCCCTTCTCCTGAAGAAACATTTTCTTCATTTCCGCTATTAGGAATGATTGTACTATCACCCGAATCTTCAACCCCAACATAATTACTCATTATTGCATCCTCATCACCAGAAGTAACTAATATGTCCGTTTCAGTCATATTTAGCGGGGCACCAGATGAAACAGGATCTGTTTTAGTGTAATAACTAGCCATAACGTAAATCAATAACGCGACTAGAATTACTACTAAAATAATAGAAATAGTATTAAATTTTTGATTCATCTAAATCACCCCTTTCTCTAAATTAAAAAGTTATCGTTACAGTTGTACCCTTTCCTTCTTCACTTTGTATATCGATTGTTCCTCCGTGCATGTCTATAATATTTTTTACGATATTTAGACCTAATCCAGCACCTTTCGTCGCATCGCCATAATCGTTCGCTGTAAAGAATTTATTGAATACATATTGTGTTTTATCCTTTTGTATACCTATACCCGTATCGCTCATAACCACTTTCGCTTTACTACCTTCTTTTTCAACCAAAATTGAAATAGAACCTTTATCTGTAAACTTAAGTGAGTTATTTAATATATTTATAAGAACTTGTTTTATTCTAGCTCTATCAGCAAAAACTTTTATATCTTTTACTTTTTCATCTAAAATAAATTCAAGATTTTTTTCTTTAACCATATCGCCTAATTCAACATATACATTGTGAATTAAGTCGTTTAAAACGAATTCTTCCTTATTCA
The DNA here is from genome assembly GCA_017522765.1 of Clostridia bacterium. Taxonomy (GTDB): domain Bacteria; phylum Bacillota; class Clostridia; order TANB77; family UBA1234; genus UBA1234. The sequence continues at coordinate 278,822 of JAFWYG010000005.1, forward strand.
ACTTAACATTACCAGATTCAAGTTTTGCAACATCAACGATATCTGTAGTTAAGTCTTTCAATCTCTTTGCTTCATCATAAGCAATATTTAAATATTTGCTTTCATCTTCCTTTGGAATAACACCATCTAAAATTCCTTTTATAAAACCTATAATTGAAGTAAGGGGTGTTCTTAATTCATGAGACACATTTGCAACAATTTCTTTTCTCATTTGTTCTGTTTTTTGTATCTCGTTTTTCATTTCGTTGAAAGAATTTCCAAGTAATGCAATTTCATCACCTGTATTTATTTCAACGTCAGGAACATCAACACCTTTACCTATGTTTCTTGCATATTCACTAATCTGTTTGATAGGGTTTGAAATATTGATTGAAACCCTAAGAATACCTATAATACCAATTAATACAACGATGACAACAACGGTTATAATTGTAATAATTGCACTCCTTAATAAATTATTCATCTCTGTAAATGGTGAGAAAATCATAATAACACCACTAACCGCATCGTCATATTTAAGCGGTGTAGCAATATATACAACTTCTTCAGCATCAGGCTCTATTGATACAGAAGTCATTCTTAGGACTCTTTCTCCCCCCATTGCAGATACTATATCAGCTCTTAGCTGTTCATTTACACTCAATTCATCATTGGTTGAAACTTGTGATGAAATTGTAGCGTCAGGATTTAAGATATAAATCTTAATGTTAGATATATATCCCATTGCATCAATCCAAGCAGTTAATTCTGTTTTTGTAATTTCATTATTGTAGTAGCGCTCCATCAAGCTGTTTGTTTTTTCAGCCGCGTTTATTAAATTATCTTCTCTTTGATTAGTAAACTCTGTATAAAAAAGTGATGTACTAAAGAAAGAAATTATTATTACTACAGCAAGAAACAGCGTCAAGTATGTAGCAACTAATCTAAAATAAATACTCTTAAACATTTTAACTCCCTATTTTACTTCGAATTTATAGCCTACATTCCATATTGTTTTTATTTCCCATTTGTTATTTGGACTACTTAATTTTTCACGAACACTCTTAATGTGTACGTCTACAGTCCTAGTTCCACCATAGTATTCATATCCCCAAACTTTATCTAGTAATTGTTCGCGAGAAAATACTTGGTTTTTATTTGTTAAGAAGAAATATAATAATTGAACTTCTTTTGGTTTTAAGTCAGTTATCAATTCTCCATCTAATTTAACTTCGTATTTATCTAAGTTAATAGAAATATTATCCACTGTGATTTCAACTTGTTCTGCACTATCTTCTTCAGAAGCTTTTGTTTCTTCTCTTCTCAAGTGTGCATTAATTCTTGCTATAACCTCAACTGGCTCGAAAGGCTTAACGATATAGTCGTCCGCACCAATATTTAAACCTTGTACCTTATTTTCTGTAGTGTCTAACGCAGTAAGCATAATGATTGGCACATTAGAAAATTGTCTAATCAATTTGCAAGCTTCCCAACCGTTTATAACCGGCATCATAACATCTAATAAAATCAAATTAGGATTTTCAGCTTTTGCTACAGTAACAGCTTCGCTACCATCATAAGCAAAAACAACTTCATATCCCTCTTTCTTTAAATATAGATTTAGAAGTTCACAAATATTTTTATCATCATCAACAACTAAAATCTTTTTAATAAAAATCACGCCTTTCTATCTATCTTAAGTTAAAATCAAGAATCAATAAAAATAAATGCGGTCCCAGAAATGAGAAACTCACTTCTGGGATGTGCATCTAATCCGAACCCCCCATCAAAGAATCCGAACTTATATAATAGCTTGCACCATTTTGCCATTATAATAACGCAACGTGCGAAATTGCATTATTAAATGACATTTTGTAAAGTTCCATGTTCGCAGTGTTTTTTGAGCAGTAAAAACACAGTCGAATTATGAATAAAATACAAAAACAACAGCACTTAGCTACTATTTCGCATATATAATATAACGAACCTGTAAATTAACTTTTAAAAGAATGTAAATTATATGTAAAAAGGCAGAAAACTAATATTTTCTGCCTTGTTTTATTATTTCTCATCTATCTCCGGAATATGTAATTCTTTGGCAATTACTTGAATATCTAAAACATTCATTGCTGTAAGTTTATCAATCTCTTTTTTTGCCTTTTCTTTGAATCTTTTCATGATATCCGGCAAGTTATATCCATACTCTAAAGTCACATCTACATAAGCAATTAATCCATCTGGATAATTTTCAATTTTTGTCTTTTGAATTTTGTAAATCCCTTCTATATCTCTGCCAACATATTCAATAATCGATCTTAACACATTATCTGATATAGTATAGTTACCTAAATAACTAAAAGTTGGTCTTATTATAGATTTTTCCGCAAGATATGGCGTTGCTTTTCTGCCGCCCTTCCATCTAAATATTTGAAGCGGATCTAATAAGTATCCCGAAAAGTCTTTCTTTATTTCAAAAGTAGGAACCGGAATTACATGTTTTCCTTCTGCCTGTCTAACACTCCTTGCAAGTGCAATCTCCTCTTTTGAAGAAACATCTTCTATTCTAATGTATTCCGATATTTCAGGTAAATCCAAGTTTTCAGCAATCTTTTGAACCATTCCATCAGAAGTTCCTAAAATCAAAATTGCTTTCGGTTTCTTAGACTTGATTGCAGCTTTCATCTCCTTTGCTTGTTCTTCGTCTGAAAAAAGTGCTCTCTTTACAGATTCTATCTTTGTATTAGCTCTTTTCGCAGATGTTCCAGCCACAAGTTTCGTACCATTTATCAAAATTGCATCATCAATTATATATTCAATTCCATTATTTTTTGCCACCATTTGCGCTCTGTGACTTTTTCCTGTACCACTAGGACCAACAAACGCGACAACACGAATCGATTTAGCCATGTTATAACTTCTCCTCAATACAAATAACTACATATAAAACTTTACAACATTTATAATCTTTCTGCAAGTTCTCTAAGCAAATTCATTATCATTACAAACTTATACATAGAATACTCATCTATCATCTCGCCAAATAGTTTTGGTTCAAATATATTACCCACATAAAATTTAATATAAATCTTATCCTTAACAAACAGATCAAACACAATTCCTGTCTTTTCGGTAAAATCGCCCAAGAATTCTAAAAAGTTTTTATCAAATATTGTGAATAAATCTTTTTGTTCATCTTTTTTCACAAGGAAATATTTATCAAATTTGCGAACTCCAGTCCAAACATATTTGCTTCTATTTAGAATAAGTCCAGATTTAGCTATTATATCTACATCTCCCACAACATTTTTTGCTAAAACAGATGCAAATCGACCATTAAAGTCACCTTTTCTACCTTCGCACACAAATTTAATATCTGCCATTTCTATATATTTATCACCTATATAACCACAGAAATAGTCATCCACGTTATCAATATAGCTCTCGTTAAGTAATTGTCCATATTCTAAAAAGTCATAGTCATTTTCTAGTCCGGAATTCTGAGGAAGATACTCGCTATAGTTAAGTCCTGTATTAACAAATTTTAAAAATTCACCTAACATTTCCTTTTTATAAATTTGTTTTACATCTCTTTTGGCACCATATATTTTACCTTTTATTTTGTCTTGTAATAAAAACATTATGAACATTGCTACAAAGGCCACATAAGGAACTGTCAGCAAAATATTTTCATAAAACGAAAAATCTTTATTTTTTAGCACAACATCTGTAACCATTAAATAACAAAATACAATAACAATAATTAGCGGAACCGCAAAAAGTGCAACTAATAATGAATCCCACAGCAAAATCTTAAGTCTTCCTTTTTTTAAAGCAGCTTCATTTTCTTCATATAACTTCTTAAAAAAGTTTTGTAGATTTTTTATTTCCTCATTTTTTATTTTCTTGAGTTTAGAATGTTTTGACTTTTTAGATGGTCTAATCATTATAAAAAAGCAAGTCAATAAAGGTATTATTCCGATTACGATAACGCTATTAAAAAACATCCACACATTTTTTGACGTTGACCAGCTTTCAAGGCTAAAAAAGAACACATACATAAGAATAATTCCGAGAAATGCCAATATCGCCATTTTTGAATCTCGGGCTCTTTTCTCAGCAGATATTTTTGTTACTCTGCATCTTAGTAAATCAACCTTCTTTTTCTTTTCTTCATCACTTATTTGCATTTTTTCTATTTCTCTAATTTTATCCAATAAAAAAGACACGTAAATTCCCCCTTATCAAAAAACCGTGTCTTGCAACAAACAAGACACGGTCTTCTACGAAAAAATTAAACCATACGCATGAAGTTAACTCTTCCTTGATCATCAATTTCGATAACTTTAACTGTTACTTCATCACCTATTTTAACTACATCTTCAACTTTTTCTACTCTTTCTTTTGCAAGTTTAGATATGTGAATCATTCCTTCCTTACCTGGAGCAACTTCAACAAATGCACCAAAGTTCATGATTCTAACAACTTTACCCGAATAAATTTTTCCAAGTTCAAGTTCCATTGTAATTGTTTCGATAATTTCTTTAGCTTTATCAGCCATTGCACTATCTTGACCAGCAATGAACACTCTTCCGTCGTCTTCAATATCTATCTTAACACCAGTGTCAGCAATAATTTTATTAATTACTTTACCACCGCTACCAATAACGTCTTTAATCTTTTCTGGATTAATTGTCATTGTAATAATCTTTGGAGCATATTTTGAAATATCTTTTCTAGGAGCAGCAATAGCTTTTAGCATTACTTCATCTAAAATATACATTCTTGCAACTCTAGTTCTTTCAAAAGCTTCTGCAATTATATCGTATGTTAAACCATCAATCTTGATATCAACTTGAATAGCTGTAATACCATTTTTTGTACCAGCAACTTTAAAGTCCATATCTCCAAAGAAGTCTTCAAGTCCTTGGATATCTGTTAGCATTACATATCTTGATCTATCATTATCATCTGTTACAAGTCCTGTTGAGATACCTGCAACTGGCTCTTTGATTGGAACACCAGCAGCCATAAGTGATAATGTGCTTCCACAAATACTTCCTTGTGAAGTTGAACCATTTGAAGATAACACTTCAGATACAACTCTAATTGTGTATGGGAATTCATCTTGTGAAGGAATAACCGGTACTAAAGCTCTTTCAGCAAGCGCTCCGTGTCCAATTTCTCTTCTACCAGGACCTCTTGAAGGTCTTGATTCACCAACACTATATGGTGGGAAATTATAATGGTGGATGTATCTCTTAGATGTTTCTTCATCTAATCCATCTAATTCTTGTTCATCAGCAATTGTTCCTAAAGTTGTAACTGATAATACTTGAGTTTGTCCTCTAGTAAACATTGCACTACCATGAGTTCTTGGTAATAAATCAACTTCTGCGCTTAATGGTCTAATTTCATCTAAAGCTCTTCCGTCAACTCTTATATTTTCTTCAAGAATCATGTGTCTTACTGTTTTCTTTTGAAGTTTGTAAACAGCTTCACCAATTTGAGGTTTAATAGCTTCAAAATCTTCTTCGCTATATTGTCCTTTTAGGAACTCTTCAATTTCAGCTGTAACAGCATCAACATTTGCATCTCTAGTATCTTTATCAACTTCTTGTAAAGCTACTTTAATTTTATCAGCTGCAAATCCTGCTACTTTTTCATATAATTCATCGTTTACAGCACATGAAACATATTCAAATTTTGGTTTGCCGATTTCTTTTTGAATTCCTTCAATAAATTCAGCAACTCTGATAATTTCAGCATGTCCTCTTTTAATAGCTTCAAGCATTGTTGCTTCTGGAATTTCATCAGCACCAGCTTCAATCATAGAAACTTTTTCTTTTGTTCCAGCAACTGTTAAGTTTAATTTATTTTTAGCTCTTTGTTCTAATGTTGGGTTGATAACAATTTCTCCATCAACATATCCAACACTAACTGCAGCAGTTGGTCCATTAAATGGTATATCAGATATTGATAATGCAGCAGATGTACCAATTTGTGCAGCTACTTCTGGTGAACAATCTAAGTCAACGCAAAGAACCATTGCATTTACACAAACATCATTTCTCAAATCTTTTGGAAATAATGGTCTGATAGGTCTATCAATAGCACGTGATACTAAGATAGCTTTATCAGTTGGTTTTCCTTCTCTTTTTGTGAAACTTCCTGGAATCTTTCCTCCAGCATATAATCTTTCTTCATAATCTACTGATAATGGGAAGAAATCAATCCCATCTCTTGGAGCTTTAGAAGCTGTAACATTTACTATTACAACAGTATCTCCATATCTTACTAATACACTACCATTAGCAAGTCCAGCCATTTTACCTGTTTCAATAGTAAGTTGTCTGCCTGCTAAATCCATTGAGTAAGTTTTAAACATATATTTTCCTCTCCTTTTTATTCTACGTCTTTTGACGCGTATTTTTAAGGACTCGCATGTAGTTGTAACGTCTATTGATTTTAATAAAACCAACACACATTACACCTACATCCTTCCTAAGTCCTTTTATATTATACATCTTTTCGATGTGTAATACCAAAATTTTAAATAAAAAGGGATAAAATATTGCAATATTTTATCCCCATTTAAATTATTTTCTTAAGCCTAATCTTTCAATTAGAGAACGGTATCTTTCGATATCATTTTTCTCTAGATAGTTAAGTAAGCCTCTTCTTTGACCAACCATTTTGAAAAGACCTCTTCTTGAATGGTTGTCCTTTTTATGAACTTTTAAATGCTCTGTAAGCTCAGCGATTCTATAAGTAAGTAAAGCTACTTGTACTTCTGGAGAACCAGTATCGCCTTCATGAGTTGCATATTCTTTAATTATTGCATTCTTATCCATCTTCAAATTCCTCCTTCTTTCATGTAATCGCCATTGATTTAGGTCCACAAGAGGAGATAATTGTTTCCCGTGTCCAAATCAAGGTTCGCTAGTATTATACATCATGGCATAAAATATAGCAACTAAATTTTTGATTTTTTAGTTGCTATATTGGTAAATATTTACATATTATAATTCAAATTGATACATCATGTATTTTTCATCAGTTTCCCTTGTTAGCTCAAAGATTGTAGGCACAAAAACCGTAGATTCAATAGGAATAGATATTTTCTTACTTTCACCAGGAGCTATCTTTTCTTGAAGCGTTGTCTCCAAAGATACTTTTCTATCATCTTGCATCAAAGCTTTAGAAATGACTATTTCCTCTCTTCTATTGTTTGTAACAATACAATTAAAAATGCATTTGTCTGCATAGACTTCATAGCTAACCAACTGATATATAACATTCTTTTTCTTTATTTCTTTATTTACTTCCTCATACACAAGGAAATTATCTGGAATAATAGAATAACCTTTTTCTTCTAATAGAATTAAATATTCTTGATTTACATCTCCGCTATAAGTAACATTTGCTTGATATAAACTTGGTGTTATAATTTCTATTTCTCCGATATATGCTGTATCAAATTTTATATCTTTTACAGATTCTACATAATCCTCAAAACTTACAACTTCTCTATATTCCGGAGTAAGCAATGAGTATGTTTTGTTAAAGTCACCACTCTTACCAGCACTTAAATATATTCCTATTGTTTTTTCACATAGCATTATATATTCACTGATAGACAATTCTCCACCATTAACTTTTTCGCCTATTCTAGATTTTATATCTGTTTTTGACTCTTCAAAATCACTTATTGTGGAATTTAAAAACAAAACAACAATCAAGATACCAAGCATTAATAATACAGCTTTTTTTAAAGCTTTGTTTCTCTTTTCCATAAACTTTCCCCCGTTTATTTTAATATAAATCATAAATACCTTGACGTGCCACAGAAAGTGTCGTCTCTTGTCCATTTGTTTCTTTTAAAACAAATCTTGTCGCTTCTTCTTCTAAAAATTTGCCATCTGAAGTGTCAATCTTGAATAAAAGAACTTTTGTTTCATTAGGTGCTAAACTTATATTTTTTAAGTCATCCGCATTTTGTACAAAGTACGATCTAGTATCTGTTGTAAAAACATATGACTCGGCTAAAGAACCTTGTATTGTTTTAGATGTTCTATTTGTCATTTCAAAAACAAGAGTGTAGCCAACATCTGTTGTTAATTGATATTTTAATGCATATTTCAATCTATCATTAACTACTGACGAGCTTGCTGGATAATTTTTTATTTGTTGCACTCTATCAAACATTAAATCAAAATCGTCATTTTCTTTTGGAATAACAACTAAATGTTTAACGACCATTTCTTCTGCTAACTCAAGTCTAACTCTACAAAGTAAAGCTTCATTAGTTCTAGAAAAATCTAATAAGCTTATTGTGTTTGGCTTACCATAAAAGTCTATAATATAAGTTTTTAAACTTTCAACATCATTAAAGCCCATACATAACTTGTATCTTTCATCGATATGTTCAAATAAAGTTTCATAATCTTCGCTTTCAAAAAGCTTCATAGTTTCTTCTATTGATTTTTCCACGAAGACTTCTTCTTCATATTTTTCAGTTTTTTCATACTCTTGTTGTTGTTGCTGTTGTTCTTTTTTAACAACAGTTTCTTTTTTTACTGTTGAAGCCATGCCTAAAAGATTCTCTAATAATATAAAGAACGCAATAAAACAAACTCCAATAAGCACTCCTCTAGCTAAAGGTGATAATCTTCTACCGTTCATAAAACTCCTCCTTTGTTTACTCTATAAAATAGAGAATGTTCTTGAGAACCAAGAACATTCTCTTCGTGTCTTAAAGATCAGAATTTGGATCTTTAGGTGAATCCATATCTAGAGAACCATTACAAATACTTCCTATTATTCTGCCTGTATAGTTAGGACAACCATAAATAGTAAATTTGGCATTTGGAATATCACCAGTTCTTGTGAAAGTCATATTTTCAAATTTGCTTATACGAGATTCTTCCCAAGCGCCGGCTTGACCAACATTTAATGAAAGTGCCATCATACCATTTAAAAGTAATTCTACTGGATCTTTACCAGCTTCTTTACCAAGTTTTTGCCACTCAGAAGAGTTTGCAATGCTATTAAGTCTCGCCATTTTTTCTGGACTTGTTATCATGCTAATTCTAGCACTATCTAACATTGCTCCACCAATCAAAGCATTTGAATATGGAGATCTTAGTGCTGTTAAAACAACATCATCAGAAGCTCCTGGATATAAATAACCTCCCGCATATATCGGTAAGATTTGGAACAAACCTTGAGCTCTTCTTATGATTCTATCTGTTCCTTTAAAATTAAACACATATTTTTCGTCATCTCCGACAGCATTACTAAAGTTCAAATCTATTACTTTGTTTTCTGCATATAAGTGATCAGATTCAATACTTGGTACTTTACCAGATTCACTTGACGCAACAGCTTCGAATGTATAATAGTTTACTGATGGATAATGTGCCGCAGCATTTTTTATTGCTTCTCTGGCTGTATTTTGTGCATTTGCCAAAGAACCATATGCTAAATATGTATTCCATGCAACCACAGGTCTTATCGCATATGGATATTTGCCACCATCATCTAGTGTTTCTCCTAGTTGGTATGCTAAAGCACCATCATTTTTCATTACACCAACCATACTTCCTAAATCTGTTGAATCAGCAAGAAATTGTCCAACTTTTTTAATAACCTCAACAGTTGTATCATCATAAATTCCATCTGTATTCATTGGATTATCCGGATCATCAAAGCCTCTTGCCTTAAAGGCTCTTTGAAGTAATGCTAAATCTCCAGACAACGCGCCATATCCACCAGGTTCAAGAGTTTGCTCTGCGTATTCTTTTGAAAATGGACCTTCATAGAAAGGAACCGTATAAGCAACTTCTGAATCAGCCATATGTAAATATGCATCTGGTGATGCCGATTTATTTTTCAATCTATCCCTTACTGCACTTGAATTAGAGTCAAACAACTTAGACCAAGCTCTAACGTCTTTTTCTTTTGTGTTCCACAATCCGTCAGTTAACTTTTGTCTAAATTCATTACCTTCACCTGAAGTATCAGAACAAGATCTCCATTCACCACTTGCATCAAGTTCGTTTTCACCATCAAAAGCACCTTTTGATATTAAATATTCATATTTATCTTCATTTATTAGAGGTCTGTATGGTGTTGTATTTCCCCAGTTAACATTCGCTGTGGCTTTTTGTCCTGTACAGCTTACTTGTACTTGAATACCTTTCAAGAATATAGCATCTTCATTTACTTCTGTTTTAGATGTTATTTTAAATACTCTACCATCATCAAAAACATCCGCTACTAACTTACCATTTTTAATTTTTGTTTTCTCTTTTATCTCATATGTACATTTGTAGAATCTCTCGTTTGGTTGTACACCAACTTTGATTACACAAGAATTTATACCTGTTGCAGGATCATTGTACATCATGTAAGCCATACCGCCATCGTCTTTTACATACATATATTCGCCATCATTTGCACCATCGCCTTTAATAGTAATCAATGAAACCGATTCTAGTAAAGAAGCATCTGGAGTTTTTATTTCATCAACAGTTCCGTTTTCATCAAATCTTGCCATTAAAACAGTTCTTGTAAGCGACATATAATCTGTAGATAAAATCAATTTATGTTTGTTGTATTCTTCGTACTCTGCTAAAAATTCAGTTATTTTATCAATATTATAGAAAGGTGTATATATCGGAGCTATATATGTTAATGGGCTAGATTGATAATTTACTCCACCAGAAGAACCATCCTCGCCAGTAGCGATTGACATGTGCAAGTGATTACCTGTTGAGTTACCAGTATCACCTTCATAGCCAAGTACTGTACCAGCTCCAACTATGTCCCCCTCATTAACAAGTGGCCATCTACGGAAGTGACAATAGTAACTTGATATTGTGTTATCCTCAGTATGATTAATCTTAACTTGGAAGCCACCACGAGCATTATAATTCGCGTAAACTACTTTTCCTGGAGCAATAGCTACAATTGGAGATTCTACAGCGCTCTTTTGTAAATACTCATTTAAAGACTTCTGAGCAGCTTTATATTGCGCTTGAATTGAAGCTCTATTATTATGATCGGCCATAAAGTTTTTAGCGTTATTATATTTTTCTTCCGCGTTACCAACACCATTCATAATATTTATCAATGTTCTTGCGCTTAGCTCATAGTCATATATCTTTCCAGCTAAAGAATTACTTCCCGCTTTTCCTTCTGATAAAATTGCCAACAATTTTGATCTAGAAGTTAAGTCTACCGCCTGATGTCCAGATGTATTACCTGCAGTGTCAAATACACCTCTTTCCATTGCGTCTTCCATATAATACGTTCTTACAAGCTCATTGCCGTAAGGGAATAACGCATATACCTTCGTTTTATTCTCACCTGCAGAACACTCATCATAATCTTCATAATCTAATAACTGCCATGATATCTCATTATTTTTAGTTACTACTTTTTCTTGTTCTTCTTGTGTCATTACATCAGGATTTCCATATTCTTTCGCAGTCAAACGCTCAATCCAGAAAACTTCTTGAGTTTTTCCTTCTCTAAAGCTCCATATTGTCTCTGGAACATACAAATATGTGTATGCATTCTTTAAAATATATGGATTTCTCCAATTTATAAACGCTTCTGGATTTTCAAAGAAATTAGGTCTCTGACCTGTAATTTCAAAATCTTTTCCTTTTTCTCTTGTATATAAAATCAATTTATATAAATCTCTCATAAAGTTGTATGCAGAATCTATACCTTTAGCGCCGTATTCTTCCCAGTTCATAAGCATCGACAATACGTCTGCCTCTTTTACACCAGGTTCTGCATTCTTAACTTTTGAAAAATAATCTTTATAATACTCTGTTCTATATTTAGGCTTTTCTGTGATTTTAAAAGATGTTACACCAAAATTACGTCCATTATGTGGAATAATATATTTTTCGTTAAACGGATCAAATGTTTCTTGGTCAATAGCATTAACATAAGTAGCTGATTTTGCCCATGTCTCTGCTGTATTTACTAAAACAACTGACATTCTCTTTTGAAGTATTGTTAATGACATACCAATTTTAGTTTCTGATACATCGAATACTGCACGATACGGATTGTGTAATCCGTCTGAATAATCATTTAAACAATCAAAAGTTATATCTCCACATTCTACACTTGTTATATAAATAGAACTTCTAACAATTCTTCTCACTTCATATTCTGTATTTTCTGGAGCACTTGATGCATAACTAGAATTTTTAAAACCTTGTTCGTCAACCCACACATATGAATCGCCCGAAGTTCTTTCAAATCTAGAAGGTTTATCAACCGTTATAGAAACCTGATCTTTTACATCATCAGTATCCATATTTTCAATTTTAGTTTTTATGCTTGTTCTGAAAACACCTTCAGCAGCTGAATTTACACCGAAATTATAAAAAGCTAAATCATGATCTTTATATGATGAATCATAGAAAGATGGTGGAACCTCAGCTGTTACATTATCGCCTTCTCCTTTTGTTCTTGTTGGAAATACATATTCATAATTTACGAAATTTTGTTGTACCCCTCTAGAACTACTTTTATAGCCAGACATTTCAGCTTCTGCAGGTTTTATTACAGACTCTAAAATCATATCTGAAAAAGTTGTTCCTTCGCCAGTTACATCTCCCGAAATATAATCTTTTGCATCTTCTGTATCAGAAGTCCATGTTTCACCTGACTTCAAAAGGTTATCTCCACTATCATAATATTCATAAATATATTTATATGAATAATTTACTTTTAAGTCGATTTTACTTAAGAAATGCGCACTCTTAGATAATAGGTCAGTTATAACTGGTAACGTTGTTAATTCTGGATCTCCAGTAACTTCTTTTGGCGCTTGTGGCATTATTGTTTTGCTTGAAGCAGAAGTGGTTTTTGGATCATATTTTTTATATTTTTCATATCTATTCGTTTCTAAACCAACTTGTTTAAAACTCATAAAAGTTTTATTATTGCTAGTAGCATACCATTTCTCGCCACTCTCCATAATTGCTTCACCAGAATGCTCACCACTAGTATATCTTTCAACTACACCAGTTGTTTCGTTATATTTAACTGTTGAAACAGTTTCTGTTGTACGACTTTCTCCATTCCAACAATAATAATTGTAAATACCCTTGATATCTCTCATAAGCATATCAATATTAAATTGATTTTCTTTATTTTCAAAACCCGAAGCCGGTTTTTTACCTGTTGTATCTCCACTTGCAGAATCGTTGTCTTTCAATAAAAACCAAGATGTAAGTAAATTTGCTTTCGGTAAGTATCTATCAATCAAAAGTTGAAGGCTCATTTTGTATGTAACAGAATCATACGTATCATTAAAATATAATTCTCCCGCAAAATTATCTTCAGCTTTTGGCCAGTTATCTGGATTAGAAGTAATCAATGATTCTGAACTACCATTTAATAAAGTTTCTCTTCTAACATAGTCAAAAGACTTTGGTAAAGCACCATTGTTTGCATTCAACTTATAATTTATTTTAATTAAATTTACATTTCCAACGTTAGCATCTGTAATTATTGCATCTTTTCCGCTAAATTCCCAATCTCCTGTTGAATAATAATGATATTTTAAGTCATCTCGAACTACCGTAACATATGGCACTAAAGAACCTTCTGTTGACTCGAAAGAGTTTATTTTGTACTCATAAGAAATAACCGGTCTTGACACGTATGGATTTCCACCAACAAAAGTACGTTTTTGTCCCGCAACGTCTCCTAAATCTGTATCTGTAAAAGTAACCGGACGTTCTGCCGCTTGTCCAGCTACAATCATTTTACGCCAATTTTCATCAGATACATTTGAAAAGTCTTGTTGCTCTAATTTTATATATGGCATAGTTGAAGGTCCAGTTGGTTGATTACCAGCAGCAATTGCAGCAGCATCTCCACCCGCTTCATCGTAATCTTTTTGTCCTTTATATAAATATTCAGCCACGTCCATTAACACGGCATACTCGTATGCCATGTATTCTTGGAAATTCTTTTCTGAAATTAGTGAATCATATCCTGCATATCCCAAACTTGAAACCATGTATTCATAGTCTGCATCTGTGGATATACCTACGTCATCTCCCAAAAACTCAGCCAAAGCATGGCCTATTGTATTAACCAGTACCGTGATGGCAATTACTAGGAATATAATTAAAATTAAAGCTCCTACAACCCATCCTAAATAGGTACTAAAAAACTTAATAGCACCACTTATTTTCTTTATAGTTTTTTGAAAGCCGGATACGAATTTTTTAGCTCCGTCAACAACTCCCATGTAATCATCCTCCTTAGTGCCCATTAAAATCCAATATACTTATATATAATTTTACTCCAAACGGGTAAAACATTCAACAAAAAACGACTATAATTTTTGCTTTTGGACACCCTATTTTTGAGGTGATTTTTTATGAATTTTTCTTTCAAAACAGACCTTGCTTTGGAAAACCGCGAAATTTATCAAAAAGCGCAGCAAAAAGATGCTGAAATCCCGGGAATTTCAACGTTTTTAGATGATTCAGATCAAGACTTCATGTTGACTAAAGTAAGCATCTTGACAAATGAGGCTAGTTCTGCCCTTTCTAAGCCTAAAGGGGACTTTATTACTATAGAATCTCCCCTTTTAAACTCTGAAATACCACGAATTGATGTAAAAACAATAAAAAAAGTCTCAAAAGCCCTATTTGAAACCGGAAATATTAGCAAAAAACAGTCAATTTTAGTAGTGGGATTAGGCAATTCTGACATCACTCCAGACTCGTTGGGTTCAAAAGTTGTTGAGAAGTTAGAAATAACCCGCCATTTAGCCAAATATTCACCCGAATTATTGCCTAAAAAACATCGCTTGGTTAGCGCTATAATTCCCGGTGTTTTAGGAACTACAGGAATCGATACATGTGAAATCGTTAAAGGAATTGTTGAAAAAACTTCTCCTGAATTAGTAATTGTTATTGACGCCTTAGCGGCTAAAGAGATCCATAGAGTTGGAACTACAATTCAGATAAGCAATGCTGGTATCGTTCCTGGTTCTGGAGTAAAAAATAATCGTAATGAAATAAGCCATAAAACTCTTGGAGTACCTGTTGTTGCATTGGGTGTACCAACTGTTGTGAGTGTTCCATCTATTGTCCATGATGCAACGGATAACTTCTTAGATGAAAACGAAAAAAATAGAGTTATCAATTCGATAACTCTAAATAAAAAATACGACTTTATGGTTACGCCAAACACAATTGATGATATAGTTGAAAATCTATCAAAAATTATAGCAAAAAGTATTAATAAAACTCTTACTTTTTAATTAACTTTTTGCAATGATTCTTTCTAAACCAACTTTCAAATCAATCAATCCCGTCTTTGAATCTATATCAAGTTTAGCTAAATCTCTTACTTTTTCTTTTAATTCCTCAAAAGAAAATAATTTAGCTTGACTTTTATATTTATTGCAAGCATATGGGGATTTCGTCGCTAACTCATCCATAACATTTCTATTTTCCATCATTGCTATTTTAGCTACTAATAGTGATTTAAAATGTTTAGCAATCATTATTACAATTTTTTGAATTGGTTCTTTGTTTTCTATTAATTCGTTTAATGATTTCAAAGCACCTTTTATGTTTTTAGTTCCTATGCTATCTGTTAAATCAAAAATAATTACATCTGATGTTCTGATGCTCAAATTATCAATATCCTCTTTTGTAATTTTTTTCGTATCGATAGCATATGTACATAATTTTTCTATTTCATTTTTTAAAACAAGCTTATCTATACCCGCGAGACTAATTAAATAATTCACATCTGTATTTGTAATTTCTACACCATTTTCTTTGAATTTTTTTGCACACCAAGTCATTACGTCATACTCTTTCTTTTGGTCGCAAACTATACATTCTCCGCACTTTTCAACAAGTTTATAAATTTTGCTTCTTTTCATAAATTCACCATAGAAAACAACAGTTACATCGCTTAATGATTTCAATGTTTCTTCTAATTCTGGTGTCAACCAATCAACTTTTTCATCTGCCGAATCCGAATCACTTTCTTCTTTTTCCGCTTTTTCTTTTTTATCAAATTTTGCAATTATTAGTTTTGTCGGATACCCAAAAGCATATGTATTGATTTCTGCCTCAAGTGTTTTTATTGAATCTTTATCTAATACAATATAATTAATTCCTTTTACTTTTTCACCAAACTCTGTTTGGATTTTTTCTAATTGTTCTTCTCGTTCTAAAACATCTGTGCCTGTAATCAAATATAAATTTTTATTCATAACTACCTCTTACTTTTATTCAATTGGTTTTGCAAAACGGTGTGAATGTGCGTGACAAATTGCAATAGCAATTGCATCAGTTGTATCATCTAGTTTTGGTATTTTTTCTAATTTTAAAATTGTTTTTACCATCATTTGAACTTGTTTTTTATCAGCACGTCCATATCCTACAACACCTTGTTTTACTTGAAGTGGTGTATATTCGAAAATAGGAGTTTTTGTTTTTGAAGCAGCGATTAGCACAGCACCTCTTCCTTGTGCAACACCAATCGCTGTTGTTGTATTTCTGTTAAAAAACAATTCTTCAATAGAAATTGCATCAGGTTTATATTTATCTATTAGCTCCATCATATCATCATAAATTTTTTCTAATCTGATTGGCAAAGGAATTCCCGCTTTAGTTTGAATAGAGCCACTATCTATTAATTTAAAATGATTTCCCTCGTATTCTATTACTCCAAAACCAGTAATAGCATATCCAGGGTCAATACCTATGATCCTCATCATTACATCCTTTCAAATTAACTATTAAGTATCGCCATTGCAACGCTCCAAGCTTGTGCATATGCACCTCTTGCATTGTGAGGTTCATCTGCATCATATATTTCACAAATGCTTCCAACACAATTTTCTGCAAGAATTTCTTCAACGTTTTCTAATTGTTTATGTTTTCCATTATACTTTCTAGATGCTTTAAAATATGGAATTAGAAGCCATGGCCATACAGTTCCTTGATGATAACTAATATCTCTATTATAAGCATCTCCGCAATATATTCCTTTATACTCGGCATCTTCTGCATCTAAAGTTTTTAATCCTCTTGGTGTGTAAAGTTTTTCATCAACTAATCTTAAAATTTCTCTTGCTTTTTCTTCATCAATAGGAGAAAAATCTAAGCCAATTGCCATTATTTGATTTGGGCGTATTTGTGAACTATTTGGTTCAATTACATCTAACAAGCCTTCATTCGTGTAAAACTTACCAAAAGATTCTTTCACTTTTTTACTAATATCATGAGGAAATTCCTCATGTAGTTCATCTGAAAACTCTTCCATTATTTTTAATGCATTGTACCATAAAGCATTAATTTCAACAGCTTTTCCGTAACGTGGAGTTGGAATAAAATCTCCTACTTTTGCATCCATCCAAGTTAATTGTGTATCTGGTGAACCCGCTGAAATCAAGGAATCTTCTGGATCCATTTTTATATCGTAATCAGTTCCATTTATATATGCATCAATAATTTGTTTTAAATACGGATACATTATTTTTAAAAAACTTGTATCACTAGTATATTTGTAATATTTATGAACAGCATCTATATACCACAAAGAAGCATCTACTGTATTGTAAGCGCTTCCTCCATTTTCATCTATAAGGTTTGGAATAAGACCATTTCTTATATAATCTTTAAAGCTAAATATTATTTCTTTCGCATCTCTAAAACGATTTGTTGCAAGAAGCAACCCTTCGAAAGCAATAAACGTATCTCTGCCCCAGTCACCAAACCAAGGATACCCCGCAATGACAGTTTTTCTTTTTCCTCTTTTTACAATGAAAGAATCCGCTGCAACTGCTAAATGATTTTCAACTAACGTATGAGCTTCTGCAACTCTACAAACTTTTTCTAATCTCGTTTCCTCACGATGAATTATTTCTAATGCATTTGAAAGTTTTGCAAATTCTTCTGATTCATCTATATATGCCACAAATTCAACTGTTACAGTTTGATTTTTAGGAATATTAATATTATATACTCCAGGCATAAAATGATCTTCGTAGGCATCGAAACCTCTTTCTTCTTCAATCACGTAATACATGTTTCTATAATATGTTCTATTATATTTTTCAAATTGTCCCATTGAAGCAATCATATGCAAAACAGTTCCGTGAGAATTTAATTTTACATTAACAGCATTTTCTCTTACATTGTAATCTAAATAATAACAACTTCTCATAGTGTGAAATTTTCTGTAATTAACTAACGGTTGTATTTTAAATAAAATATCTTTTGCTCCAGTTTTTATTTCATAAGTAACAGCAACCTTATTTTCACCATATGACATACCTATTTTTTTCGTAATATGTACATCTTCTACTTCATAATAAAATTCAGGTAAAAAAGATTTTCTAAAATACTTTTGGTTTTTATAACCCTTTTCTAAAAAGTTACCACACTCATTTGTAGAAATTGAATATGTATCATTATCTATTACAAGTGATTCGTTTAGCTTTGATAATACAACGTATCTATCTCCAGATTCATCTAATGCGGCTGTCATCAAAGCGTGATATTTTCTAGTATTTAATCCTGTTATCGTACTTGAAGCAAATCCTCCTATGCCGTTGGATATAATCCATTCACGTCTTGAAGCAAAATTTATATCTTGAATCTTTTCTTCTGTAACTCTCATATTTTATATACTCCTTTGTAAAAATAAGATAATTTATTTTCTATGTTTTTTATTGTTTGGCATTACTACTTTTACATCTCTAAATAAAATACTTTTCTTTTTATTTTTATTGTTCATTCTATTCATTTTTGACTTTGCTGTATAATACTCAATTGCTTTGTCATCATCATTTAAATCCATATTGTCGCAAACAATTTTAAATATACAACTTGCAAGTTTTATAGGATCATGTCTTATAGCATGTTTCTCGTCAACCGTTGCCAAATCATCAACTAAAACATTTAATTTTAAATCTCTAACTTTACTTCTATCAAGTTCAACCAAGTCTGAACCTTCTTTGTTGTAGCGACGTATATATTCGGGAACAATGTCACTATCTGAGAAAATACAATGATTAAACAATCCTTTTCCCGCATGTTCATGAATCATATTCACATAGTCAGATAAAGAATAATTATCCGTTTGATTTCTCTCAGTCATTATATTCGAAACAAATATTTTTGTAGCTTCACTTTTTCTAATCGCGTCTGAAATTTCTTTAATTAAAAGTGTTGGGATTATGCTCATATATAAACTACCAGGACCAATTATAATTACATCCGCTTCTTTAATGCTTCTAATTACATCTGAAGCAGGTGTACATCTTTCTGGCACTAAAAATACTTTTTCAATTCCAACAGTTTTTCTCTCAACAGTTTCTTCAATGGCATTTTTTCCAATTACTCTTGTACCATCTGTCAACACAGCTCCAATAGTGATGTTATCTAAAGTTGCGGGAATTACGCTTCCTCTCATAGATAAAACTTTAGAAGCTTTTTCTATACTTGATGATAAATTTCCACCAGATAAATCACCCATCATTTCAAAGAAAACATTACCAACATTTCTTCCTCTAGAATCTCCAGATGTTATCCTGTGAGTAAAAAATTCTTCCATAGCCTCTTCTTTGTTAGATAAAGCAATCATCGCCTTTTTTACATCTTGAACAGACAAACTATCTAAGTTGTTTTTTTCGTTATCAACTACATTAACTATAGCGGTAATATTATTAGAAAAGATTTTTATTCCTTTTAATAATGAAACTAAACCTTCGCCACCACCAATAACAACAACTTTAATGTTTTTGTCTAACATACGTTTATCAAAGATTAGTTTTTTGAAATTCATATGTCTGCCATTCGGATTAGCATTTGCTTCTGCAATAGCTTGCAAGATTCTTCTTTGCGCCATCACAAAGCTCATTATTATAGAAGCAAACCCAATTGCAAACATTAATATACATTTAAATAATTCTGCTAATTGCAAAGCCTCGCTTGCCATAAATTTTGCAATGCTAGAGCTTAATAACAACGCACCAATCATTAATAATAAAAACCATCTTTTCAATTTTAATCCTGGACTAAGCCACTCAAATAAACTGTTCATTTATTTACCCCTTTTAATCTTCCCCTACAATTTTAACTTCAGTTTCTAAATCAACACCAAACCTATTTTTCACTTCGTTTTGAATATGTCTTATCAAATCTAAAATATCTTTTGCTGTTGCTCCACCTTTGTTAATTACAAAACCTGCATGTAATTCTGAAACTTGAGCTCCACCAATAGAAAACCCTTTAAGATCAGAATCTTCAATAAGTTTTCCAGCAAAGTATCCTTCTGGTCTTTTGAAAGTGCTTCCTGCGCTAGGAAAACTTAACGGTTGTTTAGTTCTTCTTGCCTCTGAAAGTTCTTTTATTCTCGCATCAATTTCTTCATAGTTGCCTTTTGCAAGTTTTATTTTTGAAGATAAAATCACTCTATTACTGTTTGTAAACATACTCTTTCTGTATGAAAATTCATGCTCTGTAGTTGTTTTCACTTCTAAATCTTCGTCTATGTATGTAGTTTCAATAACTACATCTTTCATTTCTCCGCCATACGCGCCGGCGTTCATCATTACTGCTCCGCCGAAAGTACCAGGTATACCAGAAGCAAATTCAAATCCTGTTAAAGAATTTTTCTTGGCAAGATTTGATATGACTGATAAATAGCATCCGGCACCAGCTTCAATAATATCTTCTTCAATCAATTCAAGATTATCTAATTTAGATGTTTTAATAACTAAGCCTCTGATTCCACCATCTTTTACAATCAAATTACTTCCATTACCCAAAATAAATTTTGGAACATCAAGCTTCAAACACTCAACTATTTGTTCTTTTGTTTCCGGCATTACTAAGTAATCAGCAGGTCCACCAACTTTAAAAGTTGTATGATTTTTCATTGGCTCATTAACCAAAATATTTTCTTCTGGTAAAATCTTTTTTAATTCATCTAATAAATTTGTCAAATTAAATCTCCTCCTTTTCTAACAAAGAAGCTCCTATAATCCCAGCATCATTACTAAACTTTGCTGTCTCTAATCTAAATTTCGAATTTATTTTGTTATACAATTTTGATCTAATTTTTTCTTCTAATAATGATAAAAACTTATCTCTATACTCCGAAATACTTCCACCAATAACAAGCATATCTAAATCTAATATATTCACTAAGTTAGCTAACCCTTCTGATAAACTCTCTAGATATTTATCAAAAACATCTAAGATAACTGGGTTCTTTTTGTCTAACAAATAAAATATTTCTTCAAGAGTATCAAGATTTGTAAGTCTCTTTAAAGCTGTTACAGAAGCATATTGTTCAAAGCAACCTCTTCTGCCACAATTACATTTCAAACCTTCTTTTTCTATAATCATATGCCCTAATTCTGCGGCCGAATTTGATGAACCAGTATATAGTTTATTATTAATAACTATACCTCCACCAATTCCTGTTCCAACAGTAACTAGCGCAAAGTTCTTTACACTTTCATAATTTCCTAATGTGTACTCTGCAAGTGCAGCACAATTAGCGTCATTAGAAACTTTAATTGGTAATTCTGTATGCACATAATCTCTTATTTCAACATTTGAAAGAGGCATGTTACACGTATAATTTATAAAAGTGTTTGTAGCAACTCCTGGTATTCCTATTCCTATAAAATTAACACCAGACATATCATTATTCTTCAAAAAGTCATTTAACACATTTAATATTTGATCTGCTGTAACTTCATTATTTATATAATCTGTTATTTCCTTTTTAACGATATTGTTTTGTTCATCTATTATTCCTATTCCTATATGATTCCCGCCTATATCAACACCTATATTAATTTGAATCACCCTCTTCATTTGTAATAACACACAAAATTAAATGTGTCCGAATAAAATTGCTTGTAACCAATTTGTAGTAAGTACCGAAGTTGTTGCATCTAGAAGTGGAGTTGGTATATCTATAACCTCTTCCTCTTCATAAATGTAATCATCTTTGTCATCTACTGTAGTATCTGGTCTTCCGCCTTGCGAACTTCCTACTTTCTCTCCAAGTATTTCAACATCAGTATAATACCAATGAATTATTTCATTATATTCAAAACCTTCAAGGCCCATTCCGATTGCACCGTTTTGACTCATACCAACACCGTGCCCATAACCTTTACCAGTAAAAATCGCTTCGTCATCTTCAATTTCTACATCAAACCACTGACTTCTAATTTTTGAAGCGCCCATTGTAGTTCTAATAGAATTTTTCTTTAAAACTTTTGACCCTTTCGAGCCTGTTATCTCAAGTTCTATTACTCTATCATTTTCAGAACGTTTTAAAATTTCTATATCTTCAATTTCTCCCACATATGGGAATAATACTTTTAATTCATCGAATGTAAATGTTCTTGTCCAATTTGAACAATTTTCAACTTCTATTTCATATTCATCACTAACACCTCTTAAATAAGGTAACGCTGCAGTCCATACATTTTCAGATGCCTCTGTATGACCACCACTAGTTGAATAAAAATATGTACAAGCAATTTTTCCATCATATAAAACAACTTGTCCAGAAGTTGAATCAACCGCTTCTTTAACTATATCTCTTATATTTATATTATCCTTATAAACTTGACTACTTGTTGTAGATGTTACATGATATGCAGCATTTGCAGATGAGTTAAGAATTTGATATACAGCATAACTTCTTGAAGCAACAGCCTGTGCTTTTAAAGATTCAAGTGGCACTGCTGCAGAAGAAGACATTCCTTTCGCTCTATAACTTACTCCCATTTCACTTTGTACAACACTATATAAATAAGTGTCTAAATCAATTTCTTCTATCGAGCCATCATTTAGTTTTACTAAAATTGTTTCTGGCACCTCGAAATCTGATCCAGCAAATATTACTGTGTTATACATCAGCATCAATATTAACATCAATAAACAAGCAATCTTTTTCATTTACATTCTCCTTAGTACTTTATTTCTTTTATACGTTAAATCTAAATAGAACTACATCTCCATCTTGCATAACGTATTCTTTACCTTCAAATCTAATTAAACCTTTTTCTCTAGCTTTTACTAAAGAACCACATTCAATAAGTTCATCATAGCTTATAACTTCTGCTTTAATAAACCCTCTTTCAATATCTGAATGAATTTTTCCTGCAGCTTGTGGAGCTTTAGTTCCAATTTTAATTGTCCAAGCTCTAACTTCTGGTTCACCTGCAGTTAAGAAAGACATTAAACCAAGTAATTTATAACTTGCTTTAATAAGTTTATCTAAGCCAGGTTCTGTAATTCCCATTAATTCAAGCATTTCTGCTTTTTCATCATCTTCTAAGCTAGCAAGTTCCTCTTCTACTTTAACACAAAGAGGAATAGCTTCACTTCCGTTTGCAACAGCATAATCGCTTAATGCTTTAAAGTTTTTATCGTTAGCATAATCTTTTAATTGTTCTTCAGAAAGATTTCCTACATAAAGCATAGGTTTTAAAGTTAATAGATAAAAATCTGAAAGCATATCTTGTTCTTCATCATTTAATTGAACTGAACTTGCAAGTTTACCAGCTTCTAAAGCAGCTTTTATTTTTAACAAAGCATCAACTTCAACTTGGTGTTTCTTATCAGCTCTAGCAGCTTTTTGAGCTCTATCCATTCTTTTGTCTACGGCTTCCATATCAGCAAAGATAAGTTCTAAGTTAATTGTTTCAATATCACGAATTGGATCAATACTTCCATCAACGTGTGTGATGTTTCCATTTTCAAAACATCTAACAACTTGTACAATCGCATCTGTTTCTCTAATATGTGATAAGAATTTATTTCCTAGTCCTTCACCTTTAGAAGCACCTTTTACAAGACCTGCAATGTCAACAAATTTAACAACTGCATTTGTAACCTTCTCTGGATTATAAATTTTAGCAAGACCTTCTAATCTTTCATCTGGCACTGGTACAACACCAACATTTGGTTCGATTGTACAGAATGGATAATTCGCACATTCTGCTCCAGCTTTTGTAATTGCATTAAACATTGTACTTTTACCTACGTTTGGTAAACCAACTATTCCTATTTCCATTTATATATTCAACCTTTCTTATTTTACTCTTCTTATAACATATCCTGTTTTTACTTCAGCAGGAATTTTAAACTTAACTTTTTGATCTTTAACACCAGGATTTACTGTATCAATTTCTTCTCCTGTTTCAAAATCATAAAGCTTATCAATTGTCATTTCTACTGGTTCTAAAATTCCAGGAATAACGATTTCTAATTTATCTCCAACTGATAATTTATTTCTAATTTCAACTGTTGTTAAATCATTCTCTGTTGTTACAACCACACCAGCAAATTCATAATCTTGATTATATTGTTTGCCGGCATAATCTTGAATGTCCGTATTAAAAGTATTATTGAAATAGAAGTCTGTAGTTCCTCTAGTTCTTACTTTATCTAGCTCTTTAAAATATTTTTCAAAGTTCCAATTTTCAGGATTCTTTTCATAATCATCAATTGCCATTCTATAAGCATGTACAACATTTGCTAAATAGAATTCTGTTTTTAATCTTCCTTCAATTTTTAAACTATCTACATTTAAATCAAATAGTATTGGAATCTCTTTTATCAAACACATATCTTTTGAAGAAAAAATGTATGTTCCTTTTTCATCATAATCGATTGGCATAAATTCACCTGGTGTATTAACTTCTTCAACATATAAATTGTATGCCCATCTACATGGTTGAGCACAATCACCATGATTTGCACTACGCCCTGTCATGTAATCACTCAAATAACATCTACCAGAGTAGCTGTAGCAAATAGCACCGTGTACAAACATCTCTACATCTAAATCAGCAGGTTTGTTATCTGTAATATATTTAATTTCACCTTTGCTTAACTCTCTTGCTAAGATAACTCTTTTAGCACCATTCTTATGCCAAAACATACTTGTATGTAAACTTGTTATATTAGCTTGAGTGCTTATATGCACTTCTGTGTTAGGAGCAAATTCTTTAACGATATCTACGATACCGCCATCAGCAATTATTATCCCATCAACACCAAGTCCATCAAGATATTTAGCTTCTTCTTTGATAAGTTCATATTCGTTATCTCTTGCATAAACGTTCATTGCAACATAAACTTTTTTACCAAGTTCATGCGCAAGATTTACTGTATTAACTAAATCATCAAATTGCATTGATGTTCTTGTCCTTAGTGATAATTTATTTGTTCCTGCATATACTGCATCAGCACCATACATAAATGCAATTTTTGCTTTTTCAAATG
The DNA here is from genome assembly GCA_017522765.1 of Clostridia bacterium. GTDB lineage: Bacteria > Bacillota > Clostridia > TANB77 > UBA1234 > UBA1234. Next base: position 304,141 of record JAFWYG010000005.1, read on the forward strand.
TACCTGCAGGAGCAAGTAATTCTGGCTTCTTCATATTTCCTCCTATTTCTCCCATTCTTTTATTTTCTTTGATATTGTTAAACCATCACCAATATCAACTAGTTCCGAATTCAAACATTCAGTTTCCATTACAACATCTATAAAACTTCTTAGCTTATTTACTGCTGTACGTTGTTTGTGTTTGTTATAATCACTTAGTACCATACCTTTGTATAAAACATTATCAGCAATTATCCATCCACCAACTGGTGAAAGTCTTAATGCATGTTCGAAAAATTCCAAGTACTTACCTTTAGACGCATCAATAAAAATAACATCATACTTTTCAGTAAGATAAGGAAGTATATCTAAAGCATCTCCTTCAAGTACACGAATCTTATCTTGAACTCCAACTTTTTCAATATTTTCTATAGCTTGTTGTACTCTTAAACTTTCGATTTCAATTGTATCAATTCTGCCACCCTCATCTAAATACTTAGAAAAATTTATAGCAGAAAAACCGATAGCAGTTCCAATTTCCAAAACTCTATGTGGTTTTATCTTTTCTAACAAACCAGTTATGTACTCTAGAGAGTCATCTAACAAAATTGGAATTTTGTTCTCTCTACCATATTTTTCAATGTCTTTTAGCAACTCATAATTTGCCATAAATTTCCTCCACTTAACTTCTTAAAATTATGTCTACAAACACGCAGAATTCTACGAAAGTATTATACTATAACACACCAAAAAAAGGTATAAAATTTCATCAAAAAAACAAGAAATTTATCGCTTATAAAATATTGATTTTTCTAGTTTTTTGAAACAAAAAATAGGCACCCTTTGAGAGGTAAAATTTTCCCTCAAAGAATGCCCTAAAATTTATTCTGTGTCAAATGATTGAACTGCAGATTTCGGTATGTAAAAATAATATTTGCACCAAGAATTTTCTTCAATCACATTCTTTTTATTAACGTTGTGATCGATTTCAATAGTCTTTTCTGTATATGTGGTAATAACGATCTTGGGAACTCCGCCTTCTTCGGTGATAAAAATAATTTCAGACTCAGCAGCCGGCGCAGAATCCCATTTACCTTTTCCTTCGGAATTAATGTACACATATGGCACTTTGTCCGTTGTAAATACACTTCCAGAAACATTTCCTGTTCCTATAAATGAGCCGCCCGAAACAGAACCAGAAACTTGCTGAACAGGAATTTCGTAGAACATTAATAGTTCTCGTTCCTCACTTTGTTCAAGAACCTCGCTCGTAGTCTCGACGTTTGCCTCATAATTTACCATATAGTTGAGCCAAAAACCGATAGAAAGTAAAAAGGTCGCTATAAAAATTATATGTGAAATCTTTTTGGTATAACGCGGCAAACCGATTACCAAAAGTCCTACCAAATATGTCAAAAAAACCGGCAAGCCAATAAATATTATGAGAGCTACAATAAGCAAGAACCAGCTCAAAAAGCCTCCCATATTTTCAACAGCCATGTTGTTAGGTGAAAAACCATTTATCCAGCCTGCATCAGCAATGCCGCCGATAGTAGCAATACTAAACATTGTGGCAAGGTGCAAAATTACGATCCACGCATACTTGAAAATCACCTTTGGTTTAAATTCAAATTTGCCAAGTTTAATCGTCTTTGCGTTCCGATCATCTACCTCAAACGTTTCCGCATTAACATAGCTCCAGTTAATAATAGCGATTACGATTGTGACAATTGCGCCTACACATAACGATACTGCTAATACAGCGCTCATCTCCATTCCTGCGAACATAAAATCACCTCTTTAAAATCCTTGTAGTATTCCGTACCAATAAATCACCGAAATTATATACATTTCAATGAAAATCACATGTGAGTACGGTTCTGAAAAATTTGATAGTTTAAGCGAAATGTGTATCAGTGCGTATAGAAGAGTCAGCGGAGTGAAAAACATAAAAATTACTGAAAACCATGTAAGTTTCACCTCTAAATACTTCATAAAGACTAACCACTCTGCACCAATTATGCCACCCATAGCTACAATGCAGAATGCAACAAACAAATGAAGTAAGAAAATGGTGAGATAAAACTTAATAGTTTTTATCCGCATATTTTTTACAGAACTACCTTCTGCAAGAATTTCCGCCTCTTTTTTGTGTTTTCCCCAGAAAATATGCATACCTTTACTAATTTGAAACGTCTGGTTGTCGACATTGTCGCGAATCCACATAGCCATAACAGCGCTTAGGATAAATCCGATAATTAAGAATGGCCAAATAATCATAAAATAACACCTCAATTTATTATAATGACTGATTTTTGCTGATATCCTATATATGCCTTTACTTTTACTAAAATCCCCCCAAAAAGTAATTTTGAAAGTATACATAATGCTATTTGTGCTTGTTCATTATATCATCTTTCCCCTAAAAATCAACTCTCTTTTCCTTTATATATGAAGTGTTTTTAAGGAAATACCCCCAATGATGACTCTAACAAAAACTAGTTTATGTTTACTTTTTGGTTGCCTCGTGCTATAATCACCTTGGCAAATACCATACCCTATAGAAATAAGGAGGATTCCTAATGGAAAAACTATCTTACGTTAGCTCTTATTTTGAACCATCCGAGACAATAACCCATCAGGGCACTCGGAGCTCTATTCAAACATTTTTAAATCGAGGCTTTTCGATTCAGCAGGAACGAAACGGCTTTTGGGTACTGATAAAATATTCCCATGCTTGGGTTACCTTCGCTGATAACGCCGGCAAGCAATTCCGTTTTGATATGCGGAACAAAATTATGGCTTACTACGGCAAGCAAAAACTCTATCAAGCAACATTCAATAGATTCGTAAAAGATTTATCCAACGGCGCCGTAAACGTCTACCTCGATAGTGCTAACAACTGCGTAATTATGTAACAGCGCAAAAAATATTCGCGCACCCGAACTCCAATTTCGGGTGCGCTCTTTTTATTTAACAGCCACTCTCAAATTTATTTTTTGCTTGATCAATCTTTTCTTGTTCGGCCATTTCTACAGTATACCAACCATGTTCAACCATTAAATTGTAAATCTTATTTTGCAAATTTAAAGATTCGTTTAAAGCATCCTTAAAAGCTGTATGAACTTCAGCTGTCGTAGATTCGATAGCACCATGCATATATAAATCACATGCGCCTTTTACTAAAAGTAATTGGTTTTCCATAATTTCTCTATCTTGCATAAGAACCTCCTAAAGTAAATTTAAAAATTTGTTATACATTTCATTATGTCTTTCCACCGCGTCATTTAAAAATTTAGATAAATTAGCATCACTAACCGTTGCTGTAACCTTGTTTGTAACACATTTCATAAATTTTTCATGACCTAAAGCATCTTCAATATACATTAATTCTTTTCCTGTCATAAAATAATCAACTCCTTTTAACTTAATTTTCTCCACTTTTAGAAAAAATATACAAAAAATAAGCCACATAACACAGGTGTTACATGGCTTATCTTTATATGATATTCAATTGTCTTCATACTTTGCTTCTCTCCTAGTTAACGAGCAATCGTTTCAATTTGACTAAAGCTAATATTTTGTGCCGGCTCTCCATCAGGTAACAGGTCAACCGATAGTTTGGAGATATAGCCGATCTGTCCATATATGTCTTTTCCATCTTTGGTAGTTACTCTCACAAAATCAAAAAGGTTGAATTTTTCTTCTCCAACTTCGATTGTGTGAAACTGTTCTGCCTTTCCCCAAGGGAATTCGTCAACGTGTCTGTCGCCTGCTCTAATCATCTTGCACCTCCATTACAAATTATCGCAATAGCCTATGACCAGAATTCGTTTACGCTCGAATTATATCATAATTTACATAATATTACAATGATTTTACATGTTTTTCACATAAAAATCCACTTTTTACCATCAAAAACCACAGCTTCGTCTTGAAATCTTATGTAAATCATGATAGAATCTCACTGCACATATAAGAAGATATCATACGCCTACAAATCATATTATTGGAGGCGTTTGGCCTCCAGCACCATGTACAAGGAGGTACTTATTAATGTTTGATATTGCAATTCCCAAGCTTTCCAAAGAAGAACTCGCCAGCCGGTATAGCCGTGTAAAGCCCATGATGCGCTTCAAGAACAAGCTTCACTGGATGCGCGATTACACCATCGAAGAACTCTCCAATATGAGCTACCATTTCGCCGGCGAAAAGGATGCTGGCCAGGCAGTCCGCGAAGATCTTCTCGTCCCTATGGAAGGACATGACTTCATGTGTTTGCACACATACGGCTACCACGGCTTTTTCAAGCCTTCTGTGGCCGAAGTTCTTTGTCAACTTTCCGAGGATGAAGCTCATATCGCGTGCGCCTTTGAAATTATCAGCTCTCCTGTAGTTGCTGAAGATTTCAATCGTTCTTATTTTACCCGCATGGCTCTTAACAAGGGCTTCCACGTCTCCACTGTTCGACTTTACAGACGCAAATTTTAACAAACATTGAAAATGCCGAGAATTTTTCTCGGCATTTTATCTTTATATATTTTATTTTCGTAATATGAAAGAAAGCACTGCAGTTGCAGTGCTTTTCTTTATTTTATTTTTGGTTTTCTTCCTCTTCTGGTTTTCTTGGCGGGTGCCTCATACTTGGGCACATAAACAAAATAGTTCGCACGATTTGTTACACCATGCCAAAGATTATATGCTTTTACCGCATCTCCGAAGTCAATTTCATTCCAGTTGATAGTCGAAGCCCACAAATTATAGTCTTCGAAAATACCCTTTTCTTTGTGTACAGTTCTAAAATCATCAGGAATCCACAAAACCCTGATATAGTAAAAAGGCTCAATGAGGTTAGCGCTCCGAGTCAATTCTTCTGCAACAGTGGAACTATGAAGCAGTTCTTCAAACTCTTCTTCAGTTTCTACTAAGTGAAAGTTCCTCACTCTATACTCAGAGTCTTGTTGTCCCCAACAAGAACCATAAGCATTATTGATGAATCGAAGTAAACTTTCTGCTTCTTTTGCAGCTTTCCCGTCTCTTGCATGCATTTCAAGACTGCTTCGCAACTTACGTTGCACAAAGACATCACCCAAAATGCGATTCCAGTCAGCACAAGAAAGCGGCTCGCACCAGCGCCAAAGTTCATATAAAAATTGTACCTTGGCATAATCTTCTTTGCCCAAATCACACTGAAGTAGTTTGCAGGAACCGTCTTCAACGCTCGCCTTAAACTTTCTGAAACTCTTCCGATATTGTTTAACCAGTTCTGTTCCTGTATATGTCTTTTTACCCACTGTCATGCTTGAGTAATAGTGTGTTCCATTTTTGATATCGCGTGTCATTATATCATCAATGCGATTTAAAACCCGGAGCACATGTTCTGATGGAAAAATCATATATACATTCTCCTTTTACTTAATGAATCTTAAATCCAGAGCACTTGAGATAGTCCAAGTACAACTGAATGTTCTCCGCTTTGCCTTCAAGTTTCAATACATATGTGTCGTGAAGTATGCCCAAATTTCTATTGATGATATCACATTCAATGTTGTAATCATCATAGTTATGAATATAGTGACCACTTGCATATGTCAATCTAAATTCCCAACTCGAAACTTTAACTATCCGCTTCATATTGTCACCTCTCCTAAATTATGAATTCTTCAGATTCGCGCGCTGTTACAACATTATCAAACACTGTTTTAGCTTCTGCTTCATAGTCTTCGACAGGTTCTTCTGGCCAAAAATGTGTTAGCATCAGCATCTTTACTCTTGCATCTCTTGCAATAATAGCAGCCTGTTCAGCTGTAAGATGAGAATTTATCTCTGGAAAGCCATGCCTTTTCAAAAGACTAGACTCACATATCAGTAAATCTGCACCCTTTGCAAACTTGACCATATCATCTTTGACAGTAAAAGATGTATCTGATGTATACACAATTGTACTCTTACCATCAGTAACCTTAACAGCATATGTTTCAACAGGATGATCGGTCGGCATAAAATAAATCCGCATATCGCCAATGTATAGTGTGTATTGATGCGACAAGTAGTAATATTCCGCATATGCATTCGGCTCTTTAATGATATCCGTATATATGCTGGCTGGGGTTTTGGGCAAATACACAGTAATCGGATTTTTTAAACGACCTTGGTTATGGAATACATGCGATGCATATTGCAAGTTATATATATCATTGTAGTGATCACGATGAAGATGTGTTAGAAAAATTACTAAATTTTTTAAATCCCGTGGAAAATTAAGCAAACTATGACTGCCGCTACCACAGTCCAAAAGAAGTTTTTCATCACCATCAGTAATTAAAAATCCTGGTGAATTATGCCCAGCTATATTATAAGGCGACTGGGTGCCTAATACTTTTAGTTTCATTTCTACCTCCTAAGTAGCTTATTAAAGTTATGCCTTTTATACAAATATGAAAAGTGTTAAACACAGATAAGGGTAAAATGCCCTCATAAATTATCTTATATGCTATTTTTTCTACTATTTTATATCACAGAATTATGTAAATGTAAATATTCCTTTTTGTATCTATAAGCATAAAAAAAACTCCCTCTTGCGAGGGAGAAAAAGCTAAGCTTTTTAATTTGCTCACATCATGCAGATACGTGCAACGGGCTCACGACCCTTATACACTTCCCACATGTCGGGGCAACAGCAGATTTCGGACTTACCATGCCACTTCAGATAAAGGTTGTGGCGCTTGGCAATGCCAAAGGCGATGCGGAACTGGCGATCACGCTCGGCTTCCCATGCACGGTGAGATGCTTCGATTTCTTCAGCCTCAGCAGGATTACGCTTCAGCCAAATTTCACGGGCAGCACGCAACGAAGTATCAGCCGCACCACTAGCGACCAATTCGGCCTTGATAGCCTTAACTTCTGCGTAGTTGGGAGTTTTGCAACCCTCGTAAGGGCGCAGGGCGTGATGCAGCACCTTCTTGCACACCTCGTGCATCCGGTCTGCTTCCGTGCCGAAAAATTCTTCGGCGGGGATGGTTTCTCGGGGATCGATACTCTTGAACTTCAAATTCAGCAGATCCACAATCATTCTCCTTTCTCAGTCGAGATTCATTTTGCTTCTTACTAACCGATGAACTAAGGATATTTACAGATGTCCATCTCGACATATATTATACCACATTTTACATAATTTAGCAATTTAACTACTGTTCTTAATTGCCTCTTTTTGTACTGGGAAATAAAAAAATCCCCCTCTCGCGAGGGGGGTAGTATGATTATAAGCAGATTCTTGCAATTAGATTCTTATCACGATAAATATCCCACATATCAGGTCGACAGCGCTTTTCAAAATCACCGTGCCATTTAATGGACAAACCGGTACGCTTAGAAATTTCATGGAGTACTTCGAATTGCCTGTCTCGCTCGTTCTCCCAGTTCTCCCTTATTGAAAGAATTTCTTGCGCTTCCTTTGGGTTTTCCCGCTGCCATTTTTTTATAGCATCAAGGTACCTGTCCATAAAACCGGCCTTTTCCGGTGACAGGCCACTCTTGATTGTAATTTGAACATGAAGTGGGATTAGTGTAGGACACCCTTCATAAGGGTGCAAAACGTGATGCAAAATCTTTTTGCACGTATCCTCTAATAATTTTGCATCCTCGCCAAAAAGTTCTTCTGCGGGAATGACTTCTTCAGAATCCTGCTGGGTACACTTTAGATTCAACAGGTCCATCTTTTGCTCCTTTCTATTTATTCTCTATTATGACTACACGTACCGATGAATAAGGAACGTTGCTAGGTATTCATCTCGACGGTATTATATCATGATTTACATAATATTACAAATGCTTTTTAGATATTTTTGATACTTTCCCCACATATTCGCTGTTTTTATAGAATAATCGCCCTTGACAATTTTACATAACCACATTATTATTGTCTTGTTCCTTATACATGCATATATAAAGCGTAAATAATTTATCGCTTGATTTTGTGTGACTAAGGGCTTTCGCTTGTGGGAAGCCTTTATGGCAAATCCAATCCTACGGGTATGAAAGGAAAGTGAGGCACCTATGTTATCCTACTGGAAAAACGGCAAAGAAATCGCTCTTTGGGCGATTCACGCAAATGGCCAGATTGGCCAATCAGTCATCTTCTGTGAAAATATTGACTGGGGTAAAGATCCAGATCCCGAAGAAAAACCACTTTCACAGTATACTCCACCCGCAATGTTTAGAATCACAAGTAAAGTTCCCGGCAATGAAGGCTATTATGTACTAACAGATATTAATGGCAAAATTATCCGTGCTCGCTTCTCTGGCATCTGCAACACCAGTTCATATCTTTACGATGCTCAAGAATGGCTCACTTGGAACTCTGGACGAATTGCAGAAAAACTTTCACGCAAGGAGCGCAAAATTGAACAGCTCGAAAGCCAAGTTGCCCTTTTAAAGGACATCTTGGTTAAACAAGGAATTCGTATCGTCACACAAGAACAGGCTGCAAATTTAGGCCTATAAACAAGCAAGAGCACACTCTCCTAAGGGGTGTGCTCTTAATTTATATTACAAAAAAGCTTACGACAAAATCGTAAGCTTTTGGAGCCAATAGCCGGAATCGAACCGGCGACCTACTGATTACGAATCAGTTGCTCTACCGACTGAGCCATATTGGCAACTAATATTAATTATACTAATTTGATACATAAAATCAAGTATAAGAAGGTGCTAATTTTTTGTTAGCACCTTCTATTATTTTATTTGCTTAATTCTTCAAGAATTAATTTATTTAAGATTTGTGGGTTTCCTTTACCTTTCATCTCTTTCATACATTGTCCAACTAAGAACCCTAAAGCTTTGTCTTTACCAGCTTTGTAATCCGCAATAGATTGAGGGTTTGCCGCAATTACTTTATCTACAACTTCTTTAATTGCACCTTCATCAGAAATTTGTAGCAATCCCTTTTCTTCAACTATTTTTTCTGGATCATTTGAAGTTTCAACCATGTCAGCAAAAACTTCTTTAGCAATTTTTCCGCTAATTGTTCCATTATCAATCAAAGCAATTAAGTGTGCTAATTGAATTGCACTAACTGGAAGCTCATCATATTCAACGCCAAGTTCTTTTGCAACTCTTATTATATCAGTCATAATCCAGTTACTAACTGCTTTTGCGTTTTTGCACTCGTTAGCAGCAACTTCAAAATAGTCTGATAATAATTTTGAAGAAGTAATAATTCCAGCATCGTATTCAGGTAATCCTAATTCTTCTACATATCTCTTATAACGAACTTCTGGAAGTTCTGGTAATGTTTCTTTAATACTTTGAATATATTCTTCAGAAAGTCTGATAGGCATTAAATCTGGTTCCGGGAAGTATCTGTAATCGTTAGCTTCTTCCTTAGCTCTCATTGCATAACCTTCACCTTTTTCGTCATCCCATCTTCTTGTTTCTTGGTATACAACTCCACCAGATTCTAAAATTTCTTTTTGTCTTTCTATTTCAAAATTAATTGCACGAGCAATTGATCTGAATGAATTTAAGTTTTTAGTTTCTGTTCTTGTACCAAACTTTTCTTGTCCTACTGGTCTGATTGATAAGTTAACGTCAGCTCTTAATGAACCTTCTTGCATCTTACAATCTGAAACTCCAATGTATTCTAATATACCTTTTAATCTTTCAACATATGCAACTGCTTCATCAGCACTTCTTATATCAGGCTCTGAAACTATCTCTATAAGCGGAACTCCGGCTCTGTTTAAATCAACTAGTGTTCCACCTGTATAAACATCATGAATAAGTTTACCAGCATCATTTTCAATGTGAATTCTTGTTATTCCAATGTCTTTAGTTACACCATCTACAGTGATATCTAATTTACCATCTGAGCAAAGTGGTAAATCAAATTGTGAAATTTGATATCCACTTGGAAGGTCTGGATAAAAGTAATTCTTTCTATCTTGTTTGCAGTTTCTTGAAATTGTTGAGTTTGTAGCAAGACCAGCTCTTACAGCATATTCAACAACTTTTTCATTTAGTACTGGTAATGCACCAGGCATACCTGTACAAACTGGGCAACAATGTGTATTAGGGTCTCCACCAAATTCGGTAGAGCATCCACAATAAATTTTTGTTTTAGTTGAAAGTTCAGCATGAACTTCAATACCAATTATAACTTCGTATTCCATGCTTACACCTCCATATTCTTTTCGAAAGTATATGCAGCTTGCAATAATGTACTTTCGTTAAAATGTTTTGAAATAAGTTGTAATCCTATTGGCATTCCTTCTTTATCTTTTCCACAAGGAATAGAAATTGCAGGAACTCCAGCTAAGTTAATTGATACAGTCATCAAGTCAGCCATGTACATTTCAAGCGGATCATTTACTTTTGAACCAACATCAAAAGCAACACTTGGTGCCGTTGGTGTAAGTATCAAATCATAATTTTCAAATACTTTTTCGTAACCTTCTTTTACTAGAGTTCTAACTCTTTGAGCTTTTTTATAGTAAGCATCATAGTAACCAGAAGATAATACATAAGTACCAAGAATTATTCTTCTCTTAACTTCTTCTCCAAATCCTTCTGAACGACTATTTTTATAAATATCATCTAATGATTCATAATTAGATGTTCTATATCCATATCTAATTCCATCAAATCTTGCAAGGTTTGAACTAGCTTCAGCACAAGCAACAATATAGTAAGTTGGAAGTGCATAATCAGTTGCTGGAAGAGAGCATTCAGAAACCTCAGCACCTAATGCTTTAAATTTTTCAACAGCATTTTTTACTGCAGCCTTAACTTCGTCATTAACGCCATCACCCATAAATTCCTTTGGCACGCCAATTTTTAATCCTTTTACATCATTAATTAAAGATTTTGTATAATCTATTTTTTCTAATTTAGCTGATGTTGAATCCATTTCATCATAGCCGGCAATTACATTTAATAAGTTAGCTGTATCTTCAATATCTTTTGCAAATGGTCCAATTTGATCAAATGAAGATGCGAAAGCAACTAGACCATATCTTGAAATAAGACCATATGTTGGTTTCAATCCAACTATTCCGCAGAAAGCTGCAGGTTGTCTAATAGAACCACCTGTATCACTTCCCAAAGAAATTGGAGCTAAATCTCCCGCAACAGCAGCTGCGCTACCACCTGATGATCCACCAGGGACTTTGTTTAAATTAATTGGATTGTGAGTTTTAAAAAATGCAGAGTGTTCAGTAGAACCACCCATAGCGAATTCATCCATATTTGTTTTTCCAACAATAATCGCTCCAGCTTCTTTTAATCTTGTAATAACTGTTGCATCGTACGGTGGAATAAAGTTTTCTAACATTTTAGAAGCACAAGTTGTTTTTACTCCTTTTGTACACATGTTATCTTTGATAGCAATTGGTATTCCTGCTAAAGGACCAATTTCTTCTCCATTATCAATCTTGGCTTGAATTAGTTCAGCATCTTTTAATGCTTCTTCTTCGCATAAAGTAATATATGCTTTTATTTTTTCATCATCAGTTTTGATTTTGTTAAAGAAAGCTTTAACAACATCAACAACTTTTAGCTCTTTACTTATATATTTTTCATGTATTTCGTGAGCTGTATATTCACAAATGTTTTTCATGGTATTCTCCTTAATATAGATTTTAGTTTCTCATACTTGGCAATGAATAAGCCTCTCCGTTACTTGTTGGCGCATTGCTAAGTAATAATTCTCTATCTAATGAATTTCGTGGTTCGTCTTTTCTAAATACGTTAAACGCATTAGTTGCAACAGTTGATTCTCCAACACCATCAGTATTCAATTCATTAATCTTATTTGCGAATTCCACAATTTCCTGCAAATTATTAGTATACTTATTAATTTCTTCTTCAGATAAATTTAGCATACTTAATGCTGCAATGTGTTTTACTTCTTCACTACTAATTGCCATATTAATCAATCCTTTATAATAATTTTAAAATTAGAAATCACAGTTACCCGGTGTTCTATAGAATGGAATTACATCTCTAATATTTTCAACACCTGTCAAATAAATTAGAAGTCTTTCAAATCCCATACCAAAACCAGAATGTGTACAGCTTCCGTACTTTCTTAAGTTCAAGTACCAATCTAATTCTTCTGGATGCATTCCAAGTTCATTCATACGATTTAATAATTTATCGTAATCTTCTTCTCTTTGGCTTCCACCCATAAGTTCTCCAGCACCTGGAACTTCAAGATCAACAGCAGCAACTGTTTTACCATCTGGATTTTGTTTCATATAAAACGCTTTAATATCTTTTGGCCAGTTTGTTATAAATACTGGTCCATTAAAATACTCTGTAATATATTTTTCATGTTCTTTAGCAATGTCTCCACCATATTCAGGTTCGAATTCCCATTGAACTTTTGCTTCTTTTAATATTGTGATAACTTCATCATGAGTTATTCTTGTAAATTTACTTTCTAGTAATTTTGTAAGTTTTTCAATTAAGCCTGGAGCAACAAATTTATTTAAAAATTCCATTTCTTCTGGGCATTTTTCTAATACATCTTTAACAATGTATTTTAGCATTTCTTCTTCTACATCCATCAAACCATCTAAATCACAAAATGCAATTTCAGGTTCAATCATCCAAAACTCAGAAGCATGAGTTTTTGTATTTGAATTTTCTGCTCTAAAAGAAGGTCCGAAAGTATAAATCTTTCCATAAGCCATTGCATAAGCTTCACCTTCTAATTGTCCAGTAACAGTAAGTCCAACTTTCTTACCAAAGAAATCTTTCGAATAATCAACTTTTCCTGTGCTTGCAACTTTATCTAAATCTAAAGTTGTTACTTGGAACATTTCACCCGCGCCTTCACCATCATTAGCTGTGATAAGTGGTGCATGAAAATATACATATCCTCTTTCTTGGAAGTAATTATGAATTGCTATTGCAGCTGCACTTCTCACTCTGAATACAGCACTAAATAAATTTGTTCTTGGTCTTAAGTAAGCTTGTTCTCTTAAAAACTCAACTGTGTGACCTTTCTTTTGAAGTGGATAATCTGCTGGTGATACACATTCAACTTTAACTTCTGTTGCTTTGATTTCGAATGGTTGTTTTGCGTTTGGTGTAAGTACCAATTTCCCTGTAACTATTAAAGAAGAACTAATTGTTATTTTTGTAAGTTCATCAAAGTTTGGTAAATTATTTTCATATACTACTTGAACATTCTTAAAAAATGTTCCATCGTTAACTTCGATAAATCCGAATGTTTTTGAATCTCTAGCAGTTCTTACCCAACCAGCAATTGTAACTTCTGCATCCGCATAGTTTTCTGTATTTCTATATAAAGATTTAATATCTACTTTTTTCATAATCTTCTCCTTCATTTTTATCAAGTCATTTGTATTAAAACTTCTTAAATATTTTAACACAAATAAATATATTTTGACACAAAAAACGTTTCTTCCTTAATCGAAAGAAACGTTTAAATACATGTCCATATGTGATTAAGCGCGTGGATGTGATTTCATATATACATCTTTAATTCTATTTTGTCCGATTTGTGCATATACTTGTGTTGATGAAATATCTGAATGACCAAGCATCTCTTGAATAGCTCTTAATTCTGCGCCGTTTTCTAATAGATGTACGGCAAAAGAATGTCTCAATGTATGCGGTGTGATATCAACATCGATATTCGCTTGAGTTTTATATTGTTTAATGATCTTCCAGAAACCTTGTCTTGTTAATCTGTGACCATTAACGTTAACAAATAAAGCTTGATCTCCTTCATCTTTTAGAAGGATAGCTCTTGATTTTTCCATATATTCTTTTAGTGCATTAACAGCTAAAGAACCAATTGGAATAATTCTTTCTTTAGTCTTACCAACACATTTTATATATCCATTCTCTAAATTAATATCACTAACGTTTAGAGAAATTAATTCTGTAACTCTAATACCTGTAGCATAAACAAGCTCAAGCATTGCCTTATCTCTATAACCTTTAAGGTCTACACTCTTAGGTTGTTCAAGCAATAATTCAACTTGCTCTGAAGTTAGCACCTTTGGTAATTTTCTCTCAATCTTTGGAGATTCCAAATTAATTGTAGGATCTTCTGTAATAACCTTTGTTTTGTAAAGGTATTGATAAAAAGAGCGTAAAGAAGCAAGGTTTCTTGAAACTGTAGAAACCGCTTTTCCATTTTCTTTTAAAGTATCTAAATACTCATTTAATCCAGCCTCATTCATTTTTACTGGATTTAAGTTTGCAGATTCTAAATAATTACAATACAACTTAATATCACGATTATATGATTGTAATGTATTATCTGATAACTTTTTGTCTTTTTGAAGAAAATCCAAAAAACTTTCAACTAAATTTTTTTCCATCCCGCATACTCCTTTTTCTTCATTGTATTCTACATAATTTTTCGGATGCCCAATATAGAGCTTTACATTCCCATTTTTCTTTAGTAAAAACTTCCTACATTTTCTTCCATACCATGATGCACGGACTACATATAAATATGTTCCCTTTTAACTAAGGCTATTTTATACAAAAAGGTTTTATAATGCAAGCATTTTTGCAACTTTTTTATGTAAAATTATTAAGTATCTTTAGATACTCAAACGCTATACCCGCAAACATTGTCACTGCACCAATTACAGAGAAAAAGGAATGTCTAATAATTTCTTCTTTTAATTGTTTTCTTTCACATAAAATATTAAACATAACTTTAAGCGAACTCACCGTTAAAAATATAATTACAATTTCTGTCAAAAAAGTTGGTAGAAAAATATTTGTTAATAATAATTTATATCCATTCTTCATTCCATATTTTAACAGAACCGAACATATAATAACGCTTAAAGCAAATCCTCTATACGCGCAAAAAAATAATAAAAAAGGAGCTCCAACAACCGAGATTCCGACTATCCATAAAGCAAGTAATACCAATAATTTGTTATACGTTTTTGTTACAATAACTGCTTCTCTTTCAACTTCACCCTCTTCATAAAAGAAATCATATGACAAAACATTTTGTTTTATATTTTCATCATGCAATAAATTTTTAAATATAATAGTTCCAATCAAAAAACCTAGCAAAAAAATTATCGTTACAAAAAAATATAATTTAATACTATCTTTTTTTATATATGTTTTTTCGGGTTTGTTTTCAAAAAATCTTTCTCTATAAAATTCTCGAACCTTGTTGTTTTCTGTTTCAAAACTTTTAGTGCTCAATGTATTTTTTCCTTGCTCTTTTTCAAAAAGATTTAATGTATTATTTCTAACATTCTCGATATTTTTATTAGAATTATTTTCTTCAATAATCATACATACCTCACATAAAATTTATTCAATATAAATATATGCTTGTACTAAAAAAATAGAACACATTGATATGTGTTCTAGATTGTTTGAATTGCTTGAACTGCTAACTGATCACAACGATTGTTATATTCATTATCAGCATGACCTTTAACTTTAATCCATTCTATTTCATGAATTTGAGTGAAACTATATATTTTTTCCCAAAGCTCACGATTTTTTACATTCTGCTTATTGGCTGTTTTCCAACCATTCTTTTGCCAGTTATAAATCCAGCCTTCTTTAAATGCGTTAACTAAATATGCGCTATCACTGTATACTTTCACTTTGCATGGCCTCTTTAGTAAAGATAAAGCTTCGATAGGTGCAGTTAACTCCATTTGGTTATTTGTAGTCATTGCTTCAGCACCGCTAATTTCTTTTTTCACATCTCCATACATAAGTATTGCTCCCCAACCACCTTTACCGGGATTGCCAGAACACGCACCATCTGTATATATGATTACTTCGTCCATATAACCTCCATTAAACTCTAACAACCGGAGTTGTGTAGTCTAAATTCACTTCTCTATACTTTGGAATCTGTTGACCTAAAGTATAAATGTTTGTTGCCATTATATCTTTTTCTAACATCTTTCTAGAAGTCTCGTTTGCATTCTTTAAAAACTTGCTTACAGAAGTTACAACAGGCAAATTAGAATTATTCGTAATATTCGATAATACTTTTTCTCCAGTCTTAGTGAAACCTAAAACTCTTATGTATTGTGGATTATATTTATAATCTTCCACGTCTGATTTTGTAACATCAAGTAAGGCATGTAATAAAATTCTTTGAATTCTTGTTCTTGTATATCTTTTGGTTTTTACAATGTCTATTAAATTTTCAAGTTCCATTCCTTCGCACGATGCCTTCTTTAATAAGTTTTCTAAACCTTCTGTAACATCTGCAATATTTAATAAATCTTTTGAAGAATTTCTTCTTAATGTATATAAGATTTCTTTTTCAAAGTTTTTCAAAAACATTGGTGTTCTTCCATTTACAATCTCTTTATTTAAAATATCAAACGTTGCTTTGGGCACAACATCTTGAACTGTTTTCAATTCTTCTTTTTCCATCAATTCTCTTATCGCAGTAGCGCTACAAACATTGTTTGTAATCGTAGTTGAATTATAATTTCCACCTTTTCTTTCAACTACCATCGGTTTGATAGAACTATTGCAATATAATAAAGCTTTTAAATATTCTATTCCTAATATATTATTTGAATCTAATAATATTTCAGAAATATATTTTGCATCGTATTCTTTTTTCAAAAAGTTTTTTAGAGCATTGCTTCTCGCTATTGGAAAAGATGTACCCCTCTTTAATTCTGATTCTAAAAGTTTTTTATAATTTTCGGGTTCTAAATAAAGAACGTTTGCAATTCTTTTTAACGCATCTAAATCTGTAGTATTACTTCCAAAAGAAATATGGTCTACTACATTTAATCCGTCAAGAAGAGATACGCTTCCTTGTGCAAAATATTCTGCACTAGAAATTGAATATAGTAAAGGTAATTCAATTACTAAATCAGCCCCACTTTGTAAAGCCATCTTTGTTCTTGTCCATTTATCAAATAAGGCAGGAACTCCTCTTTGAATGAAATTACCGCTCATCACAACCACAATGGCGTCACAACCAGTTTTCTTCTTTGTTTCTTCTATATGATATAAATGTCCATTATGAAACGGATTGTATTCAGCGACAATTCCACAAACGTTCATCTTACTTCCCCCAATTACTCTTTATTATCATCGTTTTCTTTTTTGTTATCGTCATCCTTCTTTTCTTCAGTCTCTTCTATTTCTTTTGCAATATCACTTACTTTGTCATCAACTTCTGGAGTTTCTTCTGATTTTTCCTCGTCTTTTTTCTCTTCTTGTTCAATTTTCTTTATTTCATATTTGCCATCTGGATCAACTTTTAATTTAAAAGCTCCTTTTTTATCATTAGACATTATCATAAGAAGCATATCTAATTTTATTGCTCTTATTGCATAGAATATATATACATATGCAAGGATTCCGGATACTAAGATTGTATATTCTTTAATTGCCCCAACATATAAAATTGATATTACTTCAACTATATATGGAAGCGTCATGGCATAAAGTACAATCTTCATTTGCGCCTTATAGTTAATCCTAATTCCTGCTAAAGCACTAATAAATAATGCAAGTATTCCAAAGAAAATAACTTCCACAAATTTATAAATAGCATACATCATAAACATTGCAACAAATATCATATAAACAACGAATATTTTAACTCTAGTTTCTGTAGCTAACATGTTAACATATATTCCAAAAGAATCTTTAGTAAATGTTCCACCAATATATGATAAATCAGCTTGATAAATTGTTCCGTATGCATCAATAAGTGAAATGGCATCACTATTAATTAATAATACGTTATCGTATTTTGAAACAGCTTTATATTGTTCTGATTCAATGCAATCCTCAAATTTATATGACGTATCAACTATAGCAACCATATCGTTTCTAATTTCTTTTGTTCCTACATAGTCTACATCCAAGATTCCCATATCAATTATAAACTCTGGAACAATTTCATCGTATTGTGCCAAGAAAACATCTAGTTTGTCATACACCAAACCTGTAACTTTTATTGAAATAATAAGTGTTAATAACATTAAGAATGCTACAAAATGCCAAAAGCTTTGTGATGTTGATTCGTTTTTTAACACATGCGGATAAAATCTGAAATCCGTTATAGCCAATAATATTTTCTTAAAAAATCCTATCTTTTTCTTTTTATCCATAGTTTATTCTCCTTTTAAAGTACAATAATTTTTCTACTTGCATTCGAAAATAACTTTATACCCTCTTTTGTAAGAACTCCTGTATCTTCAATTCTTATGCCAAATTCATTTTCCAAATAAATTCCTGGTTCAATTGTAAACACCATGTTTTCTTCCAATATACCTTCTCTCTTTGGTGAAAGAACAGGATCTTCGTGAACCTCAACACCAACACCATGTCCTAAAGCATGTGCATAATCATAACCAGCATCTTGAATATTTTTTCTTCCATAAGCATCTGCAATTTGTAAAGAATCTTTTATACGAATTTTCTTTACAGCATTGTCATGCGCAAAATTGACTAAATCGTAAATTTCTTTTTGTTTATCTGTTATACCACCAACAAAAATTGTTCTAGAAGTATCTGAACAATACCCATCTAAAACACATCCAAAATCAAGAAGAATAATATCTTGATCTTGAATAATATTGTCTGTCGGTGTCGAATGAATAAATGCTGAGTTTTTACCAGCACCTACAATAGTATCAAAAGATAATCCTGATGCTCCATTTTTCATAAAGAAATCATTCATCTCTTCTGCAATCATTTTTTCTGTCATTCCTGGTTTTATAAAATTACAAATATGTTCAAAGCATTTATCAGCAAGTAATGCCGCTCTTCGTAATTTTTCAATTTCTTCTTCTGTTTTTATAATAGCCATTTTAAACTCCTAAATAATTATATTAACATTAATAAATTCATGTACCACGGAAACAATATTGTGTAAGGTACAAACATAGTAATTACTGTTGCTATAACGATAAATGGGCCGAAGGCCATATAGTCTGTTGATTTCTTAATTTTAAAAATCATAAGCAAAATGCTAACGATTGCTCCGATAGCAAATGAAAGTATAAAGATTTGGATCGTATTAAATAAACCAAAGAACAAACCTAAAACTCCCATTAACTTAACATCGCCAAGACCCATTCCTTCTTTTTTGTATATTAGGAATGCTACTAGTGCGATTAATAAGAATATTCCTCCTCCAGCAAGCAATCCATATATTTTATCTAGTCCAAGAGTTACGTCTTTAATTAATGTAACATATGTAAGAACTATTCCAACTAGAAAACCTACAAAATTTAGTTCATTTGGTATGATTTGAGCTTTCATGTCTACAAAAGCATCTATAATCAACATTATTCCCAAAAAAGAATAAATAAAAAACATTCCGCTAAAACTAAATTTATAAAATAACGCAATTAATAATATTGGAAGGGTTAAAGCTATACCATAGTTGAACTTTAAATTTTCTTTAATTCCTTTCAATGTGATATTTTCTTCTTTTGCTAAAATTTCAACAAGTGCATTGGAAGGTTTCACTATCAAAAGGCCTAACAATGCAATTACTATATTACTAATTATTACTAACATAAAATCCTTCTTTCTTGCCATTTTACTAAATTATGTCTACGTACAAAAGTACAGTAAATCTCCCTAAAAATATATCAATTTTACATATAAAAGTCAACGTTGCAGAAGATTTATTCTTTCTTGCATACATACAACTTGTATGATATAATTTTCCTAGTTAATTATCGGACGTGACAATATTTAATTGAAAATTACAAATACCAAAGAAATCAAGGGGGTTTTTATTATGGAAATTAAAAAATGTGCTAGTTGTGGTTCTTTCATATCTTCTGGCGCCACTATTTGTTCTACTTGTGCAAACAAAGCGTCATTTGATAATACTTTATTAAAAAATTATTTTGATGAAAATGTATCTTTTGATTCAGTTTCTTCTGTATCAGCTACTACAGGTGTGTCTTTTAACACTGTTCAAAAATATATTCAAGACAATAATTATGGTGCTTCTGAAATAACACCAGCAAACTTCAATACTATTCAATACTAAGAACTAAAAGGGCCTTTTGTGGCTCTTTTTTAATATAAAAAGCTCCTCGAAATTCGAGGAGCTTTTCGGTTATATTTATAATAAAATTGTTCCGTTCATTTCTAGATGGAACCATACTCCTAGAAAGCTCGCTGCATTCTTGCACATCAACATTCTTCCCAAGAAAATTTCAAAGTATTTAATAACAGGACAGATATCAGTATCGATTTTTAGCTTCAATATCACCTCTTTATCACAGCCATGCAAATTCTTATCAGCATCAATAACTTCAATAGACGCTTCTTCAACTGCATAGTTTACTCTGTCATGTATGTCAAATGTAGCTTTGTTGGTTTCTCTAACTCTTGAACGATGAACATCTGACTTATCTGCAATTTGTAAAGCCGCCGCTATCGCACTAATAGGACTTCCTGTTTGTTCGTCATGATTTCCTATTGCCATCATAATCTCTGCAGCTTCTTTTAAATCCATTCCTCTTTCTTTTAATAAATTGTATGCAAAAATCGCACCTGTATGAGCATGATCTGTTCTGTTTACCGCATTACCTAAATCGTGTACATATGCAGCAATCTTTGCAAGTTCACATTCTCTTTCAGAATATCCCAATTCTTTAAGTATATATGCAGCACGATTAGCAACAAGTGTACTATGTCTTTTTCCATGCTCTGTATAGCCAATTTCAACAAGCTGTCTTTCAGCAGTTTCCATCAATAAATTTATTTCTTCATCTTTAATAACGTCATCATATGTTAACATTTTGCATTCTCCCTTCTTTTGTACCTTATAATTATAGTATCCTTTATGTAATTAATTTACAAGAATATTTTAATTTTTAACTAAATTGACTCCTACGATTCCACCCGTCATACCAATCAAAATGTTAAAAATAATTGTTGAAATTGCATAAGACGTTAATGATAAACCTATTCCAGAAAGACTTCCAATCAAATATAAAGTTATTATATAAATAGCTCCAATTATTGCGCCATATTTCATACCATTTTCCTTAATTTTAATACTTGTAATTGAGGTCGAGATAAATATCCCCAACAAATTAATTATAAAAATAACAGTAGGCATTGTACTTTCTGAGACTGATGTATGTGCTAATATTGCAGCATATATTACTAAAAATAATATGTTTAATATATATGCACACAACACACCTTTCAAAATCATAATAAAACGTGACATATTTTTTCCTCCTATCACATTGTATTTGGTAAGTATTGAATGTATGTCTTAAATATGGTAAAATAATTTTGCGAGTTTATCAAAAGCTTGAGTGTTAGGAGGCTTGATAATATGAATTTAACATCAACTTACAAAAAACATTTTTTCTTACCAAACGTTTCACTAGAAACAACTTCTAGTTCTAACGCTTACAGCACTGCTGTTAATTGTATTTCTGTTATAAAAGAAACTGCGAAAAAAAGTTTTGATTTTACACGAAACATAGTTTGGGTTTGCAGCAAATGTGGTCATACACATATTGGAGTTAACCCTCCTTCATCATGTCCAATTTGCAACTCAACATATCATATTAAAGAATAATAATTAAAACACAAAGAGTGTGGAAATAATCCACACTCTTTTTTAGAATTCATTTGGAACAGTAAAATATATGTTTTCATATTCTTTTAAATCTTCTTCATCTAAATATAATAACGTATATGTTGCTTTAGAATTAGCATTAACTACTTCAAAAATTTCTTCATCCGTATCTTCGTCAAACACTAAAGTATGTTCATGTGATTTTTCAAAGACAAAATAAATCGAATTTGTATTTTTATCTACATATGCTTCTGGATATGCATAATGTAATGGATCAAATTTACTTGAAGAAACAATAAATACTGTTGCATCAGCTTCAACAACTTGATTAAAATATGGATGAATAAATATATCGCTATATTCATTAAAGAAATCAGCTGCTTTTTCGCTGTTAGTACAAATAAATCCATCTTCGGAAACTTTTGTAGAAGCAATTGAAATTCCACTAAGAGGTATTCTTGCTTCTTCTGTTATAGCATCTATAGAAGTATCATATGGAATAAACTCATATTTTCCCTCTTTTGTTACAAATTCAAACTCGCTGTTACTACTTGTGTTTTCATCAACTTTTTCATTCGGTATTGCAAGTGGATTCCCCGAAAGGACGACAATTAGTATCCCCACAATTGCTACTAAAATCATTCCAATTCCCATTAATTTTGTTTTATTCATATTACTTCATCCCTTTATTATAATCTACTTTTTTAAAATATAATTTTCCAAAACTACTGCAACTCCATCATGATCATTTGAGGGTGCGATAACTTCAGCAACTTGTTTAGCAAGAGGCGAACCATTATTTACAGCCACACCAAGAGCTGCATTTTTTATCATTTCTATATCATTAAAGTTATCGCCTATCGCCATAATTTCTGTAGAATTAATGTTTAACTTTTGTGCTAACTTTTCTATAGCCACCCATTTATTTGTACCTTTCGCTAAAAGTTCTGCGTAACTATAGCTTAAGAAAACTTCATTATCTCCATCTTTTATAACTTTGTGAGACACATGTGGTACCGCCATCAAATCAACATCATTATATGTTTGAAGCTTATGCACGATAGAATTATAAATCACTCTATCTTGATCACATACTACAATTCTTGTAAATGGTTCATCACACTTCTCTATCAATTCTATGCCACCAAGTTCAATTTCTGCAGCACCAGAAGTTTCATCATCAATATTGTGACGTTTTTTATAGAAAGCAAGTGCCATATGTTTCAAGTCACGAACCATAATTTTATTTGTTGAAAACACCATATAATAAATATCATTTTCAATACAAGTGTTTACTAATTCCAAGACACTTTCCTTGCTAATATATGACGCTTCGATAATTTTTTTTTGTTCATTATCATATATCAAAGCACCGTTATCACAAATTATATATTTACTTGCGTTTAGTTCATTTGCTATTCTTCCTACCGATTCACTCACTCTGCCAGATGTAAGAACAACTTCAACACCTTTACTTGTTACACGTCTTACAACTTCTTTTGTCCTTGCAGAAAGTTCTCCTCTGGAATTGAGCAATGTACCATCTATATCTATTGCAACAAGTTTATACATACTCTCTCCTATAACAAGTTAGGCCTTACAAAACTTGCAAGGCCTAATATTTTGATTTTATTCTCCAACTAATGTGTAATTATTATTTGTCATGTATCTATCCAAAACAACGGCCATTTCAGCTCTTGTGATTGGTGCATTTGGTTTAAATGTACCATCTGGATATCCTACAATAAGTCCTATTGAAGCCGCTTTCATAATACTTGAATAGAAAGGTGTGAATATTGAAACATCTTTAAATTTAATGGTTGAATATCCATCATCTAAAAATTCATTCATTAACGCAACAACTTCGCCTCTTGTTATTGCTTTATTTTGGTTTAATCCACCTACGCCAAATACTTCTGTTAGATCATCAAACCCCATTGATGCAGGATCTCCTGGATTCATTGCTTGATAACATCTCATAAGAAAATCATAATCTTCTTTAGACCAATGAGTTTCACTATAATCTGGATAGTAGTAAGACATTCCCTTAGAATTTGATGCCATTACTTCGTTATATCTTAATAATCTTGAAAGCATACAAATAAATTCTATTCTAGATATATTATTTTCTGGAGCATATTGCACATCTGAATAACCATTTACAATGTTTTTTGCATATAAGCTTTGAATTGCTTCCTTAGCCCATGCAACTGTGTTTGTATCTCTAAAGGTGTTTTGAATTTCTTCTGGAATAGTACTTTTTAATATAATTGTTTCTTCGTATGAAGTTTCTCTTACACCTTTCATTCTTCTATTTGCTTTTTCATAATTATATATACCTATTGCAACATATTCAGCATCTGCCATTCTGCAGAAAGACTCTAAATATGGTTTTCTTTCACCATTTAATAAATAAATAACTGTTGGTTCAACAGGTACCCAACCAAACTCTTGCAAATAAATCTCTGCCCAAACATGATTTATTAAATCGTATTCATTTTCTATTATATCTCCACTTTTATTTTCACGTGGAGCCATTTTATATCCTTCTATTAATCTTGTAGGCACTTCTACTGCTCTACACATAGCAGCAAATAAAGTAGCAAACTCTTCACATACACCACGCATTGATTTTAATGCTGATAATGCACCTTTGTTTGCATATGTAGAAGATTCATCATAAGAGATGTTTACATTTACATATTCAAATATTGCTTGAGCTTTTTTGTAATCTGTATAAATACCATCCGTAATTTCTTTTGCTTTTGAAATCATTTCAGGGTCATCTGATTCAATTTTTTCAGTAGCTACTAAGAAAGGAGCTGTTTCTGGATTTGCTACAGAATCAGTTCTTGAAGGAATTATTTCTGTATATGTATCCGTCTCTAAGTCTCTTTTAATAGTTACTCTAAATTTTTGTCCTGCACGTAATCCTGATACATCAAAATATGCATACATATTTCCATATTCGTCAGTGATTATTTCGTCCGGTGTCGGTGTTATAACAATATTCTTATCTTCTTGATATTGTGTAAAGTTCATATTACCAATCAAAATTTCAACAAAACCAGAATTAACAGTTTTTTTGTTATAACTTTCATATATCATTTCTTTGGTAACTATATATGCATCGCCACTTGACGCAAAAACAGTACCAACTAATGTGATAGTTAATATTATTGTCATTACAAAAACTTTCGTAAGATTTTTCATCTGTAAACCCCTTTCAACCACCTAGTCTCACAAATATTTTACCTATTCTAAATAATAAAAGCAATATAAAAAAAATATTTAGGGAAATTTTCAAAAATGACAAAAAAATACCTAGGATTTAATTCCTAGGTATTTATATAAAACGGTTTATTTAATTATTCAGCGTTTTCTGTTCCGTCTTCTTCTTCCATTGAGAATGTGTGAGCTTCTCTTGTTGCTTCAATAATATCTGCAAATAATTCATGTCTCTTACTTACATCATCAAATCCAGATTTTGTTTTTGAAGTAACGTTTGCTGGAGCTCTTAATAGATAGAAGTTAACTAGTTGTGCAACTTCTGCTCTTGTAATTTCTTCATCAAGTTCAAGTTCATCATTTTCTTCACTAAGTGGAGTCATGTTTAATCTTGCAAGTAAAGAAACTTCTTCAAGAGCCCAGTGTGAGTAAATCTTTTTACCATCTACGATGTAATATCTTGTAGAATCATCGTAAACTTTAATGCTTGTTTCTAAATCTTTAACTTCTAAGCCTTCAATTTCATCTTCAGCTGCTTGTTTTTCAATCATGCAAGCTAAGATTTTCATGAATTCAGCTCTTGTCATTTTTTCGTTTGGTCTAAATGTACCATCTGTGTAACCACTGATTAAACCAGCTTTTGTTGAAGCTATGATAGCTTTTTGAGCTTCTACATATGTTTCATCTAAGTCAGAGAATACATCTGTAACTTTTGTGCTCTTGTAGTTTAATCCATAAATTCTAGCAAGTACTAATGCACCTTCAGCTCTAGAGATTGAATCATCTGGTCTGAATGTATCTGCATCTTCATCACCGAACATATATGGTTCGTGTTCAATGTCAATTTCTTCATCATAACCGCTAATGATTAAGTTGATTACTGTTGATCTATCTTGTTCTTTAGCTTTTGAACCTTTTGTTATGATAGCTGAAGGATAAATTCTTTCAGAATCATATTTAGATTTAGAGAAAGCTGTGTATTTAATCTTAACAATCTTTGTTCCTTCTTCGTCTTCTTCTAAGCCGTCTGGGAATTTCCAAGTAATTGTTTTATTTTTTGAGCTTACTGCACCACCATCAGCATCTACTACTGTGAATGCAAGTGGTAATTCAAGTACTAATCCAACTTCTGTTTCGATGTCATCACCAGTACCATTTTTATAATCTACGTAGTATGTAACTACTTCTTCTAATGCATAAATGTTCTTGTTAGCTTTGTCTTCTTCTTCAGAATCATTTCTTAAGTTAACAGCTAACTCTACTAATTCATCGTTTACTTCCATCCAAGGTTCAACATCAAGTTTACCTTTGTTATCTTCTTCTTCAACGAATTTGAATGAGTATGTTTTTGCACCTGTTGATGTGCCATCTGTAGCGATTGCTTCAACAGTGAATTTTAATGTTGTGCCAGCATCTTTTGCTGGGATTTGTAAAGTTACTTTTGAAGTATTGCTTGTTTTAACAGATTCTGAACCAAAATAGTATTTAATTTGTTTTACTGAAGCATTTGTTGCAGAAGCTGTAACTACTAAATCTTCTCCACCAACTACTTGATATGTTTTACCTGTAGAAATAGTAGTAGAATCTAATTTTACGTTCATTGTAATGTCAGCAGCTGTTGTTGGTATTTTGAAGATGTATTTTTGTTGTGCGATTTCTTTACCATCATCATATAAAGCTTTTACATATAATGTATGTGTTGAACCTGCAGCAAATGTTGTAGGAATTCTTGTTGCATAAGAACTTACACCATTAACTACTGCCCAAGTATCATTATCCCATTTGAAATATAATTTTACTACGTTTGCTGAAGGTGTAGCAGCGATTTTAATTGATTCACCAGGATTTGCAGTTGTTGTTGAGTTAACTTTTAATATAACATTTTCATAAGAAACTGTCATACCTTTGTTATCTACAACTGGTTCTGCTTTAATCTTGATTATATATCTTTCCATATCAACATATTTATCATCAGAATATTTAGCTGTGATATATAAGTTGTGTGATGAACCTGCGGCAAATGTTGAAGGAACTTCTATAGAACCAGTAGCTTTATAGAATACTCTCCAATCATCTTTGTCCCAAGCATAGTATAATTCAACTACTTCAGCAGCTGGTGTTGCAGATGCTGTTAAGAAATCTCCAACTTCAACTTCTGTTGTTGAATCAACAGCTAATGTTTTTGAACCATATTTTAATGAAACATCTTTGTTTGCAACTTCTGTATCAGGATAATGTAAGAAGTATTTTCTCCAACCTGTTTTAACTGGATTATCTTCTCCGTCATCATCTGTTGCAACAGCTTCGATGTATAATGTTTTTGTTGTACCAGGTGTTCCCTTTGGAACTGTAATTGTTAATGTATCATCATATACGTCAACAATTTTTGTATTGTCTGAATAGTAGTAACCGATAAAAGCAATACCTTGTAAGCATTCAGCAGTAGCTACGATTTTTTCTCCGCCTTCTACTTCGTATGTTTTACCAGCAGTCATTGTTACGCCATCCATCTTAACTACCATAGTAACGTCAGATGTTGGTTGTTCAACTTTAATTATGTATTTTTCCATATCAGCAAGTTTTCCATCGCTGAATTTAGCTGTTAAATATAAGTTGTGTGCAGAACCAGCTGCAAATGATGATGGAAGTGTAATTGTACCTGAATTAGATTTAATTACTCTCCAAGGATCATCTCCCCAAGCATAGTTTAATTCAACAACTTGATCAGCAGGTTTTGCTGAGAATGATAAGCTAGCTTGTGCAGCTACAGTTGTTGTTGAGTTCACACTTAATGTTTTTGAACCATATTTTAAAACTAAGTCTTTACCAGCTACTTCTGAATTTTCTTCAGCATAGCTTAATAAATATGTTTGCCAAGCTCCTCTTACAACGTTTTCTTCAGCGTCATAACCAGAAGCAGCAACTCTTAGTCTTTTAGTTGTTCCAGCTTCTCCTTCAGGTACTGTGATAGTAACTGTATCGCTAGAAACTTGTTTAATGTTAGATGAGTCGTTATCAAAATAATAACCCACAAGACCTACATCAATTGTAGATGAAGAAGCAGTGAAAACGATTTTTTCTCCGCCTTCAACTTCATATGTATTACTTGTAGACATTGTCTTACCATTTAATTTAACTGTATATGCGATTTCATCAGCAGCACTTACAGCGAATAATGGTAATATTGTCAAACTTAACATCATAACACTTAAGATTAATGATATTCTTCTCTTAAAATTATTCATAATAAATAAACCTCCTAAATTCTTTCTTTCGTGGATTTTATTACCGTGTTTATAATATCATAAAAATAGGCAAATTGCAATAATGTTATGTAAATTATTTTTATTTTATGTAAATTTTTGTAATTTTATTTTTCAGAACCATTTTTTCCAAATCCTAACAATTTACGGAACTTCAAGTTTGCGGTTTTCTACTATATAAAATGTATAATTTTACCATCAAAAAAATTTTTTTGAAATTTTTCCGCTTTTTATCTTATTTTTCAAGAAATTGACATAATATTAAATGTGTGATATATTGCTACAGAATAAAAATAATCTCTCGTAAAGGAGTGATAATATGGCCGCAACAGATAATTCTAGCACCTTACTTCTTTCTCAAGATGATTGGCGGCGAGTCCAGGAACATGCACAAACACTTAACATCCTTGACCCCAAAGTATCTCTTGAATATGGTTTAGCACTTCAAAAAAAGATAGCTGCGCTCCCTAACACATTAATGAATCAACTCAAAAACGACCTTGCACCTCAAGCAAACGATCTCATTCCTGCTCTTCTCGCTGAAATTGATACATTTACACCTGAAGATGATGTACTCAAAAATCCCATGAAAAACAGGAAGGCATTCAAAAAACTGCGTGCAGAATATAACAAAATTTCGCAAAAAATAGCGGAACTCTTGGCAATTCTCCAAGAACAAGAACTGGTTTTGATGCAAAATGCTTCTACTTTAAAAAAGTTAGAATCAAATACTACTAAGCTTTACCGAAGCCTTCTTATGCACATAGAAGCCGGCAAGCTTTGTATTATTCGTATCGAAAAAATTCTTGAAGCAGCCCCTGCACCTTCTGATGCGTTTGGAGACGAATTTGCAACACGTGAAACAATAAAGTTATCTCTTCGTAGTTTCAAAGAACGTGTCTCCTCCCTAGAAATTACCCAACATATTTTGAACACCATGCTTTTGCAAATTCGCACGTACAAAGCGACAAATGACGTTTCTTTAAATAAAGTTAAAGAAACTTATCACAAAACAATCCCTGCATGGCGCAAAAAGCTTACAGTTGCCCTTCGTATGGGCG
Source organism: Clostridia bacterium (assembly GCA_017522765.1). Classification (GTDB taxonomy): domain Bacteria; phylum Bacillota; class Clostridia; order TANB77; family UBA1234; genus UBA1234. The sequence continues at coordinate 333,249 of JAFWYG010000005.1, forward strand.
ATGTCGTTGATGTTATTTATGCATCTAAGGGTGGTACTGAAGATGTTGACGTCGAAGCCGCAAACAAAGGCCTTGCAGAAAGCATATCAGATCTTAAAAACAGCTTCGTATCTAACCAAACTTCTAAAGCAGCACTAGATGAAGTGTACCTCTTATCAAAAGCATTGGAAAAGGAACTCCAGAAAAAAGATTCCTAAAAAACTCCCCCGGTTTCAAACCGAGGGAGTTTTTTTACAATGGGGACGCCCCTTGTTGTAAAATTTTTAACAACAAGGGGCGTCCCCTAGTCGCGAAAAACGGCAGACCTCATAAAGAAGTCTGCCGTTTCCGTTTATTTGTTAGTTTTAAGCTTCTGCTTCGAAAATAGTTTTCATCAGGTATCCAATGTTGTCGGTAGTCGCCTTAACATAGGTGCCATTGTTGATGCCTGCAATTTCCTTAAGCTCGTTTTCGTCCGCATTAGAGCCATAACCAATCGTGTAGATCGGAATCTGGGTTTCGTCCAGCAGATCTTTAACAGTTCTCAAGGAATAACCAGAACCAGTCTGACCATCACTCAAAACGATAATCAGCTTTTTGTTTTCCGCAGGTTCATCATGCAGCAACTTGCTAGCGATAACGATAGCATCATTGGTAGATGTGCCGCCATTTGCTTTAAGCTTTCCGACTGCACCAGCAAAGTATTCCTGCTGTTCAGTAGTGAATTCGCCCAGAGGAAGGTCCAGATAGACACTCGACTCAAAGCTGATCAAACCAACACGAGTTTCTTCGCCGATATACTGCATACCGTTCAAAAGCGACTGCTGCAGTGACTTGATCTTGTCTCCATCCATGCTGCCAGAAACGTCGGCAACGAAGATAACAGACATACCACCGGTACTGGTTTTTGCTTGTTTCCAAACATCCAGAACCTCTTTAATCAAGCTACCTTCATATTTGGCAACCGTGCTGGTATAAGTCATATCCTTGTTGAAGCCAAGTTCATTACCGTACTTCTGAATTTCTGTTCCTGCCGCAAATTCAGCAAACTGGGCCAGTGCATTCTTTTCTTCTGCACTGACATCGCCGACCGCATAAAGCGGATTATCATGTCTAACGCCAAAAGGCATAAAGACGAAATTCTTACTCAGGTCGCTGTCTGCAGAGAAGGCCTGGCGCTCAACAACGAAAGCGTTGATGGTTCCGTTGTTAACAGCCTGCTTCATCTGCTCCATAGAGTAAGATACCAGGGGTACAGCACTCTGGAATGCAGAGAAGTCAGTAGTTGCCTCAAAGCTCATAGGATTGTTTGCATCGAAGTAAGACAGCATGGAGATAACGAAATTCAGGCCTGTAGGATTGTTGGTGGGGTTGGTATAACCAACACCCAACTTACCATCCTTGGTGGCGTCAACAATCGTCTTGATGCTGACCTCGGAGTATGCGGATTTGAGCTCGTCATACTTTTTCTGCTGAATCGCGATACCCATGGTGTTACCAACCATTCTGTCGGCGACCTGGGAAACAGGAATACCGTTTTCATTCATCAGAATGCCGTAAAGTTCATTGGCTGCGATGTAGCCCTCAGGGGTATAAGCACCGCTCAGGATGTAATCCTCTGCCAAAGTTGCTTCCAGGGTTCTGATAGAAACAGATGCTGTCTTGCCGTCCACTTTAATGTTTGCAGCGTTGAATTCCTTAGCTGCATGTTCGATGAACTTCACGATAGAACTGCCATTGTTCTCGGTAGGCACGAAAATCTCAACGTTGATTTCGCCAGTACCCTTAACGGTCACGGGATAGTTGGTTATATCAGGCAGCTCGTACATAATGTCGGGGCCTGTGCTTTCACCAGCGTTATCGCCTCTCTCAGGGACAGTTCCCTTAACGAGGTCCTTGTTCTTATAGCCAATTTTGGCGGCATACTCGTCCAGGACAGTCCATACGTTTTCAGAATTCACATCGACAGGCTCAATAGTAGAGCAGCCGGTAAGGATGCAGCAGGAAAGCAACATCACAAGGGTTAAAATAGTTGCAATTACTCTTTTCATTCGGTGATACCTCCATTAGTAGCCGATAACCTTGAAGTAAACTTCGGTTCGGCGGTTAGCTTGACGTCCTTCTTCAGTTTCGTTAGTGGCAATAGGCTTTTTATCACCATTACCAACGATAATGAAACGATCAGGATCAATTCCGAGAACTTGCAAATACTTTGCGACACTCAACGCTCTCATGTAAGAGAATTCTACGCCGTCGTCGCCACCATCAACGTGGGCGGTATTTCCTTCAATCTGGATATATACGCCGTTCAGTGTTTGAGCGATTTTTGCAAATTCGTTAAGATCTGCGTAGGAACTTCTTGCGATTTTGTAAGAATCGACTTCAAACTCAATGTTCAGCGTTACAGAAAGCAACGCTGCATTGTTAGACATCTGACCAGCATGGTCACGTCCTTCTTCAGAGAAGTTGAACGATGTCAAATCATCTGCCGGATACTTACCAGCCAACTTGTTGATAAATTCGTTGGTGAATGCCGTTTCAGCCTTATCAGGGAATGCACTCTCGCCTACGTCAATCCAAATATTGGCCATTTCGTCGTACATCGTTTTTGCAGTGCCAACAAGCAGGTTTGCGTTGTCAGCCCAGGTGGCAAGACTTGCACCGCCACACATCTCGTAGATTTCCGCGTCTGTCATAAGTTCAAACATCGGCATCTTCTTGATGCTGTCATACTTCTTGGTGTACATGTCAGCCGCCTGCAAAGCACCGTCGATGAGCTTAGCAATGAACTCAGGGTTTTCTGCTGCGAAATCCTGTCTGAACACCAAACCATCAAGAATGAGGTTAGTACTCATAGAAGTATCGAAGAGAATACGAGCATCAGTAGAGCTCGCGGCCTGAGTCAGATAAGGCTCCCAGGTAGCTGCTGCGTCGACAGTACCACTAAAGAATGCTTTTGCGGTTTCATCTGCAGTTTCAAAGTATACCATGTTCTTTCTGATAGCTTTCTTATCAGCTTCGGAAAGGCTGGAATTTCTGATAAGGTACTCAACCAAAGTTTGAGCTTCGGAAAAACGAGGTACCGCAATCTTCTTGCCAACCAAATCCTCAACAGAAAGAATATCAGAAGTTGCAATGATGCCGTCACCACCGTTACTGTAGTTGGTAATATACGGCATAATCACAGATACACCTGCTTCATCGAACTTGCCCTGCAAGAATGCATAACGGTTTACAGTATAACCAGCACCCTGCAGTTCGCCAGAAATCAACGCGTTAGAAGATGCGTTCGCATCATTCATAATCACATATTCGATACAAATGCCATTTTTGGCGTTGATAGAGTCCTCGGTAGTTACAAGACCACCATTCGCATCGAGCAAGGATTTCCATCCGATAAACTCGTCAAGCGAAATATAGATCTTTTCGCCACCGTGATACTCGTTAGAGGCCAGATCGCTCTTAATGAAGGTAACCACAAGTGATACCAGTAAGATGGCACCAGCCACCAAAAGAGCGACAAGATACTTTTTGTCAAATTTCTTCTTCATTGTGGCTTACCTCCTTAATTAAAGGGATCGTCATCATCATCGGCTTCATTAGCCATTCTGAGCTGCTGAAGATTCTCGATAAGAGACTGCAGATCTGCATCGTCTTCGTTGAAGTTATCGTGCATTCTGGCAACTTCGATGATGAGCTTGTCGTACCAATCAATAAGCTCCTGGTTAGCAGCAAGGATGTCGTCCAGGCTCTTCACAGAACCATTGTAATCAGCTTCCTTGCGGGTCACAGAGTATGCAACCAAGCACTTGGTAAAGCGCTTCAGGTTTCTCAGAAGGTACTCACGAACAGCGTTGCTCTTAGAGGTGATGAACGCCTCAGAGTTGTTGTTGTTATAATCGATAATTTTGCGAAGGCCCTTTTCCTTACTGTTGAAGTCCTTGAACTGACCAACAATTTTTTCGTAATAAGGGCGCAGATAAGGACGGTCATAAACGATGTCCTCAATCTCTCTGATGCAGCGGTCGTATTCATCTGCTTTCTTGGATTCCAGATGCAGTTTCTCGGCTTCAGCCTCAAGCTCTGCCTTCTTGCGTTCTTTGTCTTCCATAACACTCACAACGGTCATGAAACCAACGCCTGCAAGAGCGATAGAACCAATGTAACCAAGCAGCGGAATGCTGGTCAAAATCTGGAGCAGAATATAGATGACAGTGCCACCTGCAAGGATACCAATCCATACGTTTTTTTTCATAGTTGCACTTCACTCACTTTCTGTCATTCGGTATCCCCCACAGTCTCTGCAGATTCCGGGACACCATTATTGTCGGGATTGTTAACGGGTTGCGCGACATGTTCACCTTCGTTGGGAACATGGGTCTCGGATTCGGGAGCACACTCGGGTTCTTTTACCTTAGCCGGTCTCAAACGGAACTCGGGAGTAAAATCCAAAACAGTTCCGTGCAGGCCATCAGTCACATGATCCTCGTGGGTAATTACGATTTCAATCGTGCCATACTTTGCCTGGCGCTCAAGAATCATATCTACCACCAGCTCATCGTTAAGCTGATCCAGCGCGGAGGTCGGTTCATCGTAAAGAATTACCGGACTCCAGCGGTTGATGAAGACACTAGCCAAACTCAAGCGCTGATCCTGACCGCCAGAAATCTGGCTAGGACGCTTCTTAATATGCTCTTCCAGACCAAGTCTAGTAAGAACAGCCATCGCTTCTGCAGTATCTGCTGCATTCGGCTTCACCTTGTGGCCTTTGTATACCATCAAGGTATTATCAAGAAGATTCAGCCAAGGGAAGCTCGTGTAATGCTGATGCATCATGTGAACATCAGGCGTAAAACCACGAAGTTCCTTGCCGTCGAGCTCAATTTTACCGGTAAAGCGACGTTCCAGGCCAGCAATAACTCGCATAAGCGTACTCTTACCGACACCAGAAGGGCCTTTGAACAGGTAAATACCCGGCTTGAATTCATAATCGAAATTCTCAAACAACACATTATCGCCGAAAGCCAAAGTAAAGTTGGAGATTTTCAGAGAGTGTTCCTTAGGTTTCAAAACCTGGGGATTCTGCATTTCTGCAGGTTCGGTTTTAACCACTTTTTCAGCATCAGGCTCCTGTACAGGAGTTACATCCTGAGTGATTTTGGTCTTTTCTTCACTCATTACTTATCCACCTCCAGCTTCCATGCAAAGCATTTCTTGGTAATCCACATTCCGACCTTATCGAAAATGTAGCTTACTGCGATGATAATCACGATTGCCGCGAACACCATTGCTGTCTTACCACGTGCAGAACCAATGTACATCAGATGACCTAAGCCGTACTGAGTGTTATTAACCTCTGCAATGATTACGTACGTCCAGCCAACACCATACAAGGTGATAAAGGACTGAATAAGAGACGGCGTAATATACGGGATAAAGCAATGGAGCAGCATTCTGGGATAACTGAAGCCCATAGTGTAAGCAGTTTCTTCAAGCTTTTCAATCGGCTCAGTACAAGTCTGAATGACCGTAGGCAGGAAAGAAAACAGTGCCGCAATAGTAATGAATGTAATCTTCATAGATTCATCAATACCCAGCAGCAACACAAGCATGGGAGAAAAACATGTTACGGGGATATAACGCAAAGCATCGACAACGGGTTTAAGCACTTTTCTCACAGGTGCACACCACGCAATTAACATGCCGAGCGGCGTGGAAATAAGTGTAGCAATCACTACTCCGCCGGTTACTCGTGCGAAACTCGAACTCAGATGTTTGAAGAAAGCACCCGTTTCGAACAGGGTGAAAATAGTTTCAAATGTCTCCTTCGGAGAAGGTAAAAACAAGCTCTTGTTCACAAGCAGGCTGCAAAGCCACCAGATCGCAATAATTGCTACTAAAAAAGAAATTTTACTAACTGCTTTTTTCATAGCACTCGCTCCTTCACATTTGCTTAGAAAAGAGAGGCTTGCATGCAAGCCTCTCTATGATGTTGTGTATAAACCTTAATATCCGACGTTAGTCTTGAAGGAAATTCCGGTTCTTCTGTTCACGGAGGAGGCAGGATTCTCAGGATCTGCCAACTTCATATCACCGTTACCCACGGTAACAATACGCTCAGCAGGAATGCCGTTCTTAATGAAATAATCGGCAATTGCGTTGGCGCGCTGCAAAGAGAACTCGATTACCTGATCGTCGGTAATGCCGGTAGCACGCTGAGAAGCGTTGCCCTCAATCACGATGTAAGCGTTGTTGAGGACCTTTGCCACCTTAATAAACTCGTCGAGCAACTCAAAGGACTCTTCGCTGATGTTGTAAGAGTTCAGCTCAAACTGAATGTCTGCGCTGTAGGCCAGCAAAGCATCGGGAGATTCGATAATCTGGCTCGGAGGAGCATCAAATTCCTTATCGCCGTTGTCTGCTTCCATGCCTGCAAACTGGGATTCCAGCTGCTTTGCGAACTTGTCGGTAAATGCGTCTGCCGCCTTATCGGGGTAAGCTTTTTCGCCAACAGTAATCCAGACATTAGCCATATCCTTGTACATGGTGACGGCGACATCACTGAGCAGCTTAACATTCTGAGAACAAGATGCCAGGTCGGCGCCGTTTGCCATGTCAATGATCTCGGCGTCGGTCATAAGCTCAAACATAGGCAGCTTCTTGATATTCTTGAACTCGTTCTTGTACATGGGAGCAGCAGTCAAAGCAGCTTCCATCCACTTAGTGATGAAGTCCTCGTTGTTGTCAACGAACTCCTGAGTAAAGATGACACCGTCCAGAATAAGGTTGGTACTCATGGAAGTGTCAAACAGGATACGTGAATCACTGGAGCTCGCAGCCTGAGTCAGGTAAGGCTCCCAAGTGGCAGCTGCGTCAACCTGGCCAGAGAAGAAGGCCTTTGCAGTGTCATCAGCAGTTTCAAAATAAACGATAGCGTTTCTGATGGACTTGCGCTCGGATTCAGTAAGGCTGGAATTGTTGAGCAGCCACTCAACCAGAGTCTGAGCCTCGGAGTAACGAGGTACGGCAATCTTCTTGCCAACCAGGTCGTTAACAGACTTGATGTCGGCAGTTGCGATAATGCCGTCGCCGCCGTTGGAGTAGTTGGTGATGAAAGGCATAATAACATCAACTTTTGCTTCATCAAACTTGGACTGCAGGAATGCATAACGGTTAACCGTGTAACCGGCACCCTGGAGCTCACCAGAGATGAGGGCGTTTGAAGATGCGGATGCGTCGTTCATAACAACATACTCAACAGAAATGCCACGCTTGGCGTTCTCGCTGTCGGGAGCAGTGGTCAGACCACCGTTGGCGTCGAGCAGGCTCTGCCAGCCGATCCACTCATCGATGGAAATCTTGACGGTCTTACCGTCGTAGGAGCCCTGCTTGGAGCAGCCGGCCAGCATAGAAACACAGGACAGCACCATAGTCAGTGCCAGAATAGTTGCAAGTAACTTTTTCATAGTTGATAATCTCCTTTTCGGTTTTTATTGATAAATTTAAATGGGTTACGAAAATTGTTGCTTGTACATTGCAATTGATAGATTACGTCCTATCTGAACTCCAAAATATGTTTGTTGTCTACTTTTGCCAAAATTTGCTTGAGGTGTTGCGAAATCGTACACTCTATCTAGCGAATATGCGATTTGACGTTTAACTTTGATTTCTTATTGCATAGCTTCACTCCTTCTAATTATAGTGGGGTTTTGTTAATAGGTTTATTTAATTTGCAAGCAGAATTATATCAACGATTCCAAATTATGTCAAGTAAAACCATGCTCGTTTAACACTTTTTTTTAATCAATTTAAATCCCCTATTATCAGCCGTTAAATCTTTTTTTATAGACATCCTTCTTTCTTCGTTTTTCTTAAGCTTAATAATCACTTTAAAATTTTTTTATTACTAATTTATTTTTTAACTGTTTTTTCAATAAATTTCGAACATTTTTCAAAATTTTATTTACTTAACATAAAATTGATGGTACAATTGTGCCGGCGAATACCCTATACAAATTTGTCCTAAACTAAAATTTTAAGTAAGGAGATTACGACATGAGTGAACAGACCACATTTGAAACCACAACCGAAATTCCTGCTGCCCCTGGCACCGCTGTAGCAACCGCTACTCCTGCCCCTGTGACCGATCTGACCACACCGATTCCTTCCTCTTTGGCCGTTGCACCGGCTGCGGAACTTCAGGAACCTCTGGTGTTTGATAAGCTCGCACCGGAACGCCAGAAGCAGGTATTGGCTCTTGCCAATCAGACCGATCTTTCCAAATCTGACACCATCCTGACTTTCGGTAACAAGGCACAGTCCAACATTTCCACCTTCTCTGCCAACGCTCTTCAGAGCGTCCGCGCCGTCGACCTGGGCCCTATGGGTGACAAGGTTACTGACTTGGTTGTCAACATCCGCGGCTTCAACGATATGGCAAAGAAGAAGGGCGGACTCTTCTTCTCCTTCAAGCGCCATCTGGCCAAGGTGAAAGCCGAGTACACCTCTCTGGAAAAAGTCGTTGGTACTATCTGCAAGGAGCTGCAGCAGCACCAGGTTACCCTGATGCAGGATGTCAAGAACTTCGATCGTCTCTATGCTCTGAACCTGCAGTATTTCAAAGATCTGACTACCTTCATCATCGCCGGTGAAATGAAGCTGAAGCAGGAACGCGAGACCACTTTGGTTCAGCTGCGTGAAAAAGCTCAGCAGACCGGCCTTCCCGAAGATGCACAGGCTGCCAGTGATTTCGCTGCTCTCTGCGATCAGTTCGAGAAGAAACTGTATGACCTGAAGCTCACCAGAACCGTTTCTTTGCAGATGGCTCCTCAGATCCGTATGGTCCAGAACAACGACGTCGTTATGGCCCAGAAAATCCAGTCCACCATCGTGAACACCATTCCTCTGTGGCAGAGCCAGATGCTCATCACCCTTGGTCTGGAGCACACCCGTCGCGCTGCTGAAGCAGAGAAGGCCGTTACCGACCTGACCAACGAAATGCTCATCAGCAACGCTGAGCAGCTGCACATGGGCTCCGTTGAAGTGGCCAAGGCTGCTGAACGCGGTGTTATCGACATCGAGACCCTGACCAAGGTCAACGAAGAGATCATCGCCACCCTGGACGAAGTCGGCCAGATTCACGTCGAAGGCGCTCAGCACCGCAGAGACGCTGAAGTTGAGCTCGCCCGCCTCGAGACCGAACTCGGTCAGAAGATGCTGGAAGCCAGCCGCGGCGCTGAATAATCGTCACTCACATATTTGTTTGCACCCCCTACCTAGGGGGTGCTTTTTTATTAATTTAATCTTGTATTATGAAAACGGATGTTACAAGGGGTGTTCCCTAGTCGCGAAAAAAAGACTGATAGAAAATTTCTCTACCAGTCTTTTTATATTTAACCTTATAGCAAACTACTTGTTTGACATTTGGCTTTCTGCTTGATGAATCATTTTTTTAACCATGTTTCCACCAATTGTTCCAGCTTGCTTAGATGTTAAGTCACCGTTATAACCTTGTTTTAAGTTAATACCAACTTCGCTAGCAACTTCTTGTTTAAATCTATTCATTGCTTCTTTAGCACCTGGTACTTCATAGCTTGATGATTTTGCCATTATATATTCACCTCCGAATAATTCGTCAATTAAAAAGAAAAGATTACTCTTTTCAATAAATATAATGTGCAAATTAAAAGTTTTTAAACATGGAAAATTTCAACAAAAAAAGACTCAAGCTTTTGCTCGAGTCTTTAATAATTATTATTCAGGAACTACGATTCCGAAAGAACCATCTTCTCTTTTATAAAGAACATTGATTTCATTTGTTTCAACGTTGTTAAATACGATGAATAAATCTTCTTTTTTGTCTAGTAATTTTAATTTTGCATCTTCTACAGAAAGTGGTTTAGCTTCATAAACTTTTGTTTTTGTGATTTCGCCAGTTCTGTCTGGAGTTTCATCTTTAAAGATTCCCATAATTTTGTCTTTTAAAGATTCATTTCTTGATTTATCTAATTTCTTTTCTTTGTCTTTTCTTAATTGTCTTGCAACTCTATCGATAGCTAAATCTATAGAAGCATATAAATCATTATTTCTTTCTTCTATTCTAATAAAATCACCGCTCTTGTTAATTTGAATATCTACGATTTGCTCTTCTCTTTCAACAGAACATGAAACTGTAATTTCGCTGTTGTCTAATTCGAATTTTTCAAATTTTTCAAATCTTTTTTCGATATACTCTCTAATCGCTTCTGTGATTTCAATGTTTTTTCCTACTACCTTGATATTCATAAAAATTCCTCCTTAACTTAAAGGTAACATCAGTTACGCCATTATGCCAATCATCAACAAATAAGCAAGCATTGATGTATGTACTAAAATTGCTATTGGTACGCCGTATAAAAATTTCTTGTGCAATGTTTTGTGTTTGTATTTATACATTGCATAATACTCTCCAACACCGCCTCCAACTATAGCAACTAAAAGCAATGTGCTTTCTCTTATTCGTCTTGCGTCTGGTGTTTCTGCATATTTTTTGTCCTTCTTCATCAATAATATTGCTAATCCATTAATGAAAATTAGGAATAAAATTATGGTTATTACACTATTAGAAAATATTGCTGAAGCAAGGCCATTAATGCCTAGTTCTAATACCTTAGCTATTGCGCCAAATACTGTATCTAAAGCTGATGAAAAGATATCATCTCCTATCACAAAACCACCCCCGTAACTTTCCTTCACTTATATATTATACTATTCCATCTTAATAATCAAACTTTTTTCACTAATTTATGGTAAATTTAGAATGTAAATAAAGACATTTGATTGCTTTCAGTCATGCCTTTTAAGCAATTTGCATTCTTAAGTAATTCAATAACTGATTTACCTACACCAGCTCTAAGTTTTAATTCTTCTATCGACATAAATGTTCCACCTGTTTCTCTTGCTTGTTGAATATTTTCTGCCGCAACTGTACCAAGACCAGCAATACTATTTAGCGGTGGTCTAATTTTATTATCTTCAATAACGAATTTTTTAGCATCTGATTTATATAAATCAATTGGTAAAAATTCTAAACCTCTTTCATACATTTCTAAAACAATTTCAAGTACACCATACATATCTTTATCTTTTGCAGTAGCAGAGTTGCCTTGTAAATCAATTTCACGCATTTTGTTTATAACTTTTTCTTTTCCATAAATCATTGAATCACTTTCAAAAGCATCTGCTCTAATCGAAAAATATGATGCATAATATGCAAGTGGAATATGTACTTTAAACCATGCAATTCTAAAAGCCATTGTTACATAAGCTGCAGCGTGAGCTTTCGGGAACATGTACTTAATTTTCTTACAAGACAAAATGTACCATTCTGGAACATTATTTTCTCTCATTAAAGTTTCTTGTTCTTCAGTTAAGCCTTTTCCCTTACGAACACTTTCCATTATCTTAAATGATGGCTTTGGTGGCAAACCTTGTTTAATCAAGTAAATCATAATGTCATCTCTAGTACATATTGCATCTTCCAGCATGATAGTACCTTCTTGAATAAGCGTTTGAGCATTATTAAGCCACACGTCTGTACCATGTGATAAACCAGAAATTCTTAGCAACTCTTCGAACTTAGTTGGTTTAGTATCAACTAACATTCCACGAACAAATTTAGTACCAAACTCCGGCACACCAAAAGTACCAACTTCAGAATGAATTTGTTCTGGTGTAACACCTAAAGCTTTTGTTGATGAAAAGATTGACATTGTTTCTTTATCATCAAGCGGAATCTTTTGAGGATCCACACCAGTTATATCTTGAAGCATTCTTATCATTGTCGGATCATCATGACCCAAAATATCTAACTTAAGCAGGTTTTGATCGATTGAGTGGTAATCAAAGTGTGTTGTTACAATATCTGTTTCAGCATCATCTGCTGGATGTTGTACGGGACAGAATTCATAAATTTCATTTCCCATCGGAACAACTATAATACCACCTGGATGTTGTCCACTTGTTCTTTTGACACCTGTGCACCCCACTGCAAGTCTTGTAATCTCTGCGTTGTTAACTGGGATATTTCTTTCCTCAAAATATTTTTTAACATAACCAAACGCAGTTTTTTCTGCTATTGTACCAATAGTACCAGCTTTAAAAGTAGTACCCTTACCAAAAATAACTTCTGTATATCTGTGAGCTTTTGCTTGATACTCACCAGAGAAGTTTAAGTCGATATCGGGTTCTTTATCTCCATCGAAACCAAGGAAAGTTTCAAAAGGAATATCCATACCATCTTTAGCTAATTGAGCTCCGCATTTTGGACACTCTTTATCTGGAAGGTCGAAACCATTTTTTATACCGTAATCTGTAAAATCTGAATACTTGCAATTTGGACATCTGTAATGTGGTTGAAGAGAATTAACTTCAGTAATACCTGTCATGTTAGCAACAAATGATGAACCAACACTTCCTCTTGAACCAACCAAGTATCCATCCTCATTCGATTTCTTAACTAGTTTTTGCGCAATAATGTACATAACGGAGAATCCGTTTTTAATAATAGAATCTAGCTCTTTATCTATTCTCGCTTGTACTATTTCAGGAAGCGGATCACCATAAAGTTCAATCGCTCTCTTCATAGTTATATTTCTAATTGTATCTTCACAGCCTTCGATGTGCGGTGTTGCTTTATAATCTGCAATCGGATCAATAGAATCGCACATGTCAGCAATTTTATTTGTGTTTGTAACAACTACTTCATATGCTTTTTCTTTTCCCAAGTACTCAAACTCTTTAAGCATCTCTTCTGTAGTTCTAAAATAAAGTGGCGCTTGCTCGTCAGCATCATCATAACCTTGACCAGCTTGCAAAATTCTTCTATAAATTTCATCTTCCGGATTTAAGAAGTGAACGTCACAAGTTGCAACAACTAATTTATTTAATTTTTCTCCAAGCTCAACTATTTTTTTGTTGTATGCTTGTAAAGTTTCAACATCAGGAACTGTTCCATTACGAACCATAAACATGTTATTTCCTATAGGTTGAATTTCTAAATAATCATAAAACTCTGCAATTGCTTCAATATCTTCTTCAGACTTTCCATCAACAATTGCTTTATATAATTCACCTTGTTCACACGCACTTCCTAAAATTAAACCTTCTCTATATTTTTCAAACAAACTTTTTAACATACGAGGTTTTTTATAAAAATGATTTACATGTGAATCAGAAATTAATCTATATAAATTTTTTAATCCAGTCTTGTTTGCAGCTAAAACAATTGCATGGAAAATCGGTAATGATTTAAAATTAACATCCTCTGAAAGTTTAGAATCTATTTCGTCTAAACAATAAATTTCTTTCTTTTTTAATTCTTCAATCATCACATTAAAAACTGCAACTAAAGTTTCAACATCAGCAAGTGCTCTGTGCGCAACTTCAACTTTGATTTTTAAATGTTCTGCAATAACTCCCAATTTAAATTTTTTCAAATCGGGAAATACCATCTTAGCCAATGCAAGTGTATCAATATATGGATAATTAAATTCTAAGCCCAATAATTTAGCATTGTGTCTAATAAAACCAACATCAAAATTTGCGTTATGCGCAACGATAACAGAGTCTTTACAAAACTCCACTACCTTTGGCATAACCAAATCAATCGTTTCTGCATCTTTAACCATATCATCTGTTATATGTGTTATCTCTGCAACTTTTGGTGGAATTGGTTTTTCAGGATTAACAAAACATTCAAATGTATCTATAACTTCTCCGTTTTTCACCTTCATTATTCCAAACTCAGTTATCTTTTCTGTTTGAGGAGATAAGCCTGTTGTTTCAATATCAAGTACACAATAAGTTAAATCTTCTAGTTTCGCATTTGTATTAACACTATACGTAGATGTCAAACTATCTGGTGCAAGATATGCTTCTACACCATAGATAACTTTTATGTCAGAACCTTTTGCTGCTTTTTTTGCTTCTGGGAAGCATTGTGCAACACCATGATCCGTCACCGCAACAGCTTTGTGTCCCCACTTAATTGCAGTTTTAATAATATCTGTAGCTGAACTTACTGCATCCATTTGGCTCATTTGAGTATGCATGTGTAATTCAACACGTTTTTCTTCTGAATTATCCATACGCTTAATTTCTTCAAAAGTAGATTCTTCAATTGAGTTTGCAATTACTCCAAATTCTTTTGAAAAGCTATTGTACTCATATGTACCTGTTAATCTAACTGCTTTGGTTGATTTCATTTTTGGATGAACTTCACCATATTCATTTGCTTTTAAAAACGCTTTAACATTTATAGAACTACTTCCATCATAAATATCAAACGAAATTAAGAAACCACCATTTTTAGTTTCTCTACTATCATAATTACTAATCTTGCCATCCAAAATAATTTCATTTTGTTCTGGTGATAGATTTACAATTTTAATTTCTTTTGGATTGTTTAAACCTTTCCAGCCTTTGAAAATTAATTTTTCTGGATCCTTAATAAACTCCATTGCTTTTTTTCTAGGAGTAAATTTTGGTTGGTCTCCACCTGGTACTTTTGATGGTGGTGGCGGTTGAAATTGTGGAGCTTGATTAGATGCTTGCGCTGGTGCCGGCTTTGGTTTTTCTACAGGTTTTTGCGCTTGCACTTCTTTTTGCTTTTCCATCATTGCACGAACAATTTCTTTTTCTTTTGACAAAGAATCTTCCACTGCATCCGGTTCAACAAAATTTACTTTAACCATTTTCCCAAAAGAATTTTTAATATATTCTTCAATCAATTTATCTGAATTTTTTTGCTGTAACATATACTTTGTTTTTGATTTTAAATTTACATTCAAAATGTCTCCTTGAAGAGTAATTGTACTTCCCAAAAGACAAGCTTTGATTGCAACATATTTCTTAGCAAAAAAATCTATAACTTCATTCCAAATTATTTCTTTTTCTTCCATTCGTTACACCCCTACTTTAAATATGATACCACAACAAAAGTTAATATCAAAACCATTTTTCTACTTTATTTTTAATGTAATAATTTGTAAAAACAAGTGACCAATCGGTCAAATTCAATTGACTTTTTATGTAAACAATGCTATAATAAATTCATACTTTACCACTTGGTATTGCAGTCGGTAGCGCAGGGTGCTGACCCTCGGATATCGATCGTTGCTGGTGGGGTACTCGCCTAGGAGAATATTCCGGTGATGGCGGTAGGTGCTTCGCTTATGCGGTGCCGATATGATGGTTGAAAGTAAATTTTCCATTTTGGAGGAGGAGCAAATTGATGAGTTGCTCAATCTGAGGCGCGTGCACTCTTTGATAACCGGGTGTGCGTGCTTTCTTTTTGTCTAAAAGAGGGACAGCCTTTAAATTAAAATTCATTTATCGAATTTAGATTTAAGGACTGTCCCTAATTATTTTTTCAAATTTATTTCGCGTTATTTTTTAAATATGCATCTATAAAATCATTTATTTCTCCATTCATAACCGCATCAACATTTCCTGTTTCACAATTTGTTCTATGATCTTTAACCATAGTATACGGACAAAATACATAAGAACGAATTTGACTTCCCCATGCAATTTCTCTTTGCACGCCTTTTAAGTCTTCTATCTTTTCTTTATTTTCTCTTTCTTTTAATTCTAGCAATTTTGAAATTAACATCTTCATTGCCGTTTCCCTATTTTGTATTTGTGAACGTTGAGTTTGACATGATACAACAATGTTTGTTGGTATATGTGTAATTCTTATCGCTGATTCTGTTTTATTTACGTGTTGTCCACCTGCACCACTTGAACGATAAGTATCTACTCTTAAATCATTTGGATCTAATTGAATGTCTATATCATCAGAAACTTCAGGAATAATTTCTACTGAAGCAAATGAAGTGTGTCTTCTGCCGGCAGAGTCAAATGGTGAAATTCTAACTAATCTATGTACCCCGTTTTCTCCTTTTAAATATCCGTATGCCAAATCTCCAGTTACACTAAAAGTAACGCTTTTTAATCCTGCACCATCGCCTTCAAGATAATCTAATTCTTCTATTTTGTATCCATTTTTTTCTGCCCACATAGAATACATACGATATAACATCTCTGCCCAATCTTGAGCTTCTGTTCCACCCGCTCCTGGATGAATTGTAACAATCGCATTATTGGCATCATGTTTTCCTGAAAGCAAGTTAGAAATTTCTAGTCTATCTATTTCTTTTTCTATTTGTTTAGTTGATTGTTTCGCTTCTACCACGATACTCTCATCTTGCATTTCATTTCCTAAATCAATTAGAACCAAAGTATCAGCAATACTTGTTACAACTTTATTGTATTCTTCAATTTTATTTTTTAAAGCTTTTAATTCTTGTAAAACTTTAGTTGAGTTCTCCATATCATTCCAAAACTCCGGATTATTCGTTTGCTCTTCCAAAGATTCGACCTTTGCTTTTTTCCCAGCAATGTCAAAGAGAACCTCCAAGTTCTAAAATTCTTTTTTCAAATTCTTTAAGTTTAAGTTTTAACTCTTCTAATTCAAACATATTTTTTAATTCCTTTCAAAAATGTTTTTTCGCATTATATCACATAATGCTAAAGATTGCTATTTAAAGTTAAACTCTAGCAAATCATTAAATATAAAAAGCGAGGACTTTCATCCTCGCTTAATTGTTATTTTAAATTTTCTGCATTTCTCTTTATTTTCATTGTAGTAGTTTTTTCAAACTCGCCTTCTTTAATTTCCAAAGATTTAACAGCTTTATAAGAAGTTAATTGTTTGTTTACTTCTTTTATTTGTTTCCAAATAATATCATAAATTTCTTCCGCAGAGATATCTCCATGTAGTTCTTTAACCTTTTCTTTGTTAACAACTACTTTAGCAGTAATTATTAACTCTTTATCCTCTTTCTTGCTGCCTTTTTCAGGACTCTTTCCATAAATAATAACATCTTTTATTTCTGGAACTCTTCCTAGTAAAGCTTCTATTTCTTCTGGATAAATATTTTTACCATTTTGAGTAACGATAACATTTTTACTTCTACCAGTAATAAAGATAAATCCATCTTCATCTAAGTAACCAACGTCTCCTGAATGGAAGAAACCTTTTTTATCAATTACTTTTCTTGTTTCTTTTTCATCTTCGTAGTAACCCATCATTAATGTAGGAGTCTTGATTAAAATTTCTCCTTCACCATTTTCATTTGGATTATCTATTTTAACCGTTGCTTGTATAATTGGCTTACCAGCAGATCCTAACTTCGGTTTGTAGTCCGGAGTCAAAGCTGCTATTGGTGCTGTTTCTGTAAGACCATATCCTTGTAAGAAATTGATACCTATATCTTCTAACCATACACCAACTTTTTTATCAATTGGAGCGGCAGCAGAAACTATAATTCTTAAATTTCCACCAAGATTTTCATGAATGTCTTTAAATACTTTTCTTTTAACATCAATCCCCATTGCTTTAAGACCATTAGTAATAGCAATCATTGCTGCAACCAACTTGTCTTTTTTACTCTTAACGATTTTTTCGTTAATTTTTTTGTATAAACTTTCAGCAAGCAAAGGTACTGATAATAGTAAAGAAGGTTTTGCTTCTTGTAAGTTTGGAACGATATATTTTAATCCTTCACAAACAGCAATTGAAGATCCGAATGCCATTGGCACTAAGAAACCAATCGTTGATTCATAGCAATGGTGTAGTGGTAGTATAGAAAAGAATCTATCTGTATTATAAATTTTTACATATGCCGAAACAGCATTAATATTTTCAGCTAAGTTTCTGTTATTTAGCATTACACCTTTTGAATTTGAAGTTGTTCCTGAAGTAAAGAATAATATTTTAAATGCTTCTGGATCAACTTTTATTTTTTCAAAAGAATCATCGCCTGCAGCAATTATCTTTTTACCCTCTTCAACAAGATTTAATAAACCAACATCTTTTCCTTCTAATGCTTTATCTGATTTCATTTCAATAAAATATTGAATCTCAGGAATTGATTCTTTTATTTTATTAATCGCTTCAGCTTTTGATGGTGAATAAATAATTGCTGAAGCTCTTGATCTCTTCGCAATGTTTTCTAATTCATTTAATGGTAATTCTTTATCTGTTGGAACAGCAATACCTACACCACAAAGCATAGCCATATATGACATGTACCAACCATATTGTGTTTCACCTATGATGATAACTCTCTTATTTTTCAAATCTAATTTTTTTATTAACGCAGTTCCTAACGCAAGAACATCTTCTCCAAATTCTTTATATGTTTTTGTTACATATGCTTCTTTGTGTGAAGGCTTTTCTAATATGCAAGGTCTATCTGCATGTTCTTTTACTGACTTTAAGAAAAACTCTTTAACTGTTTTATAATGAGTCATATCTTCATATGGCTTTGTTCTCTTTGCAATTTCTTTTGTGTTGATTTTTTGATAATCGATTTCTGCTAAATCTTTCTCAACATTTTCCATTTCAATTTTTTTGTTAAATTCTAATTTAGATAGTTTAAAATCTCCTAATCTCATTTGCTACCTCACCTTTTATTATATTTTAGATAAACTAACAGCATACACATTGTAGCATTTAGCACATTTTCTGTCAATTTACTGACCAGCCATTCTAAACTTATTGTAAATTTATGGTAATCAAACTTTAAAATTTCAAATCTAGATATACGTAGTTAGACATGTCATATGACAAGTTATCTTTTATCATTTGATTAGTAGTCTTACAAATATTAGATATCCTGTTTTCTTGCACTAGCGGATTTATATATCTAACTTTTGTATCTAACTTAACACTATAAACTCCATCTGGTTTCTCTTTAGAAGTTTTTACTTCCTTAGCCTTTTCCCAAATATTATAAATATTGCTATACTTAGAATTTTTAATTATATCTATGACATCTTGTTCTTTCATCTCGTATAAATTTTGTTTAGTTATAACTTTTTCTTCGTTTAATTTCTTTACAATATCTGCAATTAATTTCATCGAATATCTTGTTCTATCTTCACGATAAATTACAGATAGTCTACTAGTTGTCTTTACAAATTTACTCGCAATTTCTTTTGTCTTAAATCCTAATTCTTGAACTCCATTTTCATCTTTTAAAACAGTTATATCATTATATATTTCTTGTATATCTTCTTTCTCTAACAAACGATATGTCATTAAAGCGTTAGATAAAGAATATTCTAATCTATCAGAAGAAAGCTTTGGTGTATCATTATCCGCTATTGGATAAATGTGATAATCATCTACTTCTGAAACTTTTATATTATCTCTTTTTAACAAAGCCATAATTTCTTTTGAATCAGTAATTATTTTTGTTGTTAATTCTTCAGTAGATTCTTGTGTAACGTAATCACCATTTAAGAAATCTATACAATGCTTAAATACAGGAGTTGCAATATCATGAAATAAACCTGATAATGTTTGTTTTCTGTCATGTGTAAAATGCCACACAATTAAAGCAACTGCAATTCCGTGATCTAAACTTGAAAAGAAATAATCGCTTTCAAATAAATCGGAATAAATAGTTCCACAAGTAATACTTATATATTGTTGTTTTAACATTTCTGGTGTATTTATATAATCTAGTAACCATTCCGGAAACTCTGGTTCTAATATTTTAAAATAATCTAATGTAGTTTTATTTACTTTATCTAAATAGTTCATCTTCATTTTCCTAACTTATATTTTTACTTAATCTATGTTTTCCATAAAAACATTTATTTTTTCTTCGTCAACTCTCATTGCAAGGATTGTTTCACTAATTAATTTATCTAAATCCCAACCTAACATTTGGGCGCCATCCTCTATAACTTTTCTAGAACAACCAGCAGCAAACTTTTCGTTTTTATATTTCTTTTTTACAGAACTTAATTCCATATCTTGCACACTCTTTGAAGGTCTCATAAGCGCTGCAGCACCAATTAATCCAGTTAGTTCATCTGTTGCATATAAAACTTTTTCCATTTCATGTTCTGGTTTTATATCTACTGTTAAACCGTAACCATGACTACTTATTGCTCTAATTATTTTTTCATCAATTTCTTTTTCACGCATTATTTCTTGACATTTAATACAATGCTCTTCTGGATAGATTTCAAAGTCTAAATCATGTAATAAACCAACAACTCCCCAGAATTCTTTTTCATTATCATATCCTAATTTTTCAGCAAAATATTTCATTACTCCTTCTACAACTAAAGCATGTTTTATATGAAAACTTTCTTTGTTATATTCTCTTAATAATTCATATGCTGCTTCTCTTGTTAATTCTTTCATTTAACTCATACCTTTCATCTTTTAATCTAAATTAAATCTCATTAATTGTATTCTTTTTTTATTTTCACTAAATATCCTTATTTTTAAATGAAGATTTTTATTAATCCCAAAATCAATAAATGTGCTGGATAAAAAGCGTAATAAACATATTTAATAACTTTATTATGCGCACCTTGTTTACCACGATACAACCAGATAGGAATCAAAGAAAGTAATGCAAACGCTTGTTGTGGAATAAAATATACTTTATTAAATAAATTTACCTCATACGAAAGCCCTTTCATCAATTCAATATTTACATATGCAAGAGCTAAGAATTGACCAAGATAATTCCAATATTTTTCGCCTCTAAAAAAGTAAAATATTAAAATCATTGCAATTCCATATCCATAATAATCTACGAAAGTTGCAAAACCTAATATATATCCTAATAGCGTCGTAGAAATTCCAACTATAATCCTAACGAATAATTTCTTATTCTTTACTTTTTCATTTAAAAAAATTAACCATATTCCAATTAAAAAAGCCCATAAAACATTTTGATGAAGTATGTAAGTTATGCTACTTCCCATGGCTAAATTAAAAGGAATTTCAGATATAAGCGCGAATATAAATAATCTTTTAACATACTTTTTTAAATTGCTAGTATGGAAATACCCCTCAACCAATAAAAAAGCAAATATAGGAAATGCTAGCCTACCAATGCAAGTTAGCCATTCATTTCCTGGCACTATAGTACCCCACAAATGATCGCAAAGCATAAGCCCCATTGCCATTATATGTAACATCATCGAAGTAACTTCAAAATGCCTTGATTTCTCCATATTTTCTCACTCCTCAAATACGATAATAACACATGCTATATACGGCATACAACAGATTTTTATTGATAAAATCCTTATATTTTTACATATTTTTCCTTTTAAATTGCAATATTATGTAAATTATGGTATAATATTAGCGTGTCTTAAGAACTTGTATACATCCTCTGGTAAGGCAACAAGGGATTTTGACAACAATCTTATGAATATAGGGAGGACCCCAAGAATGAACAGCAACATGATGTACAAAAACGCCGAATTGACGCTTCAGGAAATGGCCACTGTGTTCAATCCCAAGAGCGGCAAAGACACCATCGAAGTCGACTATGCCACCTGGCTGGTCGGTATTTTGGACGAGAGGACCGGCGTCCTCTACATGAGGCAGATTTCTGCCAACAATCTTCTGGATGAAGACGAAGTGCTAAAAGTAAACATCACGCACTGCGAGAAAGTCACTTCTTCCCACAACGGATTTTTAAGCTACACCTTTAGAACTCCTGCAGATCATCTGCCTGACGAGTGCTATGAGTTGAAGCGAGTCCTGTTCGAAGAACTGACCGATGACATCCAGGATGCTATTTATGGAGCACTTGAAAAGTTAGAAACTCTGTGCCCCCGCATGGCATCATAACACAAAAACTCCCCGTCACACACCAGTGGCGGGGAGCTTTTTATAAAATTTACATATCTTTAAGTACCTTAAATGTACCAACCATATTAGCCATACTTATACCAGCACCTTCTGTTGCTTCCATGTAGTAATGTCTTTCTATTTTATATACTCTGCCTTCAGCTTTAATATAGTCTGTGTCTACAACTTCAGAATCCCAACTAAATGGTGAGTCTGCAGTTGATGGTTTTCCATCTATTAATCCAAAATATTTATTTTCATAGCCGTATTTATTATCTAAAGTTTCGCCACTTAGCGAATCAAAATCAACCGATAATAGTTCAATTGAAAAATATATTCTTTCCATGTCGTCTAAAGATCTATAATAATCTGTATTTCCTTCTCTGCTTATTCCATATAAATCTGCATCATATTGAATTGTATATCCTAACGCACTTTTCAAAGCTGTATAATTTACTGGTACTGCCATACCTTCCATATATATTTCTGTTATTTTTTCTCCAGAAGGAAGTTCTATCGCTTCAAATTCTTTGACCTCAACTCCTTCGAATCTTTCAATATTTTCATCTTCTGTCAAAACAGTTTCATTACCACATGCTGTTAAAGTTACTAAAGAAAGAACGGCAAGAACTAGTAGTAATATTTTTTTCATAGTAATTCCTCCTCAAACCTTAAATTCATTTAGATTTTATCATAAACTTTTAAAATATAAAAGAGGCTTTCTGTTTCAATTCGATTCACAGAAAACCTCTTTTTATTAATCTTTTATTTTTAGACATCTAAGCGAATTTATAACCGCAACTATTGTTACACCAACATCCGCAATAACTGCGTGCCATACGGCTGCTTTTCCAATCAAACCTAAAATTATTGCTCCGATTTTTATAACCATAGCTAAAGCAATGTTTTGCATAACTATTTTTCTAGTCCTTTTAGCAATCTTTACTGCAGTTACAATTTTAGAAAGTTCATCTGTCATGATAACAACATCTGAAGCTTCAATCGCTGCATCCGAACCAATGCCACCCATTGCAATTCCTATATCGGCTCGTGCAAGTACTGGTGCATCATTAATTCCATTACCAACAAAACCTAATGTTCTACCATTGCTTTTTTGAGCAAGTAATTTTTCAACCTCTTCAACTTTTTGATTTGGTAACAAATCTGCTTTAAACATTCTTAATCCTAGTTTTTTAGCTACATCTTCTGCAACAGCCGAGTTATCTCCTGTAAGCATAACAATTTTTCTTACACCATTGTTTTTTAGTCTTTTAATTGCCACATTTGAATCCGCTTTTATTTTGTCTGCTATCAAAAAGTAGCCTGCATACTCTTTATCAATTGCTAAATATACAATTGTACCTGCGACATTTACTCTTTCGCATGGAATGTTTTCTTTATTAAGTAATTTTATATTTCCTGCTAGCACTTCTTTTCCAAATATATTTGCTTTAATTCCGTGTCCGGAAATCTCTTCATAATTTTGTATATGATCTTCTTCGATTTCTCCTGTGTATTCATTTAATATAGATGTTGCTATAGGATGATTTGAAAAAGATTCTGCGTGAGCACAATACTTAATCATTTCTTCTTTTGAATAACTTCCTAATTGCACAACCTCTGTTACCTGAAATACACCTTCTGTTAAAGTTCCTGTTTTATCTACAACTAAAGTTTCTAAATCATTTAACGCCTCAAGATAATTTGAACCTTTAACTAAAATTCCTTTCTTAGACGCGCAACCAATTCCAGCAAAATAACTTAATGGAACAGATAATACTAACGCACATGGACAAGAGATTACTAAACATACTAAGGCTTTATATATCCATTCAGCAAAAGTCGCATTAGGTACAATCAATGGTGGTAGAATTGCTAAAGCGATTGCCAAGAATACAACTATCGGAGTATATATTCGCGCAAATTTAGTTATAAACTTTTCAGTAGGCGCTTTTTGACTTGCTGTATTTTCTACAAGTTCTAAAATTCTAGATACCGTTGAATTATTGAATTCTTTTGTTACTTGAATTGTTAATAAAGATTTTGTATTTATCATACCAGCAAGTACGTCATCAGATTCCTCAACCTCTCTTGGAACAGATTCACCAGTCAAAGCAACAGTATCTACAAAAGAATGTCCTTCTAAAATTATTCCATCGAGCGGAATCTTTTCTCCAGCTTTAACAACAACAATATCTCCTACTTTAACATCTTCTGGAGATACAGTTTTAACATCTTCTCCAACTTTTAAATTAGCTGATTCTGGACGAATATCCATTAAGTCTGCAATAGATTTTCTTGAATTACTAATCGCCTTTCCTTGAAAGTATTCACCAATTTTATAGAAAAGCATTACAGCAACAGCTTCATTATATTCACCAATGCCCCATGCTCCAATAGTTGCTAATGTCATCAAAAAGTTTTCATCAAAAGGATGTCCTTTAAATAAACTCTTTAGGGCATTTAAAATAATGTCATATCCTATAATCAAATAAGCAAGTACTAAAAGTACAAGATTTATGTTGTCATTTATTTTTAACGTAATAGCACAAACAAATAAAATAGAACTAATTATTATTTTTATTAATTCAGCTTTTCCTTCTTTATGATCATGTTCGTGAGAATGTCCACATCCGCAGCCAACTTCTTCGTGTTTTTCATCTTTATGGTGCTCATCGTGTGCACGATGAGCACAAGCGCATGAATGTACATACTCGTTTTCTTCATGTCCTTCATGATTGTGCATCGATATTTCCTCCTTATCTTTATTCTAAGTTAAGTTTTCTATAATTTAAATATCGTAATAATATATATTTTCTAATAAGCTGAGTCTTTCATAAACACCATCTTTTATGTACTTACCACCCATATGTTTATAAATTTCATTTGTTGGATTTCCTTTTAAACAAGCTACAATCATCTTATCAAAACCCATCATTTTAAGTGCATTTATTGCTTCTTGGAATAATCTTTTTCCCCAACCTTTTCCTTGGTATTCTTTTAATACGTAAAAAGCAATGACCTCACCGCAATTTTCAAAATCTTTATCTTCAGATTTTCCATATCTTACAAAACCAACAACTTGATTATCTACTTCTAGTACAAAATAATAATTCTCATTTATATTAAAAGTATCTTCCATAGCTCTGGCTCTTTTAGGCTCGTTTGCTTTTAATTCCTCTAAATACCAGTCCGGAACAATACCTTTATATGTCTCATTCCAACAAACAGTTACTATATGTGCGATTGCTTTGCAATCACTTTTTTCTCTTCTTCTAATAAAGAATCCCATAACCTACACCTCTTAATACATTCATTATTATTTAAATACTCTTTTTATATTTTTATCTATACCTTTAAAACTTTTCAATTTCCACGACCAATTAAAATTACCGCAAGTTCCGGGAATGTTTATTCTTGAATTAGTATCTAATCCCAATAAATCTTGCACAGGTATTATGACTAGTCTTCCTTTACATTTTAACGCATATTTAATAAAACTAAAATGTATTTTTCTTTCATAGCAATTATTATCTTTTAAAAATTTCTTTATTTCATTTTTCTTTTTAGATTTTTTATACCAGCCAACTATAGTATCATTATCGTGGTTTCCTGTATATATCATTGTGTTTCCGCTTTCGCTATCGTTATATTCATAACCGTCAAAAACATATTGCAATACTTTCATTCCCATAAGATTATAGTGATTTCTAAGTTCAATAGTTTTTTCAATTTCACTACCTAAATCTTCTACTATAAAGTTATCGTTACTAGTATGTTTAAACAGTTCATCAAAAAATACATAGCTTGGTCCATTTTCATACACACCATAACTAGGCTCTTTATCTATTGGAATTTTGAAATATGTATCGAACGCTCTAAAATGATCTATTCTTACAACATCAAATTTTTGATTAGCATCTAAGTATCTATTTATTAAATACTTATAATTATCTTTTTGCATATAGTCAAAATCATATAAAGGATGTCCCCATTTTTGACCTTTGTCATTAAAGTAATCTGGACTTGCTCCAGACACATATTTAAATCCATCCTTTAATTGATACATATCTTTGTTTTTAAAAACTTCTGCAGAATTATAGTCTGGATATATTGGCATGTCACCTAAAATTTTAACACCTTTTTTATTTGCATATTCCTTCAATTTATACCATTCTTCATGAAGAATATATTGTAAAAACAAATAATATCTAGTATCTATATTTTCTTCTAAAACTATATTGTCTATATTTTTGTATTTTTGAATATAATATTTAAATTCCGCATAATCACTTATGTTTTTATTTTCAATAAACTTTTTAAATTTTTCATCTTCTTTAAAATTAGAGAAAGCTTCCTCGAAGTATTTACTCTTATATTCATATACCTTTTCATAATTTATTCTGTTTTCTTTTTTGTATTTCTTAGGTTTATTTATTAACCCTTTTTCATACAAGTCGTCCAAGGAAACGTATAATGTAAATAGAGCATAAAAAGAATTAGGACTGTAAAAAGCATTATCATTAGTATCGTATATCGGTAATATGTTCCAATAATCGATCTTATTCTCACTTAGTATATCTATAAATTTATATGCATTTTCTCCAAAATCTCCAATACCATAATCACTCGGCAAAGAAAAAATCGGAAGTAATATTCCCTTTTCTTTTGTCATAAACTTTTCACTCCTAATTAATGTTTTTTTATACTCACATAATGTTCCACTTTGTTGGATAAATATATTCTATCTTATCTTTCTTAGGCACATACTTTTTCTTTATTTTTGTTCTATTAGATTTTAGTTCTGGCAATGCTTGTCTACAATATTTATCTAACTCGCAAAAAATATTTTGGCAATCAATTAATTGTAACGGTCTGTTGCCTATTCTTTTAAATTCTAATCCTAGCCTTTTAAATTCTTCCTCTTGATGTTCATACATATATTTAATGATATCTTCATTGCTCATTTTCCCTTTGTCTATAAAACATTTTTTAATACCTCTTAACGAACCTGGCCCCGCAACTGTAAATTCACTCTCAGACCAATTTGCTACATCGCTATAATTAATATCTGTTACTAATTGATACGCCATAAAGTTTCCTATTAAAGGATAGCTTTTAATTATATTAAATGCCTCTTCCATAGTCTTTGCTCTCAATATTTTCAAATGCGCTTTATCTATATTAAAAATTTTATTTAACAAAGCTAAATGATTATCGTGTTTTCTATCATATCCAAAAGCTTTAGTAGCACAACTAATATAAGCATCATTATATATTTTAGTGCCGCTCGAAATTGCTTTTTCTAAGACTTTCGAATATCTTTGTATGTCAAAGTTTTTTAATGTAACATCACCAAATTCGTTTATCAGCAAATCCCATGTTGACTCTTTATTAAAAAGTTTAAACAACAAGATTCTAAAAATCATGTCTTCATCATTATATTTTTTTTCGTTATAAATTACTTTTTTAAGTAAGTATTGGCTAACTCTGTCATTTACTCTATAACTATTACAAAATTTATACGTTTGCAAAATTTCATCTTCAGTCCAAGGTGCTTCTTCACCATTTAACTTCTTCCAAAATATATTTTGTCTTTCGCAAGCAAAATACCAATACAAATCATAAACATCTTGTCTTTTTTTCATATCTACCTCATACATTTAGGATCTTTTGAATTAATACAATTTTTTAATACTTCATATTTATCATTTGATTTAACATAGTTGGCAATTATTTTTTGCCCGATACATCCACTCTTACAAATATTATATTGCGAACAACTTGAGCATGAATTATCTGTATTTAGCTTTCTAATATTTGAGAAATATTCTGAATCATACATTTCATTTAAAGAATTTTCTCTTATGTTTCCGCTAACACCTAACTCCGTAAAATACTTAATGGAATCACAAGGATATGCGATACCATCAAATCCTATTATCATTATCTCATCGGCAATAATACATGGATTATTTTCTATACCAAGAATATTCCAAGGACTTCCCAATCTGATTCTAGATTTATTTTGACTATTTAAATAAAGTTCTTTAATAGACAACAGTTCCTCTTTAGATAAATCCATATTACTTGTACCCTTTCCGTGAGGAACAAATCTTAATAAGCTAACTTTATCAAAATATTTTTTTGAATTGAATGTATTTATTGTATCAGTAACAACTTCATTCAATTTATTAATCGAATCTTTTGAAATAGCATAATGAAAACCTAACGTCGCATTATTGTTTTCGAAAACTTTATCAAAAAATTCTTCTTTAGCGTATGTAGATAATTCTTCTTCAGGAGATAATGTGTCCGCCAAAGAATATATAATTTTATTCAATCCGTTATTAATTAAGTTTCTATATTTATTTAAAGTTTCTTTTGTTCTATACGCAAAAGAATAGATTGTAGATTTCATTCCCAACTTACAAACTAATTTCACTAGCTCTTCTAATTTCTCGTACATAAGTGGTTCTCCACCAGTAAATATGATTGTCTCAACTTGCATATCACTAGCTTCTTCTATTATTTTTATAACATTATCAAAATCTAGCTCTTTTAAATTCTTTTTATCACTTGTAGCACTGCTAGAACAATGCTTACAATTTCTAGAACATCTATTAGTTAATTCTATTTTCACTTCTTTTAACATTGGTATCATCCTCTAAATTCGATATTTCATATACTAATTCTACTATAACTAAAAAGATTTTACTATATTTCTAAATATATAAAAAAGTTGCCTACACTAATTATGTAGACAACTTTTAAACTTATGCTTTACCACAACATTGTTTATATTAGTGTACACTTTATTCGATGACATCTATAATTCATACAAATTCATCCAATCTCCAATATCATAAAATAATTGTAGTGTTCTTTCTTTGTATTCTAAAATCTTATCATAATTTTCTTCCTCAAGAAGTTTATTAGTATCTATTGCTATTTCTTTTAATTTGTTTGCTACACTTTTTAAAATAGAAACCTCTTCAGGTTCAAAATTTTCTAAATCAGTTATTACAGATTCTAAATTTGTTAAGTCAACAATTTCTCTTTCATAATTAGCTCCATTTGCTGTGTATTCATCATAATAAACATTTTCATCAACCAAATATAAAGTGTCCATCAATTTAGTCAATATTTCTTTTTCAGCAAGTTTATTATACAATACAATTTTTTCTCCTAATTCTGACGTATCAGCTTCTTCAATTGTTGCATCTATAATTCTATAATTATATGAATAGCCATAGGCGTCTGTATATGATTCTAATTTTAACGTTCCTCTTACCATTATTGCAGCTTCAGTAAATTCTATTTGTTTACCATTTTTCGCAAATATTGATATTGTGTTAGTTATTTTTGTATCACTTGGCAAACAATACGGACAGGTTTGATAAGGTAGATTCATAAGATAACCAAAACTTCCATCATAACTTGTAATAGGTGATAAATACCCAATTGCAGTTACAGTTTTATTATTATATTCTTCTAAATCCTTTAGTGAAACTAAATCGCTAAATCTTATTTGATATGAACCATCCGCCATTATTCTATCGGCATTTAACATACTGTTTGATTTTTTTATATCATTCGTATTATCATTAGAATTTGAACATGATACTAATAAAATTAGTGAACAAACAAAAATAGTGATTAATATTGAAAATAATAGTTTGTTTTTATTATTTTTTTGTTTCTTCTTATTATATTTATTTTTCATCTTCTAAACTCCTTTCAAATATCTTCAAAAGGCTTACAAATGTAGGAATTATGCTTATTATAATTACAGCAATCATTATTAAATACTCCGCGCTATATATTTTTGAATAATTCATTACAATTCCAAAAGAAGCAGTTAAATTATTTGTTAGTAATAGAGCTAATCTAGTAAAAATAAAAGCAACAATAACACCAATCACACTTACTATAATATTTTGTATAAAAATGATTCCACTTATATTTTTTCTTTGTAAGCCAAGTAATCTCATCAATAATACATCTTTTTTTACATCTTGCATCATCATAAGAGTAATCATATATATAATTACAAATGACATGACACCGATTACCGCACATAATATATACACTATATTTTTTACAAGGTCTATATTGTTTAACAAATCTCTAAGTACGGTAGATGGATTTACTGCAAGTACACCACCTTTTTGGTTTAATTCACTTATTAAATTTAAAGCAGATGATGGATTATTAGTTTTTACTAATATTGCTGTATATTCGTGTTCATGCTCTTCATGTTCATCATGATCACTATGTTCAATACTTTCAGATTCTAGTATTTGTTCATCATCTTCACGCTCATGATTTTCATGTGTTTTCCAAACACTCTCAGTTTTAGTGAATAATGTATTATCATACGCGGTATATGTTTTTTCTAATATTCCTACTACTGTATACGGGGTATTTTCATGAGAATGAGAATCTTCTGAAATTCCATGACTTCCTATCACGCTATCTCCTATTTTTAAACCATTTTCATTTGCCACATTATATCCCAAAACAATTTCAAAAGCTTCTTCAAAATATTCACCATTTTTTAAAGGCTTATTTGCCAAAAAAACGTTTTCAGTTCCCACTATTAGGCTACCTTTATAGTTATCTCCTGTTGCAAATGGGACTACCTCTTTTGCATCTTTATTATTTTTTAATTCTTCGTACACATTACTGCTAACAGTACTTGTAGCAGTACCAGTAAAAAACATTGTTGACATCACCAAATCAGTTGAACTTCCATTTGCACCTACAACAATATCATAGTATGATGCTGTTGATATAATTCCATCATTAATTTGACCTGCAACATTAAAACTAAACATTATAATTAATGTAGATATTATTATTGCAACTGTTGTCATTAAAAACTTTGCCTTTCTTGTAAGAAGGTTTTTTATAGAAAATTTTAACATTATTCTACGCCTCCTTTTTCAAGAACATCTTCAAAGTGAATTATTTTATCCGCATACTTTGCCATTCTGTCATCATGTGTTACATATATCATTACATGCTTTGATTTTTTATGAAACTTATGCAAAAGTTCCATAATTTCTAGTCCTTTTTCATAATTTAAACTGCCTGTTGGCTCATCTGCTAATATTATCTTAGGTGACTTCATTAAAGCTCTTGCAATAGCAACTCTTTGCTTTTCTCCACCCGACAATTTTTTTACTTTCATTTTTCTTTTATTTTTTAATCCAACTTGTTCTAATATATTATTAATATCAACACAGTCTATCTTTTCAATTTTTAAAAGATTTAAATTATCTTCTACAGTCATATCCTCTATCAATTTAAAATCTTGAAATATATATCCAATGTTTTTTAATCTAAATTTATCTTTTTCTTTCTGCGTAAGCTTCGTTATTTCAACGTTGTCAACTATTATTTTACCATCAGTAGGATTTATAATTCCTGCTATCATATTTAATAATGTGGTCTTTCCACTACCAGATACACCTAAAATAGCATAAGATTTCCCATCTTCAAATACCATATTTTTCAATCTTATTTTCGTATCTTCATTAAATTCTTTTCTTACATTTTGTATTTTTATCATATTTCCTCCTTAAAAAAGTTAATAAAAATACAAAATTTTATTCATTTAATCGCACTTTCATCATAACTGAATTCATATAAATTATTTCTTTAAAAATAGTCATAATTTTATCTATTTGGAATATGCTTACAAGTGAAATATTTATGCAATTAATGAAAAAGATATTTTTCATTAATTTTTTTGCGTTGTATATAAATAAACATCTTTCACAATTTTCATTATTACACATTACCATATGCGAATTGTAGCATATAAAAACATTACTTAATATTATAAATATGAATATTATACAAGATAATCTTAGTAACAACTTTTTCGTTTTTTTCTTCATAATTACCTCTAATTTTTATTTTGAAAAATTTTTAAAAAATTTATTTCATCTACTTTTACATTCCAATATATTAATTTTATCATAAACTCAACGCCTTGACAGTAATAAAATATTCTATCTATATATTTAAGTTATAATTATTCTCAAAATAATAAATACACTGTGAGAATTTCTTAATAAAGAACAAGAGCCAACAATCTATATGTTGACTCTCCATATAACTTTTTATTTAGCATGTAGCCATAATAAAATCTAGTGTTTTCTCTGCCTTGATACTACTCAGTTTGTCCACAGCACTTTTTATACTTCTTACCACTTCCACATGGACAAGGATCATTTCTTCCTACTTTTGCTGAACTATTTGTTACAGGTTTTGCTTTCTCTGCTCCTGCATTTTGAGCAGCATTTAAATTAGTAATCATTTGTTTTACCATGTTTACTCTTTCCATATTTTCATTTCTTTTGTGAACGTGTAAAACTGTTTTTACAACTGTTTCTGCAATACTTGCAGTCATTTCGTTGAATACATCATAGCTTTCCGTTTTGAATTCAACTACTGGATCTTTTTGTGCATAACCTCTTAGTCTTACACCTTCTTTTAATTGATCCATAGCATCTAGATGTTCCATCCATTTAGCGTCAACAGTTCTAAGCATGATTACTCTTTCAATTTCACGAAGTTGTTCTGCGCCTATTTCTTTTTCCTTATCAGCATACATTTTTAATACTGTATCTGTTAGTTCATCTTTTATTTCTTCTATTGATGTTTTTCCTTCTAAAGAAAATTCAACACCAAAGTTTGTACGAACATAAGTTAAGAACTCTTCTTCGTTTTCTGTTTCGTCATTAATTCCAAAGTACGCATCTACTACGTTTTCAATAGTTCTTGTTATCATCTTAATGATATCTTCTTTCATATCTTTACAATCAAGAACTTTTCTTCTGTCTGAGTAAATAATCTTTCTTTGTTCATTCATTACATCATCATATTGTAATACATTTTTTCTTGCTCCAAAATGTAACGACTCAACATTCTTTTGAGCATTTTCAATAGTGTTTGTTAACATCTTCATTTCAAGTGGCATATCTTCTGTAACTTTAATAAAGTTAGCAATTGTTTGAAGCTTTTCACCACCGAAAAGTTTCATTAGCTTATCTTCAAGAGATATATAAAATCTTGATTCACCAACGTCACCTTGTCTACCACTACGTCCACGAAGCTGATTATCTATTCTTCTAGATTCGTGTCTTTCGGTACCAATGATTTTTAAACCGCCAACATCAATAACTTTCTTTCTATCTTCTTGAACTTTTTTATCTAGGTTTTCATAGATTTCTTTATATTCTTCTCTAAGCTTTAATATATTTTCGTCAGTAGTTTCATTTAAGCTTGCTGCTTCCAATATATCTTTTTCTTCATATCCACGTTTCTTTAATTCGTGTTTTGCAAGAGCTTCTGTGTTACCACCAAGCATAATATCAGTACCTCTACCAGCCATATTAGTAGCAATAGTTACAGCACCAAATTTACCAGCTTGTGCAACAATCTCAGCTTCTTTTTCATGATACTTAGCATTTAATACTTCGTGCTTAATACCTTCTTTTTTTAGCAAAGCACTTAATGTTTCAGATTTTTCTACAGTTGTTGTACCAACTAAAACTGGTTGACCTTTTTCATAACTTTCTTTAATATCAGCTATAACCGCTCTAAGCTTTCCACGTTCTGTACTGTAGATAATATCATCTCTATCTATTCTTACCATTGGTTTGTTTGTAGGAATTTCAACAACATCTAATGCATAAATTTCTCTAAATTCTTCTTCCTCTGTTAGAGCAGTACCAGTCATACCAGCAAGTTTTGCGTATGATCTAAAATAGTTTTGGAAAGTAATTGTTGCTAAAGTTTTATTTTCGTTTTCAATTTTAACATTTTCTTTAGCTTCAATAGCTTGGTGTAGTCCATCACTATATCTTCTACCATACATTATTCTTCCTGTATGTTCATCAACGATTAAAACTTCATCATCTTTTAAAATGTAGTCTACATCTCTTTTCATGATTCCATTTGCTTCAAGAGCTTTGTTGATGTGATGATACAAAGTCATATTCTCTGGATCTGATAAATTTTCTACATTAAAATGTTTTTCTGCTTTTGCAAGACCTGTAGAAGTAAGTGTTACTCTACGCGCTTTAATATCTGCAATACAGTCATAATTTTTATCTTCATCTGATTCTTCTTGTTTACTATCGTCTTTAGTAACAACTTTAAATTTTAAGCCCTTTACGAATCTATCAGCAAGCTTATATAAATCATTAGCTTTGTCTGATGGTCCAGAAATAATAAGCGGTGTTCTCGCTTCATCAATAAGGATACTATCTATTTCATCGACAATAGCAAAATTCAAATCTCTTTGAACCATATTTTCCTTATAGATAGCCATATTATCTCTTAGGTAATCGAAACCATATTCATTGTTAGTTCCATAAGTAATGTCAGCAGCATATGCAGCTCTTCTTTGTGCAGAATCTAAACCATTTATAATAATTCCTACAGATAAACCTAAGAAATTATATAATTTACCCATTTCTTCACCTTGTGATTTTGCAAGGTAATCATTAACTGTTACAAGGTGCGCACCTTTACCAGCTAACGCATTTAAATATAACGCTAATGCAGCTGTTAAAGTTTTACCTTCACCAGTTTTCATTTCTGATATTCTTCCTTGATGTAATACTATAGCACCCAACAATTGTACATCAAAAGGTCTTTTACCGAATACTCTTTTTGAACCTTCTCTAGCAACTGCATATGCTTCAACTAATATGTCATCTAAAGTTTCACCTTTTGTTAATCTCTCTTTAAATTCAGTAGTCTTAGCTTTTAATTCTTGATCAGAAAGAGCTGTCATTGCTGGCTCTAAGCTATTTATTTCATCTACGTAGTGTCTTATTTTTTTTATTTCTTTTTCACTATATGAAGCGAATAAATTTTTGAAAAATCCCATTTCAACTTTCCCTTCCTTTTGTTTTTTGATTTACATTTAGCTTGTATGATAAGAAAAAAAGGGACGCAAAAGTTTCTTCTCGTCCCCTTTTATTATGAACTTATTTCTTTATTATAACTTTGTCTTCAGCAATTTCTATAGCTGCTGTTGTAACGTCAGATTCCATTTTAGCATTAGTTAACTTTGGACTTCCTTGAGCGATTTGTCTAGCTCTTTTAGCAGTACCTATTACGATTGAATATTTACCTTGTCCTCTTGCTAATAATTCTTCACGAGTTGGTTTGATTATCATGTTTACCCTCCTAAAATTTTTTAATCCTAATCATTATCATCGTTAGTATCTTCTAATCTTCCAGCAACTGTTTCAGGTTGTACAGAAGACAATATTACGTGTTCACTATCCATTATAATAACGGCTCTTGTTTTTCTACCATATGTTGCATCAACTAATTTTCCATTGTCTCTTGCGTCTTGAATAATTCTCTTAATAGGAGCTGATTCAGGACTAACTGCAGCTATTAATCTAGTGCTTGATATAATATTTCCAAAACCGATATTGATAAATTTCATAAAATTCATCCTTTCTATTATTTAATTTGAAAACTTTAAGTTATTCAATATTTTGTACTTGTTCACGAATGTTCTCTATTTCATTTTTCATTTCAATAACACACTCGGTAATTCCAATTGCATTTGCTTTTGAACCAATTGTATTTGTTTCTCTATTCATCTCTTGAATCAAGAAATCAATCTTTTTACCAGTTGGGCCATCACTTTGCAACATACTCTTAAAAGCATCTATATGACTTCTAAGTCTTGTTACTTCTTCGCATATACTTGATTTGTCTGCAAATAAAACTATTTCAATTCCCAATCTGTTTTCATCTACTACACTTTCAGCTTGAAGCTCTGCAATTCTATTTTGTAATTTTGTTTTATATTCTTCTAGCAATTTTTCTGAGCTATTAGAAACAACTTCAACATGTTCAGCGATTTTAGTTAATCTATTTTGAATGTCTTGAGATAAACGCTCACCTTCTGCAATTCTTGCTGCATCAATTGAAGCAAGAGCACCGTCAAGTGCCACTTTTAATTCATCCCAATATAAATCTTCTAAACTTTCATTTTCAGCAACAAATACATCTGGCATTCTTGCTATAGAAGTAGCTGTAATATCATCTTTTAATCCGTATTCTTCAGCAACACTTCTTAATTCAGATACATACATACCAGCTAGAGATCTATCTATTTTTAAGTTTCTGCCCTTATCACTCATATTTCTTAAAGTGATATATACGTCTGTCTTCCCTCTATTAATTGTATTTGAAATATATTTTCTAATTTTATCTTCCAAAAAGTTAAGATATCTTGGAAGTTTCACAGTCATATCGTTATATCTGTGATTAATTGTTTTTATCTCTACTGTATAATCTCTACCATCAACGCTATTCTTGCCTTGACCATAGCCAGTCATACTTTTTATCATTGTTTTTCTCCTCTCAGCTAACCGCCTTGATAACAATTACAATATTATTTACGTTTTGCTTTTTTTGATTTAACTGGTGCACTCATTGTAAAAGCAGCTTTAAACACATAATAAACAGCACCAAATATTAAGAAAAATACTACTGCTGTTTTGCTAGTTGCTACTAGCATAAAGAATGTAGCAATCATAGCTTCTAGTGCATGAGCTAAGATAAATTTACTTCTTTTAACCATTGCAACAATTAGCATAACTACTGTAACTACAGATGCTGCAATAAATATTAATTCAGTATAAGCATACCAGTTGTATGCCATAAATAATGTGTATATTGTTCCAATGATTCCAACCATTATTGAGTTAGAAACATTTCTTTTTGAAAGTAACATCATAGTTTTTATAACATAATAAACTAAAAACGCTACTGGGAAAATTGCATTTAATCTATTTAGTGGCATTGGTAATGTCATATATGTTGCTGGTAAAATCCCTGCCGAAATGGCTAATACTAAAAACTCCATTCCATATGCTGTCAATGTACCACTATCTTTTTTATAAGCAAATATTAGTAATAGTACTGCTGCTAATAAAGCAACTCCTCCTAATATATATATAACAGAGCTTACTGTTGATAAATTATAGTGAAAAACTGTATATGATGCATCTGCTAGCCCATAAAAAAATTCTACTAATAGCGCCATTAGTGCTACTCCGCATAATCCGTCTACTAGTTTTGTTCTTTCTGTGTAATTCATAAAACTTCCTTACCTTTCTCTAAAGCATTGCTATTTTATCTTAAAGTTCATATTCATAAAGTATCATAGCTAATGTTGCAATACCCGCAGTTTCTGTGCGTAAAATACGCTTGCCAAGAGAAACTTTTTCTACCTTTGGACACTTTTCTAACGTGGCTATATCTCTATCTGAAAAACCACCTTCAGGTCCAATTACAACTGCAATACTTTTTACTTCTTTATTCGAATTTCTTAGTTTTACCTTCAAAGTGCTCGTCTTTTCACACTCATACGGCACTATAACTATATCATATTTTGAAAGATTTTCAATAATATTTTCCAAAAAGGTCACATTCTCAACCGTAGGAACAATCTGTCTTCCAGACTGTTTGGCAGCTTCTGCCGCAATTTTGTTCCATCTCTCCACCTTTTTAGCACCCGATTTTTCATCTAACTTCACGATAACTCTATCTGTAATCACTGGTATAACTGAATTTGCGCCAATTTCCGTACATTTTTGAACTATCAAATCCATTTTGTCAGATTTTGGTAATCCTTGATATAAATCAATCTCAACCGGTAACTCCGTAGACTCACTTGTAAGGTCTAAAATCTTTAAATCTATCGTCTCTTCTAGAAAAGCTTCAATTTTAGTAAAATATCTAATACCATTTTCGTCACAAACTTCAATTTCGTCACCTATTTTGTGTCTTAATACGTTTTTGATATGTTTTACATCTTGTCCTTCTAAAAAGATTTTATCATTATTCACTTGCGTATTTTTGATATAAAATGTAGAAATTTTAATCACCTCGCAAATTTATTTTAAAAGAATTTTCTTCTTTTTCCTGTTTCAAAATTTTCTCCGCTTATTTCTGCAAACTTTTTAAGTAACTCTCTTTGCTCCGAATTTAAACGTTTTGGCACATCAACAACAACTGTAAAATATAGATCTCCCACGCCTTTTCCGTTTACATTCTTGATGCCTTTGCCTTTAAGAGTAAATATAGAACCTGTTTGAGTCCCTTCTGATAAATCATATGACTCTTCACCTTGTAATGTTGGCACCTTGATAATTGCACCTAATGCAGCTTGTGCAAAAGAAACATGTACATCGCAGAAAATACTATCACCTTTTCTTACAAACAAATTGTGTTTCTTTACAAGTACTGTTATATATAGGTTTCCTGGTCTGCCACCACGTAATCCTGGTTCGCCCTCTTCACTAAGTGAAATCATTTGTCCATTATCTATACCAGCAGGAATAGATACTTTGATCTTTCTTTGTTTACGAACTGTTCCACGACCTTTACAATCGTTACATGGATCAGTAACAACTTTACCTGTTCCTCCACAAGTTTCACACGTTCTGATTCTTTGCATAAACATAGAACCTTCTCTAATTTGACCTGTTCCACCGCAGACTTCACAAGTTTTCTTCGAAGTACCTGGTTTGCAACCATCGCCATGACAAGTTGTACATTCTTCGTCTCTATTAATAGTTATTTCTTTTACTACACCGAATGCAGCTTCTTCGAATGTAATTTCAACTTTCGCTTTAATATCTCTCCCTTTTACCGGGCCTGTTCTTTCAGCTCTTCTGCCTCCAGCACCGCCACCAAATATTGCAGAAAAGATATCATTTATGTCAAAATCCATTCCATCAAAACCAGCACCACTTGTATATGTATGGAAGCCATCAAATCCGCTAAATCCACCAAAATCGTTGCCATATCCATTTGGACCCGCATTGTGTCCAAATCTATCATACGCAGCTCTCTTGTTTTGATCTGATAAAACCTCATAAGCTTCATTTACTTCTTTGAATTTTTCTTCTGCTTCCGCTTTATTATCAGGATTTGCATCTGGATGATATTGTTTCGCTTTTTTTCTAAACGCTTTTTTTATTTCATCCGCACTTGCTGATTTTTCTACACCTAATACTTCATAATAATCGCGTTTTGCTCCAGCCATTATTAGTCTTCTCCTTTATCAAAGATTAGGGACGATGAGATCATCGTCCCTAGTGTTTGTCTTTATAATTATTTACTAATTATTCAACTTTATAATCTGCATCATGTACTGTGCCTTCTTTTGGTTCGTCATCTGAACCAGCTTCTGGACCAGCAGCTTGAGCAGCGCTTGCTGCATTCGCATAAAGTTTTTCTGAAATTTTATAGAATGCGTCTTTTAATTTTTCTGTTGCATTCTTAATTTCTTCTACGTTTGTTCCTTCTAATGCTTTCTTAACATTAGCAAGTTCAGCTTCAACTTTTTCTTTTTCTTCAGCACTTATTTTGCCTTCAAGATCTTTTAAAGTTTTTTCTGTATTGTATACCATTGAGTCAGCATTATTTCTAACTTCAATAGCTTCTTTATTTTTCTTATCTTCTTCAGCATGAGCTTCAGCTTCTTTAACAGCTTGTTCAATTTCTGTTTCTGTTAAGTTTGTACTAGCAGTAATAACGATTTTTTGTTCGTTACCTGTTCCTAAATCTTTAGCTGATACGTGAACGATACCGTTAGCATCGATGTCGAATGTAACTTCGATTTGTGGTACTCCACGAGGAGCTGCA
Source organism: Clostridia bacterium (assembly GCA_017522765.1). Classification (GTDB taxonomy): domain Bacteria; phylum Bacillota; class Clostridia; order TANB77; family UBA1234; genus UBA1234. The sequence continues at coordinate 372,652 of JAFWYG010000005.1, forward strand.
GGGATTCCAGCAAGTTGGAATCTACCTAATGTTTTATTGTAAGCAGCCATTTCTCTTTCACCTTGAAGAACATGTACTTCTACACTTGTTTGTCCATCAGAAGCTGTTGAGAATACTTGTGATTTCTTTGTTGGAATTGTTGTATTTCTTTCGATTAATTTAGTAAATACTCCACCAAATGTTTCAATACCTAATGATAATGGTGTTACGTCTAATAATACTAAATCTTTAACATCTCCAGATAATACACCACCTTGAATAGCAGCACCGATAGCTACACATTCATCAGGGTTGATACCTTTGTGAGGTTCTTTACCTGTAATTCTCTTAACTGTTTCTTGTACTAGTGGTACTCTTGAAGATCCACCAACTAATAAAATTTTATCTAATTTATCTGCGCTTAAACCAGCATCTTTCAAAGCTTGGTTCATTGGTCCAACTGTTGAGTCAACAAGATCTTTAATTAATTCTTCGAATTTAGCTCTTGTTAATGTAATGTTCATATGTTTTGGTCCTGTTGAATCAGCTGTGATGTATGGTAAGTTAATGTCTGTTTGAGAAACACTTGAAAGCTCAATTTTAGCTTTTTCTGCAGCTTCTTTTAATCTTTGCATTGCTGAATTATCTTTTGATAAGTCAACACCTTGATCTTTCTTGAATTCTTCTACTAGGTATTTGATAATTCTTTCATCGAAGTCATCTCCACCAAGTCTGTTGTTACCACTTGTTGCAAGAACTTCGAATACACCATCACCAATTTCAAGAATTGATACGTCGAATGTACCACCACCAAGGTCATAAACCATGATTTTTTGTCCATCATCTTTATCTAAACCATAAGCTAAAGCAGCAGCTGTTGGTTCGTTGATAATTCTTAATACTTCTAAACCAGCAATTCTACCAGCGTCTTTAGTAGCTTGTCTTTGTGAATCACTGAAGTAAGCTGGAACTGTGATAACAGCTTGAGTTACTTTTTGTCCAAGATAGTTTTCAGCATCTGCTTTTAATTTTTGAAGAATCATAGCTGAAATTTCTTGTGGTGTGTATGTTGAATCATCTATTTTTACTTTTCTATCTGTACCCATATCTCTTTTGATAGAAGCAATTGTTTTGTCGTAGTTTGTAACTGCTTGTCTTTTTGCAATTTGTCCTACTAATCTTTCTCCGTTTTTTGTGAAAGCAATAACTGAAGGAGTAGTTCTATTTCCTTCTGCGTTTGGAATTACAACTGGTTCTCCACCTTCCATAACTGCTACACATGAATTTGTTGTACCTAAGTCAATACCTATAATTTTTGACATTTTAAAATCATCCTTTCTAACTTTCTAAATTGATTTCTTTTTTAATTAGCATCAAATTTAGTATATTGCGGAATTTTATGAAGTCCGCAGCGCGGAAGCGTATGTGCTATACGCTGAGCACTAAGGGCAAATAAATATTTCGCAAGATGCTGGATTTCATGCTAATTTGCTACCTTAACCATAGCGTGACGCAATACTCTATCGCCCATCTTATAGCCACATCTAAGTTCTTCTACAATTTCTTGCTCTCCAAACTTTTCATCCTCAATATGCATTACTGCATCATGTAGTTCTGGATTAAATGTTTCTTTTACTGTTGGAATATGTTCTACATTTAAACTTGTGAATAATGTAGTCATTTGTTTGTGTATTAGAGTAATACCTTCTTTTAATTTTTCATCTTGTGATTCTGCTACACTTGCTTTTTCTAAATTTTCTAATACATCAATAAATTTTGTCATAACATCGCCGATAGCTAAGTTATAGATTTTTTCTTTTTCTTTTGAAACTCTCTTTTTGTAGTTATCAAACTCAGCTGCAGTTCTTTGCAAATGAGTATAATACTTTTCATTTTCTTCTTTTAGTTTTTCAATTTCTTCATTTAAATCTTGAACAGAAACTTCCATCACTTCTGCGTCCTCTACAACATCAGCTTTCGTCGCTTTGTTCTCTGCCATCAAAACTTCCTCCTTGTTTCATTTTCTCTTGTAGGGCATCCCCGACGTATTTTATTATCGGAATTACTTTTTTATAATCCATACGTTTTGGTCCGATCAAACCAATTGTACCTAATTCCTTATCATTTATCTTTTGCTTATATGTAATAATAGTAAAGTCTTTTAAGTCTTCGAATGCATTTTCTTGTCCGATGTATACGTTTACATTTCCATCGTAACCATTATTGATAAGTTCCTTCAACGCATCCTGTGTTTCTAATATATTTAAGAAATTCTTTAATGTGTTTGTTTGTTTAAGTTCTGGTAATTCTAATAAGTTCTTTGTACCTTCCATGTGAATGTCTACATTCTTATCTATTAATAAACTATTCAATTCATTTACTAAAGGAATAACATTTGTACTAATGTTATATAATTCATCTTCAACATAAGCATTTATGTTTTCGTATATTTGTTCAAAATTTAAACCTTTTAATTTTTGATTTAAATAGGTATTAAAAATTTGAATGTTTTCTTCTGGAAGAATGCCGTCGTATTTTATTATACTTTCTTTTATGATACCGTTATCTGCTAGAATAACAATCATCAGTCTATCTTGTCCAAGCTTAACTAGTTTTATTTCTTCAACTGTACAATTGTTCATTTGTGGTCCAACTGCAATTGAAGTGTAATTAGTTATTCTTGCAAGAATGTTAGATGCCTCTTTTATAAGCGAATCAAATTTTATGACATCTTCTTTTAAAACATCATCTATAATTTGTTTTTCTTTTGGAGATAATGTTTTTTCTTTCATAATAGAATCGATGTAAAATCTGTATCCACTACTTGATGGTATTCTACCAGCCGATACATGTGGCTGTTCTAAAAATCCCATCTCTTCTAAATTTGCCATCTCATTTCTTATAGTTGCAGGACTAAAACCTAAGTTATAATCACTTGCAATTTTCCCAGAACCAACAGGTTCTGCTGTTGCGTTGTATTCTTCGATAACAGCCTCTAAAATACGCTTTTTGCGGTCATCTAAAAGCATGTTTATCACCTTCCTTTTTAGCACTAAAAACCATTGAGTGCTAACAACACATTTAAGATATCACTACCGTTAGCACTTGTCAACAAAGATTGCTAAAAATTTTATGGAAGTTCTGTGAAGCCGTAGGTTTCCATAATTTTATCCGTTAAATTAGAACGCTATTTTTTAACAAATAATGTCACTTGAATATTAAGCTTTAATGTGTTACTATTGACGAGACGTTATCATATAATTCATATCCGAAACACACGTAGGCAAATCAACATGAAATCCATTATTATGGAAGGAGGATTCTAAATGAGTGCGATCCAACAATGGACAATCACATTTCGCAAGTCAATCCGGGATAAAGGCGACGGTGAGTACGGCACACCTTGTACCAAGCAACTCGCCGAGTTCATCAATAACTTCTGCACGTTAAACCACATCGCAGTTGATGAGCTCTCTCTTCAGGATCCTTTCAAGGATTCCCACATTACCATCACAGGGACACGCGAAAGACGTGACGAACTGTTCGCATATCTCAAAGGGCTGGAACGCCAGTACATTTTGACGAGCGTTATTCGCAAGTAACACAACTGACCGGCTTAGGCGGCGCCATCCATTGGCACCGCCATTCTTTTTGCATAAAAAAGCACTTCAATCCAACAATTGAAGTGCTTTCTTTTTTAATCTTCATAATCTATCTTAAAATATAAATCTGTATCCGAATTTAAAAATGTATTAATTTTTTCATTACAAATTTCTGATACTCTGGAAACTCTAGTAACAGTACCATCATCTAATCTAACTAAAGGATCCACATATTTTTCTGGCAAATATAAAGCATGCCAATGTTTCTCATCATCTTTATTAAATTTAGTAGAAACTTTATTTAATTCAGACAAGTATCTCCATCTATCACTTATACGCTTATCACTACAAGATAAACCAATTTCCATTATTACTCTATCACTATATGTATATAAATCTTTTCTTGAAATAACTTCTCTTCTAACCATCGCAGCAAGTGTGTCAGAAATAAATTTCATTGTGGCTTTCGCTTCATATGAACGATACATCTCTCCACATTCTAATGAAGAAATACAAAAGTCTTGTGCAAGTTTAATGTCGTTAAAACAAAACTCCGGCATGTTCTCCTCATTAGGAACCACAATCAAACTATTGTACATTTTCTCTACTTCGTTGATAGAGCGAATGTTCATAAATAACATTGTATGAAGCAAATATTCTAATCTGTTTGCAGATAAATGTGGCACTAGATTATATGCAAGTGGATAAGTAGTATAGTCACACATACTTTCTATAGAAACACCGCTCTTTGTGAAAGTATCAAATAATGTATCAGAACCAACAATTGCATCGTAAACAGTTAAAGCCTGCTCTTTGGGATTAAAGTTTTTCTCTTCAATAATTTTGGCGCTTCCTAAAAAAGCTGGTGCAGCAAGCTCGTGCAATAAAGCAGCCATAACTTGGTGATTGTTAGTTATAAAATTATTTAAAATTAGAGCCACACCTAAAGAATGATCTAACGTAGAATATTTATAATTAAATGGTCTAAAGCCACTAAGGTTTAATCCTGAATTTTGGTCAATCCCATTTAATCTAACAACCTCAGGAATTTCTAACATGTTTTTTATAAAATCCGGAATTTCTTTACCATAGCTATATATGTTATGTAAAGCCGTAACGCTTTCATCTCTATATTCTAAATAACTCAACTAACTCACCTCCTTAATCGCCACGAGTATAGCACAAAAAAAGTGCGGATTCAAGCACCCGCACTTTATAAAGTTTAATTATTCAAACATTTTATTTATGTCTACTAACTCTCCAGCTTCATTTTCTAATTCTAAATGTAAATGTGCTCCTGTTGCCCTACCAGTTGCTCCAGCTTTCATAATAGAATCACCAGCGTTTACTTTATCACCTAAATTCACCAAAAATTCTAAACCGTGAGCATATGTAGACACATATCCGTTTTCATGCTTTATACGAATTGTATTTCCTCTTTCTGTTTCATAATTAGTGTAAATAACAACACCATCCATAATCGCATAAACATTATTTCCTTCTTCAGCTTTTAAATCAATGCCATTATGCGTTTTAATTTCTTTTGTAATAGGATGCATTCTCGATCCAAAAGTTGCAGTAACTTTTATTTCATCAAGTGGCATTACTATTGACAATTTGTTATCTGTGTTCATTGAACTGTTATTTAATTTTTGTTCAGTTACTTTTTCACTTGCAAAAGAAATTGTAAAAATCGAAATTAGTGTAATCAAAGCCGCAATAATTATAATTGCATGCTTTATATTGCCACTTTCTTTTTTCATATTTAGAATTCTCCTTTCCAAAGTTTTCTTATTACTATACATTCCAGGTAACAAACTATTTGTTGTTTCAAAGTTTGTACAGTTGATAACTTTTAATATTGTTTTTGAATAAGAATTTCTATCGTAATTTTGATTTAAAACATCTAAGTCAATTAAACATTCTAAATCTTCTCGAATAAGACTATTTGCATATTTAATTAAAGGATTAAACCAATGTATATCTTCTAACAATTTTAAAAGTACAAAACTCAAATTGTGTTTTTTCTTGTAATGTAATAGTTCATGAAAAATAATCATTTCAAGTTCTTCTTTATTTAATTCCAGAACACTTTTAGGAATTAGTATAAATACATTAGTTATCCCATATAAAGAAGGCATATTTAGTTCATCTTGAATCAAAACATTTACATTAGAAGTAACATTTAATTTTCGTTTTTGTTCTTCAAAAATTTCTCTTAGAAAATCTGGGACTTCAAAAGATTCTACGTTCGAAACTTTATTATAAAAATAAGTATCCTTGCTAATTAAAAGCATGGCTGTAATAAACCAAACCAAACTAACAATATAAAGCGTATTTATATCATTTAAATTAATAATATTTTCTTTTAGTTTATTTCCTGCCGTTAAAATAACATTATCTTTTTCGTGAGTAATAGTTTCTTCTATACTCATTTCAAAAGTGTTACTTCGTGGTTTTATGAAATTTTTCACACTCAATTTACTAGGAAAATTTATTGGAATTAATAGCACAAGTATGAATATTATCCATAGCAAACTTTTCATAGATATATCTACTTTCTTATTTATAAATTTGCGCGCAAAAAGTATCAATATAAATGAAAAACTTGCCGCTAGCGACATGGATATTACATTCATAAAAATTGTTGCAACAAACATATAAATCCTCCTAATCTTCGATAAGTTTCATTAAATCTTCTAAATCTTTTTTAGTAATCTTTTTACTCTTTGCAAAACCAGCAAGCATATCATTAATAGAACCTTCATACATTCTTTCTAAAAAGTTTTCTGTTTCTTTTACTTTGTACGAATCTTCTTTAACTAATGGCTTGTAAAGAATTAACTCACCTTTTCTTTTTTTAGCTTCAATGAATTTCTTCGAAACAAGTCTTGAGACTAAAGTCATAATGGTATTTTTCTCCCAACCTTTTTTCTTGCTTACTTCTTTTACAATTTCAATAGAAGTAGTTTCTCCTAATTTCCAAATTGCTTGCATTACTTCAAGTTCTGATTCAGATATATTTTTCATATGTTACCTCCTTTGTCAAACTACACGTGTAGTTTGTAATTATATACTACATTTGTAGTTTGCCTTTGTCAATCTTTTTATTTAAATTGTTTTTAGTTGACAGTAATCGACACACCGTTTATAATGATAAAGCTACGCAATTAACATATTTGATGTAAACTCTGTTCTGGAGTTTATAATATTTCAACCATTATATAGGAGGAAATGAAATGAGTGAGATTACTCTCGAACAATTGGCAAACATGAAGTGGAATGAAATTCCCGGCGACACTCCGATGTACCGGATTATGCAGGCTGTCGGCTTCCCTGAGCCGATGATCGTCCTGAAGCACCTGAGCAAACCCACAAAAACCGGCAAGACTCCCGACTTGAGCAAAATCGTCACATTTTTCTGGATGTCCAAGGAGCAGATTCAGGAAACCATCGACCACATCTACGATCTCGCTGTTCACAGCGAATCTCTCCGCGACTATCTGATGAGCCATCCCAAACTTGCTATGCAACTGGTAAAAGCTCTGAAACAGGTAAAAGAAGAGCCTATTTCTACCATCGTTGCACGTAACGGTAATCAGTGGCTCCTTCTGCTTGTAGATAAGGACTCCTGGGACGAGTTTATGGCAGAAACTCCGCTTACCCTTATTCAGAAGGTCCAGAGCTTGATCACCGAGACCGACTATTTGAACATGCCGCTCAGCGAGTACTGGAGCAAGTTCGAAATCGGCTCCACCCTTGAAAAAGGCTCTATCAAGACTCTGGCTGATCACTACGCCGAGTTGGAAGCCGAGGAACAGAAGCAAAAGCAGATGGAGGCTGAACTCAAAGCCGCCGGACTCGGCGAACTCGCAGATCTGCTGAAAAAGTTCGGTTCTGTCCTGTAATCCACATATTTGTAAAAGCTACCAAGCACTTCTTTTAGAGCTTGGTAGCTCTTTTTATTACAAACAAAAAGAGTGAATAGACTAATAATCTATTCACTCTTTAAATTATTCTGCTAACCAAGCCTCATAAGCTTCGATTATTTTTTGATTTACTTCTTCTGGAGATAAATTAGTAGTGTCTAACACAAAATCGTAATTTGACATATCCTCTTTGTGTACACCATATAAATTAAAGTATCTTTCATTCTCTAAATTAAATCTTTTTATCAAGTCAGCTTTTTGTTCTTCAACAGTAGCAAAACTTTCAGATTTTTTTCTATCAGGATCTCCAAAAGCTCTCTTTGCAGCTTCATCAACATCTACTCTTAAATAGATTTTAAATGACTCTGGTACAGCGTACCAACCAAGTCTTGCATCTATTATTAAGTTTTCATGTGCAGCGGCATATTCTTTCGCGCTTTGTTCAATTTGTCTATCTATTTCAGGATGTTCTTTTACATACTCATTAAATTCTGTAACACTCATCCCCATCTGCACGGCGAGTTTTCTAAAGTACTCGCCGTTTCGATAGATTTCATATCCCAATGATTCTTGCATTAATCTTGTAACAGTAGTTTTTCCACTGCTCAAGTCTCCTGCTATACTTATAATTTTTCTTTTACTCATAAAGACTATTACTCCCTTTGTTTAATAATTATTTATCTGCTAAGCATAATATTTTAGCAGCTTGACATCTTGTTAAGCCTTCTAACGGTCTGAATGTATTATCTTCTGCATGACCATTAATCAAACCAAATCTTACACAATTATCTACAGCTAATCTGTCTGTCATGTCTGTTATTGAAGCTTCATCTGCAAAAGAACCTACAAGGCTATATGTTGTATCTAGTTCAACATTATGAGTTGTTAAGTACAACATACAAAGTATCCTAGAAGCTTCTGCTCTAGTAATTGTTCTTTCAAGAGTCTCATAGTCGTAATTGTCTTTGTTTAAAACTACTCTGTGTAATGAATTTACATATGGCATTGCCCAGTGTGATCCATCTGTTGGTGCGGTGTATTTATAATCTTTATAATAAGTTACTGCAACCATTTTTATAAATTCACCAACCGCAACATTTGCTTCTGGTGCAAATGTGCCATCAGGATAACCATTAACAATTCCTTTTGATTGTGCCTCATAAATATGTTCAACAGCCCAATGAGTTAATGGCACATCTGAAAAAGAAATAACTTCTGGAGTAATAACTTTTGCAAATACTACTGTACTCATTGCAATAGTAAGTACAAAAACTAATATCATTATTTTATTTTTCATAAGCATTCTCCTTTATATTAGTGTGTTCCTTCTGTTTCGTAATCATTATTAGCTCTCATAGAGATATCATAAACAATTACAGGAATTTCTGTTTCAGCATATCCAGAGAATGTCTTTCCATTAGATAAGTTAATAGTATTTTTGAACATTCCACTTTCAGCTTTTTCTGCATACATTATAGATTTTGTGAAGTCTATAACATTTCCTAAGCAATCTCTAACCATGCTATATTGTAAGTAATCTCTTCCATCACTTAGTTTTGTTGTCACATCTGTAAATGTTAGTACAACATAACCAGTTTTATATATACCTTTTCCATTTGAAACATCAACTAATTTAGTTCCCGCTGGTGCAACAACTAAACTTGAAGGAATATATACTTCAGCATACCAACGAAGTTCATTTGAAGGGCCTGTTGTGTGAAGTGCATTTTCTTCTGTTAAAGTTATTTTTCCTAATTTACCAATATTTAAGATCTTAGAAAAATCTATTCCTCCTTTATTTTGTGTAGTTATAGCTTTTTCCTTTATAAATTCCGAATTATTAACTTCACCGTTTGTAGAATTTAAAGACATTTTTAAGAACAAGTCTTTAGCTCCTAATTTTTCATACATTGTCGGACTAGTCTTGAAATAAAAATCTACATTTTCAATTACATTGCCATTTACATCTACGTAATACAACTTTGGTGTAATATCTACAGCCTTGTTGGCAACTCCTAACGTTTTAAAATCAAAGTATGCTTTATAACCTAACTTAATAGCGTATTTGTAAATTTTATTTCCGTTATCTCCTTTTTCACCTATTGGTAATTGAGATAATCCTTGTGCAGATGGTAACTTCCAACCTGTATCATTAGTAGTTCTTACTTGCATGTCATATATTTTTCCTGCGGCGTAAAGTCCAATAGTTTGTTCAACTACATATTCATCATCAGGAACATTTGTCTTGCCATAACCTTTTGTTGCAGGTCCACTGTTACATGCTGTAACTCTAGTAGTTACCGTATAAACCGTATTATCTGTTTTTGTTTGTGGTAATCTACATGTATGTGTCTTACCTGAAATTGTGCCACAGAAAGGACAAACAATTTCTACAGATTTTATGTATTTGTTTGTTTCAATATTACCATATTTATGAGTTGTACCTTTAGTCGTTACAGTAATAGTAAATTGTTCTCCTAGTCTTACAATTGTGTTACCGCCAGCCATTTCTTTTACCTTTAATTGGTTTGGTACTAATGAAGAAATAGTTGTTGTATTGTGTACAGGTGTGTGTACATAAACTTTATTTGCACCAAATGGATAACTTGAATATGCTGAACCAGCATACATTGGTGCGCCTTCCATATTGTGTATACAATCTGAATCATATCCTGATGGTGTGTTATTTAAAATTGAATCACTAATTGTGATTGTTTGTGAGCCTGGTATAATATCTGAACCAGCTCTTATTGTTCCGTTATTTCTAACCGGTGTATTATTCACTTTTAAAACGTCTTCGTTAATACTCCACCAATCTGAAGCATCTTGTGCCATTTGTGAAGCAACTGCGGCATCACATTCTGATTGCAATGAGCCTGCTAACCAATCTGGAACTGTTTCATTACGTCCATAATATTCAGTTGCAGAGTATACATTTTTATACTGTCCACCATTTGGTGTATTATCAACATCACTTCCTATGAAATTTAATGTATGACCTGCATTTAAAGTAACACTTGGTAATGTAGGATTATTTATTGTTACAGATGCTGTTTTATATGTTTTTGTTTCTGGTAATAGCTTTATAAAATAATCTACACCAGATTTTGTTTCTGTTTGTGAAGAACTTCCTGAATCATATACTTCATAACCATATATAGGTTTATCTTTGTCATCTTCCCATCCTATAACTGTTATACCATCACCACTAAAAATTGGTTTTTGTTCATAACCTTGGAATTCTTCTTTGTAAATAGTCCAATCACCTGTCGCAGTATACTCGTGAGGATGGTACTCTACCATATAATATCCCAAATTTTCTACTGCACCAGCTAAATCAGATATAGCTGAAACTGTTAAATTCTCTCTACATGGTATTGGTCCTGTTAGTCCCGGTCCTGTATTAAATGCACCATTCTCAATTCTTCCTTCCGCTGTATATCCAGTATCTTCAGGAGCATATCCTGGAGTTATTGTGTAAAGAGGAAGTGGTGGATCTTCTGGTGGATCTTCTGGCGGATCTTCTGGAATTTCAGGATCTTCCGGAGGATCTTCTGGTGGATCTTCCGGCTCTTCTTCTGGTTCTTCCACAACATATTCAAAGCCACCCCAACCTTGAGCATCTGGGAAGCCCATTAAAGCGTAACGTTCTGCTTCTTCTTCAGAAAATGCTGCATAAGAAGTTCTTATTGCTCTACCAATCCACTCAAGATTACCAGTATAATCACCAGTATTTAACTTTCTCATTAACTCAGTAGCTGTTATATGCCCATATGCTCTATATCCTGAATCAGTTTTAATACCACAATCTAAATATTGTTCTATTGTTGCTTTAAATTGAACTCCTTTATCTTTAACTTGTTCAACTAATCCTGTAACATTATATTTTTTCTCAATTGCTTCAGCTACCGCAACCCAATCTTCTCTTTCTAACACTATACCATCTGCAGGCACATCATATTTAGAACTATATTTATCAATGTCTTTAAAACCTGTAGTTTGATAACCAACAATAGCATCTGATAATGAGGTACCAGCTTGCACGTCTACGTATAATGGTTCTCCATCTGATAGATACAATGTATATCTTGTACCGCCATATTCACCGCCATTACCAATATACCATTTTCCGTGTGTCTTTTACTGTATCAGCATCTCCACCTTTATCGTTTTCACCTGTTTCAGCATCATTATCATCACTAGCTGCAAACAGAATTGTCATTGGCATAAGCGCTGTTAATAATATACTAAAAACTAAGATTAACAGCAGTCCGGAAAATTTTCTTCCTCGTTTCATCTTGCATCATCCTTTCTTTGTAAATTACTCATCCTCTTGCTACTACAAAAATTACATATGCTACATATATAGCTAGTAATGATATTCCTTCTACTTTAGAAATTTGATGCTCTTTATCACGTATTGCGTGAAGCATTAACATTACTGTCACACCCAAAAAAGTGAAAGCATCTAATACTAAAGTGTCTGATTGCAACGGAATTGGTCTTATCGTAGCTGCAGTACCTAATACAAATAATATATTAAACATATTACTTCCTATTAAGTTACCAATTGCAATATTGGTTTTTCCTTTCTTTATTGCAGCTATTGATGTGAATATTTCAGGTAATGATGTACCAATAGCTACAAACAATATCGCAATAAAGGTTTCAGAAATACCTAATATAATTGCAATTTCTTCTACAGCTCCAACAGAAAAATTAGCTCCTAAAAATATCATTACAATACCTAAAACCATTAGTGCGACATTTTTAGTTAAGATATCGATATCTTTAAGTTTTAATTTTAATTCTTCTTCGCCTTTTTCCTGTTCTCTTTTTCTTTTTTCTGCATGTCCTAATAATGTAAAATACATATACATTCCAAATAGAACCAGTAATATTATACCGTCTGATCTAGAAATAATATTTATTTGATCTCCAGCAATTATTTTATCAGCTGCAACAACTGTAAATATAAAGGCTGCAACCACAGACATATACATATCACGTCTAATTGTTTCTTTTTTAAACTTTACAGGTTTTATTAAAGCTACTGTGGCTAAAATAACTGCAAGATTAAACAAATTAGTACCAAGAATGTTTCCTAATGCTATTTCGTTACTTCCCAACTGTGAACTCGTTATAGCTACAACTAACTCTGGTAAACTTGTGCCAAAAGCCACAATTGTAATTCCCAATATAACTTCACTTAATTTCAAAACTCTTCCGATTTCAGACCCTGAATCTACAAATAAATCAGATCCTTTTATCAAAAGAAATATGCCCAAGGCAAGCAGTAAAATCTCTGCAAAAAGCATGTTTTCTTGTCTCCTTTATCTTTTGTTTTAATCAAAAATCTACTTATATATATTTTACCGTTTTTTGGCAAAATATACAAGAAAAAAGTGCTAAAAATATTGATTTTTAGCACTTTTTTCAAGCCTTGTAACTCCCTATTTTAAGCCTTCTAGCTCTTTTATCTTATCTCTAATTTTAGCAGCTTCCTCAAATTCCATTTTTGAAGCCAATTTTAGCATTTCTGTGGTTAATTCATCTATAATTTCATCAATAGATTTGCCTTCTTTTAAATCATATTCTGCAACTGTCTCCTCAACAATTGTAGCCTTAATATCATCACGAATAGCTTTCTTAATGGATTGTGGAGTTATTCCATGCTCCTCGTTATATGCCATTTGAATTTTTCTTCTTCTATTTGTCTCCGTAATTGCCTTTTCCATAGAAGCAGTTAATTCATCCGCATACATTATAACTCTACCATTTACATTTCTGGCAGCTCTTCCTATAGTTTGAATTAGCGAACGTTCACTACGTAAGAAACCTTCTTTATCAGCATCTAATATCGCAACTAAAGAAACTTCCGGTAAATCCAAACCTTCTCTTAACAAGTTGATTCCAACTAGCACATCATACTTACCTTCACGAAGTTCTTTTAATATTGTCATTCTATCTAAAGTATCAACATCTGAATGCATATAAGTAACTTTAATTCCAATATTTTTTAAATATGCAGTTAAATCTTCAGCCATCTTTTTAGTTAGAGTTGTAACTAAAACTCTTTCACCTTTTTCTACAACTTCGCTAATTTGTTCAATTAAATCATCTACTTGATGTTCAATTGGTTTTACCTCAATCTTAGGATCTAAAAGTCCTGTAGGACGAATAATTTGTTCAACAACATTATCCTTTGCATGTTCCTTTTCATAATCTGCTGGAGTTGCACTAACAAAAATTGTTTGATTAATTCTTTCTTCCCACTCCTCAAATTTTAATGGTCTATTATCGAAAGCTGAAGGAAGTCTAAAACCATATTGAACCAGACTTTCTTTTCTAGCTCTATCACCATTATACATTGCTCTTACTTGAGGTACTGTCGCATGCGATTCATCAATTAAAAGCAAAAAGTCATCTGGGAAATAATCTATTAATGTATATGGTGCACTACCAGGAGCACGTCCACTTATATGTCTTGAATAGTTTTCAATACCTTGACAAAAACCAGTTTCAAGCATCATCTCGATATCAAAATTAGTACGTTGTTCGATTCTTTGAGCTTCAACTAATTTATCATTTTCTTTAAAATATTTTATTTGTTCTTCTAATTCCGCTTCAATTGTTTTAATAGCATTTTTCATTTTTAATTTTGAAGTTGCGTAATGCGAATTAGGGAAAATTAAAACGTGATTTCTCGTTGCAATTCTTTGTCCTGTTACAGGATTAATTTCCGAAATTTTTTCAATTTCATCACCAAAAAATTCAATTCTTAACGCTTTTTCATTTTCGTTCGAAGGGTATATTTCAACAGTATCTCCACGAACTCTAAATTTACCGCGTTTAAAATCGATTTCATTTCTATCATATTGGCGGTCAATCAAATCTTTTAATAATTTATCTCTTTCAATTTGCATACCAGGTCTTAAAGAAAGTGTAAGTCCACTATAATCTTCTGGATCTCCCAATCCATATATACAAGATACACTCGCTACAATAATAACATCTTTTCTTTCAAAAAGCGCCGCAGTTGCCGAATGACGAAGTTTATCTATTTCTTCATTAACGGCCGAATCTTTCTCGATATAAGTATCAGTTTGAGGCATATATGCTTCTGGTTGATAATAGTCATAATAACTAACAAAGTATTCAACTGCGTTCTCTGGGAAGAACTCTTTGAATTCACTATATAATTGTCCTGCCAGAGTTTTGTTATGAGCTAATATCAAAGTTGGTTTATTTACTTTTGCAATAATATTGGCCATTGTAAAAGTCTTACCAGAACCAGTCACACCTAGTAACGTTTGAAACTTTTCGCCTCTATTTATTCCATTAACTAAATATTCAATTGCCTCTGGTTGGTCACCAGTAGGTTCAAAATTTGAATGTAGTTTAAACATATGCCTCTCCTTTCGCAAAATCTAAGTACATATATACGGGCACAATTTTACCATCTTTCAGGCATTATTACAAGACATAGACTCCAGCCCGCATTAATTTTTCTTGCCTATTTTAACAAAAAACAATATACTTTTCTTAAACAAACGAACTAAGGAGGAACCTATGGATTTTTCTAAACTTTTTAACGTTCTTGGTAAAGCGGTAAAAGATGCTGCTAAGGACTACGCTAAAGATTATGTTGAAGGTCATGTTAATATAGGCGGTGTTTCAAACTCAACACCTTCTATGAGTTATGATATACCTTCAGAATATTCTAATTTTCCTGTTTATCCTGGTGAAATGAGTGCAAAGCCAATCACAACTGCTACATCTAGATATAATAGAATCACTCTTTTCTATAAAGGAAGTCCATCAAGAGAATATTATGATACTCTTACTTCTGCGGGATATTCTCAATATTCTAGTGTTAGATACGATAAAGATAATACATACGTAATCGTTGAAAAGCACAAAAATGGCACAAAAATCGCTTACCATATAAAGAAATAATTAAAAACCTCACGTTTAATTAACGTGAGGTTTTTCTTCTTCTTTTTTATTTTCTGTATTCTCTTTATCTGATTTTTTGCATAATATTTTTTCTTTGTACATTATATCTAAAGCAAAAAACAACATCAAAAAAAGCGCAATTCGAGCATAAAGTTTTATCCCAACACCACTACTTGTTCGAAAGAATAAATATTGATTTTGTAAATTAAGAAAAATGTATCCTATATCCCAATAATCTATTTTTTTAATTTTAATAGATTTTTCGATAGTATGCACCATGCGATAAAACAGAATTCCTATAAAAAAATTCCATAGAAATACAAGAAAAGTATGCATATAACTTCTTATTGTGCTACTTATAAACAACTTCGTGTTCAATACCATCCCTCCAAAGTTCTATTTTATATTTTCATTATTTTTCTTAAAATTATAATACTCATTCACAAGCGATCTATAGCCTGCCCCTTTAAGCATCTCATACGGAACTTTTTCATAATTCTTTTTGTTATGCACACCGGTTACTATATAACGTTGCCAATCTTGCATGTATTCATCAACTATTTTTAAAGTTTTGTCCGTATTAATAGTTGGGAAAAACCAGTATTTCCAACTCAAATCATCTTCATCTCTACCATAAAATTTTTTATTGTATTTTTTATTCATTGCTTTTAATGGTGATGTTGGAGGCGTGTTGTTTTTTATCATCCAACGTCTAAGTCCACGAGCGCTTCTTCTAATTTTTCCTTTTATTTTTCTTATTGAATTTTTATTTAAGTCTATCGTACCATTTTTGTACGAAAAGCCAAGAAACTCTATTTCTTCACAAGGGTTATAGTAGAACTCTTTTTCCGGATTAACCTCTAATCCTTTTTCTTTCAAAATGTTTATAATGTAATTTCTGTGTTCTTCTAATTTTTCTTTAGAATCAAAAACAATAATATCATCCGCATATCTACAGTATGTAATTTGGTTATCATAAAAGTATTGATCTAAATCTTTCAAATAATAGTTAGCTAAAAATGATGCAAGTGGAACGCCAGCCATTATTCCTTTTTCATCTTCAATTTCTATCCCATCACTTAAAACCATTTTGTTCATTAATAATTTTTCAAAAAGATTATACAATTTTTCATCTTGCAAATCTTTTTTTAGTGACTTTAAAATTTTTTCTGGCGGAATACTATTAAAATAATTTTTTATATCTACTTTATAGCCATGTTTTATTTTCATGTGTTGTCTTATTAAGTCGGAAAGGGCCTTTTTACAACCACTTCTTTGCCTAAATGAATATAAATTAGGTGCAAATAAATAATCATACTTGTATAGTAAAAAAGAAAGCATCTTAAATATATAATTCTCTTCTTGTGGATATATATACACAATTCTTTTTTTCTTTTTTCTAATCTTATTAATTGCAACTCTTCTAGGCTTAGAAAATTCATATTCTTCATTTATAAGCTTAAATGCAATTTCTTCGTACTCTTTATTATTAATATACTCTTGGTATTTTTTTATCTCTCTTTCAGATAAAATTGAAGCCTTTTTGTGTTCCAAAAAGGCTTGCCATAATTTATCATCAAGTAATGAATTTAATAAACTCAATACTTCTACCTCCTAAAACAAAAGCAAGGAAGAAAAAGTTTGACAAATACGATAGTCGTAGACTATCCATTTGGACAAGACTATATATACTACGGTCACTTGCACAACCATAATAAGTAGTATACTTCATCCCATTGCAAGTGTTATATAAAATAACATCTTCCCTGCAAGCTCATTATATATTAAAGATTTTTTCATGGCAATAAAAAAGGGACGAATGTTTTCGACATCCATCCCTTTTTATTATTCGTGTCTTAAAGCATCTATTGGGTGCATATCTGCTGCTTTTTTCGCTGGCATATATCCAAATAGAATTCCTATTAAAGAAGATACGCCTACCGCTATTGCAACAGCTCCAAAAGTCACCTTTCCTTCTATACCAAGAATTACAGAAGCTATATTTGTAAAGAATATTCCCAGCATAATTCCTATTGTTCCTCCAATTACGCTTGTTGTAATCGCTTCTATTACAAACTGACTTAACACGTCAAATTTATTAGCACCAATAGCTTTTCTGATACCGATTTCTTTTGTCCTTTCAGTAACAGATACTAGCATAATATTCATAATACCAACACCACCAACAAGTAAAGAAACCGCTGCTATCGCAACTAAAATTGATGTGATAGTGTCAAGCATATCATACATTTCTTCCATCATGCTTTGCGCATCCATTATAAAATAGTAATCAGCGTTATCATAAATATTGTAAAAGAATCTATCTACTTTATCTATAATCGTATCTGCATAATCACCA
Organism: Clostridia bacterium; assembly: GCA_017522765.1. Taxonomy (GTDB): domain Bacteria; phylum Bacillota; class Clostridia; order TANB77; family UBA1234; genus UBA1234. Next base: position 390,480 of record JAFWYG010000005.1, read on the forward strand.
TTTTCATATGTAAAATAAAACATATTTACATACTGAATGTTAAATACTTTTTGAGCTACTGTATACGGAATCAGAATCATGTCATCATCGCCGCCAGCCATGCCGGAAGCTTTTTCTTCCATAATTCCTACAATTTTAAAAGTCGTTCCGTTTATTTTTAACTGTTCTCCAATTAGTTCATCATTAGTTACATCGTCTCCAAAAAGTTCTTCAATAACATGTGAACCAACAACACAAACTCTTTGTTCTCTTTCAACATCTAAGTATTGAATATTTCTACCACTTGCAATTCCTCTATCTCTAATGCTTGCATAATCTTCATTTGTACCGTAGACAGTTGTAGAAGCGTCTTCAGTTCCGAACTTTGCAGTAGCACTTGTTTGTGTATATGGCGCATAATATTTCATGCCTTCTGTTTCAGAGGCGAACTCCGCTAATTTATCTAGATCAACATACTTTGTCTCTGTTTGTCTTAAAGCCATTGCGGTAACAATATTAGATCCCATACTTGTAAAAGTTTCTTCTACCTTTGCAGTTAAACCTTCACCCATACCTGATATCAAAATTACTGCTGATACACCAATTATTATACCAAGCATTGTTAGAAGAGCTCTCATTTTACTCGCCATCAAACTCTTAACAGCAAGAATAAAAGATTGTCCTATATCCATCTTATTGCCCCCTACCCGGTCTATCTTCTACAATTTTACCATCTTGTAGTCTTACAACACGTTTTGCTTGCTCTGCGATTTCGTTATCATGAGTTACAAGAATAATTGTATTACCTTCTTCGTTTAGTTTTTTTATAAGCGCTAAAACTTCAATACCTGTTTTACTATCTAAAGCTCCTGTTGGCTCATCCGCAAGAATTACAGAAGGCTCACCAGCAAGCGCTCTTGCAATAGAAACTCTTTGTTGTTGTCCACCAGAAAGTTGTTGTGGAAATCTATTTTCCATTCCTTTAAGACCAACTCTCTCAAGCGCTTCCATTGCAATCTTTCTTCTAGCTTCTTTAGGATATCTTTTATAAATAAGCGGTAATTCTACGTTATTTATTACAGATAATTTTTGAATCAAATTGTATTGTTGGAATATAAAGCCTAACTCGTTGTTTCTTATATATGATAATTCATCATCATCCATTGTACTCACATCAATACCATCTAATATGTATTCGCCATCTGTAGGCACATCTAAACAACCTATTATATTCATACAAGTTGATTTTCCGCTTCCTGATTGTCCAACAATTGCAACAAATTCACCTTTATCTATATGAAGACTGATTCCATCTAAAGCATGAACTTCAACATCACCAGTCTCATATATTTTATATACATTTTTTAAATCAATCATTTAAAACTCCTTTACATTTCACCAGTCATATGGCTAAGATCTATAATTCCTGATTGAGTTAATTTGTCTATCAATACTACATCGCCTTCATTAAGGCCATTTATAATTTCGATATAATCACTATTATTTTGTCCTATTTCAACAATAATTTTTTCATATCCCATTGGAACAGAGGTGTCTGCATCTTGATAATTTACATCTTTCACTTTTCTATATACTACGTTTCCTTTTCTAACTGCTGAAAGAGGAACCCTCATAACATTTGGTACAGATGAAATTTGAATCTCTGCATCTACATTCATTCCCGCATATATTTCTGGATGATTTGGAAGTTCTATCATAACTGTATATGATGTTATTCCCGCAACAGGTCGCCCAATAGTGTTTATATTAACAACCTCGCCACTATATTCTTTTCCTTCTAAAGCATCAATTTTAATTACAACTTCTTGTCCTACTTTTACTTTTGCTATATCTAATTCATCAACTTCCATTGCAAATTTCTTTATAGAATTATCCGCAACAGTAACCATTATTTTTGAATTTGTGCTTTGGAAATTTGAAATAACATCGCCAAGTTTATTATTTTTATATGCAATTATTCCTTTTATTGGAGAAGTAATATAATAATTTTCTAGTTGTTTTTCTACATTAGCAAGTGAATTTCTCGCATTTTTTAAGGCTATCTCTGCATTACTTAATGCAATCTCTAAATCGATATTTTCAAGTGTTGCAATAACAGTTCCCGCAGTAACGTAATCACCATTTTTTACATTAACTGTTGCAACCGTTCCAGCACTTTTAGCCTTTACCATATTGTTAGTAACTCCTGTAATAGCAGCTGTATTAGCACTTGAAATTACATTGCCACCATCCGTATATACAGCACCTTTTACTAATGCATTATTTAATCCATATCCATTTGTTTGAATACCTATAGTAACTTCAACAACTTGTGAACCGTCATCACGTAAGAAAGCTCTATTACCTACATTTGTAACTACACCTTCTGTTGTAGTCATATAAGACATATATGTTAGAGTTGCTCTATTTCCAACTCTAAATTGAGCTGCACTAGCACTCATAAATTGTAAAACAACTTCATATTGACTTGTTTCTACCAAATTACAAATTTGCATTGTATTAGTAACATATGCACCTTTACTAATTGTTAAATCACTAACATGTCCATTTGCATTTGCAACAATATTTAAATCGTTTATTTGTTTCTTCACATTATTGTAACTAATTGTAGCTTGTTCAACACCCAATTTAGCTGAAGATAGATTTGCAGATAAATCATCAGAATCAATCACATACAAAAGTTCATCTTTTTCAACACTTTGCCCTACTTCTATATGATCTTCTATAATTTCTCCAGTTACCACAGGCGAAATATTATAAACACTATTTTCCTCAATAGTACCTTTTCCTTCAACAGTTACATCAATATCTCCTATATCTGTAACAACCTCTTCATAATTAAATTTAGTTCTAGCTTTCTTTCCATCGTCATTTATAACACCGTTAGCAACAAAGATAGCAATAAAAATCAATATAATCAGAATAACTCTCTTTTTACCCTTTTTCTTTTTAATCTTTTCTATTCTTCTCTTTTTTTCAATAATGTTTTCATTTTCGATTTGTTCTGTACTCATTTTTACCTCCTAATGCACACGCACTCATCTATACATTTTATGTGTTTTGGGGAAAACATGCAATATTTTCATAAATTCTTCACACAAATAAAAAAAGAACGGATTTCTCCGTTCTTAATTCTATGAGTTATTGGTGAAAACATTCATCCATTGTTTTTACAATTTCAGGAACATTATCTTTTATGCCCCTTAAATTTTCAACCATTTGGCTATATAGTTCTTTGTTATTAATAAGTTCTTGCATCATATCTACAATAGCTTCATATTCCTCTTCAGTTTCTGGTAAGTCAACTAAATATCCATTTTCACCAGAAACAATTTGTTCTTTCAATCCAGAATTGTTACTTGCTATCGGCGGAACTGCAAGTGCTTTAGATTCAGTAACTGCTAATCCCCAAGCTTCGTCGTTCGATAACAACACACTCATATATGCATGTTTTAAAAATTTGTATGGATTTTCATGAGCCCCCATAAAAATTATGTTATCTTTTAAATCATAGTTTTCAATTTTTTCTAATAAGCTTTTGTAGTACTCCTCATCTCTATAAGAAATAAATCCTAACATGTACCACTTAAAATCTATATTTCTTTTCTTCAATCTATTTGCAATTTCAACCATATAGTCATAACCTTTGTTTTTACAAACTCTAGCAATAGAAACTATATTAATTTCATCATCTGATAATACATCTTGAGATTCTTCACCTTTTTGTCTTATCTCTTCCATATCTACAATCGGATTTGCTAAAAATACTTTTTTACCTTTTACGCTTTCATGTTTAAGTGTAATTCCTTTTATGTATTCAGAAGTCGTTAAGAAACTATCATACTTTTCAAAATCTCTGTAGTTACTGTAAAATTCAGGATTTACTTGAACCCATAAAATATATTTTTCAGCTTTTACTTTATCAAATATCGTACTTTCTGTAGTTGAAATCATGCAATTAACTACATTTTTAGTAGATACAACTTCATCTGGTTCTAATTTTTTTACTTCAACCACATTTTGAAATTCCTTAATCATTTCCAGATCGGAAGTATCTTTATAGTAAACTACTAGGGTGTTTTCTTTTTTAGTTGTATTCTTTAAATATCTAAGCAAAGCAAGTTCGCTTCCTCCACGATTTATACTGCTATAAAAGAAAATCAAGTCGTACATGGCTTATTCTCCCTTCATATTTTTTATAATTTCATCATACATTTCTTGTGTTGGTTTTGACATACTTTGTCTAACATCTTTAGTCATATATGTTCTTGTTTCAGCGATAATTTTACAAATATCTATAACGTCTTTATATTCACCGTTTACTATTTTTTCTAGCAATGTTGATAATGATTTTTGACAAGCCGGAACATCTAAAGTGTTACTTAATTTATAGAACCATCTACACTCAGCAATAATTTCTAATCTTTCTTCATCGCTTAATTGTGTAGAATCAATAAATCTATACAAAAGATAAGTCATATTTCTAGCATATACGAACTTATAGAAATTAACTTGATCTTTTTCTACAAACTTTTCATACAATGCTTTATAAGCTTTATTCATTCCGTCAAAAAACTTTGCTGAACAGTTCCAAGAAACTGAAGCTCCATCACCTTTTCTTTGTCTGTAATAGTACATTACCACAGGTATGTAATAAACGTTTTTTGCATCTAAAAACGCTGACATAGAGAAATATGTATCTTCACCAGGCATATACTCTAAACATTTAATACCATGTGACATTATAAACTCTCTATTAAATATTTTGTTACACATTGATGAGTTCATTATATAGAAAGAATCTTTATAGTCATCTATAGATAATTTAAAATGCTTAAATCTTTCTTCATCAAATATAGGTTTTTCCCAAGGTGTACCATCTTCATCTGCATAACACCAGTTGGCAATAATAAAGTCTGCATTGTCTTTTTCAATTGCATTATACATATTTTCGAAAGCATCTAACGCAAAGAAATCATCTGGGTCTGAGAACATTAAATACTTACCAGTTGCCATTTCTATACCTTTATTTCTTGGTTTACCGGCACTACCACTTTTTTCATCAAAGTGAAATATTTTTACGTTATCATATTTAGCATCATATTCCTTCATTATTTCAAAGCTATCATCTGTTGATCCGTCATCAACCATTATAAGCTCGATATTTTCAAACCCTAAAGTTTGATTAATTACTGATTCTGCACAATCATGTAAATACTTACCTACGTTATGTATTGGTAATATTACACTTATTTTATACATTTTCATCCCTCCAAAAAAATAAGTCGCAGAAGAGAATCCTCCCACGACTTGTAAGAACATTCTTTCTAAATGCTTACCAAGTTAGCTGACGGGTTAGGAATAGAAAGTTTCCCACTGCTTTGCAGTTACACCCCAAAAATGGTTCCTCGGCTCTCCTCAGAGATTCAGCATATATTCACTTTTTTCGTTCTATCCGTGTTATATTTTATCATATTTTTCCAAAAAAAGCAAGTTTTACATAAATTTCACATGCTTTTTAGGTGCTTCATAGCGAATTTTTTCTATTAATTCGGCTACACTTCTACATCTTGCAGAACATACTGTTTTTACGTTTTCTTCAGCATTTACCATACAATAACCATTAAATTTTTTTATCATTTCCAAATCATTCATACTATCTCCTACAGTATAAATGCTTTTTGAAGATACATTTTCTAATCCTGCAATAAGTTTCATTGCTTTAGCTTTGTTAGCTTTAGCAGAAACAATTTCTATCGAATTAGTAGATGCAACCAAATAGCTTATGGCTTTGTTACTATATCTTTCGTTTATCTCTTCGTTTGCTTTTTGCGCTAATTCTAAATTTGCAAAAACTTTTTGAATTTTTGATATACCTTTTTCTTCAATATCAACATTTGTCTTTAAACCCTTATATGCAACAGCTTTCGTTGCAGGTTCCATAGCTTGCAAATCTAGCAAAATACTTTTCTTTGTTTTTTCATCTAATGTAATTTCTTCAATTATTTCATCATTCTGGGTTATAATCGTTGCTCCATGATTAAGCACATAATAATCACAATCCACTGGATTTTTCATAAGTTCAACATCTAATCCAAGGTACGATCTACCAGTTGCAATAACAAAAATATTGCCTTCCTTTCGAAACTTATCCACCTCAACTATGTTTCTTCTCATATCGTCATAGTTTAAAAAGAAGGTTCCGTCAAAATCACTCGCCAAAATCTTCTTCTGGGAGGGTTCGGGGGAATACATTTTAAAATCACCTCATGTTTTTTATTTTTTTCGGTCTAATTTTCATAAGCATGTAGATTATACTAAAATTTTCCTTTTTTAGAAAATCGCAAGGTTCGATGTTTTTCAACTAAAAAAACCCAAATAAGCTCTCGAACTCTTCTTATTTGGGTTTCCTTTTAAATCCTTCGTTTTTTTATAAAAAGCTTCATTTTATATATAGAGCAAATCACACGTCAATTTCGTCAGAAGATTTTTTTGTTGAATAATCCTCTATGTCTTCATAATCAACGCTATCAGGATCTATAACTTTTACTATAGGCAAGCTTCCTTCGACATTTCTAAGTTCAGTCATTAATTCAAAAATCTTTTCTATATTTTCATCCGAAATATATATTTCACAAATATCTCTACCTGTTGTTACTATAAATTCTTCGTCTGTAAATTCTTTTTCATCAAACATTTCATGTGTCTGCAAACCGAATTTTTGTCCCCATAATTTAGAAAGCACGCTCATATCTCTAATTCCAAGGTATTTTTCGCCATTCGAACCTTTTTCGTCTATGGATATTGCATCTTCTTTAGTATGTATTGTTAGCACATTGGTTTTACCAGATTTATTCATATAAGGTTGATATGTCGTATGCATTGTAAAATTTACAGATAAATCTAACTCTTGAAATAAACCAAATTCTGTTGATAATCTTTCTAAGAATTCTTTTTCCTCATCAGAAATTACAATCGTACCATCTATTACTCCCGATATTATCTTTTTAAAATATTCTGTATATTGACCTCGTTCGTTATAAAAATAAACACTATATCTGTTTCCCTCAATTAGATTACCATACAATTCTATCGGATTTTTTGAAGTCTGAGTTCCTAAAGAAACAGAAAACACATCTGAATCTCTTTGAAAAGCAGCTATTAAATCTATTACTTTAGGACTATCAAGAAATGCTATATATGCATCATCAGCTGGATCTTCTGCTGTATGATGCGCTTCAACACCATCACAAGAAGCAAACGGTCTAAATCCATTTGCTACTAATTCATCTATTACCTCTACAAAATCCGCATCAATATCACTTACTTTCATATAAATCCCCTTCTTAAGTTGTATTTTTCACTCTAATACAATTATAAATATAACTTTTTTAAATATCAAATATTTATGTCCAAGCAACCTCACTTGTGTTTTTTATGTAAACATGATATAATTATATCGGTTTTATACCACTGTTCGATCCACAATCCATAAATAATTTTACGAGGAGGCAATTCAAGATGATTATTGCAAGTAAACGTGGAGCAGATATCTTGGCAGGAGGTGAAACTCGGATTGCATTCGCTGTAAACACGGAAGGCTTCAACGACGCCGGTTTTGCTGGAGTTATCTCCAGAAAGTACTGGCCTCAGTTGGCAAACGCCGGTGTACACACGCTCGGAACCGTTCTCAAGAAGGAGTGCGACGGCGTAACGTTCTATGCGCTTGTATGCCATTCCCTTAATGACGGCTGGCAGAATCAGACCGAGATCATCCGCAAGTGTTTCGATCAGATCGATGGCGATGAGCCCGTGGCAAGTATCTCTATCGGTACTGGTCTGATTGGTATCATGAGCGGCGCCAATTTTGCCGAGATCAAAGCTGGTATGGAGGCTTCCAAAGCCAAAATTATTCTGTACTAAGCAAAAGACCACGGTCCCCAGGGGCCGTGGTCAATTTTTTAATCTTCTTTTGTAATAGGTTGTCTACAGAATTTACATTTACCTATATCTCCAACTATTACATTATTTCCGCCACAACTTTTACATTTAACAAAATGTGTGTTCTTTGCAGCTTCTTGTTTTTCTTTTATCTTTAAATTATTTTTTTCATTGATCTCTCTTTCAGCTTCAGCTTGAGCTCTCATATATTTGCTAACATTATTTTCGATTTTATTTGCAATCTTTTTAACAATGTAAACAACAATCATAGAAAGTATACCTACTGTTAATAAAGTTTTAGAAAAATCAACTAGGTTAAGTTTATTAGCAACTTCTGCAACCTCATTTACATATGGTACATTTTCAATTTTTAATACATCTAACACACTTATTACCATCTTTGGTATTAAGCATATGATTCCCCATACAATTAAAGTAATTGAAGTAGAATATTGTTTTTTGTTTTTATACACAAAGTATCTAAAACCAGTTAAACAAACACCTACAAAAGGTATAAAATATAATGTTAAAAGTATTACTGGCATACTTGTAATCAATTTGAATAATTTATTTTCGCTCATGGTTCCTCCTAAAAGTACATCAATTTTTCTTTAGTACATTATATAACATTATTAGATTTTATACTAAAATTTTCCGCAAAAATATTTCTTTTTACCTTTTCTAACAATAACAGCTTTACCGCCAATTGCCATGTCGCTATTTATCATCATATTTTCATCAGTTACTTTTTCACCATTCACACTGATTGAACCATTACCTAAAAATTCTCTTGCTTCTCTCTTGCTACTTGTAATTTTGTTATTAACAAGCATATCTATTAACGTTTCTTCTTTTGCTTCAAAAGTTGGAACACCTTTGAATGCATCATTAATTTCATCAATAGATAAGTTTTTGATTTCTCCGCTAAATAACGCTTCACTTATTCTTAAAGCTTTTTCATATTCTTCTTCACCATGTAAGAAAGTGATAATAGCTTTTGCTAAAGCTTTGTGAGCATCTCTGTTTTCTGGATGTTCATTATTCAAAACTTCTAAAGCTTCAATTTCTTCTTTAGATAAGAATGTGTAAATCTTTAAGTAGTTAATTACCATTGAATCTTCAACATTTATAAAGAATTGGTATAACTCATAGCTAGATGTTTGATTTTTATCTAACCACAAAGCATTTCCTTCACTCTTACCAAATTTTTTACCTTGAGAGTCTGTTACAAGTGGCATTGTAAATCCATATACTTCATCACCTGTAGATTTTCTGATTAGATCGATACCAGCAGTAATGTTACCCCATTGATCTGAACCAGCACATTGTAAATCTACATTTTTGTTTTCATGTAAGTATTTGAAATCTAATGCTTGTAAAAGCATGTATGAAAATTCTGTATATGTAATACCAGAATCTAATCTTCTTCTAATAATATCTTTATCCAACATATTGTTAATGTTAAAGTATTTGCCGTAATCTCTTAAGAAGTCTAATACGTTGATATCTTTAATCCAGTCGTAGTTGTTAACAACTTCAAAACCGAAAATTTTTTCTACTTGTGCTTTTAATCCTTCAAAGTTTTTATTAACTTCTTCTTTTGAAATCATTGCTCTTTCAGTTGTTGGTCTAGGATCACCAATCATACCTGTACCACCACCAACTAAAAGTATTGGATGATGTCCTGCTTCTTTTAATCTCTTAGAAATTAAAAAGCTTGATAAATGACCTACATGTAAACTATCTGCTGTTGGGTCAGTACCAATATAGAAAGACATCCCTCCATTATTTAATTTTTCTTCTAATTCTGGACTTGATACGTCTTTAATAAGTCCTCTCCAAACTAATTCATCATATAGTTTCATTTTCTTCACTCCTATTCTTTCCAAAGGGGACACTCTTCTTTGGACAATACTTAAAATTTTCATAAAAAATACTCTAGAAAACTGTCCAAACAAGGGTGTCCCTCTTGGACAACAAAAAAGTATTATGATTTAAGGACGAGATACATTCCCGTGGTACCACCTTAATTCATAATACTTAGATTACGCTCTTAAAAAGCTATAACGCGCTCAACCGATTTAACTGGTAATTCGTTTTATATGTTTGATTTGCTTGCACCCACCGCAAATTCTCTAATTACCCGACATAAAACTACTATTTCTGTGTCAAACACTGGCATTATTATATCACACATTGTTTTTTAGTCAACAGCTTAAATTTAGATTCTAGTGAATTGAATAATTTGCTTCTTCTAGTGCTCTCGCAAGTTGATCTCCGCAAGAAGTTCCTTTACCTCTGCAATCAATTCCTCTTAATATTTCAATCACTTTTTCTTTAGGCATACCTTCAACAAGAGCTGCAATTGCTTTTAAGTTGCCGTTGCAACCACCTGTAAATTTCACATTTCTTACTAACCCATCAATTATTTCAAACTCTATTTTTGTAGAGCAAGTTCCATTTGTTTTATATTCATATTGCATATTAATCCCTCTTTTTCATTGTTTTTTTACATATTATCATAACAAATTTATAATGTTAATATTATTTGTTAAAAGTAAATTTTTAAACATAACAAAACACCCTTACACTTTATTGCGTAAGGGTGTTGCCACATTTGTGAAATTACTTCATTTGCATTTCTTTTCTTTTACGCGCAGCGTACTGAGCCGCACGATAAATATAGGTATCACGAGATTTCGAAAACTTCTTTGCCATATCTTCCGGAATATACGGATTGCCAGCCAAGGCAACTTGCACCATCCACTCCTGACTCTTTGCCAACCTTCTTGCATCTTCTTCAGTAAGTTTCGCAGTTCTGATTGCAGTCTCCTTAACACCAGTATCGCGATCTTTGAAGAGTTTTTTGTGAACTTCATATTCTGTGTTTTCGTTATGTGCAACACGAAGTCTCACAGAATCATTTACGTCGTTTGCAAGATATGTCAACACGTATGCCGGAGTATTAGGGTTATCGGCAACACACATTCTTACATAAGCATTAATGTCTGATGCCAAAACTTCCAAAATGTCAGGCGTAGCACTTTTGTTTTTTGCAACGCCGCGCCGGATAGCATAGTCACGATGTTTAGAGAGTTCCTTAAGATATTTGTACGGCAGGCTAGAGTTTTCCGCCAAACGTCTCAGCAGATGCACATTTTGAGTTTCGTAAAACTTGACAAGTACATTTTCTGGAGCGCTGCTATTACCAGCAACCGCGTACAAAACAGCCTTTTCAGGATCCTTGCTTAACCGAATCAAAGTATCGCCACTTGTATGAGTATTTTTACCAACCAAAGCTCGCACATCTTTATTTTTATGTTTAGCATAACGAGCAAGACGCGTTTGAGACTTAGTACAGCTTATGACAAATTCCCACACGTCTAATTTAAACGTTTGATACGTCATGTTTTCACTCTCCTTTACAAATTATTCCAAAGGTCATATGATTGATTTGCTTACTGATAGTATCCTATCACACCATTGTAAATTCTTCAAGGAAAGACTTTTGAACTAATCTTTAATATCTAAAACGAATTTTTCAACAAACATATTCAAAGACTCATCCGTAAATTCGTTTTCAAATATATAATCGAATTCCTCGTTTTGATAATTCCAGCTCGCGGCTTCTCTTAATTCAAAATATTCTTCAGATATGTTATCTCTCTTCATAATACGTGCTTTTCTGATTTGCTCATTTGCACTTACAATTATTTTTTTGTAAGCCATATTCCAATATTTACTGTTTGGCAAAAGAGCCCAATCAAAGACAATGTACTCATTTGAGCCTTCAAGCATCACATCTAAAACATCTTGCATGTATCCCCATGTAATTTCAGTTAGTTTGTCCATCGCTTTTTTATCAGCAAAAACTATTTGACCAACTTTTTTTCTACTCACTTTGCCATCGACTAAAATCCCATCACCGAAAGCCTCACATAAACTTGCTTTTGCATCCGGATTATACAAGGCTTCGTGACCAATTTCATCTATAGAAACATATTTACAATCTAATCTCTGAGCAAGCAACTTTCCTAAAGTACTCTTACCCGAACCAGATTTACCTGTTACTGCAATTATTTTCATAAGAATCCTTCCTTTGCTTTTTTAATTAGGGGACACTCCTTGTTGTTAATTTTTTTACAACAAGGGGCGTCCCCTCTGTAAAAAGTTCTAACAAAGAACCCCGCATACGTTGTGTATACGGGGTTTTTGCATCATTTGTCAATTTGCTTCACGATATTTGCTTATACAGCCGTTACACAGGAACAGCGATACTCAGGTTGTAGAGATGAACCTTGGCCTTGCCACCGCCGGGCAGGGGTTCATCAGTATGCCCACCATATACGAAAGAAACTTCGGCGTTCACTCCGAACTGCGACTTGAACTCCTGCTTGAGGTCCTGTTCCACGCGGGCCAGGGTCTTAGCATCATAGAATTCGCTCACACCGGTAGTGGTGTTGGGACCAACGCACAGCTTGCCATCCTTGATAACGACGTCTTCGGGGGACATCATGTCAATGATGCTTTTAGCCACGCTGGCAGCAGCAGGATGCGTCTCAGGAGCAGCAGCGGCCGCCGGGATGAGAGCCTTAATCTTGTCATTCAAACTTCCATTGAAATAATAGGACATACAGTTTCCTCCTTGAAAGAAAAAAATTATTTTTTGGTTCTTAAGGTTACCTATATTTGCTTGCAGGTATGACTTGCCAAGTCATTTTACTATGTATTTTGACTTTTGTCAACCACGTATCCTATTCGCTTATGTTCCAATATTTCCCATATTCCACTGTTCTCATATATTCTCTAACATCTTCATCTAACATATCACTTAAATTGTCTGTAATACCATTTTTGATAATTTCACCACGTATAAATGTTGATGATATTTTCCTTGCTTTTACATTAGCAACTTCTATTCTGTCTTTATATTTTTCGTATAATTCCAAAGCTGCTTCTGCATCATCTTCGTCCGTATCTCTTTTTATAACAACTAATTTAAATTTTTTTAGTATATCTTCATATCTGTACCAAGTAGATAATTCTGCTAAGTTATCCATACCACAAATAAAGTACAATTCATCATTTGGATACTTCTTTTGATAAAAATTCATAGTATCCCAGGTATATAATGAACCATCTAATTCGATAGCTGAAATGTTTATCTTGTCATTATCTTTAAACATAAGTTTAAGCATTTCTATTCTATCTTTTATAGGTAACAAATAACTCTTAGCATAATTGTCTCCTGTAGGAATGCAAATTACTTTGTCTAAATATTCTTGTTTTAGTAATTCTAAAACTATGTCTTTATGCATATTGTGTGGTGGATTGAACGAACCTCCAAATATTCCTATCTTCACGCGTCCACCTCAGCTTCCCACATTGATCCATCAATATCACTAGGCATTCTAAAATCTTCTTTAGAATTTAGCGATACACTTCCTATCTTTGGACTATCTGGTACACAATTTCTCTTAAATTGTGCAATAAAGAATTTTCTTAAAAATACTTTTAGCCATCTCTTTATCTCATCTTCTGAATATTTATCTTTGAAAATTTCTTTTGCTGTCTCTAAAATTTCTTTTGGAGATGCATGCCATCTTACAAAATGATATAAGAAGAAATCGTGTAATAAATATGGACCAACTTGCTCTTCTGTTTTTTGTGCTATATTTCCATTTTCATCTGGAGGTAATAACTCTGGACTAATTGGTGTATCTAAAATATCTTTTAATGTTGCAGAATTAGATTCTTTCGCAATCTCTTCAACAATATATCTTAATAATGTCTTTGGTACATTGGCATTTACATTATACATGCTCATGTGATCGCCATTATATGTGCACCAACCAAGTGCTGCTTCAGAAAGATTTCCAGTCCCTATAACTAATCCATTTTCTTTATTTGCCAAATCCATTAACACTTGCGTTCTCTCTCTTGCTTGTGCATTTTCATATGTTATAGAAGTATCTCCCCATTCAATTCCTATATCTTTTAAATGAACAGAACATGCTTCTTTAATATCTATTATTCTTAAATCAACACCATATTCATTTGCAAGTTTGCAAGCATTATCAAATGTTCTGCCCGTAGTTCCAAAGCAAGGCATTGTAACTGCTATAATATTTTTTCTATCTCTATTCATCTTTTCAAAAGCTTTTACAACCACTAAAAATGCAAGTGTAGAATCAAGTCCACCGCTTAATCCCAAAACAGCTTTATCAGAATGTGCGTGTATCATTCTTCTTGCTAACGCTGTTGCTTGTATTTCAATTATTTCTTTACATCTTTTTGTTCTTTCAACTTCATCTTTTGGAACAAATGGAGATTCAGTTAAATTAACAATTTTTTCTTTTGCTCTTATTTTTGTATTTTCCTCTTCATCAGAAATTTCTGCTTCATAATACAACTTAGTTCCTTCTAAATTATATTTTTCACTTTCACAAAGAACCTTGCCGTTTTTTGCAATTACAGAATGTCCTGAATATACTACAGATGATGTTGATTCAGAAGAACCAGCGTTACAAAGCATTATAACAGCATTGTTATTTTTTGATTCTACCATTGCATATTCCAATCTATTATCATCACCACCTATTATTGCTGGATCTGCAATTAAATTCACAAGAACATCTATGTTTTCAAATTCCGTTTCATAATTATACCCAACTCTAACGGCGTAACTTATACCATCTTTTTTAAATATATACTCATTAGAAAAATCTATTTTTTCAATTCCACAAAGTGAAATTTTTTGATTTCTTACTGTATCAAAAGTAAAATATCTTGTTTCTTCATCTTCTGTAAATTGCTCTTTTGAGACAAACGCTTTAATCTCTCCACTATCAATAATCGCCGCACCATTATAAGTTTCTTCATCTACTTTTGCCGGCATACCAATAATTACAACAGCATCGGTATCTTTAGTAGCTTCTGCAATTTCTTTTAATCCAGCTTCCGCATTTTTTAACAAGAAATCATGTTTAAATAAATCACCACAGCAAAAACCTGTAAGCGCCAATTCGTATGTTGTAATTATTTTTGCACCATTTGCAACAGCAGCTTTAATATCATTAATTATTGATTCTGTATTAAATTTAACATTTGCTAATTTAATCTTTGGAACTAACAATCCTAATTTAATTTTTTTCATAAGTATCTCGCATCCTTATATATTATTTTTTATATTCATTATCATTTCTTTCTTTGTATTTAATAACTTTTCACTTAAATCAACATAGTGTTTGTGAGGATTATGAATTCTCTTAACTTCCGGATAAATTGTTTGCATTTGCTCTTCACAATATTCTCTGCTATCTTCTAATGTTTTTGTTTCGTACACATATTCTCCACTTTCAAAAACTTTTTCATGTAATTCTCTTACTATATAGTTAGAAATTTTTTGTCTGTTTGTTTCATCAGCAGGATCGATAAGTACATATTCATCCTCTGGAATAACTTCATCATATAACGCAATTAAATCTGCAATGGCATATCCACTTTCTTTATCATAGAATCTATATACTTTCTTTAATCCAGGATTTATTGTTTTAATTGCATCACTACTAATTTTAATCTTAGGAATTATTTCACTATCTCTAATTACTGCAACGTTTTTATAAACGCAACCAACTCTTGCGTTATCTGGTGCAACAATGTTATCGCCAAGACCAATTGAATTTACAACTGCACCTTGATCGATAAGACCCTTTATAGTTTCTGGTTTTAATCCGTTAGATAAACAAATTTGAACATCATCTAAACCAGCTTCAATAAACATTTTCTTTGCTTCTTTTGAAAGATATGCTAAGTCTCCAGAATCGATTCTTACACCTTTTAATTTAAATCCGTTAGGAATCAAAAATTCCTTTGCAACTCTAATCGCATTTGGAATACCTGTTTTTAAAGTGTCATAAGTATCTACCAATAGTACACAATTATTAGGATATGATTTAGCGAAATTTAAAAACGCTTCATATTCAGAATCAGCTTGTTGAATTAAGCTGTGTGCCATTGTTCCCATTACAGGAATATTATATTTCTTGCCAGCAAGCACATTACTTGTTCCAGCAACACCAGATAGATACGCGCACTTGCTTGCCTCCACTGCTGCATCTGGTCCAAAAGCTCTTCTTGCTCCAAACTCCATTACTTTAATGTCGCCAGCGGCTTCTACTACTTTTCTTGCTGCAGTTGAATAACATATAGCAGCATTTAAGTAAGATAAGATTGCAGTTTCAATTATTTGCGCTTCTATAATCGGAGCTCTAACAGTTATTAATGGTTCGTTTCTAAACACAGGTGTTCCATCTGGTATAGCATAAATATCACCAGTAAATTTAAAGTTTGATAAATAATCTAAAAATGCATCAGAAAATAATCCTAATTCTCTTAGATATTCAATATCTTTATCTGTAAATTTCAAATTCTTAATATATTCTATAATATTATCTAATCCGGCCATTACAGCATATCCCGCTTCTAGCGGTTCTCTTCTAAAAAAAGCATCAAATAATACTTCTTTATCTTTTTCACCAGAATCAAAATATGTTTGAGCCATTGTTAACTCATACAAATCAGTCATCATTGTTTTATTTTCCATTGCTCTTGCTCCTTTCATACTTGCATTACAAATCATATTGTTTCTTGAATGTTTCTATATATTCATTTCTAATTTCATCTAATTTACTTATTGTTTTTTGGAATTCGTCTTCATGTAAAGACTTGCCATATGCACATGTAACATTTCCTACAGCAACCCAGTTTTCTTGAAAAATTAATTTCTTTAATTGTTTTATCTCGTCCATTTTTGCTTCAAGCTTAATAGCATTTGAAGGTTTTTCTGATTCAATAGAGTTAAATACTTCTTCTAAAACTGCTTTTAAAGCTTTAAATATCGGCAAATTTTCATCCTCATTATGTATCAAACTTTTATAAACGTTTGTATAGTACCAAGCTTGATCCTTTTCTCCTCTTTTAAAAGCTGAAAAATCTCTTGTACCATTGCGTTTAAAAATAATATTTAAGTCTGTTAAATTACTAATCTTATCAGCACATACTACAAGTTTGTTTCTAAGCGGTAAGTCTTTTAATGAATCTATTGTGTGTTGTTTTCTTTCCTCCCAGGATAGAGACTTGTCTGGTTCTGATGCACCACATACTAAATCAGCAACATCGTCTCCAAATCTTTCTTTTATATCATCTAAAGTATACTCTGTATCTTCTACAACATCATGTAAGTAACCTGCAGCTACTACATTATCGTCGTATCCATATTCCTTTAGAATTATTCCTACACTTATAGGATGCATTATCATTGGTTTTTCAGGTTCACTTTTTCTTACTTGGCCCCTGTGAGCTTCTATTGCAAAGGTTTTGGCCATTTCTTTAATACTCATAATTTCCACTCCCTTTTCAATAACTAGTCTATCATTTTTGCTATTTAGGGGCAAGGCAATATTAGTTCGCAAAAAATAAAGCTAACAACCTGTATTCATTACGGCTGTTAGCTTTCAAATTTATCTTTTTAATAATTTTCTAAAGAAATTTTTAATTTTTTCCCATACGCTTTCTCTCTTTATAGGTAAATTAGAAATTTCTGGTTTTACCGGTTCCTCTTTTATGTCTACTTCCTTACTGTCAGCAACGATACTCGCAATGATAGAATTATAATCTACATGATTAAATTCCTCATTCTTTTCATACAAAGCTTTTAACTCTTTCTTTTCATTTTCATCATCACAAATATATTTAATATATATAACTGATAAAAGTGCTGCCGAACGATTTAAAATATTTTGTTCCTCCATAGGAAGCTCTGGGTTTATTTCAAAGTTCCATTCTAAATCTTGTTCTCTTTGCATTGTAGTTAAAATATTTTGTGGTACAAAGTTATTTAAATGTAATTCATTTAGCATAACAAGCACTTCTTTATATGCCCTTTTTTGTTCCATATCGCTCATAACAATTCCTCCATCTTTTGTACTGCTCTTTTATAGGATATATTTTATCATTAGCACTTATAGTACGTCAACTTGTCTTTCCATGGTTCTAATATTTCATCTTTTATGTTTAGATTTCCGTGACCAACCGCAATTGCAACATCTGGTTTGGCTTTTCCGTGATAATCACTACCACCAGACATGTATATACCTCTTTCTTTACACAAGTTAACCATTTCTTCAGTTTGTTCATCTGTAAAGTTTGTATAGAAGCATTCAATTCCGTCAAATTCATAATTTTCTAAAATTTCATTTAATATTTTTCTAGAATTATCTCTATATTCAAATATATGTGGTATAAATACAAGTCCTCCACATTCTCTTACTAAGTTTGCTGCTGTATTAAAATCAGGAATAATATCCGTCATATCTAAGTATAAAGGACCTTCTGGATTAGACATATATTTTCTATAGAAGTTTTTTAAATTGTTCCATGAATCTGGATCTATCAAACTTCTATTTTCTTCATGCTTACAAATTTCAGATTGAATAAAACGAGACGCAAAGCAACTGCCATCAAAATGGTCTACACAGTTTTCTTCTAATTTAAAACCTGCTTTTAAGCAAGCTTCGTATAATCTTCTAGCTTCAATTTTATTGCGTTCTTCTGCAGACATGTATACTTCTTTTATTTTTTCATTCATTAATTTATAGTCGAAGCCGAAACCAAGAATTTCTATTGGCACTCCACACATAGTTGTATTTAGTTCTATTCCTGTTATGATTTGACCTTTAAAGTGTTTATCTATATCTACATTTTCTAAAACCTCATATACTTTGGCTGTGTTATGATCTGTTATCGCAATCGTATTAAGTCCAGCTTTTTGAGCAGCTTCTAAAAGTTCTATTTCTGTATCTGTTCCATCTGAATACAACGTATGCATGTGCAAATCTATCATTTGTTTTGCCTCCTATTGTTTGTTTTGTTCAGCTCTACATGTTGCTAATAATTTTATTATTTCAATTGCTTGTTCTTTGTAATCCTCTTCAATCCTTTCAAACTTGCTAAATGTATCTCCTGTATTAACTGTTGTAACTTTATCTTTAGGGAACCCTCCAGATATTCCAACCATATATCCACGATCTTTTAATTCATCTTTTACAGATGTGAATTTATATATATAGAAAACTATATTTTCAATTTCCATAGTATCTACCAATGAAATTTCATCTAATGTATCGCCTAATTCTGTTGGATATTCAAGCCATCTAATCATGTTAGATAACGCAACTTTTTCTTGAGTCATATTTGCATCTTTTAACAAATCTTCGCGGCCAGCACCTTCCATTGCAGATAAAATTCTATACGCATCTCTTTCTGAATTTGCAAGTTCAATTAAATGATCTTTGTTCATTTCAATGTCATTTATTGCTTCTGTTTTTAGCAAGAAAATTTGTTCATCTGCTCTTAATGGCAAGTCGTTAAACTCTTTAACAAGTTCTAAAGTTGTTTCGTTGTTTATATAACAAGAAACATCTAACAAAATTTCTAATGCTGTTCTTACGTTGTCTGGGATTTCATGTTTGCCATCCAGATAATATTTCTTAATTATAGGTAGTTTCTTATTAATACCTTCAACTAAAACTTGTCTGTCTTCTTCTTTTAGAAGTGTTCCTTGTGGATCTGAATTTAAGAAAATTAAATATAGGCAATCTGCAATTCCGCCATAAGAAGCAGATGCAACTTTTGCAAGTGTTGGAAGCAGCACTTCGTACTTAGCTTTATATATAGGAATAGCTTCTAATGGAGTAAGAAATGGAATTGTGTTAGCATGCTTTTCTAGCATCATACAAAAAAGTATAAATTTAAACTGATCGTGTTGTTTGTATAAGGCTTCTAATACATATGGCATTTTCTCGGCATCTATTTTTTCTGATTCTTTCCATATAGTATTCATCCATTTATCCATGTCTTCATTTTTTATTTCCCATGCTTCAACCAAATCATCATAATCTTTTTGGTTTTTGCAAAGTTCTATTTTATAAAACAATTCCATAAATTCTTTTTCCATTTATTATTCTCCTTTTATTTAGTCATAAGTTCACAAACAAGATTACTTATCTCTGTTGGATTATCTAATTCCATTCCCTCGATTAATTTTGCTTGTGCATATAATATCTTTGTATATTTTTCTAATAATTCTTTATCTTCATTATATAAAGCTTTTAATTTGTTAGCAATTTCATGTTTTTCATTTATTTCTAAAACAAGTCTAGCTTGTACATTTTGATTGTTTGGCATTGCGTTGATTGCTTTAGCCATATCAACAGATAAATTACCTTCAGAAGTTAAACAAACCGGATGATTTTTTAATCTGTGTGTAAATCTAACTTCTTCAACTTGTCCAGATATTTTTTCTTTCATGAAAGTAAATAAATCTTTATGTTCTTCATTTAATTTTTCCAACGCTTCTTTTTCTTCAACTGTATCTAAATCTACACTTTCAGCAGAAACATTTTGGAATGTTTTTTCTTTGTACATCATTATAGTCTGTAAAACAAATTCATCGATATTATCTGTTAAATAAAGTACCTCGTATTCTTTTTCTTTTAATGCGTCAACCTGTGGCAACATATCTATCTTGTCTACACTGTCACCAGAAGCATAATAAATTGCTTTTTGTTCTGGTTTCATTCTTTCAACATATTCACCTAATGTAACCATTTTCTTTTCTGTTGATGAATAGAATAAAAGTAAGTCTTGTAGTTTTTCTTTATTTCTACCGTAATCATTATACGCACCAAATTTTAGTTGGAATCCAAAATCTTTAAAGAACGCTTCATACTTTTCTCTATCATTGTTTAATACGTTTTCTAATTCTGAACGAATTTTATTTTCAATGTTCTTAGCAATTATTTTTACTTGTCTATCTTGTTGTAACATTTCCCTTGAAATATTTAATGATAAGTCATCGCTATCAACTAATCCTTTTACAAATGCAAAATAATCTGGTAATAACGCTTCACATCTTTCCATTATTAATACACCGCTTGAATATAGTTGTAATCCTCTTTCAAATTCTTCACTGTAATAATTGAATGGAAGTTTTGAAGGAATGTATAGTAATGCATCGTATTTGCATTGTCCTTCAACTGATGTATGAATAACCTTCATTGGTTTTTCATAATCTAAATATTTTTCTGTATAGAAAGAATTGTACTCCTCTTCTGTTATTGTCTTTTTATCTTTCTTCCAAATTGGAACCATTGAATTTATAGTTTCAATTTGTCTTACTTTTTCATATTCATTTGAATCTTCTTTTTTGTTTAAATGTTGCATTTCCATTTGAATTGGATAACGAATATAATCTGAATATTTTCTAATCATTCCTTGTATTCTGTTTTCTTCTAAGAAATCAGAATATTTTTCATCTTCAGTATCTTCTTTAATATGAAGAGTGATTGTTGTTCCTCTATCTGATTTTTCACAAGGTTCTATTGAATATCCATCAACACCAGTAGATTTCCACATATATGCTTTATCTGAATCAATTGATTTACTTTCAACAGTTACCTCATCTGCAACCATAAATGCAGAATAGAAACCAACGCCAAATTGTCCAATTATATCAATGCCATCTTTCTTTTCGTTTGCTTCCTTAAAAGCAAGTGAACCACTCTTAGCAATTGTTCCTAAATTGTTATCTAATTCTTCTTCTGTCATACCACAACCATTATCTGTGATAGTAATTGTTCTTTCATCTTTATTTATATCTACTCTTATTTTTAAATCAGATTTTGACACATCTAATTTCGAATCTGTTAAAGATCTGTAGTGAAGTTTATCTATAGCATCACTGGCATTCGAAATTAACTCTCTTAAAAATATTTCTTTATTTGTATAAATAGAATTAATCATTAATTCTAAAAGTCTCTTTGACTCAGCTTTAAATTCTTTATTACTCAATAAAAAAACCTCTTTTCTTTTATGTAAAATATGGCTTTTTCAGCCACAAGTTAATTATATATCTTTTTTTAGCACTGTCAATTGTCGACTGCTAATTTTTTTAAAAATGGGACACTCCTTGTTTTAAAAATTTTAATAATAAGGGGCGTCCCCGTTTTAAATTTTAGGCACATATTTTTTAAATGGCGCATATATATAAATTGTATCCATTAACAACAGCTTAAGGAGGTGAAAATTATGCATGGATGCTTAAGTTTAGAGCACATCACAAAGACATATCAAGATTTGAATGGTGAGACTCTTGCTATCAAAGACTTTACCCACACATTTGAAGAAGGCAAATTTGTTAGCGTCGTTGGTCCTAGTGGTTGCGGCAAATCTACTCTACTTTCTATCATAGCAGGCTTGGAACCACAGACATCTGGCGTAATTTTTTGGGATAATTCCAAACCTCTCGAAAGTAATCGCAACATAGGTTATATGCTGCAAAAAGATTATCTTTTAGATTGGCGGACTGTCTACAAAAATGTACTGCTTGGATTAGAGATTAAAAAGATGCTTTCTCCTGAAACAATCGCGTATGCTAATTCTCTTTTAGAGAAATATGACTTACTCGAGTTTAAGGATAAGTATCCCTCTCAGCTTTCTGGCGGCATGCGTCAACGAGTTGCGCTTATTCGAACTCTTGCTACTAACCCAGACATACTTTTGCTTGACGAAGCTTTCTCTGCTCTTGATTATCAAACTAGACTTTTAGTCACTGACGATGTCTACAAGATAATTAAAGCTGAAGGGAAAACAACCATCATGGTAACGCATGATATTCCTGAAAGCATCAGCATGTCCGACGACGTAATCGTGCTCTCAAAACGCCCAACAACAATCAAACAAATTTATCCCATCCATTTCGAAATGGATAATCGCACCCCGTTAACCTGCAGAGACAACCCAATGTTTTCTACGTATTTTGACCGCATATGGAACGCTCTTAATTCAGAGTAAATTTTTGAGGAAAGGAGTTAGCTAAGATGACTGGCAAAAAGAATTTATCAGCACGCGAGAAATATTTACGCGACAAAAAACGGTACAAAATATCTGTAGTAGTCACCCAAATTAGCATTTTGCTTTTCATCATTTTAGGTTGGGAACTGCTCGCACAATTAAACATCATTGATAGTTTTATTACAAGTAGTCCTTCAAGAATGTTTGCAACTTTTAAGCGAATGCTCTCACAAGATTTGATGACGCATATTGGTGTTACCTGCCTCGAAACACTTGTGGGCTTTTTGCTCGGTACAGTGGCTGGCACCTTGATTGCAAGTCTGCTCTGGTGGTCACCGTTTTTGTCCGAAGTTTTTTCGCCGTATCTCGTCGTTCTTGGTAGCTTACCAAAAGTCGCATTAGGTCCTATTATCATTGTATGGGTTGGCGCTGGCATGCCTGCAATTATTACCATGGCGCTTATGGTCTCTTTGATTGTCACCATATTGGATATGCTTAGCGGCTTCACATCTACCGACACAAACAAAATCAAGATGCTTAAAACATTTGGAGCAAACAAATTACAGACTTTCACAAAAGTAGTTTTCCCTTCTAACATTCCAACTCTTTTGAATGTCTTGAAGGTAAACATTGGTCTTTCGATGGTCGGTGTAATTACTGGTGAATTTCTTGTTTCCAAAAACGGACTTGGATATCTCATTGTTTATGGTGGTCAGGTATTCCAACTTGATCTTGTTATGACCAGTGTAGTTATCCTCGGTATCGTAGCAAGCATACTTTACAACGCAGTCGTACTACTACAAAAAGTAATTTGCAAATCAAGCAAATGGCAAAACTAAAATAATATGATAAGGAGAATTAATTATGAAAAAGCGAATCTTTTCTTTCGCACTCGCAATCGTAATGATTGTATCGTGCCTCGGTATTTTTACCGCATGTAACAACAACACATCCGACAAAACTGTACTTCGGATTAGCGAAGTAACTCACTCTGTTTTCTACGCACCTCAGTATGTCGCAATTAACAAAGGATTTTTCGAAAAGTATGGAATCGAAATCGACCTCATCAATGGTGGTGGCGCCGATAAGGTTATGACCGCTGTGCTTTCTGGACAGGTAGATATCGGTTTTGCTGGTCCCGAAGCTGCCATCTATGTTTATCAGCAAGGTAAGAGCGACTACGCAGAAGTCTTTGCTCAACTTACCAAACGAGATGGTTGCTTTTTGGTCGCACGCGAGCCAGATGAAAACTTTGAATGGACTAAGCTTAAAGGTAAGCATGTGCTTCCTGGCAGAAAAGGCGGAGTTCCTTACATGACTTTGGAATATGTGCTTCGCAACAACGGACTCGACACTTCAAAGGATTTGAACTTTGATAACAGTATCAGCTTCGATGCAATGACCAGTGCATTCCTCGGCGGTGTCGGTGATTACGTTACTGTTTTTGAACCGACGGCTACCGTAATTCAGAATGAAGGTCGCGGATACATTGTTGCATCTGTTGGCGAAGCATCTGGAGAAATTCCTTACACTGCATATTTTGCAAGTAAGAGTTTCTTAAAGAAGAATTCAAAGGTCATCGAAAACTTCGTAGCAGCAATTTACGAAGCTCAGCAATGGATGCTCACTCATACTTCCAGGGAAATTGCTGAAGCAATTGCTCCTTCTTTTAGCGATACCAGCATCGATGTTCTTACTCAGGTTGTTGAACGTTACAAAGAAATCGGCGTATGGAACGAAACTCCTGTCATGACTAAAGAATCCTTTGATAGATTGCAAGACGTAATCATTCAAGCTGGTGAACTCTCTGAAAAAGTCGACTTTGACAAAATCGTAAATAACTCGTTTGCTGAAAAGGTAATCAAAAAATAAAAAAACTCCCGCTAAAATTAGCGGGAGTTTTTCTTTTTGTTTTATTGTGCTTGATATTTAGTAATATCATCTATAAGAATTCCGAAGTAAGGCATGTCTTTTGATTCTTCTTTCAAGAACATTGCAAATGTATCGTCAAAATAAAAGTATCTTGGCTCTTCTTCATCTGGCATTACCATTGCATTTTCTTTTGTTGTTATAACAGCTTCACTTTTTATCTTGCCACCTTTTTCATCTATTTCAAATTGAATTGTTTGCATTGCTTGATCAATAATAATATCTTTTCCATCAGCAGTTAGGAAAGGATTACCACACAATTCATGATATTCTCTTAACTCATTCATTTTCACATAAGGAACTTTTAATTGATCAATTTCCTCAAAAGATTTATTTCCTTTGTAAGCTTTTGTTTTGCTATCTAAATTTGAATATATCTCTTCAAAAGTTTTTCCAGCAGGATTTTTATATAATACAACTTCGTCGCCATTCTTTGTTTCTAATGATACTGCATAGTCTTCTTCTGAATTGTAAAATAAAACTTTAACTTGTGAGTCAAGTTGTTTGTTACTTGCACCATTTATTCCAAAGTATTTTACATTTTCATATTCATCTCCAAAGTTTCCTTCAGCTAATTTAGTAAATTCCTTTGGATATTCAAAGTCTCTTCTTAACATTGTATAGAATATCATTCTTTCACAATCTTCTGAATCAAGATTTTCCCAATCTACTTTATCCAATAAGTCACTAGTTTCGTTGAACTTTTCTTTGATTCCTTTTTCAATCTTTTCTTTCATTTCTAAAGTTTTTTTGCCCCAAGTTTTGTAATAATATTCATCAGAAATCATATCTTCTGTGAATGTTTCCTGATTCAAATTTTCCATCATTTGATTTGGTATAGCAAATTCAACATCTTGTTTAACATATTCGTTTTTCAAATCATTCCATACTAATTGAAAGGTTGCACACCATGCTGAATCAGCTGTAATCTCGTCCTTTAATGATGGAACAACGGTAATTCCTTCTGTTTGTTTATACTCTGTTGTTTCCCCACTTGAAACTGGTTCATCAGGAGTCATTATAATGAAACCCGCATCACACCCCACAAGCATCAAACTTATAACTAACAATGTTAAAACTAATATTTTCTTCATATAATATCCCCCTTCACAGATTTATATCTCTAATATAAATTATATTTTACTTTTATTTAAATTCAAGATTAAAGGTCTAAATCATTTAAAGTTGTTCCTGATTTGCAAATATACATATCTTTATTACCATCTAACCTACGACATTTAATAATAGTATATTTCACATTTGCCCACGTTGTCGATCCTCCATCATCATAAGAAAGTTCTATCGTACCACCATCTCGATATATTTGGACTTCAGTTACTACTGTACCATCTTGATTAGATTCTAATTCCTTATGTTTTTCTTGCGTGTCTTCTGCATCTCTTTTTGCTTTTTTAATCATTCCTTCAAGAGTTATATATCCACTTCTTAGAGCCTCTTCCAAAGACATTTCTTTGTTATCTACTTTTACATTCACTTCTTCAAGACCATAATAATATAAATCAAATTCTGTATTCAAATCACATAGTTCTTTATTATTTAAAATCTTTTTAGCTTTATTTGTTTCGGATTCAACCACGCTTATCTCATAATCTAAATAACCATCTAAAATTATATCTTCAACTGTTATTACGTCATTTTTAGCCGATGCTTGAATAATAGGATTATATTTAACAATTATTTTTCTACCTTCTCCGTAAATATAATCTCTAACACCACTAACACCCAGCAAAACTTTTATTTTATCTGTCATTTGTGCTTCAATAGATTTTTCATCAGGTTTTACTATTAAATAATCATTTTCTTCTTCAAGTATAGTTGCAACAAAAGTACGTTCTGTAACTGCAATATTTCCCGGAAGTGTTCTAATAAACTTCATCGTTTTAATCATACTTAATGTTTCATTAGCATCTTCTGGAGTTAAATAAGATTCACTGTGCATCACAACATTGTCTCCAAAATTAACAAAAGTCCATCTTTCACTACCATCATAATACCCAACACTTGCCGTATTTCCAATATCTAATGTTATATCTTTTATTTCTAATTCAGTGCCACATACACCAAACATATCTTTATATGCGCGAAGTGACATCTTCTTTTCTCCACTTGGTGAATAAAAAGCTATAACATATTCATATCTTTCAGGTTCATCATTTAAAGATTTAAATGTCCATCCATCTAGCAAATCTATAAATAAATCTAAATTTTCTTTTAATGGTATAGTTACTGTCAATTCCTCTCCCGAGATATTTGGTATTTCTTCAGTTATATTTTCATGATTAATAGGTGGCGTATAATCATAACCCCAAGTGCTAAATACTACTGGCAAGTTATTATCCATTCTGTGTTTATCTAGAATAAATAAACTTCCAAAAACAAATATTGCAATTAGAGCAATTACTCCAAACGCAGCAAAAATCTTTTTCATAATATTCCTCCTTTAGAAAATCGAAAAGAACACCTCTAAAATATTCTTTATAAAATTTTTTACATCTACTTTATTCACCTTATCTTCTACAGCACTATCTGTACCCACATTTTCTTTAATCACTGCATTCGCAGTTTCATTCTCATCATACGTAGGCATTTGTTGTACATTCTGTCCACGAAAATCATCTTGTTCATCTTTAGCTATTACTGAATTTATATTTCCTTCTATATCATTCTCTTTTAAATCATTTTTGTTTTCAGATTCTAATTTCCCTACAATTATCTCATCTTTAACTTGTTGCTCCACCATATTTTCATTAGATTTTGTCATATTGTTATTAATCAAAAATATACCTATCAATATAACCGCTGCGCATGTAGTTAATGATTTTATTAAAATAGTTTTATTAACAGATCTTTCTTCTTCAATTTCTTTTGTAATGTTGGATACAGCTATATTTTCTTTTACGTTCTTTAGTACATTATCTTTAAGTTCATTATTTTTCATAACCATAACCTCCATTCTTCAAATTATCTCTTATCAAATTTCTAATTCTATGTAATTTAACTTTTACATTGCTAGCAGTCAAATTAAGTTTTTTAGCAATCTCCTTTACTTTCATACCATCGTAGTAAAAACAAACAAAAATAGTATATTCTTCTTCTGATAAACTACTTATTATTTTCTTTACCTCATTTATTTTTTCTTTTTCTTCTGTAAAGTCTTCTATACTAAAATCATCCAATATATTTTCTTCATACTCTGCTATAGAAAGATTCATAACCGTCTCTCTATATTTGTTTCTTGTAATATTTTTAGCAGTACCAATAAGATATGCTTTTATATTGGTTGATTTATTTAATTTTCTATAATTTTTCCATATAGCAAAAAAAGTATCAGATAATATTTCTTCTATATCTTCATCAGTAATCGCAATGCTACTCATATTTTTAACAACTAAGTAGATATAGTTGTAGTAATCATTTATTAATTTTTCTACCTCTAATTCATTTTTAGAGATATAGTTATTAAGGATGTCTTTATTTTTCAATTTAGCTAAATCTCCTTTTATAAGATATCTTCATCTAAATAGTAACATTTTTTAAGAAAAGGTTACACTTTTTATATAAATTTTCTAATTTTTATAAAAAATTAAAGAGACTAGTGTGTTTACTAGTCTCTTTTGAATAATCTATTGACTTACTTTTACGCCTACATAGCCTGTTTTTTCAATAATTTCTTGTCCTTCTTCTGATAATACCCAATCTAATAATAATTTAACATTTTCATTAGGATTATCTTTATATGTTACTGCATATAGTGATGTTGTAATTGGATATGTTCCATTTTTTATATTTTCTACCGTTGGAGCATTACCATCGACGCTAATCATTTTGATATCTGGATTTTTTATAATTCCTTCTAAATAATATCTAAACGAAAATCCCATCGAACTAGATTTATTTTTATATTGCGATACAACATCAATAATTCCGCTCATCAAATCATTAACTTGCTCAGATGGCGCTTGCATTATTTCTTTGTCTCCCATGAATCTCTTAAGCATACTTTGGCTTCCACTACCTTCATTTCTTTGGAAGGCAACTATTTCTTCATCAGCACCGCCAACATCTTTCCAGTTTGTGATTTTACCAGAATAAATATCTTGGATTTGTTCTGTAGTCAAATTATCTATTGGATTATCTTTATGAACAAAGAAAACAAAGGCTTCTGTTCCAATCTCAGTAAATTCAAATTCCGTTCCATTTTTTGTTGCATATTCTATTTGTTCTTCTGAAGGATATGCTCCAAAGAATATATCTGTTTCTTTCTCTGCTAATTTTCTATATCCTCCAACAGTATTGTTATATTCAAAAATCCCGTCACCTAACGTAACTGTAGTAGGATAATATACCGCATTTACAAAAGCAGAATAAACAGGAAACACTGCAGCCGCACCATCTACACGAGGAAGCTTTTCTTCTAATAACAAAGAGGCGTCTTTATCTAATTTAACAATTTTAGAATCTTCTTTAAAAGGTAAATACTCATAACAGTTAATATTAGGATTTGTATTAATTATTAGCGAATCGTTATATGCATCAATTCCCCATTCTATTCCAAACCAAATAATAAGTACTAGCGCATATATTCCCCACCACTTAAACACACTTTTTTTCTTTTTAACATATATAAGTGGCAAAAATAATAATGGTATTGCTAATGCTCCTCCAACAACTAACACCATATTAATATTTTCAGAATATCCTATCAAAAGTGTAAGTAATCCTATATAGTAACTTACAAATAACACAGCTGCTGTTAATACTAATTTAATTATTATTTTTAAAACTTTGTTATCTTTCATATATACCAGCTCCTTAAAAGTTAAATGTTATTTTCATCTATCTCTTTAAATTCGATCCAATTAATATTGCATTTCATTTCATAATAATCTTTGTATTCTTGCAAATGATATGCACTCACATAAGGATTAGACCAGCTGTATTCTTCTATCGCAAATTTATATAAATCTATAGTTGCATCTTTGTCAGATAATATTGCATCATTTTCAGCGATTATATTTTGGTTGATTAATTCCACCTTTTTATTTGCAGCATAGCCTTTTGCCACATTTATGTTTGCATAAAGTGCCATTGCGGCAAATAAAATCCATAAATATTTAGTTGTCCATTCTACAGGATTTTCCGCAAACATTTTACACAAAATTATATTAATCATAGCAAGTCCAAACAACATATTTCTATAACCTAATGTCGGAGAAACTATCATCATAGCTTGCGAGCCCACAAGCAGTACAAATGCTATTACAGCTGTGTTTAACCATGCATCTCGTTGCATTAAATTTGAATAAATAAGTAACACTAAAGAATCTAACATAAGTAAACCAATGTTCAAAATTCTTAAAACATCCATTGTCACACTAATTTCTGCAATTCTATTAAAATTAAAATAGAACAAGCAAATATTAAGAATCGCTAGTACTATCATTAATATTTTTCTCTTTTTATCTTCATCTTTAGCGGCATATAATATAGCAATCAAAGCAACTAAAATAAAATAAGCCTTCATATTTTCAATTAGCGTATAATTCATCAAGAAAAATTTTACATTGTATTTTAAAGATTCTATTCCACTTATAACTTCGCTATCAATTTTCAGTCTATTAAATTGTGATGGTGCTAAAACAACAGTAGCAGCACATAACATTGTAATCGCTAATAATATTAAAAATTTTTTATTTTCTTTTAAAACTAGTTTGACATTTTTCAATGAATCAATCTTAGAAACAAGTACTAATAATGTTACACCTATCGTCATCATTGCACATTGTTCCACAGATGCAGCTGATAAAATCCCAAATATTATAGCTGGCATCCAGTATTTCTTGTTATCTAAATTTAATAAGCAATACCAGTAAATGCAAAGCATCAAAATTGGATATGCATAGTTAAACGTTCCAACAACCCAATAAACACTTTGTCTAGTTATTGTTATATCTATAAATGCAAGTAAAAAGAATGATAGTCCCATTACAGGAAATAAATTTTCTTTTTTCTTAAACGTTGCTATTTTAGCTGTAAAGTACGCAATACCTGTAAGTATTAATGTATTTACGATTTGCCAAATGATTAAATTGTATCTTAAGAAAAAAGATTCTAGCAAATGTACTATTAAACGCCCATTGTCAGCCAAATAATGTGCCCAATGCGCTTTAAAATATTCTCCCCAATCCATTTTGCTATATCTTAAATAGTAGTAGTCGTCTCCAAACCAAACTACATTTAGATTTATAAATAAAAATGAAACAAAAACTGCAATTGTTAAAATTGCAGTTTTATTTATTTTAATTTTTTTAATATTTTTCATAAATATTAATTACCTTTCTTAGTGTTCGTGAGTATGCTCCTATTCTTCAATATTCGCATGTTCTTCATGTGCCATAAAATCTTCTGTTGGCATAAATCTAGTTTCTTCTGTTATTGCAACTTGCTTATCAGCATTTACACTAATTCTATATATTACAGTTTGTGATTGGATAGGGTCCATATCAGCCATTGGTCTATACGTTGCATTAAATCTTAACGTTGTAGTTCCTTCTTTTACACCAGTTATTTTGTATACTCTATTAACAACTGTTCCTACCCCATGTTCTGTATATAAAAATTCTGTATCTCCCGAATCAATTGAAATATTTTCTAATCCTTCTGCTCTTAATGTCCAAAAATATTCTTTTATTTCATTTTCTTCTAATCTTATTTCTTGAGATGTAGAATATTCATTCAATTTATCTGGTTCTAAAAAGCCAAAAATAACATAATCTTCTACCGGATCTATATAATCTATGGCATCTTTTGAGTTGTTTGTTTCAACCTCTCCGCTAACATCACCACTTGTGTTGTTAGGCACGCTATTATCTTTCCCTAAAAACATAAAAGCTCCACCAATTAATAAAGCAACAATTAATAGCACTACTATCCATATTACAACTTTTTTCTTCATTTAACTCTCTCCTTTAAATCAAATTATATTCATCTACAAACTCGCTAAATTTTCCGATAATACTTTCAAACAAATTATTTAATTCAGCTTCCGTGTAGAAAAAATATTCTGCTTCATAACCAATTTTTCTTTTTAAAAAATCTACGATTTTTATTATTTCTTCTCTTTTTACATATACATCGCACAATTCTTCTAATTTTATAACTAGATTGTCTACATCACTTATTTCAATATAATTATCTAAATATTTATTATTATATAATCTAAAATCACTTTGCTTCATCATTCTTAATTGTTTGTGTTCATACTTATTGATGTTGTCTTCTCTATAAGTTGTATAAAAATCATTATTCATATTATAATCTAAAAACAAGTGGGCGAAATATCCCATTAACAAAGGATTCTTCTTTATGTTTTCTTTGTGCTTATTGTAGAAATTAATGTATGAATAATTTCCATTTATAACATAATGAGTTGTTTCGTGATCAATCTTTTTTGATATATCTGGAATCATGTACCCATTATTTATATCTGGCAAAAGATTGCCTATTAAAAACAATTCTAATTTTTCCCCGGTATAATTTAGTTTTTTATTAACTCTTTTTCCAAACTCTATGTGTGTTTTCCAATTTGGCATTTTTATCTCCTATTATTTTATTTCGATTAACTCGTATTCTTTTGTCCCAAGTCCGATTTCTTCTGCAACATCTATTGTATGCATTCCTTGTCTAGAATTTATTCTCTCCAATAGATGTTCTTTACCCGGGTCATTAGAATTTATAACTAAGTCTATACACGCTTTATCAATTGCAACTGGATCAAGTGACGCTAACATTCCTATATCTTGCATGCAAGGATCTTCGGCGACTTCGCAACAATCACAATCGACAGACATGTTACACATTATATTTAAATAAACAATTTTATTTTCAAACATTTTAGCAACAGATGTTGCCGCATCAGCCATAGATTCCAAAAATTTTAATTGTTCTGCAGAGTTTTTCCAAACCTTCTTCACATCAGAAGTTACTCCAGCAGTATGAATCCATGCTTTTCCGGCACTTGAAGCACAACCAATGGAAAGTTGCTTTATTGCTCCACCATAACCGCCCATAGGATGCCCTTTAAAATGCGATAAGACTAACATCGAATTATAATTTTTAATTCCTTTTCCAACGTAATTTTTCGTTATTACTTTTCCGTTAGGAATCTCTAATTCTAAATCTGGACCTTCTGCATCTAATATTTCACAATTAAAAATTTTGCTCCAACCATGATCTTCAATAAGTTTAATATGTCTATCTGTTGTATTCCTTGCACCATCATATGCGGTGTTGCATTCAACAACAGTTCCATTTACATGTTCAATAATATCTTTAACAAATTCTGGTCTCAAATAATTTTGATTTCCAGCCTCACCAGAATGAAGTTTAACTGCAACATTTCCTTCTAGTTTTATATTTAACGCTTCATATAACTTCACTAAATTTTCAGGAGTTATTTCTTTTATAAAATATACTCTTGCTTTATTCACACTTTCACCTATCTTTCTACAGTTTTAAAACAATTTTCTAATTCTAAAATTGCTTTAGCAGCTACTTGATAATCTTTCAAGAAATTAAGCATATAATTTGAAAGCTTTGATGCCGGCTTATCCATGTACAAATCTTTAGCAATACAAATACCCAATCCCCCATCAAAAAGATTTTTAAACGCTTTGCCTAATTGCAAAATATTATCTTTCTTAAAAGCGTCATATTTAATTTTGGCTATTCTATGTTTTCTGTCTAGTTCTGCTAAAAATTCTTCTGCAGTGTATTCTTTATATTTGTCTATTTTATACATTTCAGCTGCATATTCTAAACCATAAATAGTTTGTAAATTAAATATATCCATTAATTTTTCAAACTCTTCTTTTTGGAAATAATATACGTGACCTTGTAAAACACCAAAGTGTCTAAGTGTATCTAAATACCCCATCTTTATATTGCGTAACATTTTTTCTTTGTTAAATTCAAAAGTTCCACCAAGATCCTCTGATGGATGAATTACTTTTAAATAAATATCCTTACTAATAAGTTTCTGATTTTGCCCCAAGCCATTAATGTCTGACAAAATTATATTTTTATACCCTTTTTTAATTAACATGTTTATAGGTGAATTGTCATACACCCCGCCATCTAAATATTCGTCTTCTCCAACTTTTTGTGGTTTAAAAATAGGAAACGAAGCACTTGCTAACAAGTAATCTACCATTTGATTTCTTGGTATTTCATCTTTAAATTTTTCAACAGGCACTTTATTATTAACAGAATATGCCAGTAATCCAAAATCAATTTCTGATTCATAAACTTCATCTATGTTTAGATTTTTTTCTATCGTTTCACGAAAAGCTTGGTTGTCTAATCCTTTTTGTTTACTCATATTTGAAATTAAAGCAATCAAATTTGATACATCAAATATGTTTTTTTCTTCATCAACGCCTGGGGTATTCATTATGTCTTTCATTTTTATGTTTGTATAAATCTTTTCCGCTGCATCAGGATCTTTTTGAAGAAACATTGCTGCATTCAAAGCTCCTATAGAAACTCCCGTTATTGCCTTAATTTTTATTCCTATCTTCCTTAATGCTTTAAGCATACCTACTTGATATGCTCCCTTGGTGCCACCTCCCGATAACACCAAGCCATATTCTCTATCATTCATTTTTATTACCTTCTTTTCTTACTCTGACATAAAACCTATTGGTCTTCTTGATTTGCCGCTTGTTGCTAATAAATTTTCTTTCAAGTCGTCTTCTGTCAATTTGTATAAATCTAATTTATCATCAGCATCAACATTCTTTGCATGATTTACTAATGCTTTTTGGAATATATTATTTATATAACGTGCATTACCAAAATTTTGAACTCTAATAGAATTTTCGATTATCTCTCTTAATCTATCTTTTGCAGAATCTTCCATTTGTAAATTATTTTTAGCTACAAGATTCATAAATATTTCTATCAATTCGTCAACTGTATAATCTTCAAAGTTTATTTGATATCCAATTCTTGAAGATAACCCTGGATTTCCCGTTACGAATTTTTCCATCTCATCTTTGTATCCAGCGAATATAATTACAAGTCTATCTCTATAATCTTCCATAGTCTTAATAATTGTTGATAAACTTTCATCTCCAAATCCACCTTGCGAATCTGTTATTGAATATGCTTCATCAATAAATAACACTCCACCAAAAGCTGACTTCATAATATTAAATGTTTTTCCAGCAGTTTGGCCAACATAGTTTGCAATTAAATCTTTAGCCGAAACTTCTACTAATTTATTCTTTTCTATATAACCAAGGTTATACAAAATATCACTTATAAGTCTTGCAACAGTAGTTTTACCCGTTCCAGGATTTCCGGTAAACATCATATGCAAATTAAATTTTGAAACATCAATATTAGCTTTCTGATTAAATTTAAGTAATGCTACCAAGTCATTAATTTGGCCTTTAATTTCTTTCAACCCAACTAACTCATTCAAGTCTTTCATTACTTCTGGAAGGTTTCTAACATTGTATACATCAGGAACATCTTCCACTTTTAATTCATTCTTATTCATAATATCAAAGCGACTATTTTTATTTAAAATCAATGTGTTATATAGCTTTTTGATATACTCCATATTTTTAACTTCGCTTTGATGATATGTAGCTTTTATATATGAATGAAGTTTCTTTTCAACTTCTTCGGAAAGAATCTCTGTTTTACGAAGTCTTTCAATCAAAAGTCTATAAACATCTTCAAGTTTTAATTCATCAATATCTAATTTAATATTAAATAATAAATTATTAAGCTTTGGATATTCAGATAAAATATTATCCATTGTACTTTTTTCGCCATAAATAATAGTACACAAATCACTATTATTTTTAGATAGTTCATCAGTAAATATATTCAAAATCAAGTTTTGATTTAATGTTTCTTTACACAAAATATTTTCAAAGTTGTGGAAATACATTACCCCAACTTTTCTTCTCATTCCGCCCTCACTTTGCGTATAGAAAAGCTTATTAACCGCATGAATATCCATTAACACATTATTCATATATTCATGATATGTTCTTGTGTTTGATGGTAGATATCCAAAGTACCACATATAGTCACCAATGATATCTCCAAGGTTCTCTACAGATTCTCTATCATTAGAATAAATTAACAAATTTATTGGTACATATGGAACCTTTTTAAAATTCCAATTCAAAATATAATTAAATATATCTAATACTTTTTGCTTACTTTCTTCTGGGAATGGTAGATTTTGAACTTTTTCAGCAAATCTATATATAAAATAATGCGAACGAATCATGATTCCGTCTTTATATACAGTTCTTCCATCTAATAACGTTCTAAGTTTGGCTATAATATCTAATTTTTCCACCTCAATTAGATATTTGTAATATGCAGCCAAATTACAAATGTACTGATTATATTCTTGTTTTTCTTTATTTAATAATTCATCTTTTTTATTCAAATCAAACTCTAAAACGTTTTTAGGTTTGTTTGATTTGTAAAATTTATAAATTATATTGATGTAATACTCTTCATCCGCTTTTGTTGTAATCTCTAATATATTAAATTTCGCAATTTTTGTATTTTCATCATATGAAATCATATTAATGAATTCGCCTTCTAAAAGAACTTGTGCTCTTAGCAAATCAACCAAATTAATATCACCGAAAAAACTTGGTTCTGGAATATTTTCAAACTTTGGAGCTTTTCTTCCTAAAATAAAATCAAGCACTTCTAAATATTCTAGTCTAGTATTATTGACCTCGTTTATTCTATCTATCTCAACAACAAAATTTATTACACTTGATTTTATACAGTGTTGCAACTTGCACTCATTACAAAGGCTGTATGTATCTCCAAATTTTATTGTTTGTCTTGTTGATGCTGGGACAGTATCTATATCTTGCTTATTATTTAAAACAAATGTCGTATAATCGTAGTTTTCATTTAAACATGATTTTATCGCTCTAAAATCTACAATTACACCTTTTTCTTCGTGTGACTTTTTTATAATTTTATACAAATTTAGATTTATATAGTTTCTCATTATTAAAAGTTCTTCTTTTGAATATTCTAGATATCTTTTTAAGATAGAGCTTGATTGAATTAATTCTTGCATTATTTTCCCCCTTTGTTATTCAAAATAGTCATCATTTTCTCGTATTTCATTGTATCATACTTAATAAAAGTTTTGACACATTTTTTTGGTATTTTCAAAGTTTTTTCACAATAAAAAACTACTCTAATTTAAGCATATTAGAGTAGTTTTCTTTTTATATTTTCACATTAACCTCAGTATCAAATAAAGCCGCATCATGTGCTCTTATTTTTTCTTGTCTAATCATAATTTCATTTGTTCTCTTAAAGAAACGTAATTCAATTCCAATTATAAACATATTTATAATAAGATTAACTGTACATTTTATCGTAAAATTTTGATATCCCTCTTTACTTCCTATTACATAATCTTCTAATGTAACGTTTCCTATTTGTTTTCTATATTCTTTATTTTCATAAAATTCTATAAACGAATTAGAATCATACGTTGTATCCATATAAACTTTTGCCGCAAGCAAACTTATTGTCATTAAGAATGAAAATATCAATGCCGCAACCACCCAATGATGCACTCTTCTTGCGTTGTTTCTTAGCGCAATTGATATTATCAAAAATCCAGTCGCACATGCCGCAAACATAACTTCTATATCCATTATAGTAGCTTTTAAATCAGCTATCGGATCAAAAACAGGCATTTCATAAGTATAGATAAGTTTAGTAAACACGGCTGCAGCAGTTAACAATACTACGACCAACAAAACCGCTAATAAATCTTTTAGACTGTATAGCTTTATCTCACCATCAGTCTCTTCATCTTCCATTCTGCGTCTATATTCTTTTTCATCGCGCTCCATCGCTTCTTCGAAGCCTTCGTCGTAATACTCCATTGTATTGCCTCCTTTATCTTACGTTCCAACCTTGTTCTTTAAGATATGTTTTCATCTTTTCTTGTGAATAATCTTTAGGATACGTAAAGCCTTCAGATTCAACATTTGCCTTTAACTCTAATGATAATCCATTTTTAGTCAAAGAAATTGGATCATTTGAATTTTTTAATTTAACTGTATCAACTATAGATTTAACAACTCCATATGTTGTATTAAATATATCTTCACTATCACTTGAAACCTCAAGTATCATTTCAAATGGTAATTTGTTTTTATAAATAATTTCCAATTCCGAAATTTGTGTTTTTCCGGTTACTTCATCAACATCTGTCAAATCGGCCTTAACTTTTCCATCACCAGATAGAACTTTCAAAAGTACTGCTAAAACAACTAATATTACAACAATTAATATAATCAATTTTTTTCTCAAGTAAATTTCCCCCTCAATCTATGGAACCGGATCATAACCAGAATCCCCACCAGGTCTACACCTAGCAATCCTTTTTATCGTTAGTTTTATTCCTTTTAGCGCACCATATTTTTCAATAGCTTCTATAGCATAATTCGAACACGTCGGTTGAAATCTACACGAATAATGCCATAAACCAGGTATATTTTGGTACACTCTAATTAACCAAATTAATATTTTTCTCATTTTATATTTCCTCACAGAACATATCTGTATTCTATCATTTATTAAATAACCTGTCAAAAATTAGTATATATTTTCTTTTTTTATTTAAACATGGTATAATACCCTTAGTGTTTTGAAATGAAAGGAGATTATTGTGAAATACTATATTGATTTTGATAATACATTATACGATACACCAAAGCTTATAAAGGCTATGCTTACTCTTTTAACAAGCGCTATATTAGAAAAGCATTCAGAAAAAGAGTTTGAAGAAACATATGCCGAATGTAAATCTCTATTTAATAGAGAACATTTTTATAATATTTATGACTTAGTAGACCATTTTACTCATATATATGAACTAAACCAAAAAGAAGTTGTAAAAGATATGAATGCTCTTATTGCGGACACAAAAGAGTTCCTATATCCAGATACAATACCATTTCTAGAAAGATTAAAAGCAGAAGGACACAATTTATATATTCTTTCATATTGCAAAGAAAGTCTTAGATATCAATCGGCAAAGATATCTGGCTCAGGCATTGCAGACTATTTTGACGCTATATATATCACTTCTGTACACAAATACACACTTGACATAAAATATGAAGATGGGGTATTTATCGACGATAATCCGGCGGATTTGGAAGGATTATACAGTAAAAACCCACAAAAAGTCATTAGAATGGCTAGAAATGGAAACAAATATTCGACAATGGAACTTGCCATTCCAGAAATAAAAGCATATAATTCGTTTGACGAACTAAAAACGTATTAACCACTCTCTACGAGAACCATTGTTCTCTAGTGTCATAAAAGGAGGAAATTTCATGACAAGAAAGAAAATCGTAGTATTTGGAGGCGGTACAGGCGCTTCTAACGTTCTTAACGGACTTAAGCATTTTCCTGTAGACATCACGGCAATCATCACTGTTTCTGATAATGGACGCAGTACTGGTAGACTTAGAAAAGAATTCTCTACTCCAGCTGTTGGCGATATCAGACACGTACTTAGCAACCTCTCTACACTACCTGACGAAGTAAAAAACATAATGGAATACAGAATGTCTACTTATAGCGACCTTAACGGTCACTCAATGGGCAATCTGATTTTGACGTCCTATTTCAAGAAAACTGGCAACCTTAAGAAGAGTATCGAATACATGAGTCATCTTCTTAACATCGAACACACAGTTCTTCCTCTTTCAGAAGACTATTTAACACTTATGGGTGAAACCGACGATGGCGAAATCATCGAAGGCGAAGAAGAAATCACATACGCAAAGAAACATTACAAGAGACTTTTCTACAAAGAAGAATTCCACGTGCTTCCTGAAGTTCTTAAAAGCATCGAAGAAGCTGACCTTATCATCCTTAGCATGGGAAGCCTTATCACAAGCATTCTTCCTCACCTTATCTGCCCTGATGTTGCAAATGCAATCAACAAGGCAAAAGCTAAAGTTATCTATGTGTGCAACGCAATGACTCAGCCTGGTGAAACAGATAACTTTGGTGTAAGCGACCACGTTAACGTTTTGGAAAACTACATCGGAAAAGGCAGAATGGATGCGGTAATCGTTAGTAACAACGTTATGCCACAAGAACTGCTTGACAAGTATTCAACGCAAGAACAAAAAGACCAAGTCATTATCGACTACGACAACATCGCAAAGGCCGGTTACGAACTTATCGAATCTGACCTTTTAACAACCGCAGATGGTACAATTAAACACGACACATTAAAACTTAGCTCGCTTATATTCTTGTACTTGATGAATATCAAATAAGAAAAAGACCTGACAACTTTCACGTTGTCAGGTCTCTTTTATATTTATTAATATTCTGGTCTAAACATTGGTCTATCTGTAGTTATAAATTCACCAGTAGCAATATTGTTATCTTTTCTTGCTTTTTCAACAAGTTCTGAAATCATACTTCTTACTTGTTCTGGTTTCTTTACTTTACAAATTGTTAAAGATGGAGATGTCGCATCAGAAGAATGACATATAATTGAGCCAACCCCAAACATTCTATCAAATAAAGTTTTGGATAAACTTATATCAATTACTCTATATAATCTTAATTCTTCTTCTGTTACGCTTAAAAATTTAACCGTTGTATAAAGTTTGTCTTCATGTAGTGTATATCTTGTAAAAGATATTGGCCAACCAAACAAAGTTCTTTTCTTATCTGTCCATAAAACTTTTCCACTTTCCATCTAAAATCCCTCCGCAAACTAAATTTCTATTATATTTTATCAGATTTTAGTGTAAAAATCTATATATTATTTCGTATTTGTGCAATACAATTTATTTCGCTTTTTGCAAGCTCCTCTTTTTGGCTATGGGTTAGTTGCTTTAACGCCCATTCTCTCTTCATCGCATCTGACTTACTTTCAAAAATTTCCACATATATTAACTCTACTGGCAAACGATTTCTGGTATATTTTGCGCCTTTTCCCGAATTATGAACCTGTTCACGATGTATTGGAT
The DNA here is from genome assembly GCA_017522765.1 of Clostridia bacterium. GTDB lineage: Bacteria > Bacillota > Clostridia > TANB77 > UBA1234 > UBA1234. Next base: position 431,369 of record JAFWYG010000005.1, read on the forward strand.
CTGTTGAATAACCACTATATATTGTATTATCTGCACAACGAATCATGTATGCATAATGCATATCTTCCACCCTACTTTGTCCCAAAAATTCTATCTCCAGCATCTCCTAAACCAGGAACTATATAACCCTTTTCATTTAAATGGCTATCTAATGATGCTGTATAAATTTGTACATCAGGATGCACTTCTTCTACTTTTGCGATTCCTTCTGGTGCTGCGATAATAGAAAGAAACTTAATCTTCTTTACTCCAGCTTTCTTTATTTGAGAAATTGCATCTATAGCCGATCCTCCTGTTGCAAGCATTGGATCTAATAAAATAACTTCTCTGTGTTCAATATCTTTAGGAACCTTAAAATAATATGGTACAGGTTCTAAAGTTTCCTCATTTCTATACAAACCAATATGGCCAATTTTAGCATTTGGAATCATACTTAACACACCATCGACCATACTAAGTCCCGCTCTTAAAATTGGAACAAACGCATATTGATTCTCGTCAAGTTTTTTCACGTTTGTTTTTTGAATAGGAGTTTCTACTTCTACCTCATTTAATTTAGCATCCCTTGTTGCTTCATAACAAAGTATAGAAGCTATCTCACCAGCTACTTCTCTAAACTCTTTTGTTCCTGTATTTTTATCTCTAAGAATAGATAGTTTGTGCTTTAATAACGGATGTTCTAAAATGATTGCTTTCATTTAATCTCCCCCTTTTTTATTCTAAAAAAATAATATACTAGTAAATGATTTTTATCAACAATATTTGTTGGCATTTTTATACCTTTTATAATATAATTTTTAGAGATAGATTTTAGAAAAATTTTAAGGAGGCATTAAGATGACTAATGAAGTTTTTAAAGAAACCAAAGTCATATTAAAACGATATAAAAAATCATTCTTAAAAAAACTTGTAATATCAGTAATACTTAGAGCTTTTCTTTTAATCATACCAGTGCTTTTTAGTGCTGTTGTAAATCATGCAACAAAAGGTGAATTTAGCGCGGCATACTTTTGTGTAGGATTAACAATTGTAATGGCTGTATCTTATCGACTTTCTGAAAGAATAAACAGAAAACTTTATTATGACTTATATTCAGAACTAAATCAGCACTATACATCTAGAGGTCTAAACAAAACAAATAGAAACTCAACATACAGTCTTTCACGTTTTAATGTAGGACAGTATACTAACTTACTTACTGCAGATGTTGATATAATTTCAGCCTTCTTTGGGAATTTACCAATACGTATGGTGCACATGGCTGAATTCATAATTATATTTGGTTATTTCTTATCATTAGACGTTATGATATTTGTTTCCGCTGTTTTAGTATTTTTATTTGTACTTGCACTTTTACCACTATCAAATAGAATCATCGAGAAATTAAATAGTAAAAGAAAATCCGAACTAGATAAGGTAACACTTTCTATTCACGACTTTTTCCAAGATATCAAAGATATCAAATGTTTAGATCTTTTCGAAAAAGTTTCACCTTCAGTAAAAAACAGAAACGCAAGTTATTTAGTAGATAACGCTAACTACAATGTTAAATATTATCAACATCATCAAATGTTTACTCTTATATTTGAAGTTGCCAGACTATTAACAGTTGGTTATGCAATATATCTAATACCTTTTGGAAAAATAGAAATTGGTTCTCTAATAATAATTTATAACTACTATCAAAAAATCATAGACAATTTCTCTACAATACTAACTATCACTTTAGAATATACAAACTTAAAAGTTTCGCTTGGTAGATTTAATCATTTAATAGAATTCAGCCATCCAAGAAACACACTATCATCAGATGTAGAATATATTACCGAAGGAAAAATTAAATTTGAAAACATTTTATATGGTTATAAAAACGATCCAACACTAAGAGATGTTTCATTTGAAATAAAACCAAATTCATTAAATATTATCACAGGTAAAGCTGGTACTGGTATCGGTGGAATCCTTGATTTAATATTAAAATTAAATCAACAACATTATGGTGAGATTTTCATAGACGATACAAATATAAACGATATACCAAACGATGAATATTTTTCAAAAGTTTCTCTTCTTCGCGAAGACTCACATTTATTTAATATGTCTATAAAAGATAATTTAAAATTAATCACAGATAATGAAGAAGAAATAATAGAAATTTGCCAGAAGTTAAATATCCATAACGAAATAATAAGATTAAAACAAGGTTATGAAACAATAGTTTCTGAAAGGGATGAAATTCCAGTTTCACTTAAACGCTTAATATTAATTGCAAGAACAATTTTGAAAAGTTCAAAAATTATGCTTTTCGATAAAGCACTTTTAGGATTGAATAATGAAGAACAAGATATTGTAATGAATTATTTGTTAGAACTAAAACAAAATCATACAATTGTAATTGTTTCTCATGATAGAAACGTTATGAAAAATGCAGAAAATATAATCGTAGTTGACGGAAAAGAAGTTGCCGAAAGTGGTACACTAAAAGAATTAATTGCAAACAAAGGTAAGTACTACGAAATGTATGAAAAACCATCAAAACAATAAATAAAAAAGACGCTTCCTTTTGGAAACGTCTTTTTATTATTTTATTTTTCTTATTTTTGCGACAAAGAAACCTTCATAATTTTCATCTGGGCACACGCATAAAACACCAGGTATTATTGTATCTAAAGTTTTCATACCAATATACTTTGCGCTATCTATTGGTATTATTTCTATTCTTCCTTGTGCAAGCAAACCTTCTAATTGTTTCTCGTTCTCTTCTCTTAAAATAGAGCACGTTGAATATACCATTTCGTGTCCTACTTTTAAAACTTTTAAAGCTTTTTGAAGCATTTCCTTTTGAGTTGTTATTGAACGTTTTACTAATTCGTTAGTAAAAGTTTTAATTTGTTTTTCATCTTCTAAAAATAATGTACCGCTTCCACTACACGGAGCATCTAATAACACTTTGTCAAAAGAAAAAAAGTCATCTAGTTTTCTTGCATCTTGCATCATCACATTTACTCTTGAGGCACCTTGCTTTTCTAAATTGTATTTTAATCTCTCTGCTCTAATTTTATTTTTCTCGCATGCTGTTATTAAAACTTTTCCATCCGCTTCAGCAAACATTTGAGTTGTTTTGCCACCTGGCGCTGCAGCCATATCTAATACGTTTTCATCCGCATTAGTCGCTAATACTAAAACTGGAATCATTGATGAAAGACTTTGAAAATAAATTTTTCCTTCTTCATACAAATCTGTCTCTCTCAACTTTACTTCATCTTCATATGAAATCACAAAAGCATTTTCATACCAAGTAACTGTTTCATACTCAATATTCATATTATTTAACACAGCCATAATTTCATCTTTGTTAGTTTTAATACTATTAACCCTAAAAGAACTTTTTCTCTTGTTGGTGTATCCTTGCACAATTTCGGCTGTTTTTCCTTCGCCATATTGCTCTATTAACATTTCTTTAAAAAAATTTGGTATATTTCTATCCATGCTCAAATCTCCTATTTTCTAAGGTTTTTTCATTATATCACGCTTTGCATATTTAGTAAATATTTGGATTTTTTTGACAAAATCGGTTTTTAGTGATATAATAAACATGGTTTCCAAGAGAAATCAATAGCTAAAATTGAATATGCACAAATTGTCTCAAATTTTGTCACAAAATACTTCAAAAGAAAAGTTATTTAAGAAGATAAAATTATAAATAAGGGGGCATATATATGTTAAGAGAAAAACATATTAATGTTGAAAGCATTCAAAAGGATTTAGCAATTGATAGCGCGTATTTAACAGACGCTAATATGGATGTAGTTAAAAGTTACTACATTGGAAAACTTACATTTAATGAAATGACTGGCCTGCTTAAATCTACTGTAGGTTAGAAAGTTATGAATACAACGAATTAAAAAAGTGAACGAATTTATATTCGCTCACTTTTTTCGGTTTATAATCAAATTTTATTTGTTAAGAAATCTTTTAAGTATCTTAATATTTCATAAACTCTAACCGTTGTTAAACTTTCATTCCCCATTGGTGCAACTTTCTCTATGTAATCTTCTATCTTTTCTCTTGTTTCTTCATCTTTAACATTGTATGTCGTTATGTCATACATTATTTCTTTTGCCCTATTCGCAGTTACTGGACTTTCACTAGCATCAAGCAAATTGATATGGTCTGTATTCCAGAATTCTTCATTTAAGAAATTACGTTTTAAATATGTTTTTGTAAGAACTATAAATTCTCTTTCAGAAACATAAGCATTTGGATCAAATGTATTTTGATATCCTAAACTTAAAATTCCAAGTTCGCACATTTCAATTATAAAATCATAATATCTATCATTTTTATCAACAACCGGTCTTGATTCCTTTTCTAGATACATTCCTTGCATTGTCATTCTCTTTTGAGCATCACGTTTAATAGTATAATCTTCTAATATTTTTTGTAAATCAATATCATTTTCAATACATACCGCAGCAACTACACCAGCTGCTTCTCCCAAGGCCATTCCTGTTGGGATTACTCTAGCTGAACCGGCAGCAATTGAAGTATATGAACCAGATCTGCCTACTGTCATTAAGTTAGTAAATCCTTTTGGAATTATCATACCTAATGTTAAATAATATTGATCCGGCGCACCTATTATATATCCCCAATCGTAAATACTCATTGTTTGAATATCGATTGGATAAGAAGACATCGCAATCGCATTATATGAATATGTTGATTCTAAAATATCTTGAACTGTTAATGTATCCTCTCCAACAATATGTCTTGTTTCTCTTACATATAGCTCCGGAGCAACACCTGTTAATTTTGCATTTTCAAAACCTGGTACGTTTGCAGAAATAAATTCAGCAACATATTTAGCTTCCTCAACACATTTCGCATACGCTTTTTCTTTTGCTTTTTCACTAAGCATATCTGCATTAATAATTTGTAGTGAATTTATTAAAACTGAACCATCATTTTGAAGGCCAATATTTAAAGCTTTTAATCTCATGTGAGGTTGAGCTGGAATATATTTTTTAGTTATTTCACCAAACGCCCAAATAGATTTTTCTGAATGCCCTGCATTTGGCAAATTAGCATCAGCAACCGCTTTACAACATTTTTTCCAATCAACACCATTCATTTGAATAACTAACGTTGCAGACATAGCACGATTTTTCTCATTAACATCTTCCCAACCATTAAAATATTCTGCTCCGGCAGCAACAGTTATATCAGCATCTTGCGTACAATCTATATACATCGATGCAGTATATTTTTTATCATCAGCAATTACATATTTAATTTCTGTTCCTGTTGAACCAACCGTATATTCTTTAATGTTATATATTGTTGTAAGATTCTTTTCAGCAGCAATCATATCTTCAAAAACTTTTCTTACTTCTTCTACATCAAAAGAATCTTTCTCTCCAAAATTTTCAAAGAACTCTTCAAATATACCTTGAGTTAATAATACTTTATCTGTGTTATAACTCATATCTAAAGTATTAAGCATTGCGTAAATCATTAAACCACCAGGTCCACCTCTACGTTCAAGCATCAATACTTTCTTACCATTTCTAGCAGCCGAAATAGCTGTTGCAATTCCTTCAGGCTCAGCCCCAAAAACAATTACATCATATGTGGCATCAACAACTTTTTCATCATCGCTCGAATTTTCTGTAAGTTCTTCTTTTTCAATCACTTCACCAGAATTTTTTTGAACTTCTGGTACGTAATTGTCTCCCGACTTATCCCCGGATAAATATATATTATCCTTATTGCTTTCAGAATCGTTTATAACATATTTTCCTATCAAAAATATATTAGCAATAAGCAGTGCTAATATAACCGAAATATACACAATATTTTTCTTCATATGCGCGCCTCCATTAAGTATTTTTTAATTTTTCTAACAGTTTTTTAACTTTACTTGCTTCTTTTTGTATGTATTTTATATACAATTTAGATACTATTTCTTTTTGCTCATCTGTTAGTTCCTCTTCTGTTATTTTTCCCTCTCTAAACATTTTAAATAATCGTTCATTTTTTTCTTCTTGTGTTAGTGAATATTTATTCTTTAATTCATCTATAAAATCATCCTTTGAAGACGTTCTTGGAGTTAAATTTTTATTTTCAACCTCATGTTTTGTTTTCTTTTTAAATATCTTTCTAAAAAAATTAGGCATATTTATCCTCCTTCTTTTATCATCTACTATCATAATTATATATTTCCCAAATTCTAAAGTAAACAAAAAGCGAACCCTTTTATAGGTTCGCTTTTTTCCTAACGATCTATGTCCGATTTTTTATCTTTCCCACATAATTTTTCTAACCATTTAGATAATGTTTCAGATAAAAATCCTAATGCACCTAATACTTTTTCTAAAAAAGATAGTGGTTTGCCGCCTAATCTTTGCTCTATACTTTCAGGTTCTTCAAGAAGCTTTTCATCTTCCACTATATCACAACCTTCTAAATAGTGCCCTATGTGACCACGACTTGTAGCTTCCCATAAACTATCCTCCATTGAAATTCCTTGTTTTGCATCCTCAATAATGCGTGAATCTAATTCATCTACAACATATAATAAACTTTTAGACCCACCCCATTTATTTGAACCTTTAGAACTACCTCTTGTCAAAATGCCATAATATTTATCTGCTTTTGCTTGTTGCAAAACTGCAGAATACATATCGCTTAGAGCACCTTTTGATTGTTCACCTGAAGCTATTACTTTTCTGTATGCATTTTCAATATACGATTTGTTATGATCTATAAAATCTCTGTTATATTTTCTAACTTCTTGCTCACGTGAGTTAGCTAGCACCGTTCCAAAACAAAGTTCACAAATTTCGTTAATTCTGTCTTGAGAAAGATTCATATATATCACTTCTTTCTTTTTTATTCCACTATAATTATACCATTTTATGTAAATTTTGTAAATATCTATTATATTCTAACACTCCTACTAGCAACAAAAAGAACGAGCTTTTAAAACTCGTTCTTTTTATAATTTTAATCTTCAAAATAATGTCTAGCATGATAATGTGTGTGTAATAATTTATGTGCTAGTTCGCTTCCTGGTGTTCCAAGATATTCATCATATAATTCTTTAATTACTGGATTTTCATGAGATTTTCTACGTGGTAAGTTTTTATCAGCTTCATATAAAGCTTTCTTTCTTAATCCGTGAATATCTACAGTTGCTCTTGTTTTAGCATCATGTATTGGTTGTCCTCCACCTGTTACACATCCACCAGGACAAGCCATGATTTCTACAAAGTGATATGGAGCTTCACCTTTTTCAATCATATCCATTATCTTTCCAGCATTCTTTAATCCATTTGCAACAGCAACTTTAACTTCTAAGTCACCAATTTGAACAGTTGCTTCTTTAATTCCGTTTACCTCTCCTCTTACATTTTCGAATTCAACGTTTTCTAATTCTTTACCTGTTAATACTTCTGAAACAGTTCTTAAAGCCGCTTCCATAACTCCACCTGTTGTTCCAAAGATAACAGCAGCACCTGTTGCTTCTCCTGTTGGATTATCAAATTCTTCATCAGCAAGTTTAGATAAATCTATTCCAGCTTCTTTCATCATTCTAGCAGCTTCTCTAGTTGTGATAACTGCATCAACATCTCTTAATCCATCAACTTGCATTTCTTCTCTATCAGCTTCTGCTTTTTTACCTACGCAAGGCATTACAGAAACTACAAATATTTTAGCTGGATCGATTCCCATCTTTTGTGCGTAATATGTTTTTAATACTGCGCCAAACATTTGATGAGGAGATTTAGCTGTTGATAAATGATCTGTAAGTTCAGGATAACTATTTTCAACATATCTAACCCATCCCGGGCTACAAGATGTAATCATTGGAAGTTTTCCACCGTTTTGAATTCTATGAATCAATTCAGTTCCTTCTTCCATGATTGTAAGGTCAGCACCTGTATTTGTATCAAATACTTTATCAAATCCTAATCTCTTAAGCGCAGCTACCATTTTACCTGTAACTAAACTTCCGATTGGCATTCCGAATTCTTCACCAATAGCAGCTCTTACAGCTGGTGCTGTTTGAGCAACTACAAATTTATCTTCATCTTGTAAAGCTCTCCAAACAGCTTTAGTTGCATCCTTTTCTCTTAATGCTCCTGTTGGACAAGCTACAACACATTGTCCACACATTGTACAAGGAACATCATTTAACGACTTCTCACAAGCTGTTCCAATCTTAGCTTTGAATCCTCTATTAATTGTATCGATTGCACCAACATCTTGTACTTTTTTACATACAGCAACGCATCTTTTACAAAGGATACATTTCTTTGGATCTCTTACGATAGAAGGTGAAACTTCATCAAGTTCTCCTTCTGTCATTTCTCCTTCAAATTCAATATCTGTTATGTTTAACTTTTTAGCTAATGCTTGAAGTTCGCAGTTTTCACTTCTTACGCATGTTAAACATTTTCTATCATGATTAGAAAGAAGTAATTCTAATGTTACTTTTCTTGCATCTCTAATAGCAGGAGTATTAGTTCTAACAACCATACCTTCGCTAACTGGCATTACACAAGATGTAACAAATCCTCTCGCGCCTTCAACCTCAACGATACACATTCTACATGCACCGATTTCATTTATATCTTTTAAATGACAAAGTGTTGGAATATCTATGTTATGCTCTCTAGCAGCATCTAAAATTGTATATGTGCTAGGCACTTCCATCTCTATGCCATCAATGGTAATTTTAACAGTACTCATAATTCACACTCCTCCTATTTTCTCTCAATAGCCTTGAAAGGACATTTTGCAATACAAACGCCACATTTAATGCACTTCTCTTGATCGATTTCAAATGGTGATTTTAATTCTCCATGAATTGCGCCAACCGGACAATTCTTTGAACATAAGCTACAACCTTTACATTTTTCTGGATCAATTGTAACTTGTGTCATCGCTTTACATTCACCAGCAGGACATTTCTTATCTTTAATGTGTGCTTCATATTCATGTCTATAATATTTCAATGTGCTTAATACTGGGTTTGGTGCTGTTTGACCAAGTCCGCAAAGTGAAGAACGTTTAATATTCATAGCTAGATTTTCTAACTTTTCAATATCTCCTTCTTTACCATTACCCTCAGTAATTCTATTTAATATCTCAAGCATTCTTTTTGTACCAATTCTACATGGAGGACATTTACCACAAGATTCATCAACAGTGAAATCTAAGAAGAATCTTGCTAAGTTAACCATACATGTAGATTCATCCATTACGATAAGTCCACCCGAACCCATCATAGAGCCAATAGCTCCTAAGCTTTCATAATCAATTGGTGTATCTAAATGTTCAGCTGGTAAACATCCACCAGAAGGTCCTCCAGTTTGAGCAGCTTTAAATTCTTTACCGTTTGGAATTCCTCCACCTATATCATAAACAATTTCTCTTAAAGTTATTCCCATTGGGACTTCAACAAGTCCAACGTTATTTATATTTCCACCTAAAGCAAATACTTTTGTTCCTTTAGATTTTTCTGTACCAATACTTGAGAACCATTCTGCACCATTCAAAATAATTTGAGTGATATTTGCATAAGTCTCAACGTTATTTAATAATGTTGGTTTACCAAATAAACCTTTAACAGCTGGGAATGGAGGTCTTGGTCTTGGTTCACCTCTTCTACCTTCAACTGATTCCATAAGTGCTGTTTCTTCACCACAAACAAACGCACCAGCACCAAGTCTGATTTCAAGATCAAAACTAAAGTTAGTTCCAAAAATATTTTCACCAAGTAAACCATATTCTTTGGCTTGGTCTATTGCAACTTGTAATCTATGTACAGCTATTGGATATTCTGCTCTTACATAAACATAACCTTTATTTGCACCAATTGCATACGCAGCGATTGCCATTGCTTCAATTATTGTATGAGGGTCTCCTTCAAGAACAGATCTATCCATGAATGCTCCTGGATCGCCTTCGTCAGCATTACATGCAACATATTTTTGTTCATTTTCAGAAGCTTTAGCAAATTGCCACTTTCTACCCGTTGGGAATCCAGCGCCTCCACGACCTCTTAATCCAGAATCTGAAACTACTTGAATTACTTCATCTTGGCTCATTGATGTTAAAACTTTTTCTAAAGCTTTGTATCCATCATATGCAAGATATTCATCAATATTTTCTGGATCAATTAATCCACAATTTTTAAGGACGATTCTATGTTGCTTTTTATAGAAGTTTAATTCATCAAGACTCTTTACTAAAGAACCATCAACATCTTTACAAAGAAGTCTTTCAACAACCTCTCCCCCGATAATATGTTTTTGAAGGATTTCTTCAACATCTTCTGGTTTAGTCATAGCATAGAAAGTGTCTTCTGGTCTAACTACAACGATAGGACCTTTCGCACAAAGTCCAAAACAACCAGTTCTAATAACTCTAACATGATCTAATCCATTAGCTTTAATTCCAGCTTCTAAATTAGCAATAATTTCTTTTGATTTAGAAGAAGTACAACCTGTACCACCACATACTAAAATGTGTTTTTCTCTTCCTGTATAATTTCTATCAGTACGAAGTGCAATCTCTTTTGCAACTCTTTCTCTAATTTCATTTAATTCAGCAATAGTTTTCATTTTATCCTCCTTCCCATATTATTCATACTTAGCTAATATATCTTTAACTTTACTTGGATCAACATTACCATAAACATCATCGTTTACAGTCATAACTGGAGCAAGTCCACAAGCACCAACACATCTTGTTTGTTCAATTGAGAACTTACCATCTTCAGTTACTCCACCAACATCAATACCAAGAATCTCTTTAACTTTATCTAAAACAGCTTGAGATCCTTTAACATAACAAGCTGTTCCTAAACAAACGCTTATATTGTATTTTCCTTTTGGGTTTAGTGAGAATCTACTATAGAAAGTGATAACCCCATAAATTTCTGCCATTGGGATATCTAATTCTTCTGATATAACTTTTTGAACATATGTAGGAACATATCCATACACTTCTTGAACCGTATTTAAAACACGAATCAATTGACTTTTGTCACCGTTACATTCTGCGATAACTTTTTTTACTTCGTCTAGTCTTTCATCTTTGCAATTACAATTCTCGCACATACAAAAACCTCCTTAAAAAATCCGAGCAACTTATGTCTACTCTAAGTAACTCATTCGATTAAATTATAGCAAAACACGTTTTTTACTTCAATGTATTTCGACAAATTAAATCTTGCTAAATTTGCTAATAAAATACAAAAAAGTAGCTATCAAAAAATAGCTACTTTTTAACGCATATATCATCCCATTTTAATTCAATCATTTATTAATCTTCATAAATTGTATAACTTCCATTTGAAGTGTCTATTAGGAGTGAAGCATCTAGAGAAACTGCCGGGCGAACCCCATAAGACGGACTATACATAGTACCATATGAATAGCACAAGTCATCCGAGCTGATATAGAAACCATCGACAATGCGCATCTGTAAGCGAGCAGACCCGGAATAAAGATTCACGCACGGCGAAGCCAGCCAACTGTATGAGTTGTTCATCACACCAGTTAAGCCCGAGTTATAATAATAATAATATGTACTAGTTATACAAACCGGATTAGTTACAGTTGGTGTCCAATAATCTCCAGATTTGATACCGCCACTATCTCTCACAAAAAATCTTGGCTCTGTAAAACCATTTTGATATGAACTCGAGTGTCTTCTAGCTTCATATCCATTTGGGGGGGTCACCTCATTTAAATTTACTCCTTTTAGATAAAATGCATACTTATCTTCTTTATATGATGAATATTTGGCTTTTATTTCCTCATACGTATCTATACCAGTTGCTTTCTCTATATCCTCTATTGTCAAACTTCTTGCAGTTAAGCCGTGTCCACTATACAAAGTTTTACAAAGCTTTGTTATTGCTGCTGCCCCATTTTTATAGCCCACTTCACTGCTTAATTTTACAGCATTTACTGGCGCATATGTTGTAATTAATGCACTACCACCATCGGTATATAGTACTCTCCATTCTGCAGTTGTAACAGTTGTTTGCTGTGAATTTGTTGCGCCAGTTTCATCGTTTCCTAATTTCAAACTTTTTGAAGTTGGAGTATATTTTATTACTGTTCCCTGTTTGATTTTTCCTTGCGAAATCAAATCACCAAGCTTGGCTATAGTTTGTGCTTTCCAAATTGCTTTGATTGTGGTATTTGCAGTTATCGTTACTTTATCACCTGCAGCTTTTGTTTCTCCATTTACTTGCCAAGATTCAAACACATAATTTGTCGCTGGAGTAAAGCCACAACTTGGAAGTGTATAACTAGTATTTTCATTTACCTCAACTGAAGCCATGCTACCACTTCCACCGTTTGCACTAAATGTGATTATGTATTTCTTTACTTCCTCTGGTATTTCTTCTCCATTCTCGCCATTTTGATTATTGTTACCCTCACCATTTTCTCCGTTATTTCCAGAATTTCCATTGTTCCCATTATTTTCATTGTTTACATTGCCTGCATTTCCACCTTCTGGCGAAACAGGTATTCCCGGTGCTGGCAACAACGAACCGTCATTTTCATCTATAGCAATAGTAAATCTTTCGCTACCAACAGAAATTACTGTTTGCATTTTATCTTCTACTGTATCAGTATCAGTTATGTATAATCCGTCTGCATAATCGTATGGCGGCCAAGTAAAAATTTCACCTTTTCTTGTAGCTGCATATTTTATTGAAATTCTTTTTCCTGTTCCTGATTCTACTTTTATTACAGGTAGTTCCATTCCAATTCTAGCATCCTCTTCTATTATTGTATAATCTGGTACATCACTTGGTTTTAAAAAATCATCAAATGTTTCTCCACCTTTTGCCACAAAGTTATATATTTGCTCATCTCTCATTGGATTATTTTTTAATAAATCTGATCCGTGCATCTCCACTGATGTTTTCTTAAAAAATGTTCCAACTTCACTCACGTCATTTGTGTAATTTGAGAAATTTGCTTCATCAATAGTTTTTGTTGAGTTTGCAAATGCAACTGCAGCTAAAATTATTATTACTATTATTGTTATAACTAAAGATAACATTGATATACCTTTGTTTTTTTTCATATTTCACTCTTCTTTCTTTTTCATTGTTTCGTTCACTTTAAAATGTATAAAAATAACCTTATTATAAAAAAACACAAGCACTCGTTGACATAACATCAACGAGTGCTTAAACTATTCTCTTCTATTCAATTTTATTAAAAAACTATCCGTGTGTGTGTATGTGTGTAGAGCCTCAACGGTTACACGTTCCATTTTAACGTACATAATATTTCCTCCTTAGTATACTACTATTATTCTATTTCAAATAATTATAAATTACAAGGAAAATCAATTCTGTAGTATTTCATACAAGTCCAGTTGAAGATATCTAGATTTGGAAACATAAAAAAAGTAGCTATCTTAAAAATAGCTACTTTTACCATATTATTTCACTAATAAATCTATAACATGATCTTTATCTTTATATAAAGAATTTTCTTTTACAACGCCTCTTACAAAACTTAATGGATAAACTCTAACATTTTTTCCTAAAACTGTTCCTGGAGAAAGTACAGAATTGCATCCCACTTCAACGTTGTCTCCAACAAAAGCTCCCACTTTTTTTATGTTAGTGTCAACTTTTTCGTCACCATCTTTAATTTGAACTAATGATTTATCACTTTTCAAATTACTTGTGATAACACCAGCAGCCAAGTGTGATTGATAACCTAAAATAGAATCACCCACATAATTAAAATGAGGTACCTGCACTCCATCAAATAAAATTACATTTTTTAATTCTGTAGAGTTTCCTACAACAGCTTTTTTACCAACAATTGCATTACCACGAATAAAAGCAGAAGGTCTTACTTCAGCCTCTTCATCAATTATACAAGGTCCTTCGATATAAACATTTGGATAAATTTTTGCACTGTTTGCAATCCAAATATTTTCACCTTGCTTATGAAATTTATCTTCTGGCAAAGTATTTCCTAGTTCAACTATATAATTTTTAATCTTAGGTAATACTTCCCAAGGAAAATCTAATCCCCAGAAAACATCTTTTGCAATTGTTTTATCAGTATCAAATAATTCGCTTATTCTAACATTATGCATTGTTACTCTCCTTTATTCTACAGTTACAGATTTAGCTAGGTTTCTTGGTTTATCTACATCTAATCCTTTCTCAACAGTTGCATAATAAGCAATCAATTGAAGTGGTATAACAGTTAAGATTGGCGATAATAATTCATCAATATGTGGTATCTCCATTCTCTCATCATACACTTCATGAGGCACCTGTGTTTGATTTGTTATTAATAAAACTTTAGCTCCTCTTGCCTTAACTTCTTTAATGTTACTTACAACTTTTCCAAGTAATTTTTTAGATGTACATATCGCGATTACATTTGTACCTTCTTCAATCAAAGCAATTGGTCCATGTTTTAATTCACCAAATTGACAAGCTTCTGAATGAATATATGAAATCTCTTTTAGCTTTAAAGAACCTTCTAACGCAACATAGTAATCCAAGCCTCTTCCTAAATAGAACATATCTAATTCGCTAGCTATACTCTTTCCGTATTCCGCATACACTTCTGGATGTTCTAAAACCGTTTGAACTGCAGCGTGCATTGTCTTTAACTCATATGTTAATTGTTTTAAATATTTTTTATCTGCTGTCTTTAAAATTTTAGCAAGATAAATTGCAAACAAATCTATCAAGCAAACTTGTGCTACATATGCTTTAGTAGATGCCACCGCGATCTCTGGACCGGCTTTTGTATAAATAACATTTTCACTCATTCTATCTATGGTGCTTTCTTTTACATTAACCATAGACATGTATTTAATTCCTCTTTCTTTAACAAGCTCCAAACATGCCACCGTATCTGCTGTTTCACCAGATTGACTTATAAATATAACCAAATCATTTTCTTTCAAAATAGGATTTTTATATCTAAACTCTGATGCAACTTCAACATTTACAGGAATTCTTGTAAGTGTTTCAATAATATTTTTACCGTTTAATCCAGCATGCATTGCTGTACCACATGCAACGATGTGTATTTGATTTATATTTTTAATATCTTCTTCAGTTAATTTCAAATCAAATACAATTTCATCATCTTTAATATATTCACTGACTGTATTTTTTATTGTAATAGTATTTTCATTAATTTCTTTTAACATGAAATGAGCATAACCATTTTTCTCAGTTGCTTCATCTTTCATATCAATAAATTTAAAATCCTTACCACAAGGATTTAATTCAGAGTCATAAAAATAGACTCCACCATTTTTTAATACTGCGTATTCATCATTTTCAAGAATACTAATTTTATCAGTATATTTAAGTATCGCTGAAAAGTCCGATGCTATAAAACTTTCTGCATCTCCAATTCCAACAATCAAAGGACTATTTCTTTTCGCTGCAACTAATGTATTAGGATCATCAAGATTAATAATTCCCAATGCAAAACTTCCCTCAAGCATATCCATTGCTTTTTTTACAGCTTGCATAAAATCGCCCTTATTATATAAGTCAATTAGATTTGGAATGACTTCCGTATCCGTATCTGAATAAAACTTATACCCTTTTGCCTTTAGCATTTCTCTTAATCGCGCATAATTTTCAATAATTCCATTATGCACAACTAAAACTTTTTTGTTGTTGCTAACATGTGGGTGTGCATTCTCAACCGTTGCTCCACCATGAGTCGCCCATCTTGTGTGACCAACTCCGATTTTACTCGTTGGAGTTTCTTTTACCTCCTCTTCTAAAGAATCAATTCTGTTAGTGTTTTTATTAACTAAAAATTTTCCACCAACAATAGTTCCAATTCCGCAAGAGTCATAACCTCTATACTCCAACTTTTTTAGCCCTGAGAGCAAAACGCTCTTCGCATCCTTTTCGCCTACATATCCAACAATTCCACACATTTCTTTAGTGTTCTCCTCTCTATTTAATTAGGCTAACATCTACTTCTACTGAATCTGTACACGCATGTCACCACACGCTTTTACCAGTATTTAACGACCGTAGCAAGGCCGTGAAGCCATCCGCTGATTATTCCGACAGACTCCATCCTCGTCAACAAAGCCTTTTAATAGCTTTGCCCATGCGCTAAAAGTAAATTCTACCCTCCTATAAATATTATTGGTCAGCCACCTATATTATACCTTATTTGAAAATCTAATCAAGCTTACATAATAACTCTACTTCCTTGTCTCACTTGGGGATGGACTCATTGTGGGAGAAAAATTTTCGCAATAAAAAACAGCCCTTTCGAGCTGCTTTTAAATTGGAATTTATTTTTCTTTCTTTGTAGATAATTTCATTATAAAGTATGCAACTATTGATCCCATTGTTGCTGTTATTAATTGTGTTGTTCCCATAGTGGCTTTTAAAGTTTCAGCAACTTTACCTGTTGCGGGTAAAACTGATACTGACATCCATATGCTTAACATTCCAAAAA
The DNA here is from genome assembly GCA_017522765.1 of Clostridia bacterium. Lineage (GTDB taxonomy): Bacteria > Bacillota > Clostridia > TANB77 > UBA1234 > UBA1234. The sequence goes on from JAFWYG010000005.1 coordinate 447,889, forward strand.
TGAATGCTACTTTAATTGCAATTGCTAAAAATGCGCTTACAAAATAATTTGCTTTTTCATTTGCATATAAAGCTTTCATTACTAACATTATTGCTAGGTTTCCAAGCCAAATTCCAGGAATCATAAATACTGTAACTTTTGTTAAGCTTCCAAAAATATATCCACTGCTTACCGCAGATATACTTGGCAATGTAGCTATTGCTAATAATCTACCCCAACCTTTTAAGTTAAGACCTGCAACAATTAAAGCTGTGTTTACTATTGTTCCAACTATAACTTGCGAATTACTTGCAATTGCACTTTCTGCTCCAAATATAAGTTTTAATAATTGTGGCACAACCGCAGGAACTAATAACGCTCCTATAACAATTAAAATAGTTTGAATCACTTCTCCTACTTTTGAATACTCCCATACTTTTCTGTTAATAATTTGTTCCATTATAAATAATCTCCTCTAAATGTTTTATTTAATTTCAGTACCGCCCCATTCAACGACAACAAAACCTTCTCTTGATGGTGTTGTTAATTTTTGTTCTTTTACTTCTATTGGTTTTCTTAAACCTTTGTATGTCATTATAACTCTAATTACTGAATCTGGCTCACCAGAAATCTCTAATGGCATATTTTTTTCAATTTCTTCTCTAGTTGCAAATCTTATATAGTTATATTTATTAGCTTCTAATTTAGGCAACCAATACACTATAAACTCTTCTGCTTCTTTATAATTTAATCCTAGTATTTCTAATTTTTCTTCTAAAAATTCTGCCGAGTCTTCACCTTTTATAACGAACCCTTCATCTTCAACTTTAAAACGTGTTAATGCGTTACTTTCATAATATAAAGCATATAACTTTCTACCAGTTTCTAAATCAATTAGATCTCCATTCGGCTTAGCAATCACTTCCCATGAATCCTCATATTTAGGATATGAAACAGTTACTAACTCTTCATTACCTAATTTCACAGATACTTCTTGAGTTTGTTCTGGATATAAATAAATTATAGGCTTGTCGATTGAAACTAGTACTCCGCACATCTCTGCTAATATCCACCCCAAAATAAGACTTACCCAAAAAAGAGTTCTAGCTATATCTCTTTTTTCTACAAAATACTCTTCGTCAACTTCTGCATTTTTCAAGCAACGCGCCCAAAATATATAATTTATCAAAAATCCAATAAAACAACCTCGAAAAAGTAATTGAACATATCCTAATACATTAAAGCGAAAATTCGTTGCCGAACCATTTTTTATTATTGATGTATCTGGATTTAGTCCCGCCGGCATTCCTAAAATAACACCATCACCCACTTCGTCTTTCATTCCTTCGATAATACCACAGCTTGTCTCTTGTGAAACTGATACCGCTGTTAATATAAATATTGCAATCATAATTAATGCTAACAGCCATCCATATAACGTACTCTTTTTCATTTTTTTCCCCCTTAAAATTTATTCACTTAAAATTTTATCCTTTTTTATTTTTATTTACAATAAAAACTTAAAGTCTTATCTTATGATTTATTTCATATTATAAAAAATAAAACCAGTCTAGAATCCAGACTGGTTTTTGGAGCTTCTAACGGGAATCGAACCCGTGACCTCGTCCTTACCAAGGACGCACTCTGCCGACTGAGCTATAGAAGCAAATATTAAGCGAGGCATAACCTCGCTTTTTTAAAATTTTTCATCTGCAAGATGTTTATCTACTTTTTTCTTTATTCTTTGAACTGCATTATCAATAGCTTTTACATGTGAATCTAATTTATTCGCAATTTCTACATATGATGCTCCATTCACATATTCATTAAGCACTTTTAATTCAAAGTCACTCAAAACTTTATTCATTGTTTCTTCGACTTTTTGATATGTTTCATGAGTTGTAATTGTATCAAGAGGATCTGGCACCGTTTCTATGTCTAGCATCTCAATTACTTCTCTATCGCTTTCATCATCAAAAACCGTTTTGTTTAAAGACAAGTATGAGTTAAGTGGCATGTGTTTTTGTCTTGTAGAAGCTTTCACAGCCGTCATAATTTGTCTTCTTATACACAAATCTGCAAAAACTCTAAACGATACATCTTTTTCTTCATCAAAGCCTTTTATTGCTTTGTAAAGGCCAATCATGCCCTCTTGAATTATGTCATCTTTTTCCGCGCCGACCATAAAGAAAGGTTTTGCTTTCATGTACACAAAATTCCTGTATTTTTCCATTATGAAGTTAAGTGCTGACTTGTCGCCAGTCTTTATTTTGCTTATGTATTCTCTATCGATTTTGTCTTGTTCTGCCGCATCAGAGACTACACTGCCAAGAACTTTCTCTTTCACGTCTTAATCCTCCTACAAGCTTTACACGTTGTATTATACCTTTGAGATTAAGGCTAAGTCAATAAATTTATACAATATTTTTGCTACAAACCCCTATTTACAGGCATTTTTTGGATTTTATAAAAAACAAAATCCAGTAGCAATCTACTGGACCTTATTTATTGGCTAATCTCAATGAGGCCTTTTATACCAAGATTCCTCATCGCAATATATGTTTACTTTAAAATCTACTAACTGGTATATTGTTATACACGGTCTTTGTCTGTAAACTACTATCCTTAATAGCTATAATTCTAGTTCCTTTAAAAACCAGTGTCACTACCCAGTCGCATAAATTATCTCGGTTTGGGGCTTTAATAAATTCACACGCTCGTAGTGATCAGTGAACATATCTACAATTCCTGTAGCTACATCCAGTAGATCCTAGCAACTTGTTTTTCAAGATATTTAATCTCAAATTTTCAACTTGTCACTTTTCACATATATACTTTTACTCGCAAAATATGTATTATTTTACGCTTTCCGAATTTATATTGTAAAATTCGTTTTCGCATTTGGTTTGAAGACTATTAATCTCCATTCCATAAATAATTTTAGCATTTCGATATTTCAAATGCAACAATATTAACAAAGTTTTTTTCCTTGTTTTTGTATGTATCTATTTATATAATTTAATTAATTGGAGGTGGATATATGAACTCAAAAACACTACTTAGTGTGGTAATTGTCTGCTCTATTTTCACTGGATTAATTGTAGGAATGTTTAGTCTAAAAACAATTGAAGTCACCTCTCCTGATATTTCATTAAATGACAGTGGAAATCTTGAAAATATAATTTCAAATTCTGGCGATAATATTTCAGGTGAAAAAGAAATTTCATCTGAAAACATAGAAATAATTACTCCTATTATCTCTGGAGAAAATATAGAAGTTAATTCAGGAGAAGTTGTAGAACCGGAAATTATAAAAAAGAAAATACCTGTACCAGAAAATGTACAAGCTGTATATGCAACTGGTTGGGTAATGGGCACACCAGGACTTAGAAGTAAAATGATTTCTTCATTAAAAGAATACGGATACAATTCAATAGTAATAGATATAAAAGATGAAGCTGGTCATCTTACATACAACTCTTCGGTTCAAACTGCAATAGATATAAAAGCATCACAAAAAATGGTTTCTGACATTTCTACTGTATTAAACGAATTACATGAAAATAATTTATATGTAATTGGTAGAATCGTAACTTTCAAAGATCCAACTTATGCAGGAAAAGTTTCAGATATCGCATACAAAAAATCTGATGGAACTTTGTGGCAAGATTATGCAGGAAACAAATGGCCTAACCCATATAATAAATCTTCATGGGACTATCCTATCGCACTTGCCAAAGAAGCTGCAGAATTAGGATTTGATGAAATACAATTTGATTATATTAGATTTCCTTCATCAGAAGGAAGGGTTAGTCAAATAGCATATGGATTTGAATTTGGAACAAAAACAAAATCAGATATCATTGCTGAATTTTTAGAAAAAGTAATGACAGAATTAGAACCTTACGATGTACAAATTTCAGCGGATGTATTTGGAATAATTACAAAACGAAACGGTGACTTCGAAAATATAGGACAAGACTTTTCAAGAATAGCAAGTATTGTAGATGTAATTTGTCCAATGGTTTATCCATCACATTATAATTTCAACGAATACGGATTAGCAAAGCCTGATACTTCTCCTTATAGTTTAATTTATTATTCAATAAACGATGCCTTAAAGCGTTACAATGAATACATAAACAAAACATATAATGTTTCTATTAGTGGAGATAATTTTAGTGGTGATAAAATAATTGAAAAATCTGAACTTAATTATTCAGATTACCATCTAGCAAAAATTCGTCCATACTTGCAAGACTTCACAGCAAGTTGGTTAGGTAAAGGTAATTATTTATCATATGGAACTTCAGAAGTTCAAGCACAAATAAAAGCACAATATGATTTAGGTATAAAAGATTTCACCTTATGGGATCCAAGTAATAATTATTGTTATAGTGCATTAAAAAATATAGAAGGAAATTAACAACAAAAAGAGATGCTTTAAGAGCATCTCTTTTAAGTTTTATTTTTTATTGCAGTCTGCACAATAAGGGCATCCTGCACATTCTTTATTTTTATCTTTTTTTATTAATATTACTATCACCACTAATAAAATAGCACCTACTACTATTAAGTCAGCCGCGCTGAATATTCCTTGTTCAATTCTACTTCCTATTTGATAAACAAGTGTTGCTAATAACCATGCAAATATTGTTTGGAAAGCAACCGCTTTTAACATTTTCTTTGTTCCACCAAGCTCTCTCTTCATCGCACCTATAGCTCCAAAGCATGGTGCCGAGAATAGATTAAATACCATAAACGCATATGCAGATGCCGCAGTAAAGAATCCAAACACTCCGTTGCTAGAAAAGATTTCTTCACCCGCTTCAATGTCATCAGCTAAACCATTAATAACTGCCATCGACGAAACGACTTGTTCTTTCGCAACTAGACCTTGAATTGCAGAAACTGTTGCTCCCCAACTTTTTGTTCCTAACATTGGTTCAAATATCCAAGAAATTTTATTTCCTATTGATGCAAGCATACTATCCTCTATATTCACATTATATTCCATATTAAACGAAAAAGATACCAAGAACCATATTGCTATTGAGCAAATAAGTATTACGCTTCCAGCTCTTTTAATGAATGCCACTACTTTATCAAACACATCTTTTGCAACATATTTAATACTTGGCACTTTATATTCTGGAAGTTCCGCAATGTATGTACTACTTGTATTTTTATAAATAAATTTCTTCATTATAATGGCACTAACTATTATTACAATGATAGCAAAGAAATATAATGATGCAGATATTAGTCCTGAATTTTCTGGAAAGAAATATCCTGCAAACAATGAAATGATTGGCAACTTCGCGCTGCATGGAATAAAAGGAGTGAGTATTGATGTCATTTCTCTTTCATCTTGATTTTCAATTATCCTTGTTCCCATTATTCCCGGTACACTACAACCCGACCCCACTATAAACGGTATTAAACTCTTTCCACTCAATCCGATTTTTCTAAACAACTTGTCTAATAATAATGCGATTCTAGACATATATCCTGTCGTTTCTAAAACTGAAATACAAATAAATAAGATTATTAATTGTGGAACAAATCCAAGTACCGCCCCAACGCCTGCTATAATGCCTTGCACAACTAAACTATTTATCATTTCAGAAGTACCGACGTTTGATAAAAATGTACTAACTTTTTCACCAAATAAATCCATGATTCCAGCAACCCAGTCAACAGTAAAACTACCTATTACGCCAACTGATAAATAATATACTAAAAACATGATTGCTACAAATATAGGAAACGCTAGCCATTTATTCAAGAATACTTTATCTAATTTATCCGAAAGTGATTCTCTTTTTATACTTTGTTTAAAAGAATTTTTCTTAGCTTTTTCTATAAAAAGATATCTTTCTGTTGCTATTGTCTCTTCTAAATCCGTCTCATAATTTTGAGATAAATTTTTAGCAATTGTTTTTATATCCGCCATATTTAATTCTTTAAAACGTTCATCATTTTCTAATAATTTTACTGCAATAAATCTTTTATGATGTACATTTGGTGTAAGTTTATTTTTGATATTTTCTATTGCATTTTCCAATTTAGCATCATAAATTTTTGTTTCAGCAAAAGTTTTTGCATTCTTAATTTCATTTACTAATTCATCTATTCCAGTGGCTTTCAAAGCTGATATTTTTAAAACTTTTGCACCAAGTTCTTTTTCTAATTTTGATTCGTCTATCTTTATGCCTTTCTTTTCTAATTCATCTGCCATGTTAAGCGCAACGATAACTTTAGTATCAAGCTCTAAAAGTTGAGTTGTTAAATATAAACTTCTTTCCAAAGCAGTACTATCAACTATATTTATTATCACATCTGGCTTTTCTTCAAAAATAAATTTTCTAGAAATTTCTTCTTCCATGCTATACGGACTTAATGAATAGATACCTGGTAAATCTGTTATTTCAATGTCGGTATTTTTTAAATTACCCACTTTCTTTTCTATAGTAACCCCCGGCCAATTTCCTATTTTTGCATTCATTCCAGTAAGAAGATTAAATAACGTAGTTTTTCCACTATTTTGATTTCCAACTAATCCTATTTTCATCCCATTACCTCCACTTCTATCTTATCTAGATCTGCTTTGCAAACACAAAGTTCATAATCTCTTAACTCAATATCTATTGGATCCCCCATAGGAGCAACTTTTTTCACAGCTACCACAGTACCTCTTGTGATTCCCATATCAAGTAGATGTCTTCTAATCGCCTTGTTAGTTTCATTTAATCTCAAAACTTTTGCTTTTTGTCCAACTTTTAAATCAGACAATACGCATTTATCCCCTATCTTTTTCATAGCAACCTCCTTTATGAAATTTATTTCATATTTTCATGTTTATTATATTCTTTTGAATTTTTGTCGTCAACAAATATGAATATTTTTTCATATTTTGTACTTGTCTTTTTTATCACTCGCATATATAATACTTTTAACGAGGTGATAATATGTCTGCTACAAGAATTCCGACCCAAAAAAGATCAATAGAAAAAAGAAATAAAATTATAGAAAAAGGATTCGAATTGATATGTGAAAAAGGATACCATAACATATCTACTCCAGATATAGCTGAAGTATCCGGAGTTTCTACAGGTATCATTTATCAATATTTTACAGACAAAAAAGAAATTTTCTTAGAAGGAATCCGAAACTATTCGAATAAAATAATGTTTCCTATGGTTGATATATTGGATAAAGAAAATATCAAAATAGATAACTTAGAAAAATTGTTCAAAAAGATGATTCGAGCTTTTGTTAAAAATCATACAATTTCTAAAAAAGCTCACGAAGAATTAATGGCAATGTCTCACCAAGATAATGAAGTTGCAAATATCTTTAAAGAAACAGAATTTGAATTAACTAATAAAATAGTTCTTATATTAGACTCTAACGATATAAAGATAAAAAATCCCGCTGAAAAAATACACATTGCTATAGGAATAATAGAAAATTTTTGCCACGAAGTTGTATATCACAAACATCATAAAATTGACTATGAAATCATGGAAAAAGAAGTTATAAAAATTGTTGTAAATTTATTAAAATAAACCCTTGTTTCTTTAGAAATAAAGACAACAAAAAAAGAGTTTAGTCGTTAAAACTAAACTCTTTTTTATTTCAAAATTGGCCCCCACATAAGCCGTCATGATGAGCGCATTTAAGAGCCCTGTCTCCGACAGGTGGGTGTCTTCCAAGGATATCACACGGGCTTCTCAAGCGGCGATTTCTCGCGGTCGAGCATGCACACAATACCTTGATACCTAACTCCCTAATATTTAGTGTTGGTTCTAAATAAAACTCATAGTGTCGTACCTCGTAGGGTTATTTTTATTATACCATAATAAGCATATAAATCAATAATTTTGCCCTATAAAAATTTACTATTTTTTACAAAAAAGTATTGACAAAAATTTAGAACAAGGACGCCCCTTGTTGTAAAATTTTTTGATAACAAGGAGCGTCCCCTATGTAAAATTTTTAATAACAAGGACTGTCCCCTAGTCGCGAAAAAACGGGACAACTTTTTAGTTTTTGTTGTCCCGCTTTTTATTAATCCGCATATGTTTTAAAATAACCTTTTATCCATACGATAGGAGTTCCCTTGTCACCACTTCCAGATGTCAAATCACTAAGCGAACCAAGAAGGTCTGTAATTTGACGAGGTGTTGTTCCTTGAGAAGCCATGTTGCCTACAAGGTTGTCTCCTTTTTCTTTGATAGAGTCTGTAATAGCTTGTTTTAACTCTTCACCACTAAGATTAGCAAATTTTCCATCTGCAAGTGCTTTAAGTTTCAACTCGTTTGGTCTACCAGCAAGTCCCGGTGTATATGCCGGGGAAACAACTGGATCTGCAAGTTCCCAAATCTTACCTACGGGATCTTTAAACGCACCATCACCATATACAAGCACCTCCACAGTTTTTCCAGTTGCATTGTAAATAATTTCTTGCACTCTCTTTACAACATCAGCGCCTGACTTAGGAAATAGTTTAAGTCTTTCTTCATCAGCTTTGTTGCTTCCAAGAAGTCCATATTGTGGATTGCAACCTTTTCCTTCTGCAGAAGGCTCAGTGCATACAGAATCGAGTCCATATACTTTAGCACCTTTTTCTAAAAGAATTTGCTTTGTTCTTTCCCTTGTATGTATATCACAATAAAGAACCGAATTTGTATAATCAAGAATTGCCGCAGGGTTGTTGTTGAATATCACCTTGATATCACAGCCTTCGCCAGCTGCAAGTTCTTTGTAATATTCCACATAATCAACACCCGTGAATTCGTGTTTCTTGTAACCAAAAATTTGTCTGTATTCTTCCTCTTCGATTGTTTGATTACCCAAATTTGCATTAAAATAATCGGCATCATCTACCAAATGATTTCCAACCTCGTCAGAAGGTAAAGAAAGCATTAGTACCACTCCACCTTTTGCACCTCTACAAATGCCCTTAAAGCACATAGCGAAGCGGTTTCTGCTTAAAATCGGAAAAATCACGCCAACTTTATCGTTCCCAAATTTGCTCTCGATATCTGCTGCAACTTCATCTACAGTAACATAGTTGCCTTCGCATCTTGCTACTACCGACTCTGTCACCGCTACAACATCTCTGTCGTCTATCGGAATCGAATGTGTCTTGCTTGCCTCCAAAATACAGTTTGCTGTTATTTCCGCGATATCGTCTCCTTCACGGAAAATTGGCGCTCTAACGCCCATTGAGATTGTGCCTAGTAGATCCTTCATGTGAATTCCTCCTTACCAAATTTGATTTCGAGTCCATATTTGTATACGTTTTTGCCCGTGCACATTTTACACGTCATGATTCGTATTGTCAAATAATCTCCCGAAATTTCATAATTTATTTGGTCTGCTAACCTATTAGCACCCAAACACAAAATATATATTAACATCCAAATTTAAAGGAAATCAACACTTTAAAAACTTTAGCTACTTTAATTTCATATTTTCACATTTTGCTTTTTAGATGTGATATAATGGATAAAATAACACAAATTTTCAGAGATTTAAGCAATAACAAAAAGCGTTCGTTTTGAACGCTTTTTGTTTTATTTTGTTATTTCATATTTTTTATACATTGTTCTTAATTTTGTAACTGTTAATCCTTCAAATTCTTCTTCGTTAAATGTCATTACCACATATTTTCCTTGTGATGTTGCAGATTTCACATTTCCTATATCACTAATACTCTTGGTACCATTGTTGTATTGAGTGGCAACTTTCTTAGCTTCAGCTTCTGTTTGGTAATCAATATATGCTTCTTTTTTTGTTATTGTTTCACCTTCATAATAATAGACAACAATTTGAGTTGCTCCCATTTTAAAAGCAAGCTTTGTATCATCAGAGGCTAATACTGGATTCACAGTTTCTCCACTCGTAGGTATCTCCTCTATGTTATTTCCATTATCAGTTTGATTATTGCTTGTATCAGGTTCTTTTTCAGTAGAGTTAACTGGCGGATTTTCAGGAACTACAACCGGCTCCTTCTCACCAGAAGTATTTGAAATGTCACCAGATAAAGTCACTTCTCCAGAATTTTCTTTCTCTGTAGAAATTAGAGCATCTCCAGATAAATTTATATCAATACCTCCAGAAGGTTCTGATAAGTTATTATCACCACTATTATCTTGAACAGGTATATTACTATTTAAATTTTCATTTATATCTTTACTATTTTTAAACCATATTAGAAAACTCATAGCTAAAATAATAATTATTAATACTATTATCAAAGGTTTTTTATTCATAATATCCTCCTCTTTTGTTTGAAACAAACTTATTTTAAATTATAGCCTCTAAACTTGCTTGTCTTTTTACTTTGTTGGTTGTTGTTTTTATTAATTCTTTTTCTGAGACAATAATTGATTTTATCGATTTGTATGATGGCATAAATTTATTTAACTCTTTTACTTTTTTAAATAATACGTCATGCATTTCTTCTAAAGTTAATACATTATATATCTCTTTCATTTTTTCTTTATCTACAACTAATATTGCATTAACTTTCAATTCCTCTTTATCTGAATACGTTTCCTTTCCGAAAACTAATGACTCTTTTACACCTTCAATCTTGTTAATCAAGAATTCAACTTCTTCTGGGAAAACATTTTTTCCGTTTTTCAAAACAATTACATTTTTCTTTCTTCCAGAAATAAAGATATATCCATCTTCATCAATTTTTGCTAAATCTCCTGTATGGAACCAATTATCTTTTAAAACTTCATTGGTAGCCTCTTGATCTTCATAATATCCTAACATTACATTTGGACCTTTTACTGCAAGTTCACCAACGCCATTTTCATCAGGATTTACAATTTTAGCTTCTACATCCGCAATAGCTTTTCCTACAGAGCCTGTTCTATAGAATTCATTTGTGCACATACTTATTACTGGTGAAGTCTCTGTCAAACCATAAGCTTGCATCAAATTGAATCCCAAGTCTCTATAACCTTCTTCAATCTTTACATCTAACTTTGCAGCACCGCTTATAAACCATCTGATTTTTCCGCCAAACAAATCATGAATTTCTTTAAATAAATTTTTTCTTTCTGGCATTGATAAGTTTTTTGCTAATTCTTCTTTTTTAATAAACTTTTCTAAGAAGCCTAATTTTTCAGCTTTCTTATGCAATGACAAAAACATTCTTTCATAAATGCTTGGAACACACGCCATAATAGTTGGCGCATATTCAACTAGATTTTCAGTTATATGTCTAATACCATCACTAAATGTTATTTGAGCACCGCAATATAAAGCAAATAAAAATCCAACTGTGCACTCAAACACATGATGTAATGGTAAAATAGAAAGAAATACATCATCGCTATTTATGTCTGTTGATTTTCCCATAGACATTAGATTTGTACAAATGTTTTTATGAGATAAACTTACTACTTTTGACTTTGAAGTGGTTCCAGAAGTAAATAGCATAATGCCCATATCTTCTGAATTAACATTTGCATTTAAAAATCTAGTATCTCCATTTTTTATTAACTCTCTACCTTCTTTTATTAAATCTTCAAAAAGTAGAAATGATTCTTTTTCCGAAGTTTTTTCCATTGTAATTACATATTTCAAATTAGTATTATGTTCTTCGAAAATTCTATAAATTTCATCTTCATGTTTAGTAGTACAAAAAATAGCTTCTATCTCAGAACGATTAATGAGCTCTAACAATTCATTTTCAGGAAGAGATTTATCTAAAGGCACAACCAAACCAGTACCACAAGCAATAGATAAATACGACATTTCCCACTCGAATCTATTCTCACCAATTAAACCAATTCTTTTATCTTTAAGGCCTAAGTTTATTAACGCAGTACTCAACGCTTCCACTAATTGTTTTACATCAGTGTATGTATATGTTTGATATTTGCCTGGTTCAACTTTTACCTTATAAGCTATATTTTGAGCATAAACCGATTCCGCTTTCAGCAATAAGTCTTTCAAATCACTAATTACCAAGCGTTCTTGTTGCTTTGTATTCATTATTTTCTCCTTGTAATTTATCTTTCTTATTTTTTGCTAATTCCTCTAACTACAGTATCTATAAAACCTTGATATACTCTTTGTACATCAACATCTTTATTTCTCTTTAATCTATAAATTAAGCTTGAACAAGTAACGCCAAAGATTCCAGATGCAATTGCTTCAATATCGCCATCATAAAATTCGCCATTATCAATTCCCTCTTTAACGATTTCTTCAATAACTTTTATATATTCAAATACCGCATTTTTGCATTTTATATTTCTTGGATCTGAACCCCAGAATTGTGACAAAATTACATTCGCTAATTCTTCATATTTTACAATGACTTTTATTTGAATTAAGATAACTGCTTTTATTTTTTCAGTAGCCGTTGTCGCATTTTTTGTCTTTATTTCAATATTGTTTAAAAGAAGTCCTATACCTTCTTTCAATAGCAAGTCAAAAATATCTTCTTTTTTGGAAAAATGATAATATAAAGAACCTTTTGCAACTCCTGCAGTTGCTGTGATTTCTTCTATACTTGCATTGTCATATCCTTTTTCAGAAAATATTCTAATCGCCGTATTAAATATTCTTCTTTTTGTTTTATTCATAAATTCACCTCATTTGGGGTTTCGAGAAAGTAACAACTATTAGTTACTTTCTCACGGATATATTATCCCAGATTATCCGCTTTACGACAAGGTTTTTAACAAAAAAAGTGGTGCCTTTGCAAGCACCACTTTACCATAATTTGTTTATTCATATCCCAAAATTTTGTTTCTGAATACTCTTACTTTAGAGTAATTTACCAAATCCAATTTATTGATGTGATTTCCTTCGTCCACCATGGAAACTTCCACACTTTCAATTTGAGCAGAATCAAGTTCTTTCTCTCGGCCATCAATGATAATCTGGATGTTTTCCGAAGGGGCTAACACGATTTTGATTTGAGAACAGATAATCGGATTGTCCACAAATCGTTCGTGGATTGCATAAATCATCGGTGTTTCCAGAGTACATACAAGCTGAAAATTTCTGCTAAAATCAATGGCGCCTTTTGCGTTCAAAGAATATGCAGTATCACCAGCACTGCTAGCAATTGCGATACCATTACCAGAAACCTTCTGCAAGAGATCCCCATTAATGTATTCTTCAAACGAAATCCTAGAATAATTTCGGCCAACCACCATAATTTCATTGAGAGATTTATATTCACGAATCTGTCCATCTCTCATCGTTATTTTGATTGCCGAAACATACACCTTACGAGTCGTCAGTTCTTCTTCGTGCTCAATATATTTGATAAGCGTAAAAATGTCATTTGCAGACAAATCTTGCATAAATCCGAGCGTACCAGTATGAATGCCTGTATAAATCTTTTCCTTCGAAAATCCGGTATCTGTGACCGCATGGATAAAGGTACCATCACCGCCAATAGCAATCACCAGATCACCATCATCAGATTCGATAAGCGGATTTGACATATTGGAGTTTAATTTGCGTATATCATCTGCGATTTGTTGACTTTTAGCGTCAGACCGTACAAAAAGCTGAAAAGATTCAATTTTGTTTTTCACGATTATACATCTCCTTATTGTAATATATTATTTTCTGCAATATGATATCACATTTTATGTAAATTTGCAATGTGCATTCTGTTAAACCGCTTACATGCTTGCTTTTATTTACCTTACTACACAAGCATTTTATAAAAACATGAAGTAAATTCTAATGTTTCAGTATTTATGAAACATTAAAATCTCCTTCATGTTTTATTATTAAACAATTTATTCACTTCTAATAGCCTCTAACGGCTTAATTTTAGTTGCTTTTCTTGCAGGATATAAACCTGATACAATACCAACAAGCATTGCAAAAACAACAGCGCCTACAGATAACCATAATGGTATAACCGATATTGTAGAACTTGCAGACATGCCTATCATAGATCCTATTTGAGGAGCATATTTATTTAACAAATATGATACTAAATAGCTAAAACCTATACCTACCATTCCTCCACAAAAACCTATTATAGTTGCTTCAAACAAAAATATTTTTCTTATATCGGTAACTAGACACCCCAACACTTTCATAACGCCAATTTCTTTCGTTCTTTCATAAATTGACATTATCATAGTGTTTGCAATACCAATTGCGGATACTAAAAGTGATACCGCTCCAATACCACCTAAAATAAGTTGCAACATATTAGACACTTCTTTAACCGCATCCAAATTGTCCGCCATGCTATAAGTGGTATACCCCATATCTTTTATTTGTTGTTGAACACTCTCTACATTATCGACATCATCGACGCTTACCCAAACTTCTTGGTACTCTACTTCTGTAACTTTATTATTATTCTTTTTTTGAATCTCTTTATACCACTTACTAACTTGATCTATTGAAGCATACGCGTTATATCCAAACTCTCCCGTTGATTCTTGAAAAACTCCCGCAACATTAAGCTTTGTATACTTAGGAGTTTTTTCTTTATTCCAAGTATCATCAAAAGTAATCTTTATATTGTCATTCATTAAATCTACTTTAGCTTCATTATTCATTCCACCGTAATAATTTTGTTTTGGATTATAAAAATTATATGACTCTGAACCAAATAAAATTGCTGTCGGATTACTATTTGATAAATATTCACCCGAAGCTAGTTCTGGAAAATCAAAAAATTCAATACATTCTGGATCTACACCTGTTATATTAAGGTACGATTGATATTTACCAGACTTTAAAGTAGCGCTAACACTTAAGATTGGAGTTACTCCTCTTACATGTTCTATGTTCTTCAAATTGGTAATTAAATTATCATCTAGTTTTTGTTCTTTCGAAGCCCCCATTCCAGTTTCTTCATCCCATATATAACTGTGCTTTTGAATTGTTATTTTTGTAAGACTTCCCCATTGTGCCATCTCTTCTTTATAACCTTCTGTCATTCCGACACCAAGAGAAACCATTATAACAATTGAAAAAGTTCCGATAACAACTCCCATGATAGTAAGAATAGTTCTAAGTTTTCTTCTCCAAAGATTTTTAAATCCCATTTTTACGAAATCTATTCTTTTCATATAAATTTCCCTCTCAAATTATTTTTTTGCAGCTCTTCTTCCAAATACAATTCCTAAAACTACACCAAGAATCACACAAACACCAATTACTAAACTTAAAACTAACACATTGTTTGTTCCAGCTTTAGCAATCATACTATCATCGTAAGGTAACATCTCTGTCCCCATATAATTTTCGTCTACATATCCCATATCGATATATGCCATATCATCTGTCATAATTCCAACACTTTGCTCCATAATTACCTCCACTAAATTTCATCTTCTAATTTTTTTCTTACGATTTTAACTGTAATTATTTTAGTAATTATAAATGTTACTACAAAACTTGCAAATCCAATTCCCGTTATAGCCCAACCACTTAAAGGTTCTTCTGTTGGCATCATAGGCTCCATCATTCCCGGTTCGTACATTCCCATATCATCAGGCATAGGATCATTCATTGGCGCCATTGCAAAACCAATAAAGTCTTTCTTTACATCAACCTTTTTACCAGACGAATCTTCAAATGTAAGTACTAATACTCCTCTATTTTCACCTTCTCTAGAAGGGATAACTTGTATATCATAATAATCCGAATTTCCAGCTTCTAAATTACCTATATAATTAATTGATTGAACAGTTGTATAATCACCTTCAACAGATGCTGTTAAATTAGAAACTTTTGCCTTTCCCATATTTATATAATCAAAAGAAAGATTTGTTTCCGAACCTAAAAAAGTTTCATTTGCAAATACACTATTTATAACTAAATTTGAATATTCTACAACAGGAATATTTATCACTTCAACCGCTTGGTGCGAATTTGCACTTGAATCCTCATAATCAAATGAAATATCTATAGGATAAGACTTAGAAGTTAAATCTTGTTTTACATTTAATTCAATACTTCTGCTTACTATTTCCCCAGGCGCCATATGTTCTATATAAAAAGTATTGCTACCATTTGCTATCATAAACGCTCCATCATCCGAACTAATAGTTATTTTCATGTTGCTTATACTTTTTTCTTTGCTTGTGTTTTTAAAATTAAATGTAAAAGTAAATTTGCTTCCAGCAACAATAGAATTTGGCATAGTTGAATATGATTCGATTATTATCTTTGGTTTTCCTGCAGCTGACTCCTCTACTTTTTCACTTAAAACATCTAATATGTATATATTTTTTTGTTCTGTTATTTCTTCACTTTGAAGATTATCATATGTTATATCTAATCCCAAAACATGATTACCTTTTGTTATATTTTTTGAAGCATTCATTGTAAAGCTTTGAGTTACAGATGTTTTTGCATCTATATCTCCAATGTATACTAACTCATTTCCATCTACAGGCATAAACCCATCCGTTCCTAATCCTGTAAGACTTAAATAAGTTCCTTTCATCGGAATATCTCCAATATTATTTATATTAAATTTTAAAACAAATTTTTCACCAGCAACAACATTTGCAGGTTCAGTAACTATATTATTAATTGTTACTAATGTTTTAACTTTTTCTTTATTAATTCTAAAATAAGCTATTCTCTCTCTTGAATAACTAACATCTGAATTATTCTTATATTCAACCTTAAATTTAATTCCGTATACACCTAGTTTGGCATCATCTTTTATTTTAAAAGAAAACGAAGCAGCTCTTGTTGCATTAGCTTTTAAAGATTTATTCGCTTCATATTCAACAGGAACTTCATATACTAATGGCGTGTCCTCAAAATTTGGAGTTATCTTTATGCTACTTGCTGTGTAATCAGAATCATTTTTATAATCGATTGTCAAATTTAAAATTTCACCAGCCGCAACTTCTGGAATTTTTTCTTGCTTAACAAATATTATGTTTGGTTCTTTTGGCTTAGACGCAGATGATAACCCGTCGCTATAACCTTCGTTATAACCAGCATCAAAACCATCTTCATATGAACTATCACCACTTGCATATGTAAAGCTAGAAAAAGCTATGATTAATGCAATACTCAAACTAATTATTTTCTTCATTATTTACTACCTCCACAATTTTTTCAATTTGACCATCATGTATGTGCACAATCTTATTTGCATAAGCAGCAATACTTTCATCATGAGTAACCATTACTATAGTTTGTTTATGTTCTGTTGCCATCTTTTTTATTAATTCCATAATTTCTTTTGAAGTTTTACTATCCAAGTTTCCTGTAGGTTCGTCTGCGAAAACGATTTCAGGATTACTAACAAATGCTCTAGCAATACCAACTCTTTGCTGTTGTCCACCACTCATCTGATTCGGTCTATGCTTTAGACGTTCTCCTAAACCAACTTGTATAAGCATTTCTTTAGCTTTATTATTTCTTGGCTTAACTTTTTCTTCTTTAAAAATTAACGGCAAGGCCACGTTTTCTAAAGCATTCATAGATGTTATCAAATTATATGATTGAAAGACAAATCCTAGATATTTTTGCCTAAATTTAGCCAGCTGGTGTTCTCCCATTGTAGAAACATTTTTTCCTTTGATAAAAATATCTCCTTTTGTTATTTTCTCAATTCCAGCCATTAAATTTAAAAGGGTTGATTTTCCTGATCCCGAACTACCTAATAGGCAACAAAAATCACCTTTATTAATTTTAAAACTAACATCATCAAGTGCTATAACTTTTTCGTTTCCAACTTTATATATTTTAGTCACATTTTTTACTTCTATAATAGGCTCCAAAAGCTCACCTCTTTACTGCATTTTTAGATACATACTCAAAAATATTATATATGAAACAGCTATGGTTTAAAATAGAAATATAATATCTTTTTATATTTTCATTTCTATATACTAAATTATTAACATTACCTTTCAGATATTCTATTACTCTTACATGCACTTAAATTTATAATTCAAGCATTTTACAAATGTATCACCAAGGAGACTTGAATGCTCCGCAGATTATTTTTCTATAAAAAATAACCATACGCTGTACAATTAATTATTTTATGGTGGGCAGAGGTGGATTTACGACCCGCGTCGCTACGAAATAGTCCACTGGACTATTTCTCGTTCGTCAGCCTTCGCCTTTTGCTTGTCTGACTCACGCTCCTTTTCGAATCTCGCCTCTGATTCCACCAACAAAAAAGTCGTGCTTTGCACGACTTTTAGTTGGTGGGCAGAGGTGGATTCGAACCACCGTACTCGATGAGAACAGATTTACAGTCTGCCGCCTTTAGCCACTCGGCCATCTACCCATTATTATCTATTAAATCATTGGTGGATCTTCAGGGACTCGAACCCCGGACCGACCGGTTATGAGCCGGTTGCTCTAACCAACTGAGCTAAAGATCCATCAGCTGACAAATGATAGTATAATAGAGTTTCATTTGCTTGTCAACAAAAAAATGGTCTTTTTTTAATTATTTTTTTCGGTTGGTTAAGTCCGTTTTTGAGTTACATAAAAAGCCAGCATCAAAGCTTGTAAAAGGCTATTTATCAAGCCTTGATGCCTCGCTTAAATCATCCATAAATTCCACTTTTTACTATTTGTTTATGTATAATTTACAGCAACATTTGCTTTCTTCCCTCATTTTCTTGCATGGACATATTGTATCATCATTTACTGTGATTACGCAAGGGCAATGTCCATCTTTTTTTTCAATTCCTACTAAAATTCTTTTTACATGCTCTTCATCATCATTAAGTTTCATAGCAGGATTTATTTGTAAACCTTTTTCAATTATTTCGTTTGTCATATTTATCAATCCTCTCTTATATTATTCCTCTTAAAGTTGTTGGTAAATATTCATCGCATTCTGCTTTTATTTCCTTCATCTTCTCTGATGAATATGGTATCACAGTTTTGTTGTGATCGAAATAGTTTTGCAAAACATATTTTTTACATCCTACATCTTTTAAATATTTTGCAATATTTACTACATTTTCTGATTTTAAATATTTAGGATACACTGTTGTTCTAAACTCATAATTAATCCCGCTATCTAAAATCAATCCTACAGACTTTTTAATTTTATCAACATCAACTTTTGTAGCTGTTATTTTATCATAATTATCAAAGTCGTTTTTTATATCCATTCCTACATAATCTATTTTACCAATAATCTTTTCTAAGATTTCTGGAGTATATCCGTTTGTATGAATTCCAATCTTAAAACCATTTTCATATAATACATTTACTATCTTTTCAAAATCTGGATGAATTGTGCATTCGCCACCAGAGATAATAACATGATCAATAAAATCTTTTCTATCTAGTAATTTTGGTAATATTTCTTCTTCAAAGTTTAATTCTTTTTCTTTTAATAAACCTTTATTGTAACAAAATTCGCAGTCAAAGTTGCAAACTCCAGTAAATAATGTTGTACAAACATTATCAGGATAATCTATCATACTTGACCAAATTACAGATTTAATCATTTGTTCCTCCTAATTTCTGCTTTATATAACATATATCTTCAAGCTATTTCGTCATTCGTTAAAAAAAGCGAGCAGTTGATGCTCGCTTTTAACTAACCATCTTTCTATTAATGTAACTAATTACATCATTACGATATTCTTTAGTTCATCTACATCCCCTGAATAAAGTTTTCCATTAACTTCTACAGCTGGCATTTGTTCAATATCATTAAATACCATTTTTGCTCTAGCTCCTGGATCTGTATCCACGTTTGCTTCTTCGTATGCTATATGACTGTTTCTCATATAAGCTTTTAGTTCCTCACACATAGGACAATTTGTCATTGTATATGCTTTTACCATTTCTAAAATCCCCCTTAAAATTAGTTAGCTTAGTTAGCCGCTTTCTCAATTTCTTCTTGTTCTTTTATAACTTGCTCTCTATCAATATTTTCTCTTAATCTATCAGCAAGTTCAGCACGTTTACCACTATTGAATTTATCAATAAATACGTAGTAACCAGTGATTCTTGTAACGCCTCTTATATCAATGCTTCCGCATTTTGGACATTGATCTAATAATCCGTTACTCTTTGTTCCACATTCATGGCATAATGTATACTCTGGAGATAATACCCATTGTACGCATTTTGTTTTGTACCATGTTGTTTCAAGTAGTTTGTAAATTGCTTTTGGACTAGGAACATTATTTCCAGACCAAATGTGAATCATACTACCAGCTTCAACTAATGTATGGAATTTAGATTGTTTTTGTAGTCTTGTTATATAATCAACATCGCTATCTGCAGCAAAGTGAATTGAGTTTGTATAATAAACTCCAAATTGATTCTCTTTGTGATATGCAGCTTCGCCATATTTCTTAATATCTAATTTAGCAAATCTACCAGCTGTACTTTCAGCAGGAGTTTCTTCTAATTTTAAGTTAATTCCATATTTCTTAGATAATACTTTTGTTTGTTGATACATGAATGAAACTATTTCTAATCCTAACATAAATGCTTCATCTGATTCATGAAGTTGTTCACCAATTAAATTGTAAACACATTCATTAAGTCCAACAATACCTATTAAATAAGAAATATTCTTTAATCTTATATAAGCTTTTCCATCCATACCGTTTGTATAGAAACTTACTGGAGAATTTTCTAAGCTTGCAAGTTTCCAAACAAAGTTTTGTCTTTGTAAGTTTGCTCTTGCAGCCATCTCCATTCTAGATTCAAGTTCTTTATAGAAAGCTTCTTTATTTTTACCAACTTTTAATGGTATGTTTGGCATATTGATTGAAACGTTTTGTCCACCTACGAATCTTAATTCTTCTGGTGTATCAATAAGTTTCTTATCTTCTTCAGAAAAGTCAATTTTCAATCTGCAGCATTGTGAAACTGAAAATGCATTTCTATCAAATATAAAGTATGGGCAACCATTTTTACTTGCTGAATCACAAGCTACCATTAAAACGGCTTTAGCTTTTGGATCTGTGAAAGATTCTTCGTTGATGTGAAGATTTATCTTAGGGAAAGCAAATGGCATTCCATCAGCATCTCCTTCTCCAACAACTTCAAGAAGTGCTTTAGCAAATAACATTGATTCTTTTTCATAGTCTTTATATCTTAAAATTCTATATCCTGTTTCTTCAGAATAAGCTCTAGCTTCATCTTGTGTATCAAAATATTTAATACCATCTAATTCATCAGTAACCATGTATTTACCTCTTGGTCCCATTGCGAATACTTC
The DNA here is from genome assembly GCA_017522765.1 of Clostridia bacterium. Lineage (GTDB taxonomy): Bacteria > Bacillota > Clostridia > TANB77 > UBA1234 > UBA1234. The sequence continues at coordinate 469,073 of JAFWYG010000005.1, forward strand.
GCGATAGTGATGAGGAACTGATACATATACGTTAAAGTCTGAGAATGCAACTTGTCCACCTCTTGCGCCTGCAAGTTGTGATAAGTCAAATATTAAAGTTTGAGCTAATTGTTTAATTTCTTTATAAGGCATACCAGCGATTAATGGAGCGAAGAATATATTAATTGCTTCCCAACCAATAGCACCTGCGAATTGTCCTTGTAAGAATTGTGTAAAAGAACAAATGTGTCTAGCAAGTACTGCTGCACTGTTTGCTGGTTTTGAGTTAGATGGTATTGTAGGAATATTTCTAATACCATTCTTTTTTACATATTCAGGAGAGTGTCCAGAACAATAAAATCTGTCAATCATACCTAAATCATGTATGTGAAGCTCACCAGATAAGTGTGCTGCAGAAATATCTGAATCAAATACATTTTTAAGTGCGTATTCTTTCAATATTCTTTCAGCAAGTGTCAAGTTAATTGACTCTGGATTATGAGCTGTATTTCCATTTTCTTTGTTAGCATTTGTTATAATCTCTGTAATATTATAGAAAGGAATTGAAGCTTCTGAATTGTTTTTTAATTCTTTGTTTAGTCCTTTTTCTAATAAAACGTTATTAACCATTGATCTAATTAAAGATGTACTAACTTCTGAAAGTTGAGCTTTCATTAATCTTTCTGTAACTGTGCCAGCTATCTCTTTGGCTAAAGTTTTTTCACAACCTGTTTCTTTAACCAACGCATCAACGATCGCTGATTCATCGTATTCTTGTCTTTCAGTTTTTGTTGCCGACTCAACCATTAGAGCGATATCCAATGCGTTGTTTTCTCTTTTTAATTTTATTACGTTCATTTTTATATTACCCCCTTCGTTCTTCTATATGTGTTCTTCTTTTGTAATCGTTAGTTTTTTCATTAGTATAGACTTCCGAGATAATATTCTTACTACATTATGTCAAGATATTACCTAAAATTTACAAAGACATTTTTAAAATGTCTTTCAAAAACTTTCAATTAATATTCTAACCATACTTATTTTTTTTTGCAAGGAGAACATTCAAAATTTTTAGATAAATTTAAAGTAAGGTTTTATGTTCTCTTTCAGTATTTTCAAGCATTTGCAAACCAAGCAAGTTATTATGTTCAAATCCGTTAACCGATAATTTTCTTATGTGAATGTTGTATGTAAATTGACTTTACTTAATCATTTTCGAATAAAAAATGTGCCATTCAAATTTTTATTTGAACAACACATTTTAAAAATTATGTACACTTTCAAAAAGAAAAAGTGGAGCTTTATTCTCCACTTTTATTTCCACTTTCATTATTTATATTTTCAATTATCTCATTCACATTAATTTTATCTCCTGAGCTTTCTCCTGATACATCAGATTGAACAGGTAACTCAGAAAATTTAACGCTTTTTATAATTTTATTAATTTCTTTTTCATTATTTTTCAGTAAATCTCTTGTACCAGCAAAAGCAATTGTTATTTCTCTATCTTCCATTGGAATCAAGTAAGAAACCATTCCTGGCATTTGGGTTATATCATTGGCAACAGCATAAATTGTAACTTTTGCTGCAAGAATTCCATCAACTTCAACCTCTTCAATGTTTGATTCAAGAATTTCTAAATTTTCATTAAATACTCTAAACATTGTTATGTAATTTTTTGATATTTCTTCTAATGTCTTCGTTGTCTTTTCTTTCTTTATTGCTTCAACTAAAAGTGTTAAGCCAGAATCCGAACTCTTAGCATGGATAACTTTTTCTACAAGAGTTATTGCCAAATCTTCATTTTGTGTTTCTTCTACTAATGAAGATGTAATGGTTTGTGAAATTTGTTCTTTATTTGTTACTTCTTCAATTATAGGTTCATACGCCAACGGATATGAAATTGACATTCCATATTCATCAATTTTAGCTTTCCCATAAATTTTCTTTTCTGTTCCTTCTAACAATTTAGCACCCACACCAATTGCTGTCGCAAGAACTATAAACCAAAACAATAATGCAATTTTCTTTTTACGCATTTTAATCGCTCCTTATACTGGATTTATATGAACAACCACATCATATATATCTTTCAATTTCATTACTTCTGCCTTTAACTTTCCTGCAATCTCATGACTTTCATTTACTGTCATATTTCCATCTACAGAAACTTTTATGATAACTACAAATGATTTTCCAGCAGCTTTTGAAGTTACTTTATCAACATGATCAATGTTTTCAAAACTTTTTATAATTTCATGTATCTTGTTTAATTCTGTTTCACTCATAGACTTATCTATAAGCACGGCATAACTTTCTGTAAAAATTCTTGTTGCATCAAACAATATCTTTAAAGCAATACAAATAGCAACTACACCATCTAGCCAATATATGCCTAAATTTGCTGCGAGCACACCTACTAAAACTGATGCAGTAACAAGCATATCACTTTTATGGTCACTTGCATTTGCAAGTATTAAAATGTTTTCCGTTTCTTTACCTATTTTAATAGTATGTTTATATAAGAAAAATTTTGTACATATTGTAATTAAACAAACTATAACTAATCCATATGAAAACTCAAAAATATTGTGTTCTACTAATGATGTTACTCCCTCAGCAGAAATTTTTATAGCTAAGTAACCCATTATCAAGCTGATAATTAAAGAAAATACATATTCCGCTTTTCCATAACCATAATTATGATTTGCATCAGAATTATTTCCAGAGATTTTTCCTCCAACAAAAGTCATAAGCGAAGATAATATATCCGTTGCACTGTTAATACTATCAGCTAGCATTGATTGGCTTTTGGTTATCAAAGAAATTACTATTTTTATAATAAACAAAAATAGATTTCCAACCATTCCTATGATACCAATCTTTTTAGTCTGCTTACTTCGTCCACTTATTTCGGTAGTCAAATTAGCACCTTCTCCTTAAATTATTTTAAAAATCCTTTTATTATTTCATCTTCTGCCTCTTTAGCAGTTAAACCTAATGTCATAAGTTTTGTTAATTGTTCTCCGGCTATCTTTCCGATTGCAGCCTCGTGAGTTAAGTTTGCATCCACATTATTAGCTGTTACTTCTGGTGTAGATTTAACACACGCATTGTCTTTAATAATTGCATCACATTCAACATGAGCAAAGCATTTTGAATCACCTTGTACTTTTGAAATAAATTCTTGTTTTGAATTTTCTGTAGCAACAGATCTTGATGTCACATGAGTACTTGAATTTTCACCTTTTAGTTCAACATCAAATAATGTTTTAGCAAATTGGTTTCCATGCGTCATTATTTTTTCAGAAATAACTAAGTTTGTATTATCTTCTAAAACCGCTTTAGTAATTCTGTCTGTTGAATCAACACCTTTGATTTGTACAGAATCCATCTCTAAAGTACTACCATTTTTTAAATATACCTCTGTTACTGGATTTAAAATTTTCTTTCCTTCACCATCGCCCTCACCATAATGTTTTTCAATATATTTTACGTAAGCGCCTTCTTCAAGAAAGAATCTGTGAATCCCATTATGTTCCGAATCTTTGTGATGGTCGTTATGAATTCCGCATCCAGCCATGATATAAACCTTTGCATTTTTACCTATATAAAAATCATTGTATACAACATCTTTTAGACCACTTTCTGTGATAATTACAGGAATGTGAATAAATTCATTTTTAGTGTCTTCTTTTACATAGATATCAATACCAGCTTTATCTTCTTTTGATACGATATTTACATTTTCAGTAACTTTCTTTTCAACACCTTGACCATCTTTTCTAATATTATATGCACCTTCAAAAGTATCGGTACCAGTTACCTGTTTTAATAGTTCTTTATCTACATTATCCATTCTTTCTACCTCCAGATAATTTACAACATTGCTTGTCCACATATACAGTGTTTAAATCATCTTTATCTGCAACCTCTGCAACTTCGCCATCTTTTAAAAGAACAATCATATCCGCGATATCAATAATTCTTTCTTGATGCGAAATTATAAGAGTTGTGCTGTTTGTATTTTTTTCTCTTAAATCTTTAAACAAATCAATTAAATTTGAAAAACTCCATAAATCTATTCCAGCTTCTGGTTCATCAAAGATAATTAATTTATTTTGTCTAATTGCAACAGTTGCAATCTCGATTCTTTTTAATTCTCCTCCAGAAAGTGAAGAATTAACTTCTCTGTCTATATATTCTTTTGCACAAAGACCAACAGCAGATAAAATCTCGCATGCCTCAGCTTTATTTACAGCTTTACCGGCAGAAAGTCTAATCAAATCGTAGACTGTTAATCCTTTAAATTTAACAACTTGTTGAAAAGCAAAACCAATTCCTCTTCTTGCTCTTTCATCTATAGACATTTTAGTAATATCTTCACCATCTAGTAAGATTGTACCTGTATCTGGATTTTCTATTCCCATGATGACTTTTGCTAAAGTAGATTTACCAGAACCGTTAGGACCTGTAACTACTACAAATTTGTCGTCAGGAATAACTAAATTTATATCTTTTAATATATGTTTATTGTCTCTAGTAAAATTAACGTTTTTTAACTCTAACATTTTTTCCTCCATCTAGTTTAAGTCAGTTACATATTTTATCATATATTTTGTCAAAATACACTATAAATTTATACAATTGTATAAATTTTCCAATCAGTCGTTTTCACCTTTAAATTCTTGGTTTAACTTCTGTATAGCTTTTGTCTCAATTCTTGAAACATAGGAACGTGAAATCCCCAGTTCTTCGGCTATTTCGTTTTGTGTTTTTACATCTCTACCATTAAGTCCAAACCTTAATTCAATTATTAACTTTTCTCTATCTTTTAACACCGCACCAATCCTTTTATACAGCGATTTTATTTTCATTTTCAAATCTAATTCATCTTCAACTGGCAAGTTTTCGCTCTCAATTATATCTATAAAAGTTATCTCATTTCCTTCTTTATCATGCCCCAAAGGGTCATTAAGGGATATTTCTTGAGATATCTTTTTAGTGCTTCTAAGATACATCAATATTTCATTTTCTATACATCTAGCGGCATACGTAGCAAGTTTTACACCTTTTCCTCCTTTATAGCTATTTATAGCCTTTATAAGCCCTATAGTTCCTATTGAGATTAAGTCATCTTGTTCCACATATGGACTTGTATATTTTTTCGAAATATGCGCCACTAAACGCAAGTTTCTTTCTATCAAAACTTTTTTTGCTTCTTCATCATTTTCTTCCAAATAACTTTTTAAGTATATCTCTTCTTCCTCTGGTTTCAGTGCTTCAGGAAACAAATTATAACTTGTAACATATCCCACCAAAAACAAAAAATCTTTTACCACAGTAAATAATGGCATCATATTTCATCACACCTCTCTTTAACGCTATAAATATATTCAAAGTTTGCCTGTCAGGTGCATGTATATAATTGAAAAATGGCAACATTCATGCTATAATCACACTGTTCATATCATTAGGAAAAGGACGTGAAACAAATGGCATTCGATGGAATTACCACACGAATATTAGTAAATGAATTTAATAAAACATTAATCGGCAGTCGTGTCGAAAAAATATATGTACCGTCAAAAAACGAATTGTGGTTATTGCTTCATACACCAGATAGAAAAAGTGTAAAGCTTTTAATCTCTGTAGACGCAAATAATTGCAGATTTCATTTAAGCAATGAATCTAGAAATAATCCAGAACAAGCTCCACAATTTTGTATGATTCTTAGAAAATATTTAGCTGGTGGTCGTCTTACAAAAGTAACGCAAGTCGGGTTAGATAGAATTGTTAAATTTTCATTTGAAAACATTAACGATTTTGGAGATTTAACAACTAAAGATCTTGTTGTTGAACTTATGGGAAAATACAGTAATATAATTTTGGTTGATGAAGAAAAAATTATTGATTCTATAAGACATGTAGACATTACGATGAGTTCTGTTCGTGAAGTATTACCTACAAGAAAATATGTACTTCCTACATCTCTTGGAAAAAGCAATTTTGAAGATACAACAATTGATGAATTCAAAAATACTTTGTTAAAGGCTTCACAGGAATCTGAATTTGAAGAAATTAGTTTGGCAAATCTTATTTCAAATAATTACATTGGATTCAGTAAAAGTTTTATTACATCAATTTGTGCAAGAAATAATATCTCAACCGAAATAACAAAGTCTAATTTAGATGCTTCTGTTTTCGAAAAGATTTACAACGGCATCAAAGACATATTGAACGCAACTGATATATCTTTTAAACTAACAGAAAACAAAAAAGATTATTACCCAATCTTAGAAAAAACTGATAATGAAACATCCATTTTCTTAGACGAATTTTATTCTCAAAAAGAAAATGCTTCACTACTTAAATCTGCGAAGCAAAATATTATTAGAGATGTTAATTCTCACATTTCAAAAACATCCAAAAAATTAGATGTGGTTTTAAAGACATTAGAAGAAGAACCAAATTTAGAAAAATATAAACAATACGGTGAGCTTATAAATTGTAACATGTATCGCATGGAAATCGGTTTAGAAAACATAGAAGTAGAAAACTTTTATGATGATAACAAGTTAGTTAAAATTCCATTACAAAAAAATCTAACACCATCAAGAAATTCTGCTCTATATTTTAAGAAATATAATAAGTTGAAAAATTCTTTACTACATTCAAAAGAATACAAAAAGATTTACGAAGATGAAATTACATATTTAAATTCCGTATTATTTGAAATTGATGATGCAGAAACTATATTTGAATTAGATGAAATTCATGATGAGCTTGCAGCTCTTGGGTATGTTAAAAAGAAAGTAAAAAAAGGAAAGAAAAAAGACTTGCCATCTGAACCTATAGCTTATGACTATAATGGAGTTAGAATTTTAGTTGGTAGAAATAATATTCAAAATGATAAACTTACTTTAAAACAAGCAAGAAAAAATTACACATGGTTACACACAAAAAACATTCACGGAAGCCATGTAATTATTGAAACAGAAAATCCAACCGATGAAGTTTTATATTATGCGGCAACACTTGCAAAAAAACACAGCAAAGCAAAAGATTCTTCAAAAGTTGAAGTCGACTATACATTAGTAAAATATGTACATAAAGAATCTGGAGCAAAACCAGGAATGGTTGTTTATACAGATTATCAAACAATTATAGTTGAATAAATAAAAAGCTGAACAGATTATTGATCCGTTCAGCTTTTATTTTATATTTTTTCTTTAGGTAAGGTTTTGCGTAAGATTAATATATATATAATTATTACAATCAGATTTATTACAGATATTGTAATTAGCTTTTGATTTGTCATCGCAGCTTCGTTCGCAAATATATTAATCACATTATTCACTATATGAGCCATAATACAAGGAAGTAAGGTTCCACCTCTATGAAACATAATCACAAATAAAAAGCCACAAGCCATAGCACCTACTATTTGGCACATGTTCGCAACTAATCCCATCCCACTTCCATTAAATAAATTTAATATGTGACCAACGCCAAAAGTTATGCTCGATATTATCATTGCCATTTTTATATTATCTTTTGCTAACGCTTTAAAAAGAAAACCTCTAAATATAATTTCTTCTAAAAATCCAACACCAATCATGTTTAAGATATAACAAACTATATCTATTATTGGCAAATTAATTGTAACTCCTAACCACACATTATGTGATACAAAGACAAGCAATGGAATGTACCACAAAAAACTCGATGAAGGCACTTCACTTTTACACAAACCATATTTCTTAGACAATTCATTTTTTCTAATCCATATCAATATTACAATTGTTAAAGCCGCATTTATAATAAAAGTAATTGAACTATTTACTCCAATTAAATCCGATAAAATATTTCCAATCGAATTTAATACGCAATATGTAATTATCCAAAGTAAAGCAAAAGATAACTCGCTTTTTTTATATATTTTATTTAACACTTTATACATTTCCCCTCTTATTTCTTAGCAGCTTTTATTAATCCTACAAATAGTGGAGCCGGTTCATCTGGTCTTGATTTGAATTCTGGATGGAATTGTGATGCAATAAAGAAAGGATGTCCTTTTAACTCTACTATTTCCACTAATGAACCATCTGGAGATGTACCGCTGCATACTAATCCTGCACTTTCAATCTTTTCCCTATATTCATTGTTGTATTCGTATCTATGTCTATGTCTTTCAAAAATGTTTTTCTTTCCATATAATTTACTAGCAAGTGTTTTTTCTTCAAGCACACATTCGTATGCTCCTAACCTCATTGTTCCACCTTTTTTATAAATATGTTTTTGTTCTTCCATTATATGAATTACAGGATGAGGTGTATCAGCACTAAACTCTATCGAATTTGCATCGTCTAGTTTTAATACATTTCTAGCAAACTCTACAACTGCCATTTGCATTCCTAAACATATTCCTAGGAACGGAATATTGTTTTCTCTTGCATATCTTATCGCTTCAATTTTTCCTTCAATTCCTCTTCCGCCAAAACCTCCTGGTACAATTAATGTATCCACATCTTCAAGAGCTTCTGCAACATTTTGTGCATTCACCGTTTCAGAATCTATCAATTTAATATGTGTATCTACTCCATTTACATATCCAGCATGTTTCACACTTTCAATTACAGATATGTACGAGTCTTCTAATTGAATATATTTTCCAACTATTCCAACTACAACTTGAGAATCTTTAGGTGCCTTAATATTAGCAACCATACTTTCCCACGCTTCATTATCTGGTTCCTCTTTTTCTAATCTTAAATGATGACACACTTCTTTAGCTAAACCTTCTTTTTCCAGAGCTAATGGTATCTCATAAAGATTACCAACTGTCATATTTTGAATAACGCTTGTCTTTCTTACATTACAAAACATAGCAAGTTTGTCTTTCATAGAATCAGATATTTCAGTTTCTGTTCTACATACAATTATATCCGGCTTTATTCCTAAGCTTTGCAATTCCTTTACAGAATGTTGTGTAGGTTTTGTTTTTACTTCATTAGAACCATATATATAAGGAAGTAATGTAACATGAATATATATAACATCTTCAGCAGGATTTTCTAATCCTATTTGTCTAATAGCTTCCAAAATAGAAAGACCTTCAATATCTCCGACAGTTCCTCCTATTTCAGTTATTAATATGTCTGTGCCTTTATCTTTGAAGCTATATATTTTTTCTTTTATTTCATTTGTTATATGAGGAATAACTTGTACTGTTTTTCCAAGATAGTCTCCACGTCTTTCTTTTTCAATTACATTATTATAAACTTGTCCCATTGACATGCTAGAATTGGCAGTTAAGTTTTCATTTATAAATCTTTCATAATGACCCAAATCCAAATCTGTTTCAGCGCCATCTTCTGTTACAAAAACTTCACCATGTTCAAAAGGACTCATTGTTCCTGGATCTACATTTATATAAGGATCAAACTTTTGAATAGAAACTTTGTATCCTCTATTTTTTAGCAACCTTCCAAGCGAAGCCGCTGTAATTCCTTTACCTAATCCTGATACTACGCCTCCTGTTACAAACACAAATTTCATTTTACTATTACCTCCCACCAAATAATCAAATAAAAAAATAGACTTAAAAATCGCGCCCGCTTTTAGGGTGTTTTTTTTAAGTCTATCATATACTAAATATGATACCAGCAATTTAGTATTTTAGCAAGCATATTTCTTCACTAATTTTATATAGTGATGTGCATTGCTTGGTATTAATGCATACTTCACAAATGCATTAATATTCGTTTTTGATAAAGATTGTACTTTTTGAGGAAGATTATTATATTTATGTGCGATGTGATTTCTAACCTCATCAGATACCAATTTAATTTCTATAACCTCATCTACAATATATTGCATTGCATATTCCATCTTCTGTCTAATTTCAATTTCTTCAACGCTTTCATAAGGAATTTCATTTAAACAGTCTTTGTAATAATTCCACATTGATGTATCTTCGTTATCTAATGCCCATAAAGCTGAACCTAAGATATCATACTCATTAATTAATGCAAGTTTCTCTTTTATACTTCTTTCATTTTCATACCAGATATTATATGTGCCAGCATCTAAGTATCTGCCATTTACGTATGGACCTCTTTGTCCTTCTTTTACTTTAACTTGCATCATCGGAGTACCTTCCTTTTCAATATAGTTAGGTACAACTTTAAACTGTTTGATAATTCTTGGTGCTTGCGCATTGATAATTGCTTCTCCTCCAGTAGGTGCTCCCACCTCCCAAAAACGACCATACATTGGTAAACCTAAAACAATTTTATCTTTAGAAACAACTTCTAAAATTGATGTTAAAGATTTTTCAACATAATCGATGCTTGCTACAGGACCTTCAGCCCCACCGTAGCAATGTTCATCATATGCCATAACAACTAAATAATCTGCGTGCTTTGCAAGATTCTCATAATCATATGCTGCAAGCCACGTATTAGTTGTCTTTTCCGGATTAGGTGCCACAGCTATAGAAACTGTTTTTTCTTCTGGCATAGCTTCTCTTAATTTTCTCATAAATTCCGTTAAGCTATCTTTGTCACTTGCCTTTAAATTTTCCAAGTCAACATTAACACCATCGAAATCATATTTCTCGATAGCAGCAATAATTTCAGGAATTAAAACATCCGCATTCTTAAGAGCTGCTTGAGCACGTTTTTGTCCCCAATGATTACTTAAGAATGGAGTTACTTTAATACCTTGTTCATGCATGTTACTAACAAAGTGCTCATCCATAATTTCTTTAACATCTAAATGACCTTTCATAGTCAGATCAAAACATGTTGGGGAAACTACATTAACACCACCTTGTGTAGCTGCAACTATTTCTGTATGAGATTTTGATGTGCTATAAATATAGCCTAAACTCACACGTTCAGCAGCAGATACACATGATCCAGATAAAGCTACAACCATAATTCCAGCAACAACTATTTTTCTCATACAAAATCACCTCTTTTTGTTTTAAAAATTTTATCAATGTGTACATAATTATAATAACAATTTCTTGTTATATATTAATTTTACCATGAGTTTTTTCGCAAAAACAAGCCAAAAATCCCCAAAAGTCCGCATATTGCAGTATCCCTAGAAAAGAAAATTTTTCCTTTCTTCCTATTTTATGTAAAGTGTTTTCGTATTCAAAATCTGTCAACTTCTTATTTCCCTAAGGTTATTGCCTGTTTTTGCCATTGACTTTTCAAAGTGAACCTGTGTATAATAAAAGCCGCTGAATAGCATATTTTTATCCCAGCATAAAGGAGGTATTCCGTTTATGAAACAAACTCTTGTCAAATCTGTGAAAGACGCGCAACTCAAGTCCAAAATCGCATTTCTGCAGAAGCACTACATTCGCATTACGCTTCCGCAAGACATCGGCAAAAAAATTTCTGAAATCATCGGCATGGAAAGTGAAAGAGAGGAATTGGGGGACGCGCTCGAATTCCTGAAGCACCTCAAGCAGTATCAGCTTGACCCTGTTCATGCACCTCATTCCCGCTTCCTTATGTCTGGCGCCTCTGGCTCTGGCAAAACCGTTCTTGTTGCAGGTATCGCTAAAGAAGCAAATTGTCCTCTTATTACTGTGGACATCTCAACTTCTTTCGTTTCTTACTTCAAGAAATCTGAAAAGTTGCTCAATGCACTTTTCTTTGTTGCAAGCTCCTTCAAAAAGGGCTGTGTAATGCACATTCAGAACCTCAGCGCACTGCAGGGAATTCCTGCTGAACGGCTCATGCTTTTCCATAGTCAGTTGACTCAGAAAATCACAGAATCCACAAACACTGTCATCGTTCTGTCTACCATTGAGGATAGAATTGCACTTCCCAAAGCGTACTTCTCTCCTAATGCGTTCTATCAGAACAAGGTTATACAAATCATGCCTCCGACTCTGCCTACCAGAAAGGCCCTGTTCGAAGAGTATTTCAAGAAATTTGATGCAAATTTGGCGCCGGATGTCTCTTCTGAGAGACTGGCAAGATGTACCCTTGGAATGTATCCCAAGGACATTGAATTCATCGTTCGCGAAACCATTCACTACTCCAGACGAAAACATCATGAAGAAGTTTCTTCTAAAGACTTCAATGATGTTATGCTTGCCATGGAGGCTGGTCAGACCTACAACCAAATGAATGAAAAGGAACGTCGTTCCACCGCAATTCACGAGGCTGGTCACGTCATCGCAGCATACTATTCTAATCCTGACTATATTCTTGGTCGAGTCGAAATTACGCCTCGTGCGGCATCTCTCGGTCTCACTCAGGAAGAAGCCGGCGAAGAGAAATTCTCTATGTTCGAAAGCGACTGCCGCAAGCAAATTATCTACTCCTTTGGTGGCATGGCTGCCGAAGAACACAAATACGGCGAAACGACTTCTGGCGTAACCGCTGACCTTTCTTCCGCATCTGCTCTGGCTTTGATGATGTTCCAGAATTTCGGTATGGATTCCGATATCGGTCCTATTGCCATCGATGATGATTACGGCTTCTGCTCTGAAGATATTTTCAAGAGAACTGAGACTGTTGCTCGCGAGTACCTCAAGAGGGTTTACGCCGAGACACTCGAAATCATCAAGATTCATTCTCTTGCGCTTGAAGCTCTTGCAGAAGGCCTACTCGAACATGAAGTCCTCATGGGCGATGAAATCAAAAAAATCCTCGTATCTGCAGAACCCTGGGCAAAGAAGCCTGGCTGCGAATCCGAAGACAAGAAATAACCACTCATATTTTAAATGCAGTGTACCTTTTGGTGCACTGCATTTTTCTTTTTAAATAACGTCCAATGGGTGTCCCCGTTGGACGCAAAACAAAAGACCACTCTAAAAAGAATGGTCTTTCTTATTTACAACTTATTCTTCATCCCATGTTTTTGCTGTTAATAAAGATTCAGCAATTACATCAGAAATAAGTTCTTTATTAAATTTGGTTTCTGAAGAAAATGCAAATATTAAATCCTCTGCAACATCTAATTCTTTTGCAATATCATCCACATAAGATTGTACCTTTGTTTTTGCAATCTTATCAGCTTTTGAAGTTACAACAATGTATCTGTTGCCAGTACTCTTTATAAACTCCATCATCATCTTATCATTTTCAGATGGTTTATGTCTGATATCCACTAACAAAATTATTAAATTAATATTTTTAGAATTCTTCAAAAAAGTCTCAATCGCAGGCCCAAGTTTTTGTTGTTCTGCTTTAGACATTTTTGAATATCCGTATCCTGGCAAATCTACAAAATAGAAAATATCATCCATGTTGTAAAAGTTGATTTGTCTAGTCTTTCCAGGCTCACTACTTGTTCTAGCTAAAGACTTTCTGTTGATCAAGCAATTAACAAATGACGATTTTCCCACATTTGATTTACCTGCCAAAACTATTTGTGGCATTCTATTTTTAGGATATTGAGATTTATTCATTACAGATATTTCAAACTTTGGATTTTTTATTTGTAACATTTCTTACACCTCTTCTAAATTTAATTATACACCTTTCATTGATAATGAAACTTTTTTCTTTTCTAAATCTACTTTAATAACTCTTACCTTTACAATATCGCCAACAGCAACTACATCCATTGGATTCTTTACAAACTTTTCACTAAGTTCAGATATATGAACAAGTCCGTCACTCTTAACTCCGATATCTACAAACGCACCAAAGTCAATAACATTACGAACTGTACCTGTTAATATCATTCCTTCTTGTAAATCTTCCATCTTTAATACGTCACTTCTTAAAATTGGTTTAGGCATATCTTCTCTTGGATCTCTACCTGGTTTTTGTAATTCCTTAATAATGTCTTTTACAGTTGGTACACCAATTTCTAATTCTTTAGCAATTTTTTCAACATCAAGTGTTGCAAGTTTTGCTTTAACTTCGCCTAATTTTTCTTTTATATCTTTCACTTCATATCCAGCGATATTCAAAATCTTTTCGGCTGCTTCATAACTTTCTGGGTGAACAGAAGTATTGTCTAATGGATTCTTTCCATCTAATATTCTTAAGAAACCAGCACATTGTGTAAACGCAACCGGACCTAATTTAGAAACTTTTAAAAGTTCTTTTCTATCTTTAATCTTTCCATGTTCATCTCTATACTTAACAATGTTATTAGCTAAAGTTTTATTAATACCTGAAACATATTTTAATAGTGATGGGGTTGCAGTATTTAAATCAACACCTATGCTATTAACTGCATCTTCAACAACACCCGTTAAACTTTCATCAAGTCTAGTTTGGTTAACATCATGTTGATATTGACCAACACCAATGCTCTTAGGATCAATCTTAACAAGCTCTGCAAGTGGATCTTGCAATCTTCTTGCTATAGAAATCGCACCTCTTAAAGATACATTAATATCTGGATATTCTTCAGTAGCAAGTTTTGATGCTGAATAAACAGATGCACCAGCTTCACTTACCATTGCATAATAAATATCATGTTTAACTTCTTTAATCATATCAGAAACAAACATTTCAGATTCTCTTGAAGCCGTTCCATTACCAATTGCAATCATATTGATAGTATACTTATTAATTAACTCTAATAATTTTTTCTTTGCACCATCAACATCATTTTGTGGTTCTGTCGGATATACAGTTGTTGTATCTAAAAGTTTTCCAGTTTCATCTATAACAGCAATTTTACAACCAGTTCTATAAGCAGGGTCAAATCCCATAACTGTTAATCCTTTTAGAGGTGGTTGTAATAATAACTTTTTCGCATTTTGACCAAATACTTTAATAGCTTGTTCTTCAGCCACTCCAGTTAAATCATTTCTAACTTCATTTTCAACAGATGGTTTGATAAGTCTTTTATAAGCATCGGCAATCACATCCGCTAAGATTTCTACATAAGGACTGTCTTCGATAATTACTTCATTGTTTAGATAAGCTAAAATTTCATCATCAGTTTCCTCAATTTTTACTTTTAAGAATTCTTCTTTTTCTCCTCTGTTCATAGCAAGTATTCTATGACTAGGAATCTTGTTTACAGCTTCACTATAATCATAATACATTTCATAAACAGATTTTTCATCTTTGGCAGCTTTAGAAGAAATCATACCTTTTCTATAAATGATATTTCTAATTTCTTTTCTATAATCAGCAACATCTGAAATCATTTCAGCAACAATATCTTTTGCACCTTGTATTGCTTCTTCTGCAGTAGCAACACCTTTCTCTTCATCAATATATTTGCTAGCTTCTATTTCAATATCAACTTTTTCGGTTTGTTCCCAAAAGATAATCGCAAGAGGTTCTAGACCTTTTTCTTTAGCAATAGTCGCTCTTGTTCTCTTCTTTTGTTTGTATGGTCTATACAAATCTTCCACTTCAGTCATTGTTTCTGAAGCAATAATTTTAGCTTGAAGTTCTTCATCTAATTTTCCTTGTTCATCAATCAAACGAATTACTTCTTCTTTTCTCTTATCTAAGTTTCTTAAATAAGTAAGTCTTTCAAACAAATCACGTAATTGTTCGTCAGACATTTCACCTGTTGCTTCTTTTCTATATCTCGCAATGAAAGGAATTGTATTTCCTTCATCAATTAATTTAATTGCATTTTCAACTTGAAATGGTTTTAGCTTAAATTCTTTTACTAATCTTTCTTCAATAGTAATCATCATTTTCTCCTTATAAAAATCTTTCTTTTTCTTCTGCTAAATAATTCTACAAAATCTTACCATCAACACATTCTAATATAATCGTAACTGGTCCCATATTAGTAAATGTAATTTCCATCATTGCTCCAAACGAACCTGTAGCAACTGGCACACCAGTTTTTTTGCAACACTCTATAAAATATTCATAAAGTTCAGTCGCTTGTTCTGGTCTTGCAGCATTTATGAAACTTGGTCTATTTCCATGATGTGAATCTGCATATAAAGTAAATTGAGAAACAATATGTAATGAACCTTGCACATCCATAACAGATAAATTCATCTTTTCATTTTCATCCTCAAATACTCTCAACTTAGAAATTTTTTCAGCAAGAACTTCTGCTTCTTTTTTAGTATCATCATGAGTAACTCCTAATAATACTAAAAAACCTTTATCTATACTAGAATATTCTTTTCCATCTATAACTAGTTTTGAATCTTGTACTCTTTGAACTACAGCTTTCATTTCATTCTCCTCTTTTAATTTTTTTGCCCTTATTAGTATACACTATTAAAAGATATTTTTTAATCCTAAAATATTATCTAGTTCATAAGTTTTTGGTTTAGTATTTGCAATTTTTTCATCCTCTAAAGCCCAAGTATCTGCACTCGGAATATATACTGTATTAAATCCAGCAAGCTTTGCCTCATTAATATCTCCTTTAGGACTGTTTCCAATCATAAAGCAATCTTTAGAACTTAATTTACAAGATGTTAATATATCTTCATAATCTGATTTTTCTTTATGTTTAACTATGTAATAATCATCAAAATATTTTTTAATAGGCAATTTATTAACTCTATCTTTTTGAACTTTTTGAGATCCTTTTGTTAAGATATGTAAGTTATAACCTTTTTCATATAGGTACTTAATTGTCTCTTCGGCACCTTCAATAAGTTCTATAGGATGATTATATAAAATTTTCGTTTCATTTTCTATAAACTCTGCTAAGTTATCCTTAAAGAAATCATATCCTATAAGTCTGCTACCCGCTTGCATTAGCGAGTATTTAAAATTATCTGGTCCATATCCATGTTCAGCTATATTTTCCATTTGTATTTCATCAAACAACTCTTTAATTTCTTTTAAGGAGTAATCTAAATCGTACTCTAAAAACTTATATGCAACAGTATCCATGATGTCATAAAAATACCCAGAGCATTTAATAAGAGTATCGTCTAAATCGAAAAATAAATGTTTTTTGCTCATAGTCATTCCTCCTTATATGTAAAAAATCGGCACACAAGAATAATTCTCTTGAGTGCCTTAATTAAAAACTTTTCTCAATGTAAAAGTATTTTACTTTTTATATTTGTTTTCAAATACTTTCTTTATTATTCCTCTTCTAGTCTCTATTTCGTCTACGATTAGAAGTAAAGGAAGATTAATAGCTAGCATTATAAAATCCACTGCTGCATTTATTTTTAATACTTCTTTGCCTAACGCATCTTTTAACGCTACGTGTACAATAAGCATCGTCAAAGCCACTATTGCAGATGTCATCGCAAACCATGCATTTTTCTTAACATAGCTTAGCACGCCCATCGTTATAAAAAACACTAACATAAAAATTAATACTACCGGATTTGTATAATCAACTATTATCACGTTTTTTACTCCTATTCTTCTTCATCCCAGTTGTGCCATACAGCTTGAACATCATCTAAATCTTCTAAATTATCAATGATTAAGTTCATCTTTCTAGCACTTTCTGCATCTAATTTAACATAGTTTTGTGGAATCATTTTTAATTCAGCTTCTAAGTATGCAATACCTTTACCTTCAAGATATTCTCTTACAGCTGTAAAATCTGCTGGTGCAGTTGTAATTTCGTAAAACTCTTCATCAGCTTCAAAGTTTTCAGCACCCGCTTCAATAACTTCTAACATTAAATCATCTTCTGAAAGTGATGTTGCAGATTTTTCAATAATAATTATACCTTTTTTATCGAACATCCATGCAACAGCGCCTGAAGCACCAAGGTTACCACCGAATTTATCAAACATATGTCTTACGTCTGATGCAGTTCTATTTCTGTTATCTGTCATAGCTTCAACCATAACAGCTACACCATTTGGTCCATATCCTTCATAAACAATATCTTCATAATTAGCAGCGCTTGAATCTCCTGCAGCTTTTTTAATACTTCTTTCTATATTATCATTAGGCATGTTATTTGCCTTACATTTTGCAATTACATCCTTAAGTTTAGAATTTGATGCAGGATCAGGGCCACCTTCTTTAACTGCAACTAATATTTCTCTTCCTAATTTTGTGAAAATTTTTCCTTTTTGAGCGTCTGTCTTACTTTTTTTCGCTTGAATATTATGCCATTTGCTGTGTCCTGACATTTTAATTCCTCCCTTTCTTTGATTTCTTTGCCTATTTTATCATAGTTATAGGCTTTTTGGTAGTGTTTTTTGCTTATTTTTAGTGTGCATCATACCATGTTTTTCCATAATTTGCCTCTGCCTTTAGAGGCACTTTCATAGAAATGACACCTTCCATATTTCTAACTAATATTTCTTTTACAATTTCTAATTCACTTTCCTTAGTTTCAATAACCAATTCGTCGTGAACTTGTAAGATTAATTTTGATTCTAACTTTTTATCTTCTAGCTCTTTTTGAATATTTACCATTGCTATTTTTATAATATCTGCAGCAGTACCTTGAATTGGCGCATTTTTTGCAACACGCTCTCCGAATTGTCTTACATTAAAATTATTAGATTTAAGTTCTGGAATATATCTTTTTCTTCCCCATAAAGTTTCAACATATCCGTTATCTTTTCCACCTTGAACTAAAGCATCCATATATAATTTTATATTAGGATATGTCTCAAAATATTTTTCGATGTACATCTTTGCTTTTTTTCTAGAAATTTTTATATTCTCAGCCAACCCAAAATCACTTATTCCATAAACAATTCCAAAGTTTACGGCTTTTGCTTCACTTCTCATTTCTTTTGTAACTTCTTCGATTGGAGTATTAAAAACTTGTGATGCTGTTAAAGCGTGAACATCAATATCTTCATTAAATGCTCTTATCATATTTTCATCACCAGACATATGAGCAAGCACACGAAGTTCAACTTGCGAATAGTCTGCATCTAAAAATACAAAACCCTCTTTTGCTATAAATATCTTTCTAAGTTCTCTTCCCAATTCTGTTCTTATTGGTATATTTTGAAGATTTGGTTCAGTACAGCTTATTCTTCCTGTTGCCGTTACAGTTTGATTAAACTTAGCATGAATTCTTTGCGTTGTTGGATTTATTAATCCTAGCATTCCATCTACATACGTAGCTTTTAACTTTGCCAAAAATCTGTATTCCAAGACTTTTTCTACAATCGGATGCTCTGCAGATAATTTTTCAAGCACCTCACTATCTGTTGAATATCCACTTTTAGTTTTCTTTATAATAGGTAAATTTAACTTTTCAAACAACACCTCTCCTAATTGTTTTGGAGAATTAACGTTAAATTCTGATCCAGCCAATTCGCAAATCTCTTTTGATAAATTTTCAACTTTGCTACTCAAAGAAACAGAATATTCAGAAAGCATTTCTTTATCCACCAATACTCCCTCATATTCCATATCAGCAAGTACTTTCATAAGAGGCATTTCAATTTCTTCAAATAATTTATATTCGCCTTTTTCTTTTAATTCATTTTCAAATTTTTCTTTACACAAATAAATATACTTAGCATACTTACAATAAGTATCCTTATTGTCTTGTACAGGTTCATCACCAAACCCCGCAAGTGTTATTTGTGCCCCGTCTTCTTTTTTCTCAATTAAAACACCTATTTTTTCTAAAATCAAATCATCTAATTTATATGTGCTTCTAGCTGGATCTAACAAGTATGCAGCTATCGTCAAATCAAACATTAGATTTTTAGGCACAATATTTTTTGCTTTTAATCTCAAATAATCTTTCTTTTCATCGTATCCAATTTTTAAGCATGATGATTCAAAAACATTTTTCACTTCTGCGTCATTTACATTAGTCGTATAATAAGCCTTATCACCATCATATATTGCTAACTCTCCATTATTCCAATAATACGAAATATTTGTTTTTGAATTAATATTTAAGTTCGATATATCTTCTATTATCAATTCTTCGTTTTCAACATTTTTCTCTTCAGCATTTTCTCCAGCAACTAAATTCAACTTATCAATAAATGTTTTTAGTTGTAATTTAAAGAACAAGTTGTATAATTCATCATTGTTAAACTCTTTTTTAGAAATATCTAAATTTTCAAAATCCAGTGGAACCTCTCTAAAAATAGTTCCTAAATCTCTTGATAAATATGCAAGTTCCTTGTTATCTATTAGCTTTTCTTTTAATTTTCCTTTAACACCTTCTAATTCTTCACCTTTATCTAAAGCATCATAAATCACATCTATGTTATTGTATTTAGTGATAAGTGAAAAAGCTGTTTTTTCTCCTACTCCTGGCACACCAGGAATATTATCTGACGTGTCTCCCATTAATCCTTTGATTTGTATAAAATCTATCGGATTAATTCCAAACTTTTCTTTTACTACTTCTGGAGAATAATCTGTGCTTTCTGTTTTTCCCATTTTTGTTGTAGGAATCCTTACAGTAACTTTGTCTGATACCAATTGTAAAGCATCTCTATCTCCTGTTAACAATAATACTTCTATATCGTTATCTTCACCATATTTTGCAAGTGTACCTAAAATATCATCGGCTTCATATCCTTCTAATTCCAATACAGAAATATTCATTGCTTTTAATACATCTTTTATTAGTGGCATTTGCACACGAAGTTCATCTGGCATACCTTTTCTTGTCGCCTTATATCCATCGTATTTTTTATGTCTAAATGTTGGAGCTTTCAAATCAAATGCAACACAAATATAATCAGGATTTTCTTCATTAAGTAATTTCATTAAAATTGATAAAAATCCATAGATTGCATTTGTGTATACACCATCTGATGTCATAAGCATTTTCGCATTCATTATGCCATAAAAAGCTCTATTCATTATACTATTACCATCTATCGCAACTAACTTTTTCAAACTTTACACCATCCTATTTTATATTTCTTCACCAATATCATCTACATTAAATCCGTAGTCTGGTCCATTTTTTATTCTTGTTCGCATATGAATATATTTTGTTATATCCACATCATCAGCATCTTCATATTGAATTATTTTTTTAGCTTCATCTCTAAGCAATTTCATGCATGTTTTTTTGTCATACTTAAATCCTTCAGCAGGTAATGGCAAAATTTTTACACCATTCTCGTCTCCTTGTTTTTTAGTTGTAACAAAAGCTCTTAATAAATACGGCCACTCTGAAACAATAGCCATAGTGTCTGCTTCAGGAGCTTCCTTTTTCAATACCCCCATACAATAAATCGCATTTTCAAAAGTATTGTTTGAAGCGTTTTCTTTGCATGTAGGAATTCCAGATTGAGACCCTCCAAGGTATTTCCAAAAATAATTCATTATATCTGCTTCTGAAAAATGATTAATTATATATTGATTAATCGTATACTCATTAAGAAGTTGTTTTGATTTCCAATCTGCTTTAGTTTTTTCTGAAAACCATTTTACAAAAGTATATTCTTTTTTTTCTTCACTTCTAGCATTGAATTCATTCATCAAGGCTGCATTCAAATTATGATTCACATACATTTCTTCAATAATATTTCCTGTATATTCAGCAACCATTCTGTCTATTACTACATCTTGCAAAAAAGAAAAATCCTCACAAAACTCAATGCTTCTATCAAACAATCTATTTACGTATGCACCATTACTCCAAAACTTTGTGTGACTTCCGTCTTTTCTAATGCCAACACCATCCCAACTATGACCACCGCTAAATATAATCATTTTTGGTTTGCGAGTACTAGTAAATCTTGCGGCAGTTTCAACCCTATCTTTTATTTTCTTAGATGTTGCTCCATAAACAGCTACACATGTTTTATCTAATTGTTTTTTATCATATCCATATAATTCATTCACGCCATCAATAAGCGGGCCAAACATTATATTATATATTTGTAAATCACTTAATCTATCAATTTGTTCAACAGATAAACTTTTTAAAGTTATCCTGTCACTATTCATACTTCTCTCATTCCTTTTAAACTAATAAAAATTAGTCTTTATTTCTCAACTAAACTTCTAAAATTTCTTTTAGATTATTTAAAATTTCATCTATATTTTCATAAGGTATCAACCTTATTCTTTTATTTCCTCTTATCATTGTACTCACTTTAGGAGTAATAGTTATATCATATATTCCAATTACTCTTTTACCTAATGCATCAGCAAGTCCTAATTCATAACCAACCCCTAACGAAGGAATTGTAACTTCTGCAAAAATCAAATCTGCGGACTTTAATTTTTCTTCTAAATCTTGAAACACATCTTCGTCTCTTTGAAATTCCTCTTTTTTTAGCACATCATCATCTGCAATATTTTTATCTACAACTTCCGCATATTGTTCTAATGCAGGAATCATTTTCTTGTATGTATCTAACTTTTCTCTTCCACCATATATCGAACCTGAAATATAAATTTTCATATTAACCTCTTCCTTAGTTTTTTCTTTTTAATTTCATCACTATTCTTTCAGACATTTCTTTATTTACTCCCAAAGCAACTGCAAAAGCAGGATATCTGTCCCATAATTTCTTTTCAGCTAATTCTTTATCTTTAAAATCAGTTTCTCTTTCTAAGAAGTGTTTTAATTTAATCATGCTTTCTTTTTCATCTTCACCCAATTTTGTTAATTTGTTTTTTCTTAAAAATACAAGTCCAGCAATATACAATAATAACAAAATCAAAAGTGTAAGCATAACATTAGAACTCAATCCCCACACAAAAGCAAAGAAGCAAAATATACATGAAAAGTATGTTACTTTCACTGTTCTGTCACGATCTTTTACCCACCAATATTGGAATTTTTCTCTTATTTTATCAATCCATATTTGTTTTTTATAAAATCCCAAATTATACATATCTTCTTTTAAAGCTCTATAAAATTCAAAATTAATTAAAGATTTTAGATTTTGGTGCGCTTTTTCACAAGAACCTAAAATATAAATTTCATTTTTTAATAATCCGTCTCTGGTTTTCTTAGTGTCTACAACCAAATGATTATCTCTTTCAAGAATATATCCTTTTGCAATAAGATCTAACACTCCAGCTACATAGTCTTCTTCGAAAGTAGATTTAAAATCATATAACGCACCAGCTACCGCCGCATTATAATTAGGCAAATCTCTTGTATAAATGTACGTATCACTTTCGACATAAGTTTTGTTTATTTTATTTTTTGTTAATGATAGTAATTTTTTAATATGCACTGGTATAAACCAAAGGTTTGTTGCTAATGCAACAGCAATTCCTATGCCAATCCAAAATTCTAATGCAGCCAACAATTCAGAATCCATTCCAATAGCAACTTCTTCAAAAAATCCCGCACCATACATCACCGAAACCATTAATGTTGATACTACAAATCCAAAAATAAAAGTTCCTTTAATTAACGAAGAATATTTCATCTTTTGTTCTCCTTTTTGTTATCATATTTAAAGTTTAATTTTTTTATCAATATAACTTACCATACCTCTCCAACACCTACTTTTTCAAAAGTTTTTACATATCGTTTATTTGTTTCCTTTTCATTTACAATTACATGTACTGTAGTAAAACCAAAATGGTTATAATTTAAGGTATATACTCTAACATCTATAATATTATTTCTATCTTTTTTTTCGTCGTATGACTCATTATATATATGGTCTTTTTTAGGTATATAATTATTATTTATAATAATATCTTCAATTTCATACTTTTCAAAAAAATCATTTAAGCAAAAACTCTCATATTCTTCTTCAGAATCATCAAAGACATAATTAGGGTTTTCTTCATATCTGTATTTTTTGCGAAACCTAAACATAGCATCCTTTATACCATTACCATTAGGAGGCATTCTATCTATATACGCATCCACACATAAGTTATATTCAGTTTCCAATGGAGGTATATTTTTTATTTCTTCTTGTACTGAAATTCTTTTTACTTCTTCATTCAGCAACCACAAGCATCCACAAACTAATATAATGCCAACAAAAGCAAGAACTTTTTTAAAAATTTTCTTCAATATATTCATTTCAAATCCCACCTTTATTTTTTATTTATTTCTTCTTAAACATTTCTTTTCCAACTTTACAAATAGGACATTTATAATCATCTGGCACTTCATCACCATAATAAATATATCCGCACACAGTACAAATCCAAGCTGTTTGCCCTTTTTCTGTTGTGACCTTTAATAATTCTTCTTTATGTTCTTGATAATATGCATAAGTCATTTCTTCATCATCACTTAACAAATCGGCTTCAACAACTTTTCCTATAAAAAGCGTATGAGTATCATTATCTATTGCATCTACTTTTTCGCAAATCATATAGCCTAACGTTTCATTTATTATTTTCACACCATCTATTTCTGTTGTCTCTATCTTTTCAAATTTATTAATATCCCTCATTGAATTAAATCCAAATGTTTTTATAATTTCTGGATTAACACTTTTTCCTAAAATAGAAATTGCAAATCTAGTGTTATCTTTCATTAAAGTGTTTGTATTATTCTTCTTCATCACAGAAACTGCAATTAAAGGAGTGTCTCCAAAACTTATTTGCGAAACAGCATCTACAATGCAACCTCCATTTTCAGTTGTAAGTACATACATACCTTGAGAAATTTTATCTAATAATTTTATATTTTTCATAATACACCTCTCACTCTATTGGCGTTTTGCCGGCTCAAAATATACTTTTCCAGTTTCATATTTTATATCTATTAATTCAAATAACTTTTCAACTGTTCCAGTTTTGTTTAAATCAAAAATTATTGAATATAATAAATATTCTTCCCAAATTTCTAAAACTTCTTTTTCCGCTTGGGACAACATACTATAATTCTTTATATATTGTTTTAACCCCTCTATCTTCTTATTTATTTCTTCACCTTTTTCAGTTCTTTGATAAGCAGTAGTTTGCATCACAGCATATGCCAAAACAGAAAGCGCGCCAAAACCAATAAGCTTTTTAAAGCCATACATAAACAATATTACTGCTGCTATGGCAATAGTAATTGCAACGCCATCGCTTAACTCATTAAGTTTCTCTACATTGCTACAAAAGATAGCAAAACCACCAAAAAGTAAAATAGCATTTAATATTTTCTTTTTTACTTTCTTAATCATTCTTTCCTTTTTTGTTTTTTCAGTAAGCTTTTCAATCAAACCGTCTTCCAGAGCTTCTTGTTGCACTTCACTCAAGAAACCGTTTTCATTTTCCAATTTCACTTTACCGTCTTCAATACTTTGAATTATATAAACTTCACTTCTTTTTAAATTCTCTAAATTGTAATCTAATACCGTTATCCCAGTTTCTTCTATCAATATTTTTTTCTTTAAATATAAGTTCATCAAAGTTGCACTAATTTCTCTTTTTGTTTTCATTTGGAAGTCATCAATATAACTTAATGATGCTATACTGTGTTCTTTTAATATATCTCTGTACAAATCGGCATCACGTTGGAAATCTATTTTACTAAGACTTTCCTTTCTAACATCTTCTGCAGCTTTTTGAAATGGTTTAATTATAGGGGATAACATCCATAAAAAAAGTTTCCCCAGTATCGATGGATTTTTTATAACTACTGCTATAAAAATGAATGTAATTAAAACAGATACTAAAGCAATCATATCCTCTGTCATTTTATACAAGTCCTCCTATTTGTTTTCTATATCTATCTTCCTCCGAATAAATACAACCGCAATATTTTTGCATGTATATACCAGCATCACGTGCCATTTGTTGTCCTATTCTATAACCCTCTCTAAAATCTTGATATATGAATTTGATATCATATTGTTTAGCAAGTTCTTCAGCTATTTCAATTATCATTTCATGATTTTGATAAGGGCTTACTAATAATGTTGTTGTGAATGCATCATATCCATTTTCTTTTGCATACTTTACAGTCTTTGCAAGTCTTGATACATAACAAAATCTGCAACGCCCATCAATATCGTTTATTACACTTTTAGTAAATTCTCTTATTCCATAATCATGATCAATAATAAGAGGAACATTGACCATTTCTGTATAAGTTTTTAAAGCCTCTAATCTAGCTTTATACTCCATAAACGGATGGATATTTATATTGTACCAATATGAAGTAATATCTTCATATCCATCTTTTCTTAATTTGTCAATTACGTATGTTGAACAAGGTGCACAACATGTGTGTAACAAAATTTTCATTTTTTCACATCCTAATTATCAAACTCAATTCCTAAATGTTCATATGCAAGTTTAGTCGCAGTTCTTCCTCTTGGTGTTCTATTCACAAATCCTATTTGCATTAGATATGGTTCATACACATCCTCAATGGTATTTGCATCTTCTCCAATTGTTGCGGCTAAAGTTTCTACCCCAACAGGACCACCAGCAAATTTATTTATAATTGCATCTAGCATTTTTATATCTGTATTATCTAAGCCTAGTCCGTCAATATCTAAACACTTCAAAGCTTTATCTGCAATTTCATCTGTGATAGTTCCATCAGCAACAACTTCCGCATAATCTCTAACTCTCTTTAAAAGTCTATTTGCTATTCTTGGTGTGCCTCTTGAACGCGAAGCAATTTCAGCTGCACCCTTTTCAGTAATATCAATTTTCAAAATAGATGCAGAACGTTTTACAATACTTTTTAGTTGTTCATTATCATAAAGTTCTAGTCTATTTATGATTCCAAATCTATCGCGAAGTGGTGATGCAATGTTACCAGCTTTAGTAGTCGCTCCAACCAAAGTAAATTTAGGTAAATCTAATCTAATAGATCTTGCACTTGGCCCTTTACCAATAATTATATCTAACGCAAAATCTTCCATAGCTGGATATAAAATTTCCTCAACGCTTTTATTCAATCTGTGAATTTCATCGATAAATAAAACATCGTTAGGAGAAAGATTCGTAAGTAGCGCTGCTAAATCACCTGGTTTCTCAATTGCAGGTCCAGATGTAATTCTAATATTTGTATTCATTTCATTTGCAATAATATTTGCAAGCGTTGTTTTTCCTAACCCTGGAGGTCCATACAATAATGTATGATCCAAAGGCTCTTCTCTTTTTTTTGCAGCCTCTATAAATACTTTTAAATTTTCTTTTACTTTTTCTTGGCCCACATAATCAGTTATATTTTTCGGCCTTAAACTTGTTTCTATATCTACATCCATATTTCCAAGCCCAGGACAAACAATTCTTTCTTCTTCTCCCATTTATTTCACCTCTTAATTTTTATTACCATACAGTTGAAAAGTTCTTAAGTGTAACATTTTTATTAAAACTTTTGGATGCGTTGCTAATGCATAATTGTATTTTGTAACTGCTTCCGAATATCTGTTTCTCACACTCTTCAACTGTTTTTCTAACCCAACCAAATGTTTAAACATTTCCTCTTGAAGTTCATTTTTTTTCATAGCATTTATCTTTTCATACAACTTCTTAAGTTCAGAATTCAATTCAGCATCTGCAATTATTCCATCGTCAAAAGAAATTCTTGCTTTCTTTCTTCTTTGATCTATTAAATTTAAAATTTTTTTACTTAGATTTTTGTTATTCACATCTGGCAAAATTTTTAGTAAAATCAAATCTCTTGTTTCTAATAATTTTCTAAGCGATCTATATATTCTCACAACATCGAAATATTCTCGCAAATACACATTATAAAAATACATTCCGAATAACAAAACCAAAAATAATATTATTCCAAACATACATTACCTCTGTTCACATAATATCGGCAGTTTAACCCACCTATTCACCTTGTGATTTTATCACAATTGCTCCATATTTCCTACTTATTTTAATAAACATGTCGACTTTTTGTTGTTCTTTTTGGTTGCACACGAAAATAAAAGATGATAGAATCCAAATAACTGCATATACAGGTTAACCCTAAGGCATATTTTGTAAACATAATAGTGGAAATAATTTTCTAGAAAGGGGCGTTTGTCAAAGTCTACTCTACTTTAATTTCAGCATTTAAGTGCTTGTACAAGAACAAAAACGTATGTAATAACTGGCGACAAAACAGAATACAATTTACAAAGTGTATTTCAAGGAGGTATTTTTCGTGAACGACCTTTATATATACGATCGTGCAAAAGATATCGCCAATTATATCGTCGCTAATAACGCAACCGTGCGTTCCGCAGCGAAAGTTTTTGGCGTTTCGAAATCAACTGTACATAAAGACATAACTGAGAGACTCGGGACCGTTGATGCAGCTCTCGCCAAGCGCGCAAAAAAGATTCTCGACCAAAACAAAGCAGAAAGACACATTCGTGGCGGCGAAGCCACCAGAAAAAAATACGCATCTAAAAAAGCAAACGTTTAAACACATTAAAAAAGCGGAAGGACTTGTTCCCTCCGCTCTTTCTTTTTATTAATAATTTTCAGCTTTAATTTCAAAGTATGCTTTTGGATGTGTGCAAACTGGGCACATTTCTGGAGCTTCTTTACCGATAACGATATGTCCGCAATTTCTACATTTCCAGATTTTTTCTCCATCTTTGCTAAATACTAAACCGCCTTCTACGTTACCTAATAATTTTCTGTATCTTTCTTCATGTTCTTTTTCAATTTTAGCAACTTCTGAGAATAAAAATGCGATATGATCGAATCCTTCTTCTTTAGCTTCTTTAGCCATTCTATCATACATGTCTGTCCATTCGAAGTTTTCACCTTCTGCAGCAGCTAATAAGTTTTCAGCTGTTGTTGGAACTTCTCCACCATGTAATAATTTAAACCACAATTTAGCATGTTCTTTTTCATTGTCAGCTGTTTCTTGGAATATAGCAGCAATTTGCTCATATCCTTCTTTTTTAGCTTTGCTTGCAAAATATGTATATTTATTTCTAGCTTGTGATTCGCCAGCAAATGCTTCCATTAAGTTTTTTTCTGTTTTTGAACCTTTTAATTCCATAATTTAAAAACCTCCTTTTTAGATTTCAAAAATATTTTAACATATTCTCGTCTTTTTTCAACTATAAAATCTATTTGCCTTCTGCTCTTTTGGTAAGCTCTTCCAGTACCAATTCATATCCCCTTTGCTCATTTGTATAATCAATTTTTTTTGGTTTAAAATCTCTACTTAAATCTTTACACATTCCTAAAACTAATGTTTGTAAAAGTTCTGGATTTCGAGCAAGAATCGGACCCGAAATATGGGTGCCATAAAAGTTTTTATATTTCACGCCTTCATAATCATTTTTTTCATTCTCACCAATTCCAAATTCAACTTTAAAAAACGGATTCATATTATGGTAAACTCTTGTGCTCTTATTTACAAAGCCTACAACTTTTCCTTTTAAATATTCACTAGAATAAATAATGTCTGATGTCTTTCTATCTTTATCTCTTTGCACTTCATAATCAAAAATATTTAATGCTTCTTCCTCTTCAATTTTCTTTCCAAACATTTCAAAAGAATTTCCTGTTGCTAAAATATATTTTCTATCATCAATAAATTTTTTAAATTGTTCTTTGTGTAATTTAATATCTTTTAAAACTCTATCTAAACCTCTTTCTGTACCAGCACCTATATATACAAAGTTATAGTTGTTTGGATCATATTCTTCACCAATACTTTTCTTTTCTAATGTAACTGTATTACCTTGATCTTCTATGTGCTTTTTCAAGATAACCACATTACCATAGTCGCCATATAAATTTAATATGTCATGATACAGATGTAAAACTTTTATATTCATACTTACCTCCTGCTCATAAATTTCATTCTATCTGAAAAACAAGTTACAACATAAATTGAACCTACAGAATTTTCTTTAACCTCATCCATCATGTCGTCCAAATCTTCTGTTGCTTTAACCTTTTTCATATCGATTCCTGAATATTCAAAACGTGTAACTAAGTCATGCACATATTTACCAGCAAGTACAACCTTCTTTACACAATCGTGTTTTAAAAGTTCAAAATCTATATCCCAAAGCCAAGATGTTTCACTCGTAAAATATTTTCTACTAACGGCATCTACAATTATAACAACTGTACATGGATTATTTTCACGAGTGATATACAAAAGTGATTGATTATATGAAATTGAATTTTCATGTTTAGACGTTAATAACATTCCATGTTTTCCATTCAATTCAAATTTTTGAACTCTATCATTTTTCATGATGTAATTATTTAACGCTTCAACAATCTTGTCATCCTTTAATCCAATCAATCTT
The DNA here is from genome assembly GCA_017522765.1 of Clostridia bacterium. Taxonomy (GTDB): domain Bacteria; phylum Bacillota; class Clostridia; order TANB77; family UBA1234; genus UBA1234. The sequence goes on from JAFWYG010000005.1 coordinate 499,071, forward strand.
GTAACAGCAAACGTAGCAAGCATATTGTATGCCATATATACGCTTCTTAAATTCATCGAAATTTTATATTTATTATTAATAACCATTTCACTATTATTAAGATTTAAATCTGTTACAGCGTATTCTGGTTTCATTCTCTTATGTCCGCAATTTTTACATTCAAAATCGCCAATATGATTATAATGATAATAACTATATTCTAAAGGCTCTTTACAATTTGGGCAGTACACACCATCATCGTATGCACTCTCATTTTTCATTACTGAAAGATTGTTTTTATCCATTCCAAAATAAGTTACGTTTTCTCTTTTATAACCATACATAGATGTTAAAGGATCATCCGCATTTAATATTAAATGAATGTCATCTGTAATTGCTTCTTTAATAATATCGTAAATTAATTCTGGATGACCGTTTCTTGTCATTTGATCTCTATATAAATTTGTAACAACCAAATACTTAGGTCTAAAATGTTTTAAAGTGTGTCTTAGATATCTTTCGTCACTTTCTATGACTAAAATATCTTTCTTAACTTCACCCTTTAAATTACAGTTATTTAAGATCATTGTTGTAACACCTTCAGTTTGATTTGAACCTTCTCTATTACAACCAACTTTATAACCATTAGCTTCTAGAGTATTACAAATCATTTCAACTGTAGAAGTTTTTCCGTTGCTTCCTGTAACCACAATAATGTCATCGGGCAAAACAACTTTCTTTAAAATATTTTTATCTATTTTAAGTGCAATCTTTCCGTGGCAAGCTACTTCCTTTTCCAACTAACTTACCAATTAGATACAACAATTTACTAATTAAAATTACAATCGTGTTCATCTCTTCATCTCCTTGTCTAATACCCTTTAAATTTATCACAAGACCCATTTACCTTCAACCCTAAAGCATCTCTTTTTAATATATAAAGTAGTAAAATTTTGACAAAATATTTTTATACAAAACAAAAAGAGATTCATTGCTGAATCTCTTTTTTCTCAAGTTTGTAACTACTCACGAATAACGTTTTTGTTTTCAAGCACTCGCCCTCTAACCAGGATACCAGGCGAGTAAATCATCTCGTTTTTGACGAATGAACCAGGCTGTGTGATAAACACTTTCATGCTACCATCGTACAACTCTTTTCGCTGATGCAAGTGTCCGCACTGGAAGAATCTAATCGGATAACGTTTGCCATTGTAACGAACGTATAATCCGCCATTTCGTTTGAAGGAACGAAGCCTATCATACGAAGGAACAACTCCAGGTCTGTTATCAAAAGATTCCAGATGTATCATGCGTTTGCAGACACCAGCAATGATGAAGTCAACAACGTACGTATCATAGAATGTGAAACGCTTGCCATTATCTCTCATCTTCCGCTCAAGAAGTCTAAGCGCAGATTCCATACCCATCGCGGTATAAATATAATCATGGTTACCATTTATCACGCGATAGTCAAAGTCGTATTTGGTAAGAATGTTTAACAACGTGTTTACCTGAACATTTCGGGTATTGATAGCTCTTTGCATTTCTTTTTTATCAGAATGCAGCAGCTCGTATGTGTAATAATCGCTTGTTATACCTTCCAAGAGGTCCCCTGCAATAAAAACGTAGTCGACAAGGGGCTTACCATTGCGGTAGTACTTGGCTAAAATTTTTTCCAATTCTTTGGCATTGAACTTCGGATGTCCCACATGCAAGTCGCTTAGGTCTAAGAAGTTGAAACTCTTTGATTCATTGCTATCGTACAGCATAACTACGGGAATTGCTCTACGTTTGAGTTTCACACTCGTCCCCTTCTTGTATGGTGCAAATTCAGTTTCAAAGCCACACTTGTGTGCAACTTCAATAAAGATTGAGGGTTCGATACCTAAGTCTTCACTTGTCAGAGGGACACTTTCTTTCGTTGCCCGTTCGAGTGTCCTTAACATGTTTCGCAAAAACAAATACCTCCTAAACTGTTATTTGGTGGATACATTTGACTGATATGTTTTCTATATCGAAATTTTATATAGAATTCACAGAAAAGTCAACGCAATTTCACACATTTCGACAATTTATAAAATGCTTGTAGCAACCACATATTTCCACAAAAAAACTGCCACACTTGTTAGGTGTGACAGTCTTTTAGTTCATAGAGCTTTAATTCTTTTTGCGCTTAAAGATGTCCAGGAAATTGTGCTTACCTTTAGCCTTTTTTCCTTTTTCCAACTCAGCTTGTTCAGCTTCGTATTCAGCCTTTTTCTCAGCTTCGACTTCAGGAATCTTATCGATTTTTGCCTGAATTTCATCAGCCAACATAGCGCTTTCTTCGGGAGTAATATCAGGGATGCTGTACAGAAGCCCCATAAGCTTAACGTAGGCATATTCAGCCTCGCTTGCGGTTAAGACTCCCATCATCGCCCCTGCGTCGTAGCGATGCTCATGGTGAATTTGTGCCATTCTGTCCCGAACCTGATCGATTTTTGTTTTGAAGAGTGTATCCTTAGAAACTCCATATTCTCTTTCATCAGGATATTCATCTGGATACAAAACTTTTTCGTTCTCAACTTGAGGAATGTTTTCGATTCGCTTTGCAATTTCCTGCAAAAGCTCGTTTCTTTCCTCTTCAGTCAATCCAGGAATTTCAGGAATTCTGCGTGCCAGGATTTCATAAGTGCGCTTTGCTTCACCATCAGTCAATGTGCCAAACATTGCTCCAGCATCATAGCGATGCTCAAAGTGGATCCGTGCGATTTCAGCTTGAACCTGCTGTTTCTTGGTTAAACATAAGATGTCTTTCCGTGCCATAATTTGTGTACCTCTTTCTGTAAAATAATTAATTTTGCTCTAATTTGAATTACGAATTATCATAACTCTGGTCGCTGTAGTACGAACTGAAAATCATAAGAATTGTGCCATCGTCAATCGGACAATCTTCTGCTATTCTAACGTCAAAATCGTTAAACAAGATAAACGACTCGTATTCTGCAAGCAGATCACCATCCGTATCCTCAATTTTGCCATATGTGTTTGTCCAGTTGAAAGTAGCTCTCGCTATTTTCTGACCTTCGGAATCATAAATGTCATACGTTTCACCGAACAAATCCCATCTTCCTACTAACTCTGCCGTCACCACGCCAGACATGATAATGACGTGAGAATCTTGCGCAATCAGGTGGTAGTCATCTCCTGCATATCCGATTTTGTTGCCTTCTGCATCCTTCAAGGTCAGCGGATCTTCGACTACTCGGAAAATATTGCCCGTTACTTGAGCCACCTTCTTGTCTTCTTGCTTAACTACAATATCTGTTGATAAGCGAAAATTTTTCACATCACATTTGTATTGCCTATTGGTTTCGATGTCTTCCCGATGGAAAAGCATAAATGCTGCCCAAATAAGAAATGGTATAACAACGAAAATTGTGATTAACCGTTTATACTTTTTGTTCATACTTCAATACCCTCCAGTTTCTAAGTATCATTATACGGTTTATTTGCGAACAGTAATATTATACCATATTATGTACACTTTTTCCACATCGAAAAAGACCCGAAATCACACGATTTCAGGCCTTTTGATCCAAATTTGACTTTTTTACGCATTTTTATAATTATTTCAATGACTATGTCCGTGATGGTGATGATGATGTCCGCATCCACAGCTGGATTCAATATGTTCAATCCTGCACACCTTATCCGGACAATATTCAAACTTCATCTCGCACTCAATCGTGACGTGACCGATATTATGCTTCGAAAGAAGCTTCTTAACCTCAGCTTTAACTTCTTGAAAGTTCCGTTGGGTAACTAGATGCATCGTCGCATAGTTGTGGTAGCCATCCATACTCCAAATATGCATATGGTGCACGCCAATTATACCATCAACTTGCTTTATAAGCTTGGTTATCTCATCAACATCGATACCACTGGGAGTCTTTTCTAGAATGATATCTACAATTTCTTTAAGATTTCTCAGTGCATGGTACAGAATAAAGCCAGCCACCCCAATAGAAAGCAGCGGATCAATAATTGCCCAGTCGGTAAATCTCATTATAATCGCACCAACAAGCACAACAATCCATCCAAGAACATCTTCAAGCATGTGAAGATTTACTGCTTTTTGATTTAAAGATTTGCCATCGCGCGTAAAATATGCTGCCAAGAAGTTAACCACTGCGCCAACTATTGCAAAGATAATCATGCCGTCATAATTAATTTCAACGGGATTAATGATTCTCACAATCGAGTTGTAGATGACCAATACAGAACCAATCAGCAAAATCAAAGTGGTAATCAAACTTCCTAATACTGAATATCTCAGATATCCATATGTGTAATTTTTGTCAGGTTTTCCTTTGCTTTTCCGCTCCAACACATATGCTGCACCAATACTGATAGCGTCACCCATATCATGGATTGCATCAGAAATGATAGCAACACTATTTGTAAAAGCTCCACCAATAAGTTCAAAAATTGAAAACGCTAAGTTCAAGATGAACGCCACCAATATGTTTTTGTCGGACCTCATATCACAAATACCTCCAGTTTCTAGTATTTCTCACAAATGTGTCGTTTTAACAAGCGGATTATACCACGGAACCACTGTAAAATCAACATTTCAAAAGATCGGTCGTTTTAGACCGCTCTTTTATTTTTTAATTAGCTTCATTTGCTATGTTAGCTAACTTTTCTTGTAATATAATGTTTTCTTGTTCTTTAGCTGCTAACTCTTCTTGTAAGTTTGAAATCTCTGAATATTTTTCTTGAATCACATACTCTAAATTAGAAATTTCCGAGTCTTTTTCACTAATTATACTTTCAACCGAATATCTTTCACTACTAATTGTTTTTATCTCGTCTTTTAATCTTTCTATTTCTTCATACGCCTCATTTAATTCATCAGTTTTTTGAAGTTCTTTATATGCTTTTCTATTAGCTTTCAATTTTTCAATATTTTCTTTTGATGCATATATTTTTGTATCTGCAAAATATTGAATATCTCTAATTTTTCTATTATTAATATCATCAATAATATCACGAAGAGTTTCCATATAGCGTTCTTCATCGCTAAAGGCATATATTCTAAGAATATTATCAACGTCACTTGTACTTGTTTTATGAAACTTTGAATGTTCTACTTCTATCAACACATCTCCCGAATCAACTTCAATATATTCAATTTCATCTAATGGAGAATATTCCCATGGCATAATTACAAGATCATCTCTCATTTCTACATAGTAAGTATCCTTAATAATATCTTTTTCTTCTATTTCTTTAGTATAATCGAATTTTGTTGCCCCAATCATAAACATACTAACACCAACTCCAATTAACACAAGCGAAATTAAGAACAACATTGCCATTCTTGATTTGTGAGATTTTTTACTAACAATAAAATTATACAAACCTTGTAATATTATAAAATTAATAATAATTGCGGCAACTAAAGTTAATAACGTACCAACAAAAACAAGTCCTGTCTTTGTAAAAACAAAACTTAATACTAATAACGCAATTAATCCAACAAAAGACATTACAAACAACGCTGCAAAACAAGCAACTGCAAACTTAATGCACCACATTACAAATTTAAATATTCCATTTAAAAATTTAGAATGAGAATGTTTCGGATCCCTAATCACAATCTTCTCTTTTTTCTTTTCTAAAAATACCTTTTTATCATTTTTGGTTTCTACAATTTCTTTTTGTTCTTCAATCACATTTACATCTGTATTTTCATTTTCCATCTTTTTATTTAACGGAACTTTTTCTTCAGTCTTTATCACTTCGTAATAATCTAAATATCTAACTTTAAACACATGTAAGATTATAGCTAAACTAAAAACTGTAGCCGCACATAGATAAACAGATTGCAAAATATTTCTAATTCCCATATAAAGTTTATCTGGCAAAAATCCTAATATTCCATGTGTAATTTCTTTCAATATTAATAAACCAAATGCCATGACAATAAACAAAATACATCCAATAACAAACTGTTCAAATATGCATTTAATCTTTTGCATGAATTTCATTGCACTAAACATGTCCACAGTCTTAGTAATAAACTCAAAGAAGTCTTCTATAGTTTTATTTACATTAGAAGTAGCTTGTTTATTTTCTCTAACCTCTTTCACATTTTCATTCATAAGTTCATCCATATTAAAATTAAAAGTCTTACAAATTTGAATTACTTTATCCATCTCAGGATAACTTTGACCAGACTCCCATTTTGAAACAGCTTGTCTAGACACACCTAATTTTTCTGCAAGTTGTTCTTGCGATAAATTATTTTCTTTTCTGATTCTTTTTAAATTTTCAGATAATTTCATAATATCTCCCCTTTCTGAGGCAAATTATATAAATTCAACCGGTTGCGAACCACCAATTTTAGGTTGTTTTTTGTCAATTTTCAGTTGCAAATTACATTTTATACACTATTTATATACCATTTCTACAAAATTTCAATTCTAAAGATAAAAAAAGACAGGATTACCTGTCTTTTAATCAGCTAAATATTCTTTTAACTCTTTTAATTTATCATTAGTATCACTAACCCCTAAATCATACATCGCTTGTAATTTATCTATATCTTTTTCAATCCTTTTTATATGCAAATCTTTCGTAGGTCTAATTACAAATATCTCTTTTTTGTTTTCCAGGTCTATTATTTTTTCAACCGTATTATTATACATTTCATGTCTTTGTTCTATTGCTTTAACTAAGTTTGGATAATCACCATATTTCATGCTAGCAAACTTGCTTTCAGTATCAGATTTTCTATAATCTATCGTTCTAGTAAGTACAACAATTATTTTGTCACAGCCCATTGCTTTACACTTTTCAACCGGTATACTATCCGCAATAGCACCATCTAAATAATTTTTACCATTAAGTTCAACAAAATTAGAAACATATGGCATCGCAGAAGTCGCTCTTAAGATTTCCATTTGTTCTAGTACACTGTCTATTTTTAAATATTCTGCTTCTCCTGTTTCTACATTAGTTACAGCAGCATAAAACTCTGTTTTTGAATTTTTAAAAGTTTCATCATCAAACACATCAAGTTTATATGGAATCTCATAAAAAGTAAAATCTTTACCAACAATATCTCCAGTTTTAAGCAAAGAATACATTCCCATATATCTTTTATCTTTTATAAATCTTTTGTTATATCTAATAGCTCTGCCTTTTTGTTTTGATAAATAGTTTACTCCAAAAAGAACACCAGCAGACACACCAATAATTTTATCTACTTCTATATCATTTTCTAAAAAAGTATCTAATACTCCAGATGTGTACATACCCCTCATTGCTCCGCCTTCAAGTACCAAACCAATCTTCATAAAATACCCCTCTATAAAAGACGTCTTCGAAAAGAAACACTTATCTTTCAGAAGATGTCTTGCATTCAAAATTTATATACTTATTTTACACTAAAAACATTTAGTAAGGAAGTCCCAAAAGCGCTTCTATAAAATTCCATATTTTGGGCAAAATTAGTTTACAATAATTGCATATTATGGTATACTTAGCAAGCAAAATATCCCTTTTAGTACCTGACATCGTCGATTGACACAGTTTATTCATAAATTTAGGAGGTTTTTTATGTTTTCGTCAATCCAAACGTATCTCAAAAGAAATAGCATGGAAAATTTGTTTAACTCCAAGTATTCTTTTGACCTATGGCTTAGAGCCTGTCACATCAACTTAATGACACAAATCGCCATCCAAATGAGTAATGAAGATAATTCTATCAACAAGGATATCCTGTATGTCTGCTGCATGCATCATGATGATGGCCAAGCACTTCAGTATAAACAGTTCGGAATTTTCAACAACTCTGTTTCTCACCACGCACTTGGTCTGGACATGTTGGACACATTCCTTACAACCTACAACGTCACTGTAACTCCAGAAATCCAGATCCTACGGGCCTGTATTTACTACCATGGAAGAACACAGCTAGCTGGCGATTCCCTGGACGCACAGACATTAAAGTATGTGCAGCTCGTTTCTGCAGCTGATGAAATTGAAACTTGCTGCCTCGCACCCGTCGGCTATCTGCCCCGCCAAATCGCAAATGATACACTTTGCATTCGCACTGCCGCACTCATGCCTTCAAAGAAAATCCGTTCTGAAATCTGGGATGCCTTCAAAAAAGGTGATCTGCTCAGCACAGAAGATTCTGCTCATTCTTATGCAGAACATTTACTCTTCGAAGCAACTAAAGCAATTCAATGCATCAAGAAATATGGCGAACCTGCCAAATCTGCGATGAATATGAATTGCTATGCATATCCTTCGGCAGTTGCCGGTTTCACAAGTCTTTTCCATCAAAACATGACTTGTGAAGATGCCAAACACGCCACACAAATTTTGCTCGACGCATTAAAGTAACCTCAAATAATAAAAGCGAAGGAGATTTTCTCCTTCGCTTTTTTCTATCTTATTTTACCTTTTTAACTTTAATATTTGTCTTTTCTTCAATAAATTTTCTAAATTCATCAACAGTTCCACCACTAAGCATATTCTTATCATATGCTTGCGCATGTATCTTATCTAATAAAAAAATAAAATAATTTTCTGTCTCTGCTATCTCTAATATACAATCATATTTAAACTCTGTTTTACCAATTTGTGCATCTGAGACATACACCTCTTCTTTAAAAGTGCATTTCGCTTTTTCACTACCTTTAATCATTTTCTTGCTTGCAACATACGCATTAATTTTATCTTGAAAAAACCAAACTATAATAAGTACCACTACAACAATCCAATCGAAAACGAAAATAGGTTTTATTTCTTCTGGATTTTTTATACTTGGTAATGTAATAAGAATTGTTAATATAATAATTATAAGCATCATAACATTAGAACGTTTTGTACTCTTCTTTCTAACAGTTTTCCTCATTGATTTTGCCATATCTTCTAAAGCTTTTTTATTATATGTAGTTTCAAAAACAAATTCCATATACATCCCTCCATAAAATTTAATTTATAAATACTTAACTAAGAAATATTTTGTAAGTTTAGGATTATTTATATTTTCTCTAACATATTCTACTGCGTATCCACACTTTTTATAAAAATCTAAAGCTTGAAAACCATACGTAGTTAAATTGATATTTCCAAAACCTTTATCCTTAAAATGATCTTCTACTTTCTTTACAAGATTACTGCCAATATGATTTTTACGATATTCTTCTAACACTATCAAATCACCTATATGTATTTCTTCATAATATGAATGACCAGTTATCATTCCTATAACTTTATCTCCATCTTTTGCTAAAAAATTAAAAGGCGCATAGTTACAAATTACATCATGCTTTGCCGCATACTTATTAAATTCAGTATCAATCATAATATAATCTTGCTCTTCTAAATTTTCTTTAAATTCTATATTTATCATAATATCACCTCATTGTTCCAATTTTCCATTCCAATCCATTATTCCACCAAATTCAACCAAATTTGTATAACCCAATTTTTCTAATTTTTTAGTTGCTTGTTTACTTCTATTTCCACTTCTACAATATATTAATATAAGTTTATTTTTGTCTGGAAGTTCTTCTTCAACATCTGGTCCAATCGTTTCATTTGGTATACAGATTGCATTTGGTATGTGCCCCAAATTATATTCTTCAAAAGTTCTTACATCTAAAATTATATAATCTTCGTTCTGCTCCATAATTTCATGAATCTCATCCATCGAAACATATCTAATATTAGACTCAGTTTCAGTATTTTCTTTATTTATATTAAACATAAATATCACTCCTATTATTATTATTATAAAAACAAATAGATATATTAACTTTTTCATAATGTCACCTTTTTTATTTTAATAACTTTTCGAATGAATTTGCATTTAATATAGTATTAGAAATAAATTCTCCTTTATAAAAATTAGCCCAATTATTGAATATACATGGAGCATTTTTTGCTTTCTTCAAAGTATCTATTTTTACAAAATTAATGTTTATATTTTTCTCGTTTGCATATTCCGATAACTCTTTCACTTCATATTCTACATAAGGACATTCTGGACTATAATAAATCGTAAATTCATCATTATCTATTTTCATACTTCTCGCATTTTCTCTAAATTTAGGAGTTTCATTTTTGTCAAATTGCAATGCAAGTAATTGATAATCTCCTATTTCATCTACAACTTTGAAACCATAGTGTTCAAAAAATTTCTTTTCTCCAAGAAATGGTTTCTTCTTTCTAGAAGTTAATGTGCATACGCCACTCATTCTTTTTTCTTTAGCATCATTTATTGCATATTCTAATAGTTCTTCTCCAATTCCATTCCCTTTAAAACTTCCAGCAACCCACAAACAATAAATGTACTCATAATTCTTACCATCTATGGGCACCCATGCTGTTTCTATTGGTTCATATTCAATAAACATTTTTCCTCTAGCATTTAATCTTCTAAAAACATGACCGTCTTTAATTTTCTTTTTCATCCATTCTTTTTTATTATCAACACCCAATTGATGTTTTGGATCTCCTATTGCACAACAAATATGTTCTTCATCAATATTTTCTAAAGTTATATTTATATATTCGTTCATTTATATCTCCTCCAATTAACAAAGTCACATTACGCTTTGCACAATCCTGTTACTTCATCAATTTTTTCTTGAATCTTAGCTTTCACCATTTCTGCAATTTCTTTTGTATTCATATCTTTATATTCTTCAAACAAAATTGGTTTCAAGAAATGTACTTGTGTTTTTAGATTTCCCACATGCCATGTGTTATATGCTCTATACGAATCAATTAAAACAACTGGTACAATTGGTGTTTTAGACTTTAAAGATATTTTGAAACAACCCGATTTAAATTCATACAGATTATTTTTCTTTTCTTTATCAAACATTCCTTCTGGGAATAATACACATCTTCTACCAGCAGCAACTTCTTCTGCCACTTCATTTATAATAGTCATAGCTTGTCTATTATTTTCTTTATCCAAACGTTTTCCATGAAGTACATCAACTAATTGCTTAATAAAAACCGCATTAGATTTTTTTATATCCATAACAAATGTAAGTGGTTTTTTATGCCCCGATATAATGCTATATAAATCCCATTTTCCTTGATGATTAGGATACATCATATATCCGCCCTCTTCAGGCAAGTTTTCTTTACCGAAAACTTCAACATCAATTTTTCCGCTATTTCTCATTACGTCTATAACATATCTTACATAGCCATAATTGTATTCTTCACAATTTTCTTCAGCCGGTTTTACCGCCATATCTCCCATTGTTTTTACACATTCCATAAGTCTAATAAGATTGCTAAGTATCGTATACCAATATCTAAACATATTTTTCCCTTCTATCTACATCTTTCTAAAATTCTGTAACTTCTACTGCATTACCATGTTCTTTTATAATATCAATTAAGTCTTCCACTTTTAACCACACAGTTGCTGTATTGTCATTTGGATGAATTCCAATTAAATGAGAATCTTTCATAAAATCTTTATCAATATAAAAATGTACTTTTAATTCTGAATCATTTAAGATTCCTAGTGGCGACACCGCTCCAGGAATCAGTCCCATAATGTTCATCAAATCATCTGCTGATGCAAAACTTAAATTTCTCGTTTCGTGGTTTCTTCTAAATTCTTTTAAATCTACTCTCTTATCTCCTTTTACAGTTATAAGATAATAGTTTGTTTTCTTGTCATCTCTTACAAAAAGATTTTTTCCATCTGCTTCTGGATATGGCAACTCAACACTTTCTAATTCTTGCATATTGTATACAGCTTCATGTTCTGTAATCTCATGCCATATATTTTCACTTTTTAAATAGTCATATATTTCTTGTTTATTCATTTATATCATTCCTTTTCTATGTCAAATCCGTGTAGTATAAAATTTCTTTATTCAATGATCTTGCATATTCAATTTCTTTTGAAGTACTTTCTCCAATGTAATTATCTACATTTACAACTAGTATTGCGTCTGAATTTTTGATTTTTTCATAATGCACTTTTGCAAGTGTAGCAAAATTTTCAGTTGTATAATCTTCTTTACTTGGTCTTGTTAGATAGATTGGAGTTATCACGCAATTTCCTTCAAGAGCCATTTTTTCTGTAATCTCCATCATCTCTTTTTTATATTTCATACTTCCACATACCGTTATAACTTTCATTTGTTTCTCCTTTACCAATAAATAGACTCCTCTATTCCCGGCAACAATTTATAAATTGGTTGACCTATCTTTTCTTCAAAATATTCTTTGTATTCTATAGTTTTTTCCCAACGTTCTAATGTAAATGGAAATACGCCATATCTTCTTGTTGTATCTACAAATCTCAAATTTAATGTACAAAATCCATTTGCAACAGCTAAAGAATCACAAAGAATAATTAATTTATCATAGTCATCATATTCTGTTTCTTGCAAATATTTATCTACAAAATTATATTGTTCCTCAGTAATATCAACTGGAGCAATATCTTTTCTAATATCTTTAATTGGATAAGAATGCGTCAAACAAATTCTTGCAATTTCATCCCAGCCTTTTGACATACAAAAGTTATATCCTTCTATAATGTGTCTCATTTTCATGACACCTTCTCTTCTTCCGATATCATGTAATAAGCCACAAACAAAAGCTTTCTCTGCATCCAAACCAGCATGCCTTGCAATAATTTTTGCCGCTTCTCCCACATGAAAACAATGCTCGGCCCACCCACCGGGGTTCATCTCATTTGCTATATTCAATTCTTTTAATGCTGTGTCTCTGTCTGGATACATACTAATTCCTCCTTGCAAATTCAAATTTCTAATCTGTAATTTCCTCAAATCTATATTTTTGAGTTACATCAGGATATTTTTCATGATCTACTTCTGATAAAAACATATCTAGAGGTCTAGCATAAATCCCATCTTTATGATTTGATTTACCAGCGTTATCCATGCAATTATATACAACTAATCTTTCTCCTGTTTCACTATGAGTAGCCACAGTTATAACAAAAGCTCTCATTCCTTTAAAATGTCTCCACGTAGTAAATGGTCTAACAACTCTTTCTTCCATAACCTTTAACTCCTTTTCACTTTAGTATATTTTCTATCCATCAATTCCATTTTCAATTCTAATTCTTGTGATAACATTATCTTTCAAAAAGAAAAATATTCTATTAAATCCATATTTTTCTGGTAAATAATACACATATTCTGTTTCTTCCGTATTCCATTCATTTTGATTTAAATCTTCCGGATATGCAGCTTTCAAAGTTTCTAACGTATCTCCAACTTTGATTTTTCTTGTTGTCTCATAATCAGATGACTTTGTTTCCATAGCATGAATATATTGTTTAATATCTTCACCATCAAACATAGCTGTAATTTCTATATCATCGTAAGTGTAATCTATCCAATGAAACCCATCACTTCTATCTTCTTTTTGAGAAATTGGCTCTTTCTTAAAAGTGGTAAGTTCTGCACCAATTGTAGCTTTGTTCTCACTTGAAATTAACGTAAATTCTTTCATAAAGTCTTCATCATGAAGCCAATTATCTATAAATTCGCCACTTGGTTCATTGATTATCTCTCCACTTATATCTCCGCTTAAATCACCACTAAAATCTATACCATTATTTGTATTTATATTTCTAAAAGCAAACATTCCTAAACCGAATATAACAATTGTAACAACAATTAAAATAAATACTCTTACTTTGCTCATATTTATTCCTCCATTCCTAAATTTTCACACAAATTATATCATAAAACATATCATATAAATAGAAAAAGACATCAATATTGATGTCTTTTTTATACTTTATATTAAATAATCTAAGTAAATTGCTGTTAAATCGTCACATTTTTTGAAACGTGGAAATTTATTACAGTAAGAATCCTCTTCTTGTTTTTCTCTAATTACATTTCTTACCTGTTCTACACCTTTTTCTAATATAATTTTATGTGCCTCGTTTAAATCAACTTCCAACGTTGATAAATCAAAACCATCCGATGCTAACAGAATGCCTGCAATATCATCATTAAGTAATTCTATGTATGCTCCATGTTTTGCCGTGCCTTCTGTTGTTCCGCAAACCCAGTATCCATCATCACACCCAGAATTTTTCTTTGAGCGATTTATTCTTAGCATTTCTTGAATTTCATCTTCATTTCTTGCATCAAGTACGTTGTAGCCTTTTTCTTTTGCTAACTCAACCATTCTACTTATAACATTACCATCTAGTTTTTGTAACGCCCTTTGATTTGGATTATCAAGTTCACTTACAACACTATTTTTATATGCAACAATAGCTTGAGTATCTCCTATCAAATATACTTCTGTCGTTATTCCGTTTGTTCTTAACAAAGAAAGTCCCGCAGAAGGTTTTTGATATTCTTCTAAAATAATATTGTTTTCATTTTCATATTTAATAATTTCTTCAGCGGCTTTTATTATTGCATTTTCTACTACAAATTCCAAATCACATGTAGGATTTTGAGTAAATGTTTCATGCATTGCATTCATCATATATTTTACATACCATTCAGCTGAAGTATATCCTTCTTCTATTTGATGATCTTTTCCTAATCCAGTTGCACCATCCATTACTATAACAAATGTGTGTTCGTTCTCTTCGTATTTAGCTACGAAAGTAATTAAACCATCTTCATTTATATATCTTCCACTTTCTAATTTTCTCCCACCAGTTTCACAAACTTGCCCTTTTATCTCCACAATGCATCTCCTTATTTAATTTCTGTTCCTCCCCATTCAACAGCGACAAAACCCGTTCTTATAGGAGTTTCTAAAACTTGTTCTTTCACTTCTATTTCTGTATCTAATTTTTTATATGTCATAAGAACTCTTATTAATGAATCTGGTTCTACAGAAAATTCTAATGGCATATTTTGATTTATTTCTTCTGCTGTAGCAAATCTTATATAGTTATATTCATTTTCTTGTAACCTTGGTAACCAATATATTATAAACTCTTCAGCTTCTCTTTCAGTCAAACCTAATACCGCTAACTTCTCTTCTAAAAATTTAATAACCTCAGAGCCTTTTACAACAAAACCGTCTTCTTGAATTGTAAAATTGTTTAATGATTCACTTTCGTAATATAACGCATATAAATTTCTGCCCGTTTCTAACTCTACTAATTCAGCAGTTGTTTTAGCAAGTATCTCCCAGCCATCTGTATATTCAGGATATGAGCAAGTTATTTTATCTGCATTAGTTAATTTCACTGTTAATTCAATATCTTCATTTGGATACAAATATATAATTGGTTTATCTAAACTAGTTTGCCAAGGGTCAAATGGAGTATTATATTTTTTTACGTTGCTAATTTCTTCTTTCGTATAACATTCCCTATATTCTACTTCTATACCTGCAGGCATATCTGTTGGAATTGCTATAAAATATCCGCTACCATCTGCCATTACTCCATCTATTTTTTCGTCACCATATATAATTATCTTAGAACCTTCCTTAACACAGTCAATCAATTCCATTTCACACCAACTATGTCCATTTGCATACGCTAATACAATATAATTACTATTTTCATCACCATAGTGTTGCTTAACTTCACCAGTAATCAAAGAATTTACTTTTTCTATTTTATCTAAATATTGCGCATACGAAAGCACTTCCATAATATTCTCAACAGGTTCTCCTGTATAAAATGTATCTTGATGATATCTACCTTTCCAAGTTTCCGTTCCGATTCTTTGATAATATATTTTTCCGTCAATCATAATCTCTATATATTTTGCATCATTATTCTGTAAGAAAATATCTTTTAAATCAGTATTATAAAAAGTAAATATTCCTCCTAAAATTATTATCACAAATATAAGTAATATCACTATCATTTTCCTTACTTTTGGTTTCTTTTCTTCGTTCATTTTTTCCTCCGTTTCTTCTTTCGAACACTTTATATAAGATAATTATATTGTTAGGTTTTAAAGTTTGCAAGTTAAGTTATTTTTAGACAAAAAAAAAGATAGGTTTTTCAACCTATCTTTTTGGTGCGGGTGAGAGGACTTGAACCCCCACGTCGAAGACACTAGATCCTAAGTCTAGCGCGTCTGCCAGTTCCGCCACACCCGCTTGTCTTATCGACAAGATTTATATTAACACTTTCATTATTAGTTGTCAACAAAAAAATTGCAGTTATTTTCACCATTTTACTTTTTCTTCCAGTATTGACTTTTGCCTATTCTGGATATATAATACAATTTACAAATTGGTGATGATTGGGACTAGTAATGTCTCCTAACTATTTTAGAGAGCTGATGTTTGGTGCAAATCAGTATAGCGGATTCACGAATCTACCCATGAACTTTTAGTGAAAACTAAACCTAGTCACGCATAGGTTACAATGCGTTCTGAGAAGTAATTAAGGTGGTACCACGACTCTCCCTCGTCCTTTAGCGATAGGGAGAGTCTTTTTTATGGCTTTAAGCCAAATATACAAGGAGGTTTTAAAAATGTTAGACATCAAATTCTTAAGAGAAAATCCAGATGTTGTTAGAGAAAACATCAAGAAAAAATTCCAAGACGCGAAATTACCTCTAGTAGATGAAGTTATCGAACTTGATAAAACTTTAAGAGAAGCTAGAGTTAAAGGCGACGAATTGCGTGCTGAAAGAAACTCAAAAAGCCAACAAGTTGGTCTATTAATGAGAGAGAAAAAAGTTGAAGAAGCAAACGCAATTAAAGCTGAAGTATCCGAAATTAACGCTACTCTTGAAAATATAGAAGCACAAGAAACTAAATTAGCTGAAGAACTAAAAGCTAAAATGATGGTTATTCCAAATATCATTGATGATTCTGTTCCAATAGGTAAAGATGATTCTGAAAATGTTGAAAATGAAAAATTCGGTGAACCAGTAGTTCCAGCATTTGAAGTTCCTTACCATGCAGATATTATCGATAGACTTTGTGGATTAGATAAAGATAGTTCTGGTAGAACAAGTGGTAATGGTTTCTACTATTTAATGGGAGACATCGCTAGACTACATTCTGCTATGTTATCTTACGCTAGAGATTTCATGATTGATAAAGGATTCACATACTGCATTCCTCCATTCATGATTAGAAGCGATGTTGTAAATGGAGTTATGAGCTTTGCTGAAATGGAAGCTATGATGTACAAAATCGAAGGTGAAGATCTATTCCTTATCGGAACTAGTGAACACTCAATGATTGGTAAATTTAAAGGACAAATCGTTAAAGAAGATGAATTACCTTTAACACTTACTTCTTATTCTCCATGTTTTAGAAAAGAAGTTGGTGCTCATGGTATTGAAGAAAGAGGTATTTACAGAGTTCACCAATTCGAAAAACAAGAAATGGTTGTAATCTGTAAACCAGAAGATTCTATGGATTGGTACAACAAAATGTGGCGTTTCACAGTAGATTTCTTCAGAACTTTAGATATTCCTGTTAGAACACTTGAATGCTGCAGTGGTGATTTAGCAGATTTAAAAGTTAAATCTTGCGATATCGAAGCTTGGAGCCCAAGACAACAAAAATATTTCGAAGTTGGAAGTTGCTCTACTTTAGGAGATGCACAAGCTAGAAGACTTGGAATTAGAGCAAAAGGTAAAGAGGGCAACTATTTAGTACACACATTAAATAACACTGTTTTAGCTACACCTCGCGGATTAATCGCATTCTTGGAAAATAATGTAAACGAAGATGGAAGCATTAATATCCCGGTTGCATTAAGACCTTACATGGGTGGAAAAGAAGTATTGACACCAAAAAAATAACGTGTTACAATGGGTGAACTTACCCTCACATATTCGCGAGGGTAATAATTTGGTTTAACTAAACTAATTTGATTAAAAATCGAGGCATTTACTTCCCCATCCCAAATAGCCTCGTTTTTATAAAAGGAAGTTGGCGAGAAAATCCAACTTCTTTTTTATTGCTAAAAAATGTCCCACTTGGGGACAGACCCAAGTAGGACAAAAAAATAGCGCTAGTTTTTGGCTAGCGCTTTTTTATTATGAATTCATTATAGCTTCAAATTCGTCTGCTTCGATTTTTTCTTTTTCAAGTAATACTCTTGCAACTGCATGAAGTTTTTCGATATTTTGATTTAAAATAGATTTTGCTCTATCATAACCAGTATCAATTATTCTCTTAACTTCAAGATCAATTACTGCAGCGATTTCATCACTATAGTTTTTAGTATTATTGAAGTCTCTTCCTAAGAATACTTCTTCTTGTTCTGTACCAAACATAATTGGTCCAATTTTTTCACTCATACCATATCTCATTACCATACTTCTAGCAATTTTACTTGCTCTTTCGATATCGTTTGAAGCTCCTGTACTAATATCATTTAATACAAGTTGCTCTGCAACTCTACCACCAAGTAATGATACAATCTTATCTTCCATTTCAGATTTAGACATGAATGATTTATCCTCTGTATTTTTATACATTGTATAACCACCAGCCATACCTCTTGGAATAATAGATATTTGATGTACTGGTTCTGAATGCTCTAAGAATTTACTTACAACAGCGTGACCACCTTCATGGTAAGCAACTAAGTTTCTTTCTTTTTCAGAAATTACTTTGCTCTTCTTTTCCGGTCCCATGATAACTTTTGTCATGGCATCTTCTAGGTCTTCCATTGTAATTGTTGTTCTATCTTTTCTAGCAGCTAATAATGCAGCTTCGTTCATCATGTTTTCTAAGTCAGCACCTGTGAATCCAGCTGTGTTTTTAGCTAATACACTTAAATCGATGTCTTTAGCTAATTTCTTTTTCTTAGCATATAATTGTAAGATTTCTTCTCTAGCTTTTACATCTGGAGCAGGAACGATGATTTGTCTATCAAATCTACCTGGTCTTTGTAAAGCTCTATCTAGGATATCTGGTCTGTTTGTAGCAGCAAGCACAATGATACCGCTATTTGTACCAAAACCGTCCATTTCAACAAGTAATTGGTTAAGTGTTTGTTCTCTTTCATCATGTCCACCACCTAAACCAGCACCTCTTTGACGACCAACAGCATCGATTTCATCGATGAATATGATACAAGGACCACCTTTAGATTTAGCTTCACTAAATAATTCTCTAACTCTTGATGCACCAACACCAACGTACATTTCGACGAAGTCAGATCCACTTATTGAGAAGAATGGAACTCCAGCTTCACCAGCAACCGCTTTAGCAAGTAATGTTTTACCTGTACCTGGTTGACCAACTAAAAGTACACCTTTTGGTATTCTAGCACCCATATCGATAAATTTCTTTGGATATTTTAAGAACTCAACAATCTCTTGTAGTTCTTCTCTTTCTTCTGGTAATCCAGCAACATCTTTAAATGTTATTTTGTTTTTATCTTCTGGATTAAATAATTTTGCTCTACTCTTTGTGAAAGACATAGCGCCTTTTCCACCATTTACAGTTTGCATCATAAATACCCATATTAATATAAGCATTATTACCAAACCTATTGGTGTTATATAATCAAGCATTGTTAATGCAACTGAAGGTGAATCTTCTGATAATTCAAAATCAGCACCATTAGCAATAGCTTCTTGTGCATATTCAACAAAAGCTCCTCTATCCGGAATGTTTACAGGATGCTCTTGACTTTTCCCCTTTAAAACTACTGTGGCTGTAGATGTTTCGCATGAAAGAACTACACTTGAAACTTCTCCAGACTCAATGTTTCGAAGCAATTCGTTATATGTTAAAGCTTCGTTTGTTCCAGTGTCTGCGATTATCGCCGCTATAAAGAACATCATAATCATGCATATTATAAGCGGTGCAATCCCTCTAAATGATTTTTTCATCTGCTCCTCCTCTTATTTTGATTAGTCAAACAAGTTAACTAATAAGAATAACTACTTTTCTCTTTTGAATTCGAATACAAATTTGCCTTCGTATACCTAAATTCAAATTATATGTTATCATAGTAAATTTAATGTGTAAAGTGAATTCGTTGTGTCAAAATTGTGGTTTAATACTCTTTTGTATACTCAACTTTACCTTTGTTTATCATAACTTTTATATTTTTATTTGGTGTTAAATATTTGTTACCAACATTGTTTTCGCATAGTTTTAAAATATCTTCTATATGTACTTTTTCGATATCTTTTGCATGTCCCAAAGCCTTTGAAATAAATTTAATGATAAGTCTTCTTTTAATAACCTCATCTAATTTATTAAATTTTCTAAGATTACAAACAACTTTACCTTTTTCCTCTGAAATCAAGCAATCTTCATATGCTTCATTTACATTTTTTCTAATATAACCTTCATCCAGTGCAACTAATTCAGCCATTCTGTTGATATTGTTAATCACATTTGAATTAATGTTTTCAATAATATAAGGTAATACTTCAAGTCTTACTTTATTTCTTGTATAAACGGCTTCATCATTTGATTCATCATGACAAGGATTCAAATGCTCTTCATCGCAATAAGCTTCAATTTCATCTCTAGTTGTTTCAATCAATGGTCTAATAATATTTTCTCTTGAAGCACCAATCCCTTTAAGACCAGAAAGGCCTGTGCCTCTAATCATATTCATAACAACAGTTTCAGCATTATCGTTTGCATTATGAGCCGTTACAATTTTAGTACACCCTTCTTGTTTTAGAATTTCATCAAAAAATTCATATCTGATAACTCTACCTAATTCTTCGATAGTCAAACCAGACTGAATTTCAAGAAGTTTAACTTCTTTCACAAAACAAGGAATGTTTCTTTCTTTACAAAAGTCTTCTACATACTTTTGATCGTTTATTGCGTTTTCTCTTATACCATGATTTATATGCGCCACACAGATATTATATCCAAGTTCATGCAAAACATTCAAAAGCGCCATAGAATCTGGTCCACCAGATACACCAATCAAAAGCTTATCATCTTCGTTTATTAAATTGTATTTCTGAATTGTCTTTTTAATCTTATCTATTAACAAGCTAATCTCCTCTTATCTTTTATTAATGATACTTATCCAAATTAACAAACTTGGTATATTGATTAAGCCACAATACTTCTGTGGTTCCTGTAGAACCCGCTCTGTTTTTAGCAACTATAACTTCTGCAACATTTTTCTTTTCTGTTTCAGGATTATAATAGTCATCACGATACAAGAACATAACGATGTCGGCATCTTGCTCGATAGATCCAGATTCTCTTAAGTCACTTAGCATAGGTCTATGATCAGGTCTTTGTTCTGGAGCACGGCTTAGCTGTGAAAGTGCTATAATTGGCACTCCAATTTCTCTTGCCAAAACTTTAAGCGATCTACTTATTTCTGAAATGTCTGCTTGTCTACTTGCACCAGCTTTACTTGCATCCATAAGTTGTAAGTAGTCAATTACAATTAGCCCAATATCATATTCCATTTTTAGTTTTCTGCATTTCGCTCTTAATTCAATTGGTGAAAAACCAGATGAATCATCCAAAATAATTTTAGCTTCAGATAGAGAACCAGATGCATTAGTTAAGCTAATCCAATCTTCGTCTTCCAACTTACCACTTCTAATTTTTTGGCTATCTACCATTGCTTCAGCAGCAAGTATTCTGTTTACAAGTTCTTCTTTCGCCATCTCGAGACTGAAGTATACAACTGACTTCCCGGCTCTCATTGCGGCATTTGTTAACACATTAAGTGCAAACGCTGATTTACCCATAGCAGGTCTGGCAGCAATAATAATTAATTGTCCAGGCATAAAACCTAATGTTCTGTTATCCAAGTCTGTAAATCCGCTTGGTATACCAACTACAGGCTCTGTCCTACTGGCAAGTTCTTCAAGATTATTTATTGTATCTACAAGCACATCTTTAATAAGTGCATACGAAGAACTTTTTCTTTGTATAATATTAAAGATTTGCTTTTCAGCATTTTCTGCAATAGAAGTTGCGTCTGTTGCAGCTTCATAGCTTTCCTTGCTAATTTTATTAGTTGCTGCTATTAACTTTCTTAATATTGATTTTTCCCAAACTATATTTGCGTAATCACCAACATTCGAAATTGAATACATAGGGTTAGTAAGTGAAGCTAAATATTCAAATCCATTCACTACATCGTACTTCCCTCTGATTCTTAATTGTTCTTTTAAAGTTAATAAATCTATCGGTTTAGTAGCTTCATACAAATCTAATATTGCAGCATATATTTCTTCGTTTTCAGGTTTATAGAAATCTTCTGGTTTCAAGATTTCTAATACAGTAAGTACCGCATCTTTATCAACAAGCATCGAACCTAATACTGCTTCTTCAGCGTCGTTATCATGCGGTGGAATTCTACCTAAAATTTCATCATTCATAAAAACACCTCATCTTAAATTGTTTTTATAATTACTACTCAGCGATTACACTCACTTTTATGAATCCGCTAATTCCTTCAAACAATTTAATTTCTATATTGTAAACACCAAGTGTTTTTATAGCATCATCTAAACATATTTTCTTTTTATCAACTTCTACGAAATATTTTTTATTAAGTTGTTCAGCAATATCTTTTGAAGTTACACTTCCAAAAGTTTTTCCATTGTCACCAGCTTTAATCTTAAATATTAATTCGTAACCTTTCATTTTTTCTGAAAGTTCTTTAGCATTAGCCATTGTCATATCTCTTCTGTATTTATTTGCATCTTGTTTCATTTTTAATTCATTCAAATTTGTAGCATCTGCAACAACAGCTAATTTTTTAGGTAATAAAAAGTTTCTTGCGTATCCATCTGATGCATCAATAATTTGTCCTTTTTTACCTACCGATTTAATATCTTGTGTCAATATAACTTTCATATTCTTGTCCTCCCAACAATATATTTTGCTAAATTAGGCGAGCATTATCATCCTCTATTTGCCCGCCTAATTTATCTTTTGTAATTATTAACCTTTCATCTCTTGTAATACTTTTACAAGATTATCTCTAACTTCTTCAACAGTAGCATTTTCTACTTGTGCACCAGCAATCATCATGTGACCACCGCCACCGAATTTTTCAAGTACAACTTGAACATTTAATTCACCTGTAGATCTTCCGCTTATATAAACTTTGTTATCCATTACAGATAATACAAATGAAGCTTCAATTCCGTTTAGGTTTAACAACTCATCCGCAGCTTGCGCTGTTATTTGAATTTGATTTTCAATTCCAGATGGGCAAATTGCAATTGCTATATTATTAAATAAAATTTCAGAATTTCTTATAACATCTGCAATTGCAACATATGTATCAACATCATTTTGGAACGCTTTATTAATAGCGGCAACGTCGATACCTGTTTTCTTTAAATACGCAGCAGCTTCAAATGTTCTAACACCAGTCTTTTGCATAAAGTTCTTTGTATCAGTTAAGATACCCGCATATAAACATTCAGCTTCTAATTTTGTAATATCAATTTTTTCTTCAGAATATTGAAGAAGTTCTGTTACAAGTTCACTTGCAGATGAAGCATATACTTCGTGGAATGTTAAAACAGGTTCTTCAATAGCATCTGTACTTCTTCTATGATGATCAATAATAACAACTTTATTTGCTTGCGCTAAAACATTTTTTGAATTTACATACCCAGCAATATGAGTATCAACTACAACAAGTAACGTATCATCATCCATCTTATTCAAGATTTCATTTTCGCCCACTAATACGTTTTTGTATTGATCATCTTGTAAAATCTTTTTGCAAAGACCCTCAATTGCAACACCATAATCATTTAAAACAATGTATCCTTGTTTGTTAAAAGTTTTTGCAAGTCTATAAACACCCATCGCAGCACCAAGTGAATCGGCATCTGAATTTGCGTGTCCCATTATAACTACGTTACTTGCTTCCTCGATAAGTTCTCCTAAAGCTTGAGAAATTACTCTAGGTTTAACCTTAGTAACTTTTTCAACTTCTTTAGAATTACCACCAAAGAATTCATACTTTCCATCTTTTCTGATTACAACTTGGTCTCCCCCTCTACCTAAAGCAACATCTAAAGTTGCAATAGCGTTTTGGAATTTTTCAGCATTAGTCCCATCTTCAATAACCATAGCCATACTAAGTGTAACAGGAATTTTGTTTGTTAATGAAACTTCTTTTATTTCATCTAAGATTTGGAATTTAGTATTTACAAAATCTCTTAAATATTTTTTATCAAATATCATCAAGTATTTGCTTCTATCAAGGCTTGTCATGATACCACCTGTAAAAGCAAACCACTCTCTAATTTTCTTTTCAACTGTAGCAACAAGTTGTGGCTTATCTGTGTCAATCATTCCTTGAACAAGTTCTTCATAGTTATCAACCATAACTATACCTACACAATTCTTAGAATCATCATACATTTTGAAAAGTCTGTAATAATCTGTTCTATCAATAAAGTAAAGCATCAAAACAGGTTGTTTTTCTTTACCACGTCTTTTCAAATTAAGCATGTTGCCTAACAATCTATAATGTTTATCGTGAATACTAATTTCTTTATCTATTCCGATAAATTTCTTATCATATTCTTCATTTAATTCGTGAATAACATTCTCAATATACTTTTGTTTATTAATTCCTTTGAATAATAAATCTAATTCATAGTTATTCCAAAGGATGTCTCCTTCTGGGCCAACAATAACTGATGGAATAGGAAAACCTAAAACAGTATCATCTGTTTTTAACTTAAATAAAAAACTATCCATATTAGTTATTATTCGCTCTTTTAATTTATTATTCTTTCTGTAAGTCAAAAACAACACATACGCATAAATAATTATTGCAGCAGGAATTGTTATTTGAGCTATATCTAAAGTAAGTAAACACATATAAATTAATATCACTAAAATAATAATTAAATGCATTCTATATCTTGGAACAAAAACATCATTAAATTTTAATTTTTTCATAAGTTCCCTCCTAGTTATTCCAAGACAATTTTATACTTTTTGTACTATATTGTCAATTCCTGAAATTAGCTATTTGTGGGCAAAATTCAAACTTTTTCGCGACCCAAGGACACACCTTATTATGTGCACTTTACGAAACAAGGTGTGTCCCTAACTAACGTTTTTTTGATTACAAGGACTGTCCCCTAATCGAAAAAAAACAGGTGGAGATTATCCACCTGCTTCAATTTTCTTTTTTATCATTTTTAATGCTTTTTCACGCTCTACCATTACTACATGACCACAGCCTAAACATTTAAATTTAAAATCTACACCAACTCGTGTAATTTCCCATTTTTTGCTACCACATGGATGTTGTTTTTTTGTTTCAACAATATCTCCGATTGCATATTCCATAAAATTCCTCCTATCGTCCTAAGACGCTGAATCTATGTTTTCTTTAGCTTTTGCAGCTTTTTTAGTTGTTTTCTTTGTTGCGTTACTTTTTGAAATCGCATTTTGCATTGTATTATATTCAAGTTTTGGTTTTTCTGTTTGCATTACAGTAGCTTTAGTTATGGTACACTTTGCAATATCTTTGTTTGTAGGGATTTCAAACATAATATCTCTCATTGTTTCTTCCAAAATAGCACGAAGTCCTCTAGCTCCCGTTTTTCTTTCAATAGCTTTTTCTACCACTGCTTCAAGAGCTCCATCTTCAAATTCAAGTTCGACGCCGTCTAATTCAAACAATCTCTTATATTGTTTTACTAAAGCATTCTTTGGAGTTGTAAGAATTTCAATGTATGCATCTTTTGTAAGTGGTTGAACTGTAGTAATTACTGGCAATCTTCCAATAAACTCTGGAATTAAACCATATTTAACTAAGTCTTGAGGCAGTACTTTTTCTAACAAATCTTTAGATTCCAACTCTTTCTTTTCATCTATTTCAGCACCAAAACCAATTCCTTTTTTGCCGACTCTATCATTGATATTTTTTTCAAGGCCATCAAACGCACCAGCACAAATAAATAAAATGTTGCTTGTATCAATTTGGATAAATTCTTGATGGGGATGCTTTCTACCACCTTGTGGTGGAACACTTGCAACTGTTCCTTCAATAATCTTTAGAAGCGCTTGTTGCACGCCTTCTCCGCTAACATCTCTGGTAATAGAAACATTTTCAGATTTTCTAGCAATCTTGTCAATTTCGTCAATATAGATAATACCTTTTTGAGCTCTTTCGATATCATAATCAGCTGCTTGTATTAGTCTTAATAAAATGTTTTCAACATCTTCACCAACATAGCCAGCTTCAGTTAATGCTGTAGCATCAGATATTGCAAAAGGTACATTTAAAATTTTTGCTAATGTTTGTGCTAAATAAGTCTTACCGCAACCTGTTGGACCCAAAAGCAAGATGTTACTTTTTTGAATCTCTATCTCACTATCATCTTTTGGATCTTGCAGCATTATTCTCTTATAATGATTGTATACTGCAACCGCAAGAGATTTCTTTGCAAGATCTTGTCCAATAACATATTCATCAAGTTTATCTTTAATTTCTTTTGGTGTAAGCATTACAAAATCTTCTTGTTTTAGTTCTTCTTCGTATTCTCTCATTTCTTCTTCGATAATACTTGTACACAAACCAACACATTCATTGCAAATATACACACCTGGTCCAGCAATAATTCTTCTTACAGAATCTTGAGCTTTACCACAAAAAGAACATTTAATATCTCTTTCATCTTCGTATTTTGACATTAATGTATTTCCTCCTTTGAATGTCACTATCGTATAAAAAGAGGGACACAAAATAAACTAACGTGTCCCCATTTTAAATTAAGCTTTTCTATCCATAATTGCATCAATCAAGCCATATTCTTTAGCTTCTTCAGCAACCATGAAGTTATCTCTATCAGTATCTCTTTCAATTACATCAAGAGGTTTTCCAGTATTCTCACTTAATATTTTGTTTAATTTATCTCTTGTCTTTAATAAGAATTCTGCATGAATTTTTACGTCAGACGCTTGTCCTCTAGCACCACCTAAAGGTTGATGTATCATAATTTCTGCATTTGGAAGAGCATATCTCTTTCCTTTTGTACCAGCCGAAAGAAGGAATGCTCCCATACTTGCAGCCATACCAACACAGATAGTAGAAACATCTGGTTTAATATATTTCATAGTATCATAAATAGCCATACCAGCGGTTACACTACCACCTGGGCTGTTTATATATATATGAATATCCTTGTTAGGATCTTCAGATTCCAAGAATAACAATTCTGCTACAACAACACTTGCTGTTGCATCAGTAATTTCATCACCTATGAATATAATTCTATCTTTTAAAAGT
Source organism: Clostridia bacterium (assembly GCA_017522765.1). Lineage (GTDB taxonomy): Bacteria > Bacillota > Clostridia > TANB77 > UBA1234 > UBA1234. The sequence goes on from JAFWYG010000005.1 coordinate 526,261, forward strand.
CTAGAAAAAATATCATAAGATCTTTCTCCTTTACTTGTTTGTTCAACAACATAAGGTACTAAATCATTAGTAATCATCTAAATCATCCTTTCTTTTGTTTGCAAACGCAAATTTATTTAGCGTTGTCCATTAAGAACTTAACCGCTAAGTCATATTTTAATTCTTCCTTAGCATATTCTTTTAATTGATCTGTTGGGTTTTTAACAAGTTCTTCGATGTTAGCGCCTGTAGCACCATAGCTTTCAGCAAACTTTGTAAGTTTATCTGTGATGTCTGCATCTGTGATTTCAATCTTTTCTGCTTTGAAGATAGCTTCAAGTGTTAATTTTGTTTTAACGTTTTCAGCTGCTTTTTCAGCATATTGAGATTTTAATTCGTTGATGTCTTTACCCATTAATTGAAGATATGTTTTTAATTCCATACCTTGGTATGCAATTCTAGATTCTAATTCTCTAATGTAATCTTCAACTTCATGATCAATCATAACTGTTGGAATATCGATTTCTGTAGCTGCAACAACTGTTTTAACAGCTTCATCTTCCATTTCGAATTTAGCTCTCTTAGCGTTTTCTTCTTCTAATTTTTTCTTAACATCAGCTTTTAATTCAGCTAAAGTATCAAATTCACTAACATCTTTAACAAATTCATCATCGATTGTTGGTAATTCTTTTACTTTAATTTCATGAACTTTAACTTTGAATACAGCAGGTTTACCAGCTAATTCTTCTGAGAAATAGTTTTCTGGGAATGTAACGTTAACGTCTGTTTCATCTCCTGTTTTTAAACCAATTAATTGATCTTCAAAACCTGGAATGAAAGAACCGCTTCCGATTTCAAGTGGATAGCTTTCTCCTTTACCACCTTCGAATGCAACTCCATCAACAAATCCTTCGAAGTCGATTACTGCTGTGTAACCATTTTCGATAACTGTGTTTTCATCACCAGCTACGATTCTAGCATTTTTTTCAGCCATTGCTGTGATTTCAGCATCAACATCTTTAGCTGTTACTTTGTATTCTTTTTTCTCTACTTTGATACCTTTGTATTTACCAAGTTTAACTTCTGGTTTAACAGTTACAGTAGCTGTAAAGATTAAATCTTTTCCTTTTTCCATTTGTGCTACATCGATCTCTGGAGAAGCAACAACGTCAACTTCGTTTTCTTTGATAGCTACTTCATAAGCTTCTGAAGCAACAATGTTGAAAGCATCTTCATAAAGAATGCCTACACCGTAGTGTTTTTCAACGATATTTCTTGGAGCTTTACCTTTTCTAAATCCAGGTACGCTGAAATATTTAGCATTTTTGAAATATGCTTGGTTTAATCCTTCTTCAAATTTATCTGCAGATACTGTTATCTCTAGTTTAACTTTATTATTTTCTAATTTTTCTACTTTTGCGTTCATTTTTACAAATCCTTCCTTTGATTTAATTTCACTGGATATCAATTCCACGGGCTACATTATACCATATAGATATCTCTATTTCAAACATTTTCATAATATATTTTGGCTATTTTTCAATATTTATCCAGATTATTCGGCAATTTTTAGCACCTTAAAATTCAAATAATCACAAGACGTTAAATATGTGGTAATATTTGGAATGTTCACCATGTTTTCTTCATGTTTAGTATGTAAATGTCCATATATCCAAATCTTAATATTATACTCATCCAAACCGTTGATAATCCTATCATCTGGAGGATAATGAGTAGTAAAAATTATTGGCTTATGAGGTTCCATTTCACTTGCTGCATCTAAACCAATTTTCGCACGAAGTATCTCTCTATTAAAAATCTTTTCATTATCAACTTCGTCCTCATCTTCATGTCCCCAATACCTTGTACCAGAAAGCATATAATCACCTAGGTCATATGCATTGTTATATATAAAATAAATATTTTCAAATCCGTTCTCTTTTAAATATTCATTCATCTTCTTAACCGTAGTCCACCAGTAATCATGGTTACCTTTTAAAATATACTTCTTACCCGGTAAAGAATTTAAAAATTCAAAATCATTTTTGGTATCTTCTAAATATGTTGCCCAAGAAAAATCTCCAGACAAAATTACATGATCTTCATCTGTTACTAACTCAAGCCAATGCTTTCTAATATTCTCTTCATAATTATTCCAATTTTCTCCAAAGATATTCATTGGCTTATCTGTTGCTCCAAAAGAAAGATGCAAATCAGATATTGCGTAAATTGACAAATTCTCACCTCCGTCTTTAAAAAGCGGTTAGTAAAACTAACCACTAAAATTATATATTAATCCCCAATCTTCAAATTAGGAACTGCATTCAAATTCCAATCAGATATCTTACCATTTTTATAATTATAGTAAGTCGCAGCAGCTATCATTGCCGCATTATCTGTACACAAAACAAGTTCAGGATAATAAACTTTAAAACCGTTTTCTGCTCCCAACTTTTCAAACTTATTTCTCAAATAACTATTTGCAGAAACTCCACCCGCAATAGCAATCTTATCTAATTTTAACTCTTTCAATGCTTTAATAGCATTAGTCGTTAATACATCTGTAACTGCTTCTTCAAAGCTTGCACACAAATCATTAACATTAATATTTCCTTTTTCTTTGTTATTAAGATTTAGTACAGCCGTTTTAATACCACTAAAACTAAAATCTAAATTTTCAAAATATGTTCTTGGCAAATGATATGTAGGCTCACCTTCCTTTGCCAACTTATCAATAATTGGACCTCCTGGATATCCAAGCCCGATAACTCTGGCCACTTTGTCAAAAGCTTCACCAACAGCATCATCTCTTGTTCTTCCAAGTATTTCAAACTCCGTATAATCTTTAACATGTACTAAATGTGAATGACCACCAGAAACAACTAAACATAAATATGGTGGTTCTAAATCTTTGTGAGTTATGTAGTTGGCTGCAATGTGACCTTCAATATGATGCACTCCAACTAAAGGTTTTTTAGCAGCATAAGCAAGCGCTTTTGCTGTTGAAAGACCAACAAGTAAAGCACCAACTAACCCCGGTCCATATGTACATCCAATCACATCAATATCATCTAATGTTACATTTGCTTTTTCCAAAGCTTCTTTAACAACATATGTGATATTTTCAACATGATTACGAGATGCAATTTCTGGCACAACCCCACCATATTTTTTATGAATATCTATTTGAGTTGCAATAACGTTAGATAAGACCTCTCTACCGTCTCTAACAACAGCAACAGAAGTCTCATCACAACTTGATTCAATTCCTAAACACAACAAACTTTCAGACATTTAAATCCCTCTTCTAAGCAAATAGTGCGATCACCCATTCAATTATACCTACCATAAAACCAGCAAGCCAATTGATTATAGGCGAAATCAATCTTGATGGTAATTCAGTAAAGAATAATATCATCAAAATTATTGTTGAATATTGTTCTAACACATACAAAAATTTTCTTGCTCCACCCTTTAAAAAGTATGCAAGTATTTTTGAGCCATCAAGCGGTGGGAATGGTAACAAATTAAACACTCCCAAACTCAAACTAATATATGCACCCATCAATAACATTGTAAGTAACAATCCTACCAAAGCTGTATCTGGCGCAAAAATATATACTAAAGCAAAAGTAATAAACAATACAAAAGCTAAAATAATATTACTTAAAGGTCCTGCTAACGCTACAAGCATATTATCTCTAGCTGGATTTCTAAAATATGTTGAATCTATTCTAACTGGTTTTCCCCAACCAAATCCAGCACAAAGTAAGCAAACTGTTCCAACGAAATCCATATGTGCAAACGGATTCCAAGTAACTCTTCCTTCTCTTTCTGGAGTCGGATCACCCAATCTATCTGCCATCTTTGCATGAGACGCTTCGTGAATAGTAAGGGCAAGCACAAGTCCCGGTAACATTAACAAAGTTTCTTGCCAATCTATACTACCTAAGAAAGATGTAAGCAACCATATTATTAATCCAACTATTATAATCTTTGACCAATCAATATTTCTACCGTTCATCAAAGCCCTCCTTAATAAGTAATTATATTTGTAATATCTTTATCCACTTCAACATAAACTATATATCCACTCATATCGCAAGTACCAATACCGCCTTCTGGATATTTAATTTTATACATTATAGTCGCGCTGTTACCATCTTTTGTTGCAGCAATAAATTCCACAGAATCACTACCACTGCTCAATTCCACATAAACTAACGCAAGTGATTTTTCTTCAAAATATTTTTTATCATATTTTTCAATAAGAGCATTTAATCTACCTGTACTCTTAATAACATTTCCTTGTCCATCATATGCATAATCATTATATTTTTCACAATACGTTTCAAAATCTTTATATGAAGTTATAAGTTGACTTCTAGTACGCATTTGTGAAAGATATCCAGAGCGAATTGCCCCGCCTTCATAATCACTTTCAATAGGTTGAGTTTCTGTTTCTGAGCCAATTGGTCCTGTAGGTCCTACCAACTCTCCTGGCAATTCTCTTTCAACATTATTCATACTTATAAATATAGCAGCACTAATAGCCACCAAAGCTACTATACCAAATACAACATTACCTTTTTTGTTTTTCACAAAAATCACACACCTTTTTCATATGTTATATATCATATTTATCAAATAAATTTATTTTTAATCCGTCTTCGCTTTTAAACTGTTCATTAGATTCCATAGATTACTCTTTACTACATCCATCGAGTTTTCGTATTTAAAAGCTTTTACTTGCTCAACATCTTTATCTACTTCAGCATATAACCTTGCACTACTCAAATCGCACGTCACACCATAAGATGTTATTTTGCAATTTATAATTGCTGTATTTTCGTCTTTTTGAGCAGAAATAAATTTAATTCTAGTACCCCCGCTACTTAATTGAACATTTACAATAGCAAGCGATTTATTTTCGAAAAATTTTTTATTATATTTTTTAGCAAACTTTATAGCAGCTTTTTTTCCATCAATAACATTACCCGATTCATCAAATAAGCAACCATCATATTTTTCAGAATATTCTTTAAATTCTTCAAAAGTAGTAATAACTTTATTTACACCGATACATTCTTTCGTTTATGACACCGCCTTTAAAATCAGAACCGTAAATTAAAGATAAAATATAAGAAAACAATACCAAATATATCAAAAATTATTAAACAACTTAAAATTGCTCCGAATTTATTTTTCACAAAAATCACACACCTTTTTAAATGTTTTTATCTATCAATAGTTTCTCTTTCTAGGTTCTTGCTTTTGTATCCTCTTTCTATTACTTTAACAAAATCTTTTGGAAGTTTTTCTTTTGCTTTGCGAATCAAAACTTTTGGTACACCATACATTGCTTCCGCCATTGATCCAACTATACAAGCATTTGTATCAGTATCTCCTCCATAAGAAATAACCGTTTCCATGCTCTCTACAAAACTATTTGAAGTAAACAATGCATACATACAATTATCTACTGTTGTTACACAAGTAGAATTAAAACTTTCAAATGGCACATACTTCAAATCTATATTTAACTTTTCCAAAATTTCTTCTTTACTATAACCTTTTCTAGCATAAAAAATTGTAAGTGCAACTAACTCTGCACCCTTTATAGCTTCTTCTGAATTGTGTGAAGGAATTGTCGCAAGTCTTGCATTCTCTCTCACTTCTTCCTCTGAATCAAACATAAAACCAACTGGCGAAACACGCATCATCGCGCCATTACCAGTGCTTCTGCCTTCACCATCGCCTTTTACCCATTTTGTAAAACCAGGCGAAAAAGGAGATCTAAAATATGGTGAAAAGTCTGGCTTGTATTCTAAAAACTTTGTTGCATACGCTTTCAAATACTTCTCATAATCTCTATCATTATTAATCGCATCAAGCACAGCAACAGTTAAAATTGTATCATCACTAAAAAACGAATTTTCAGGAATCAGTTCTTTCACTTCTACTGGCTTTGCATTTTTAACTTGATCAAATTCATAAATCGAACCTGCCAAGTCACCAATAACAGCTCCCCACATATTCAAATCTCCAATTAATAAATTTCTAAATTAAATTTCCTCAAAATCATCGTTACTTTTTTCGCGTTCAATTAGTTTTGAAGAAATTGCATCCAATCTTTCAAACACACCATTTATGTATTCCGGATTATATCCAGATGCATCGCAATATTGCATAAATAATAGTTTTCGAAACAGCGGCAATTCTGATTTTTTAACTTTCGATGGTTGAATCGTCTTATCATGATTCGATATCAAGAAACAAATTCTATCAACCTTTTCGTCATCGTAGCCCAATCTTTGTAAAATACCGCGAGACATCTCAGCAGATTTTTGTGCATGTCCTCTAAAATGTCTCACACCATTTTCATCATCTTGATAAGAATAAGGTTTGCCAACATCATGTAGAAGTATGGCTAATCTTATTTCCTCATCTCCAGATTTAGAACTTTGAAAAACTTTTCTAGTATGATCCCAAACATCATAAATGTGCCAGGGATTATTTTGCAAAAAACCTTTTTCACTTTCTAGTTCTGGTATAATTTCAAAAATTATTTTTTCCTCAATCTCTGAAATGCTTTCAGATTTTAAAACTTCATTTAGCTTCATACTTTTACGCTAATGGTTTCATAGACCATTTTTGGAATTTTCTAAAACCCTTTATTTTCAATAATTTCAAATGTTTTTTAGTACTTACTGAATGCAATTTGAATGCTACCAGATTAAATCCATTAACGCTTATTAAGATTCATTTATTGTTTTGCTTTTTCTATGAGCTTATCAAAATCTGAAATTGTTTTTTGATTTTTATTAAATATATTATATCAAAATACTATTTTAAAATATTTATTATTTTTATAATATTTATCCCATATATATTTAAATATCTTTCATTAAAAGCTAATCCCATTAAATGGCTATTTGGTCCAGTTGGCGCATAAGTATTTCCATTATGATATATAGGTATAAAGAAAGTTATCAAAATAAAAATCAAATAAATAATTACATATGACTTAGTTATTTTATTCTTTATAAAAAATAGTACTCCAAATATTATATTTATTATTTCAATAATAAGTAGTGGTAGATAATATGTTTTATTGTATATCTCGTAAGTATCCGATAAAACAATAGATGTCATAACAAAAACAACAATTGAAATAATAAAACTTATAAGCCAAACTATTTTTAATACTTTACCGTTTTTCATTTAATCCTCCTTATTATTTTTTATCTTTTGATTAATACATTCTTTTTATTAATTACTGAATGCAATTTGAATGCTACCAGCTCAAATAAAGTAAAATTTTATTAATTTTAATGAGTTTTTTAATCAATTTTCAAAAATACTATAGCACTTTATTTTAAGCGGTTTTTAGCCTTTTAATGGTCATTATAACTCATTAAGCGTTATTAAGATAAAGGCTTCATTGTTGGGAACAATAGTACATCTCTAATTGAATAGCTATCTGTAAGTAACATTACAAGTCTATCTACACCAACACCAAGTCCACCTGTTGGAGGAAGTCCGTATTCCAAAGCTTGTACATAATCTTCATCCATCATGTTAGCTTCATCGTTACCAGCTTCTCTTTCAGCAACTTGTGCCATAAATCTTTCTTTTTGATCGATAGGATCATTTAATTCTGAGAATGCGTTACCATATTCTCTTCCACCGATAAATACTTCAAATCTTTCAACAAGTCTTGGATCAGAAGCTTTCTTTTTAGCAAGTGGTGAAATTTCTATTGGGTAATCAATAATAAATGTTGGTTGAACTAATGTTTCTTCAACTTTCTCATCAAATACTAAAGCAATAGCTTCTCCTCTTGTAATTGTTCCTTCTAAATTAATTCCAAGGCTCTTTACAAGTTCAGCAGCTTCTTCATCTGTATTAACTTTGTTAAAGTCAGCTCCTGTAACTTCTTTGATTGAATCAATCATAGAGATTCTCTTCCAACCTGGAGTTAAATCTATTTCTGTTCCTTGGTATGTAATTTTTGTTGTTCCACAAACATCCATAGCAAGTGTTGAGAATAATCCTTCAACTAAATCCATCATATCGTTGTAATCTTCATATGCTGAATATAATTCAAATGTTGTGAATTCTGGATTGTGTTTAATATCCATTCCTTCGTTTCTGAAAAGTCTTCCCATTTCATATACTTTGTGGAATCCACCAACAATTAATCTCTTTAAGTATAATTCTGGTGCAATTCTTAAGTACATGTCTAGGTCTAATGTGTTGTGATGTGTTACAAATGGTCTAGCTGTTGCTCCACCTTGAATTGTATTTAAAATAGGCGTGTCAACTTCTAGATATCCTAAATTGTCTAAGTATGATCTGATACCTTTAATAATTTTGCTTCTAGCAACGAATGTATCTTTGACATCATTGTTCATAATTAAATCTACATATCTTTGTCTATATCTTAAATCTGTATCTTTTAAACCATGGAATTTTTCTGGTAATGGTCTTAAAGATTTAGATAATAATGTAATCTCTTTTACCTTTACTGAAATTTCTCCCATGTGTGTTTTAAATACATGACCTGTAATACCAATAATATCACCAATATCAAATTTCTTAAATTCTTCGTATGATTCAGCACCAACCTCATCCAATTTTACATAGATTTGGATTCTGCCATACATATCTTGTAAATCACAGAAAGACGCTTTACCATGACCTCTTTTAGCCATAAGTCTACCAGCAAGTGTTACTACTACCGGTTCAGCTTCTTCTCCTTCTGCAGGTTCTTTATAGTTTTGTTTTATATCTTTAGTGTTATCTTTATTATCAAATTTGACAATCTCAAATGGATTTTTTCCTTTTTCACATAACTCATCAAGTTTGGCTCTTCTTACCTTCATTAGTTCATTCAAATCTTCTTGCTCAACGTTTTGGTTTATAATGTTTTCTTCGTTCATTTCTATTTCCCCTTTCTATACGGAAATTATTAAGTTTTAGAGATTAGTAGTACATTGGCTAAACATACTAATCCACTATCGCTGTATTATATCATAAGTAGAAACAAAAGAAAAGCACAAAAACAAGGGCTGGATAATTTATCCAGCCCTTAGTGTTTGCAATTTCCTTATTTTGTAATTTTTAAGATTTTTAGAGTGATAACTCCCCCTGGTGTTTCAACTTCTACAACTTCATTTTTCTTTCTTCCTAATAAAGCTGTACCAATTGGAGATTCGTTTGAAATCTTATTTTCAGCAAGGTCTACTTCAGTTGAACCAACGATAGTATATTCTATCTTTTCGTCGAATTCTTCGTCGTAAACTTGAACAGTATTTCCTACTTGAACAGTTTTAGTGTCAATCTCATCTTCATCGATAAGTTTAACATTTCTTAATTTGTTCTCCAAATCTATAATTCTCATTTCAACTTGCGCTTGTTCGTTTTTAGCCTCATCATACTCTGAGTTTTCTGATAAGTCACCAAAACCTAAAGCTACTTTGATTCTTTCAGCTATTTCTTTTCTTTTTTCTGTTTTTAAATATTCAAGCTCTTCCTCTAACTTCTTTAAACCTTCATATGTTAATAAAGTTTCTTTTGGTGGCATTGACATCATTCCCTTTCTTTGGCATGTTTTAGGTATTTTTCAATAACCATACCCTCACAATGTATGTATTTTAAAGATAATCTTTTTGTTTGTCAAGCAAAAGTTCTTCCTATTTTTTCAAATTCTTCTTCAGTTATTTTTCCCTTCAATCCAATATACCCGTTAATTATACATTTTTCACTATTTAACAGTCTTTCATTATCTTTTAATTTTCTTAAAGGTTTGTATATTTTTGCTTCACATAATGCTAAATCTCTATACTTTTTGGTGCTTTCAAAGTCACCAACTAAATCTATATCATTGATAATTATTCCATTAAAACCATTTCTGATTTTTCTTATTTTTTCGTTGAGTGATAACACAATTGCATTTTTAGAAATATCTACTTTTCTTAAATCTTCCTCTTTAAAATCTTGATTAATAACAAGATTCACTCTTCTAAAATCATCTTTCACATCGGTTGGATAAAGATTAATCACGAATCCATATTGTTCAAAAAGTTTTGCTTTTGTCTTTTCATACTTTGTGTAATTTCTTGAAATGATATGCATTTCTTTTACTTCTTGTGAAATACGCTCTATCAAATCTATATTTTCCAAACTATATTCATTCATAAATAATAACACGTGCATTTTTTCTTTTGGAAATCTTGTATACTTTGCAATCTCTGTTACAAATTTTAAAAGCATTACTTTCTCAATACGATGTCCTGTTATTATTCTTTTTTGTGCCTCTTCCATAGCTTTGCAAAACTCTTTATTTTCTAAAAGCGTTTGACTAAGTATCACATTATCAACTTTATATTCATCAAGTTTTTTCAAAACTTTTTTTGTCATTTTTTCTGTATTTTTAAGTTCAAATTTAGGGGTGACCACTCTAACCTCACCTAAGATTTCTTCAGATGAAATTTTGTTAAAGTTATATTTACTTGAACTATCAATAAGTGCATAAAGCATCTCACTCACCCCCTCAAACTTTCCAGGGAAGTTGCTAACTTCTCTTAATCGTTTATCTCCTCCGCGATAACGTTCCATGCAGCCTCTGTTTCATAACCTCTTCTCCAAGCGGCCATTCCACCTAAGTTGTATGTTTCAATCAATTTTAGTTTTCTTCTTAAAGCTTCTTCATCTTCTACATATACAAAAATCGTATCACCTGCTGAAGTATACTCTACTATGTTTTGTCCTGCAATATCACTCCATGTAGTAGAGTTTGGATTGTTTTTCACATACTCTTTAGCTTTAGACATGGCAAGTGAAACTGTTGATTTCACTTTTCCATCTTTCGTTCTCCAAAATCTTGAATAAAACGGAACTCCCAATACTAATTTTTCACTTTCCACTTTTTCTCTATCTATAAGTTTTACCAAATTAGCTTCAACCCAAGCTAAAGATGCAACAGGACCTGCTGTAGAACTACTTGGACCATATTGATCATATGCCATTAATATTACGTAATCAGCGCCATCTGAAATTGCTTTTGTATCATAACATAAAGACCAAGTTGATGAACCATCTGGCACGTTTACATCTACAGAAGATGTTACTCCATTTCTTCTAAGCGTACTAGACATTTCACGTACAAGTTGTGCAAATTCAACTTTATCTTTTTCATACATATTCTCAAAATCTAAATTTATTCCTGTAAAATTATATTGTTTGCAAAGAGCAACTAATTCATCAATGAATGTTTTTCTTGCATACATATCTGTTACCATCTCAGATGTTTTTTGAATTCCAATATCATCATTTTTTATTGTTGGCCAAACTTCATAGCCTACTGATTTTGCCCAATTTATATATGATGTATCAATAGAATTTTTTAATTCACCACTTGGATTTTTTACATATATCCATGTTGGTGAAACAATTCCGATTCCATCTTTTTTAGCTTCACCTTGTCTATTTGGTGAAGAATTTGTAGCATATTCCCAAATAAGATAAATCTTTTCTTTTTCTTCTTTCTCTTCTTTTAATACACTGACAAGTTTGGTTTCATCTATTTTTAAATTAGATTTTTTCACATAACCTAAATCTCCAACTTCATTTCTAACCCAAACATATTCTGATGGAGCAAGCATTTCAAAATCTTTTGTATAAACGTTTAGTGTTGATTCCTTCTTTGCTTTACCTTTTGTTAAAGAAAGTTCCCTCTTAAATTTCTTTAGTTTTGTTTTTCCTGTAAGCGTTACTTCTGTATATTCAGTGTTTGAAGTTGTAACTATGACTTTTTCATTTACTTCAACTTTAATATCATATACTTCTTCTAAAACTTTTATTGGAATGTATATAGCATCTCCACTTTGTTTAACTGGTGTATTTATATGCTTTGGTGAATCGTTAATAATTATATCATTATCATCCACAAACATTTTAACTACATATTCATCATATGCAACTATTACTGCATCATATTTTTCATCGAAATAAATATATTTATCAAAAAACTTTTTAATAGTTTTTAAAGATAACATTACTTCATCATTTTCTATCAAAACTTCATCCGGCAAAGATTTTGTCTTTTCAGAATCATCTATAATAAATCTTATTTCATCATCTGCGTAAGTTGTAGTTTCAGTATAATAAGGTGTTAAATCTATTAAAATATAAGCGATTACAAAAAATATTATCGTTAATATAAATTTCTTTAGTACAGTTTTTTTCATTATATTCTCCTCTATTGTAGTTTATTACAATTATCATACTCAATTAACTATCTAAAATCAAGGAAAGTAATTGTAAATTTTGTAATATAAATTTAATAAATATGTTCGCAAAATTCCTTTTCTTTTAAGGCTTTTTCATATATAATCTTTTATGAACAACTTTAATTTTAAAGAAAAGGAGGCTTTGATATGCCAGGTTGGTTTATTTGGCTAGTTATCGCTGGTATTTTCACTATAGTTGAAATTGCTACTGTTGGTTTTTTCATCATATGGTTTGGCGTAGCTGCTGTGTTAACAGCATTATTTAGTTTATTTATGCCAGAAGCATATTTAGTCCAAGTTGTATTTTGGGCTATCACTTCTGTACTTCTTGTGTTATTTACAAAGAAATTTACAGATAAAGTAAAACCAGAAACTACAGCTACAAACGTTTATTCAATTATCGGTAAACGTGCAGTGGTAACTACAACAATTAATAACGAAAACTCTACCGGACAAATAAAAGTAGATGGCGATGTTTGGTCAGCAAAAGCTGAAGATTATGATGAAATAATCGAAGCTGGCGAACACGTTGAAATACTTAGAATTGACGGTGTTAAAGTTATTGTTAAAAAAGCTGAGAATGCTGCAAAAGCTGAAACTAAAGAAAAATAAATTTATCGTATAGGAGGATATTTATATGGATACAGTTATTGGTGTAATTGTCATATTAGCCATTATCATCTTCATTTTAGCAAGAATGATAAAAATTGTTACACAATCTGAAGTGTTAATTATCGAAAGATTAGGTAAATACTTAAAAACTGCTGATGCGGGTGTATTATTCCTTATCCCTATTTTTGATCACGTTAGAGCTCGTGTAGACTTAAGAGAAAAAACAATGGACGTTCAACCACAAAGCGTTATTACAAAAGATAACGTTACTATCAAAATTGACACAGTTGTTTTCTATCAAATAACAGATGCAAAACGTGCTGTATATGAAATTCAAAATTTACAAGCTGGTATTAAATATTTAACAACAACAACAATTCGTGACGTTGTTGGTAAAATGGACCTAGATAGCACATTTAGTTCAAGAGAACAAATCAACTCTCAACTTAGAGAAATCCTTGATATCGCTACAGATAAATGGGGTTGTAAAATAAATAGAGTTGAAATCAAAGACATCGATCCTCCAAAGGATATTAGAGAAGCGATGGAAAAACAAATGAATGCTGAAAGAACAAAAAGAGCTGTTATCCTTGAAGCCGAAGGACAAAGACAATCTGCTATCACAATTGCAGAAGGCCAAAAAGAATCTTTAATTTTACAAGCTGATGCTGAAAAAGAATCAAACATCAGAAGAGCTGAAGGTGAAAAACAAGCTAGAATCCTTAGAGCTACTGGTGAAGCTGAAGCTATTAAAGCTATCGCCGAAGCTAAAACAAGAGAAATCGAATGCGTATATGGAGCAATTAAAAATGCAGATCCTAACGACAAGTTAGTTCAATTAAAAGCTCTTGAAGCATTAGAAGAAATTTCTAAAGGCGAAGCTAATAAAGTATTTATTCCATTTGATGCAACGAAAGCTCTTGCAAGCTTAGGCTCAATGAAAGAAATAACAAAAGAATAAAAAACTTTTTTAAAAGACGTTCAATCGAACGTCTTTTTTGTGCCTTTTATTCAAAATAAATAGTATAAAAAATATTTGACTTGTTTTTTTGTTATGATATAATCCGTTATGCAAATACACTTAAACATATATTTGTTTCCCATCTTTTTGGGAATTCGGTTTTGTCACACGCGTTTAGAGAAAGTGAGGTCTCAAATGAAAAAAGCTCTCATCATTGTTTCCGCAATCGTGGCAGTTGTAGGCCTGGCATCTATTGCTACGGTACTATCCTTGAAAAAGGATCTGGATGGTGTTTTCGACTTGGTCGACGAAGACGGTGAACCCTTCACTGACTTTTAGTCCCATCCCACCCGATTTTAACTAACGCCCCTTGTTTTAGTTAAAATCGTTTAACCCTTTTTCCGTGCACACTAGCCCCCTGGTGTGCACTTTTTTGTTGCCAAAAAATTAGGACGGCCCCATTGTAGGACATTTTTTCGCCCCAATTATTGAAATTATGTAAATTGCATGATATAATGTGCAAGCTTTAATATATCCTATAAATAGGTCCTGTATCTAGAAAAATAAGAAGGAGGATTTCGCATGAGCAATGCAAAAGAAAAACGGACCCACGTTGAAATGCCCAGTCGTATCATTTTCGAACCTAGCGAAAAACGGCCTGGCGCTTCAACAGTTCTTCCCCTCGCAAAAATTCCGCTTAGTTGTAATGCCGTAGACCCCGAAAGCATTAAGCTCAGCTTTTTGGGAGAAGAACTCATTCCCACAATCGTCACACATGATGGTGTGCCCCAATTTTCCGAAGAAGCTTCGCTAGTGCTCTACTGCAAAGAGCACATTGCAAAACACGGACGACTGGTTGGCACCGAGGCAAAAGAAGTTACTGTAAGCGCAACATATACTGAAACTGAGCAGCCTATCTGCGACAGTGAAAAAATCGACACTATTTCTAGCATCCAACAAGCTGTAACTAGTCTTGAAGCATTCTACGAGCTCTGCCGACTGCGCAAACTTTATGCTAAAACATCGCGCAAGTCGCTCCATACATTTGTTGTTTTCGGTCGCATTCAGCTTGATGAACACGGCAATGTACGTCGACTCGACCATTTAAGAGACCATGTGTACAACCTTAACATCGACCCCAGCGAACTTCCCTTAGTTTGTCCTAGAGCAGATTTTGAAAAGTATGTAACCAGTTACGACTGTAGTACCCCTTTCAGGGTACCTATGCCTGGCGAAAAGTGTCCTGTCTGTGGTAAAGAAATCACCATTGATGATTTGTACACACCTTTGACTCTGCTGAATAAAGGGCTTCGCACCGAAGTTGTTCACGACAAATGTAAGCATGAATTCGAATACTATCTCGAAATCAAAACTCTGCTTTTCGACATCGTAGACCAGATTTATCCGAATCTTTGCAAATTCGAGATTTTGGATAACCCCAATCTCCTCGACAAAGAGCATCTTCACATTCCATGGATTCTCGTCCATACTCAGTGTGGCGACATCAAACTCGGTCGCAAATACAAAAAAATTACCATTGAGTGGCAAGCTAATTTCAAGCCGTTTGATATCGCCGGGCTCAATTATTTGTCTCACTGTGTTAAGTGGACAGAAGACCGCGCATGTTTCTCTGAAATCGAAGAAGGAACTACATCTAAAACCGGCATTCGCGGCATAGCTGTCGACAAGGTTTCTACTGCAGTCGAAGCATTGAGCAAAGCTCATCATCTCGCTTTCTTTTCGAAGTAATTTTGAAAAGAAAAATTACGCCCTTGTGGCGATTAAATAAAATGAAGGTGTCTCTGGAAATCCAGAGGCACCTTCGCCTTTTTATATCTAACTTTTTATTAATACATTCCACCCATTCCAGCATCCATATCATGATTATGTCCGCAAGAACAGCCGCCTTCTTCTTTTTTATCTGCAACTAAACTTTCTGTTGTAAGTACCATTGATGCAACACTTGCTGCATTTTGTAATGCACTTCTTGTAACTTTAGTTGGATCAATAATTCCTGATTTTTTCATATCAACATATTTTTCATTTAATGCATCAAATCCAAAACCTTTTTCAGAATTTAATACTTTATCTAAAATCACACTACCTTCAAGTCCAGCATTATAAGCAATTTGTTTTAATGGCTCTTCTAAAGCCATAAGTACTGTTTTTACACCAGTCTTTTCATCGCCTTCAACTGTATCTAAAAGTTTTTTTACTTCTGGAATAGCATTTACATATGCTGTACCACCACCAGCTACAATACCTTCTTCAACTGCAGCTTTTGTAGCAGAAAGTGCATCTTCTATTCTAAGTTTCTTTTCTTTCATTTCAATTTCAGTAGCAGCACCAACTTCAATTACAGCAACACCACCAACAAGTTTAGCAAGTCTTTCTTGTAATTTTTCTTTATCGTAATTTGATTCTGTCTTTTCAATTAGAGTTTTAATTTGTTTTACTCTTTCTGATAACATTTCTGAAGAACCAGCACCATCAACAATAATTGTATGATCTTTTTCAACTTTTACTTGTCTTGCTCTACCAAGTTGCATTAACTCAACTTCTTTTAATTCAAGCCCAAGTTCTTCTGTAATAACTTCACCACCAGTTAATATAGCGATATCTCTAAGCATTTCTTTTCTCTTATCGCCATAACCTGGAGCTTTTATAGCAACACATTGGAATGTTCCTCTTAATTTATTTAAAACAAGAGTTGTTAACGCATCGCCTTCAACGTCATCAGCAATAATTACAAATTTTTTACCTTGTTGAACCACTTGTTCTAAGATAGGTAAAATCTCTTGAATGTTAGAAATCTTTTTATCTGTAATTAAAATATATGGATCATCCATAACAGCATTCATCTTATCTGTATCAGTAACCATATAAGGTGAAATATATCCTCTTTCAAATTGCATACCTTCAACTACATTTAAGTTTGTTCCTGTAGTCTTAGATTCTTCAACAGTTATAACACCATCTGTTGAAACTTTTTCCATAGCATCAGCAATTAATTCTCCAACAAAATCATCATTTGCAGAAATCGCTGCAACTTTTGCTATATCTTCTTTACCATTTACTTTTGTGCTATTAGATTTAATTGCTTCAACAGCAACATCAATAGCTTTATTCATGCCTCTTCTCATAACCATTGGGTTTGCACCAGCAGCTACATTTTTGATACCTTCTCTAATCATTGCTTGAGCAAGTACAGTAGCTGTAGTTGTTCCGTCACCAGCAACATCATTAGTTTTTGTAGAAACTTCTTTAACTAATTGTGCACCCATGTTTTCGAATGGATCATCTAATTCTATTTCTTTAGCAATAGTAACACCATCATTAGTAATAAGTGGTGCGCCATATTTTTTATCTAAAACAACATTTCTACCTTTTGGGCCTAATGTAACTTTAACAGTATCAGCAAGTTGATTAACGCCTCTTTCTAAAGCTTTTCTTGCATCTTCTCCATACAAAATTTGTTTACTCAAAATAAAACATCTCCTTTTTAATTACTTATCGAATCATTAAAAAAATTCGCTTATAAATAAAATGTAGTACTCATCGTACAAATTTATTCTACAACAGCAAGTATATCATCTTGACGAACAATTATATACTCAGTTCCTTCATACTTAACTTCTGTTCCTGTGTATTTAGAAAAAATAACTTTGTCTCCTTCAGCAACTTGCATTTTTATTTCTTTACCATTTACTAAACCGCCAGGTCCTACAGCAACAACTTTTGCAATTTGTGGTTTTTCTTTACTTGCAGTAGTAAGTAAAATTCCACTCTTAGTTGTGTCTTCAACCTCAACAAGTTTTAAAACAACTCTATCTGCTAATGGTCTTAACATTAAAATCGCCTCCCAAAAAACATTAGCACTCTATATTCTAGAGTGCTAATTCATAATATTACTATATGATTTTTTTGTCAATATATTCACAGAAAATTCATTTATTAGTATGAACTCCAAACAGATCCTACATAATCAACTTCTCCATCTGTGAAAGTAATCTCAACGTAATTTTCATCTACGTCATACCATGTATATCCTACATATCCATAGTCATCTCTTTCAGATTCAAAGTAAGCGTCACCTAAAATATTTTCAACTTCAGATAAAGACATACCTTCTTTTACTTTATTCATCTTACCTTCTAAATCTTCTAATGTTGAACCTAGTTCTTTTGATAAACTTATATCATCATATGAAGAAGAATATGCATCAAGTTCTTTATCACAAACTTTACCATCTTCTATCATAATAGAAACTTCCATGTAATCATCAGCTGAACTTCTCCAACCCAAGAATTCATAATCTGAATATGAATCTTTAGTATCATATTCACCTAAAGCTTTAATTAATTCTTCTCTTGTCATTCCAATTTCTGCTTTTTCATAGATAGCAACAAGCTCATCTAAAACTTTTACATCACCCGTGAATTCTACATCTGAATCATAATCATAATCCCAATCATAATCTTCGTCATAATCGTAATCGTAGTCTTCATCATAGTTATAATCATAATCTGAATCAAAGCCGCTACCGTATCTCATTTCATATGCCAAATCTGAAACTAATTCTGAAACAGCTTCAACTACACCTTCTGGAACTTTAGAAGATAAATCATTTAAATAATCCTCTGCATTTTCTTCAATTTCTGTAACTAGAGCTTCAAAGTCTGCATCTTCTGCAGTGTTTAATAACAAACCTTCTTTAGCGTCTAACTTAACCATTTTTTCATCATATTTTTTAGAATATGCATACTCATATTCCATAACATCGATAGACATATTAATTGCAGGAGCATTAACTACAACCGTAACTTCACAATCATATTCATTACCATCTTTTGTAGTTTCAAATTCAGCTGCAATTCTCATATCTTGAGATTCCATAATTCCAGCAACTTCGATAAATGATTCTTTTGAATCGTTTAAACCAGCAATTCTTATTGCTACATCTTCTTCTATAAGTTTTCCTTCTATAGCAACTGTATCTTTACCTCTTACATAAGTAGCAAGTTCAAATAAAGGATCTGTACCAGCCTCTTCTGCAAGATATGTCTTTCCTTCTTCTATAGTTGCTTCTATTTCAGTTTTCCAATCTTCAAAAGTCATATCTTCAAAATCTTCTGGAGATGTTTTTGAAGCAAAATCATATAATTCTCTATCTTTTGCAGCTTTTTCTAAAATATCTATAAGAAGAAGTGATATATCTTTTTCACTTAATACTACAGCAATCTTTGTTACCTTAACATCTTCTTCATTTATTTTAACAACTTGATCTTTTTCTGTTACTGTATTTTTATTTAAGTGTTTTTCCATGATACCAATATATCTTTCTCCAATAGCCTCAAGATTTTTATATTCTTCATCTGTTTTAGCTAATTTATTAAGTTCTTCTTCTGTTATAGCATCAGGAATATCGCCAGAATTAATTCCATATGAATCAGCTAATGCTTTTAAGTTTTTATTTTCTAGCATAATGTAATCTTCGAATAAATCTCTAAGTTTTACACCAAAAAGATCTCCTGTTTTTGCATAATCAAGATTTATTAAATCTTCATCGCCATATAATATTGAAAATGTACCAGAAGCATCGTCACCTTTATTTATAAGTGTATTAGCTAGAGCTATATCTTCAATCTTTTCACCTTCATAATCAAGAGCATTTAAAATCTTAGCAATACTTATTGTATATTTAAGATCATGTTTTCCTTCTAGTGCTGCTGTCTTAGTCATTTCTTTTTGCATATTAAAAATGTAACTATCAGTAAGTGCATCAACAAATTTTCCACCACCAGAAAGTGATTTTCCAATTACAACACCACCAATAACAAGTAATGCAAACACAGCTACTAAAATAATAGTAAATGCAATAGTGTTTGAATTTTTCTTTCCACCATTATCATCACCATAGCTACCACCAAGGTCCCCGCCTTCAGTAGTTATAACTGGATCTGTTGACTCTACAACATTAGTTGGTTCTACTGGCGCAACATATTGTGGTTCAACATTTTCAGTTCCGTTCATTTCGTTTAAATTTTCATCCATTTTATAATCCTCCCCCTATTGGTTTACAATTAAAATTATAAATTTATCAAAATAAAAAGGCAACCTTTTATTTTTCAAATTTTTCCATAATTTTTATATTGTCTTCGCCAACCATTTTCTTAAGTTTTTCATAAATTCTTTCATCAATAAACATTGGTAATACCTTTCTTGTTTCTTTTGTCACCATTTCCACATCTATATTAGTTTTTTGATTGCTAATTTCCTTTATAAAAGTTCTAAGTTCAGTTAATTCTTCAGCTGTTTTATCTTGAGGAATAATCAATTGAACTTTCTTATTAGAATCATTTAAAGCTAAATACAATTCGTGATTCTTAACTTCAAATTCATAAATTTTAGTCAAAATAATCGATACATCTTCTTTAATGCTTATTCTACCTTCAATTTTAACAATCTTGTCTTCAGCAATTAGAGGCCTATATTGTGCAAAAGTTTTTGGAAACACAATCATATTTATCGAACCAGATAAATCTTCAACAGTAACAAAAGCCATAATTTCATTACTCTTCGTAATTTTCGTTCTAACAGATGAAATAATTCCAAGTATTTTAATTTCTTTTCCATCTAGTTTTTCAAATTCTTGTTTTTCAACTTCATCCATATCTTCATAAGCAAGTTCATTACTTCTAATAGTTGAATACTTTTCAATGTGCGGAACATAGTTGTCTAAAGGATGCCCCGAAACATATAAGCCTAACATTTCTTTTTCTAAAAGTAATTTTTCTTTTTTAGGCATCTCTTTCATTTGCTTCATTTGATACAAATCTTCTTTAACTTCAGATTCTCCGCCCATATCAAACATATTCATTTGACCACTTAAAGATTTTTTTCTATCATTTGAAACAATATCTAAAATATCTTCAAAAGCACAAAGTAAAGTATTTCTATTTGGTTCTAACGAATCAAACACACCTGCTTTAATCATGCTTTCAACGCACTTTCTGTTAACATCTTCTGGATTAACTCTCTTACAAAAATCTATAAAATCTTTGAACGGACCATTTAAAGTTCTTTCATTAGTTAAAGAATTAATCGCAGCTTCACCAACATTTTTTATTGCAGCAAGACCAAATACAATTTTGTCTCCATCAACTGTAAATCTGCTAAAACTTTTGTTTATATCAGGTCTTAAAACTTCGATATTCATTCGCTTACATTCGTTAATATAAAGAGTTATCTTTCCTTGTGTTGTTAAAAAGCTATTTAATAATGCTGCAAAAAATTCTGTTGGATAATATCTTTTTAAATATGCTGTCCTATATGCAACAACTGCGTAACACGCTGCGTGCGATTTGTTAAAAGCATACTTTGCAAATTCAGACATCTCATCAAAAATTTTATTAGCAGATTTTTCATCCACACCATTTCTAATAGCACCTGGAATAACTATATTTCCCTCTTCATCAGTAAGACCATAGATAAAGTTCTTTCTCTCTTCAGCCATTACATCAAGCTTCTTTTTACCCATAGCACGTCTTACCAAATCGGCACGTCCAAGAGAATATCCGCCAACGCTTCTAACAATTTGCATTACTTGTTCTTGGTATACCATACAACCATAAGAAACATTTAAAATTGGTTCAAGTATTGGATGTGTATATTCAGTTTGCTCTGGATTATTTTTACCCTTGATATATCTTGGGATTTGATCCATCGGTCCAGGACGATATAAAGAAACACCAGCTATCAAATCTTCTAAGCAGTCTGGTTTTAACTCTCTCATAAACGAAGTCATACCGCCACTTTCAAACTGGAATATGCCAAGAGAATCTCCATCCGCCCAAAGTTTATAAACTTCAGGATCGTTCATATTTTCATCATACTCAACTTTAATACCTTGATTTTCTTTAACTAAATCTTCAGCATCTTTAATAACAGTAAGTGTTCTAAGTCCTAAAAAGTCCATCTTTAAAAGACCAAGTTCTTCTAAAATCGTCATCGTAAATTGAGTAGAAATTATATTATCGTTTTTATATAAAGGTACATATGAATCAACTGGATTCTTAGTAATAACAACACCTGCCGCATGCGTCGAAGCATGTCTTGGTAAACCTTCAAGTCTTTTTGAAATATCTATAATGTTTTTCACTTCAGGATCTTCATCATACATTTGTTTAAGTTCAGGATTCATTTCTAAAGCTTTTTCTAAAGTCATATGAAGTTCCATAGGAACATTTTTAGAAATAGTATCAGCCTTACTATATGGTACATTCATAACTCTTGCAACATCACGAATAACACCTCTTGCGGCAAGCGTACCAAAAGTAATAATCTGTGCTACTCTGTCATGACCATATTTTCTACAAACATAATCAATAACATCTTGTCTATGTTCATAACAAAAGTCTACGTCAAAGTCGGGCATACTTATTCTTTCAGGATTTAAAAATCTTTCAAAAATAAGATTATATTTCATAGGATCGATATCCGTAATTTCTATACAATAAGCCGCTAAACTTCCTGCACCAGAACCTCTACCAGGTCCAACTGGAATATCGTTATCCTTTGCATATTTTATAAAATCCCAAACGATTAAATAATAATCTGTATATCCCATCTTGTTAACTGTAGAAAGTTCATACTCCATACGTTCGATAAGCTCTGAATTTCTTTCTTCAATAACATTCTTAATTCGTTCAAGTTCAGAATCATCCATAATAGCACTTGTACCATCTTGCGGAGCTGCCACTTCAATATCGTTATAATATCTCTTACATAAACCTTGATAAGAAAGTTTTTTCAAATACATAAAATGATCTTCATCAAATGGTGTGTCAAAGTTAGGAAGTACTGTGTGCCCAAACTCGAATTCAACATTACATTTATCTGCAATCTCAACAGTATTATCTAAAAGTTCCGGAATATTTTTGAAACTTGCAAGCATCTCATCAGGAGACTTAATATAAAATTCGTCCGAACCCATTCTCATTCTATCGTCGTCAGCAACCTTTTTACCTGTTTGAATGCAAAGCAAAACATCATGACTTTCAGCATCTTCTTTTTTTAGATAATGGGCGTCATTTGTCGCTATCATTTTAAGTCCAAGCTCACGAGCAAGTTTTATAAGTCTTTGATTTGCAATAACTTGTTCTCTAATTCCATTAGATTGAAGTTCAATATAAAAATCATCCTTACCAAAAATATCGATATAATCTTGAGCTATTTTTCGAGCTTCATCATATTTATCATTTAACAATGCTCTATTTATAAAACCAGCAAGACATGCACTACTTGCAACTAAACCTTTGCTGTATTTTTTCAAAGTTTCTAAATCAACTCTTGGTTTGTAATAAAAACCTTCTGTGAAAGATAATGAAACAAGCTTTATAAGATTTTGATAGCCTTCATTATCCTTTGCCAAAAGCACAAGATGTCCGGGTCTATCATCAATATTTGCTTCTTTGTCAGTCATTTTTCTAGGAGCAACATAAGCCTCTACACCAATAATAGGCTTTATACCTTGTTTTTTACACTCTTTATAAAATTCGATTGCACCATACATTACACCATGGTCAGTAATAGCAATTGCCTTCATGCCGAGCTCTTTAACTCTAGCTACAAGCTCTTTAATTCTATTAGCACCATCAAGCAAGCTATATTCCGTATGCACGTGCAAGTGAACAAAATCTCGTTCCATCACTTCACCCCCTCAGCCGGATTATATATTATTTCAAAAGTCGATTCAATCGAACACGCAAAATAATAAATATATCTTTTTTTACAGTAAATATCTGTAAATCATTGACAATCCTTACCTTGCAAGCTCAAGCACTACCGTGTTATAATGCCGTAGGTGATTTAATGCTAGAAAAAATTAACAGTCCTAAGGACTTAAAAGAATTGAAGAAAAAAGATCTTCCTATCTTAGCAGAAGATATTAGGAAGTTTTTAATAGAAAAAGTTTCTCAAACGGGTGGTCACTTAGCGCCTAACCTTGGTGTAGTTGAGTTAACAATTGCTTTGCATTATATTTTCAACTCACCTAAAGATAAGATTATTTTTGACGTAGGTCATCAATGCTATGTACACAAAATATTAACTGGTAGAAAAGATAAATTCGATACACTTAGACAATTAGATGGTTTAAGCGGTTTTCCTAAAACTTATGAAAGCGAACATGACATTTTTAATACAGGTCACAGTAGCACATCAATTTCGAGTGCAGTTGGAGTTGCCGTTGCAAATAAGTTAGCCGGTAAAGATGATTATACAATCGCAATAATTGGTGACGGAGCATTATCTGGCGGATTAGCATTTGAAGGCTTAAACAATTCAAAAATTGAAGACACAAACTTAATCGTAATCTTAAATGATAATCAAATGTCCATCTCGCCTAGTGTAGGAAATTTATCTGCATATTTAAATATCATTCGTTCAAATAATTTTTATACAAAAAGTAAAATTGGAATTCGCGCAATATTAAAAAAGATTCCTTTAATAGGACTTCCAATAATGCACGCAATCGAAAAAATAAAAGATGGATTTAGACACTTAGTATTGCCTCAAAGTATCATGTTTGAACAATTCGGTTTTTCGTATTTAGGACCAATTGATGGACACGATGTAAATGATGTAATTAAAATATTAGAACGTGCAAAGAAAGTTAAAAAGCCAGTTTTAATACATGTAATCACACAAAAAGGAAAAGGGTTTGAACCCGCAGAAAAAAATCCAGACTTATTCCATGGTGTTGGTAAGTTTGATGCAGAAAGTGGAAAAGTTTTATCATCATCAGGAATGTCATATTCAAAAAGATTTGGTAAAGAATTGATTGAATTAGCCAATAAAAATGAAAAGATTGTTGCTATATCTGCGGCTATGCCTGGTGGCACAGGATTAAATGAATTTGCAAAAACATTTCCAGATAGATTCTTTGATGTAGGAATTGCAGAAGAACATGCTGTAACATTTGCCGGAGGTCTTGCTTCTCAAGGATACATACCATTCTTTGCAGTATATTCAACATTTCTACAACGTGCTTACGATCAAATAATTCATGATGTTGCGCTTCAAAATTCACATGTGATATTTGCAATTGATAGAGCTGGAATCGTAGGTGCAGATGGAGAAACACATCATGGCATATTCGATTTATCATTTTTATCACATATACCAAACATGCTAATTATGGCACCAAAAGATGGCAATGAACTTGCATTAATGATGCAAATCGCTATTAAGCATAATGGGCCGGTTGCAATTAGATATCCTCGCGATGCATATGAAGACTGTCTAATCAACTTGGGTAAAAACAAAAATATTATAAAAAGAGATTTGATGAATCATAAAGCAGAAGTTCTAAGAAAAGGTGCCGATGTAACAATCGTAGCTTACGGCAAAACAGTTAAAACAGCTTTAGAAGTTCATAAATTATTAAAAGAAAAGAAAATATCTGCAGAAATTATCAATGCAAGATTTTTGAAACCATTAGATAAAGAAACAATTTTAAACTCAATAAGAAAGACAAAACGATTAATCACAATCGAAGACAACGTAATTTCAGGTGGCCTTGCAAGCGCGTTAAAAGACATAATTTTAAACGAAGAATTATTAGCAACCAAATTCTACGCATACCCAGACGAATTCATAAAACACGGCGCCACAAAAGAAATAGAAACACAATACAACATGACCGCATCTCAAATCGCCAAAAATTTTCGCAAGTGAGGGGCAGTCCTTGTTATGTTTACTCATATAAAAAGCGCCAACCAAAAGGTTGACGCTTTATTTTTAGTTTATTCTTTGTTTAGATATGTTTAGCAATACTCCACATGATGCAAGTAAGATAATTAAAGCTGTTCCTCCATAACTAAAGAATGGTAGTGGTACGCCTGTTACTGGGAATGATGCTGATACAATTGCAATATTTAATATTGCTTGCACTCCTACTAATGATGTGATTCCTATTGCAAGTAATGTACCAAACATATCTGGTGCATGAAGTGCAATTGTAATTCCTCTCCAAATAAATACTCCAAATAAGAATATTATTAACATTACTCCAAAGAATCCCATCTCCTCAGCCCAGATAGAAAATATAAAATCGTTTTGTGGCTCTGGTATGTACAAATATTTTTGTGTACTATTTCCTAACCCTACTCCAAACAATCCCCCACTACCCACTGCATAAAGTGATTGTACTGCTTGCCAGCCCGAATCAAGTTTATCTTGAAACGGATCTAAAAAGCTTAATAATCTTTTTACTCTATATTCTTCTTGAACCATGAATACAATTAATACTGCTAAAACAGGAGTTCCAACTAAAAACATATCTCGTATTCGCATTCCTGCTGAAAATATCATTATTGCAGATACTATAACAGTAAGTCCTAACGCACTATAATGTGGTTCTAAATAAAGTAATACGCAAATTATCCCCACCACAGCTAAATGCGGTAATATACCTCGAATAAAATCTTTGTTTTTCTTTGGATCTTTCGAAAGCTTTGCGGCTAAATATACAATAAGAGCAATCTTCATAATTTCTGATGGTTGGAATTGAAATCCTAAATACACCCATCTAGTCGCACCCTTTACGGTACGTCCAACGCCAGGTACTAGCACCAACGCTAATAAAATTATTGAAACGATAATTGCAATATCAGCAAGTCTACCTCGATAAATTTTATAATCTATTCTTGAAATAGCTATCATCGCCACTAAACCAATCATTGCATTTAGCAATTGACTCTTAAAGTAAAAGTAACTATCACCTTCATATGTAAGTGCACTCGGTGCACTAGCACTTAGAACCATTATAAGTCCCATTGATAAAAGAATAACAATAGCTACTAACAATCCCAAATCAATAGGCTTCAATGTTCTTTTTTTAGAAATTGCAGTAGGTTTCCTAACCGCAATATCCGATTTTGTATTTGCAACTATTGCACTCATCTCCTTTATCATTAGATTTTAAATCATTAATAATCCTAATATACAAAGCACAACTGTTACTCCCCAGAAAGCCGGAACTATAACAGTTTCTTTCACACCACAAAGTTCAAAGTGATGATGAAGTGGCGCCATCTTAAATAATCTCTTTCCTTTTGTAATTTTAAAATATGAAACTTGTAAAATTACAGATACTGCTTCTGCTACACATATACCGGCTACCACAATAAGTATAAGCGGCATCTTAAGCATAAATGCTACACTACAGAAAGCTCCGCCTAAAGCAAGCGAACCTGTATCACCCATAAATACTCTCGCAGGATGTGCATTAAAGAACAAGAACGCAATTGTTGTTCCTGTAACTATTGCAGAAAAAGCAGCCATGTCTTTGTTACCCATCTTAATAGATGCAATCGCAAAGAAAATCATAATAATTGCAGTTACACCTGACGCTAATCCATCAAGTCCATCAGTTAAATTTAAACTGTTTGTACAAGCAAGTATTACAAATACTGCAAATGGAATGTAAATCCATGTTGGTATTGAAACTGTCGTCTTAAATATTGGTATGTACATATCCATTTTTTTATTCATACCATGACCTTTATCTAACGATAAAACATCATCAACAGAATCATCTTGCACAGAATGTTCCATTCCTTCTACTTCAACTTGATGTTCAAGAGAAGATACCGTTGCAAGATCTGGATTGTGTGTTAAATAAATTACAAAACCAGTTGCAACAATTATAAGTCCAAGCATTTTCAAACTTGGTTTTAATCCCTTAGGATTCTTTAATACAAGTTTTATAAAATCATCTAAAAATCCTATAATTCCATAGCCCAAAGTGATACATGCCACTGGCAATACACTAGGATACTTAAAAGACACTCCTACAGAAACAACCATAATAGCAACAAGCATTATGATTCCCCCCATAGTAGGAGTTCCTTTTTTACCTAAATGAGTCTTTGGTCCATCTTCTCTAACAACTTGCCCTATGTGTAATTTCTTTAAAAGCGGAATTATTATTAATCCTAAAACTATTGTTATTGCAAATGACGCTAATAATGCATCTGTCTCAACAGACGAATTCACCATAAATTCTTTTATTTTTTCCATCATTAATTATTCACCTACCACGCATATAAGTTCTTTTCTTTTGGTTCAGGAAGTTTCTTTAATGCTTCCAAAACAACTTCTCTATCATCAAAATGATGTTTCTCACCATTTATTTCTTGATATGTTTCATGACCTTTACCAGCGATAAGAACTAAATCATTTCTTTGCGCTTGTTTTAAAGCAAACTCAATAGCTTTCTTTCTATCAACTATAACTTTATATTTACCACTTGTTTTCTTTATACCTTCTTCAATTTGAGCAACGATAGCTTCAGGATCCTCTGTTCTAGGATTGTCTGAAGTAATAACAGTAAATCCTGCAAGCTTACCAGAAATCTCACCCATCATTGGACGTTTCATCGTGTCTCTGTCTCCACCACAACCAAACACACAAATTATTTTACCTTTTGTATAAACTCTAGAAGCTTTTAAAATATTTTCTAAACTATCTGGAGTATGTGCATAATCCACAATGATAGTAAAGTTTCTAACATTTGGAACAATCTCTGATCTGCCAGGAACTCTAACTGTTTCAAGTCCTGCAAGAACAGCTTCCATACTACATCCAAGTCTTATTGTTACACAAATTGCAGCAAGTGCATTGTATACAGTAAATCTTCCCGGAATAGGTACTCTAATTCTTTGAATTACTTTGTTAAATGGTAATCTAAAATCAGAATAACTATTTGTGATAATGATATTAGCTGCACAAACAAACGGATTGTTATCAATACCATAAGTAGTAATCGGACAATTCCCCACCTTATCCATAAGTTTTCTAGCATACATATCATCACAGTTTACAAATCCTTCTTTAGATATTGCAAACAATTTAGCTTTCGCATCTAAATAATTATCAAATGTTTCGTGGAAGTCTAAATGATCTTGTGTAAGGTTTGTAAATACACCAATATCAAAAGTACATCCTAAAACTCTATCTAATGCAAGTGAATGTGATGAAACTTCCATTACAACCACATCGACTTTTGCATCTGCCATTTGTCTAAATAGTTTTTGCAAATCAATACTTTCTGGAGTTGTTCTTTGTGCTTCAATCTCTTCATTTCCAATGTAATTTGCAATAGTTCCTATTAAACCAACCTTCTTACCTGCTTTTTCTAAAATACTCTTAATCATGTAAGTTGTTGTTGTTTTACCTTTTGTACCAGTTACACCAACAAGTTTAAATTCTCTTGATGGATGACCATAGTAATTACAAGCTGATAACGCAAGTACTTTTCTAGTATCAGGCGCAACCAAAACAGTTACACTATCAGGGATCATCCCAATATCAAAACGTCCTTCTTGTACTACTACAACTCTTGCTCCTCTTTCAAGGGCAGATTCCACATAAAGATGACCATCTGTCTTAAATCCTACTATTGCAACAAACATGTCACCCGGATTAACAAGTCTTGAATCACATTTAATTTCTGCAAATTCAGTCTCTAAAGAACCTTTTCTTAAATCAAGTCCCTCAATCCCTTTTAAAACTTCTGATAAAATCATTTTTTCCTCCTTCGACAGATTAATTAGCTGCCATTAAAAATTTATTCGTCAAAAATGTATTTACATCTTTGAACTATGCGGCACATACTTAATTCGCATGTGCCGTCATAAACATTTTATATGAAATTTACTGTACGTCAATACCCACAGTTCTAAACTCAACCCTTATAACAGAGCCTTGTTCCACACTTGTGCCTGCAGGCGGATCTTGATATACAGAGACTCCGCTTCCTGAAATTTTAATATTTAGACTAGCATCAGAAAGCTTCTTAGTAGCTGATACAATATCTAAATTTTTAACGTCAGGAACAATTGTATTAAATCTAGTATCATTACCTTCCAAATATAATTTAATCAAAGATTTTTCAACTAAAGTTTCTCCTGGTGCAGGCATTTGTGCAGAAACCATAGCATTCATATCTTTAGTATTTACATCATATTTTAATCCAGCATTATTTAAAATTCTAATTGCCTCACCTACTGTTCTGTTAGTTACATCAGGAACTTTAACCTTAACAGTAGTATCTTCTAAAGTATAATCTTTCTTAACTTCCATATATTCCAAAACTTCTGTCAAAATATTTGAAACAACTGGCGCACAAACAGCACCACCTTGGTGTCCTAAATCACCCTTTGGGTTTGCAACAGTAAGCATAATTGCTACTTCTGGATCATGCGCAGGTGCAAGTGCAACGAATGATGCTGTATACGTTTTAGCATCACCACGCCCTTGTTCAGCAGTACTTGTTTTACCAGCCACATAATAACCTTTAACTTGACCATTTCTACCTGTACCACTTGAAACTACGCTCTCCATCATATCTAAAGTTTTCTTTGCTGTTTCTTCAGAAAAAACTTGTTTTGTTGCTATCGGTGCATTTTCTTGAACTACGTTTCCGTCAGAATCTAATATCTTAGAAACAATTCTAGGTTGCATTACAGTACCACCATTACCAAATGCAGAAAGTACACTTAGCATGTTAAGTTGTGTAAGTGTAAAACCTTGACCGAACGCAGCAGATGCAATTGTTGAATCTGTAACATTCTCAATTGAATGAATAATACCTTTAACTTCACCCGGCAAATCAATTCCCGTCTTTTGAGAAACACCAAGTGCACTTAAATAATTATAATATGTAACTTTACCTATTTTTAAAGCAATATCCATAAAAACAGGGTTACAAGAATTCATAAGCGCTTGACGCAAATTTTGCTGGCCGTGCGGATTATAATATCTCCAGCATTTCATATCCCAGCCTTCAATTCTTAAAGAACCATTACATACAAAATTAACCGCGTCTACATTACTAACAAAACCTTCTTCTATTGCGATAGCACCTGTCACCGCTTTAAAAACAGAACCCGGTTCAAACGTATCTGTAATAGATCTATTTCTCCATAATGTTTGCAAAGCTTTTGTTCTTTCGCTAGCTGTCATTGCATCCCAATTTTCTTTTACACTATCAACTGTATGTGTAAAAGGATCATTCGGATTAAAATCTGGCGCAACAGCCATAGCTAAAATATCACCTGTTTTAGGATCCATGATAGTACAAGATACATATTCAGGTTTATTATCAGCAACAGCTTGCTCCACGTATTTTTCAGTAATATATTGAATCATCTCATCAATAGTTAAAACTAAAGATAATCCATCTTCTGACGCAACATACTTTTCATCGTTGATAGGTAACTCTTTACCAGCAGCATCAGTACCAACAATAAGCTGACCTTGCACACCTTTTAATACACTCTCGTATTGTGTTTCAATTCCCTCTAATCCTTGATTATCTGTACCACAAAAACCAAGTACATGAGAAAGCAACGCACCATTTGGATAATAACGTTTGGTATCCTCATAAATGTTTACACCAGTAATTTTTTCTTCAGAAATCCATGCTCTTAATTTATCTGTAACTGATTTATCTAACTTTTTCGCAATTGATTCATCTGCTGTATTTTTCTTTGTTTTAGCTAAAACAGTTTCATAATCTAAATTTAAAATCTCAGCTAAACCTTTTGCTGTTTTTTCTTTGTTTTCGTCTTTAATATTTTTAGGAGTAATGCTTACTGATTCCACACTGATACTTTCAGCAAGAACCTCTCCATTTCTATCATAGATAACTCCCCTCTTAGGACTTATCGTTCTATTTCTGGTTTGTTGTGCATACGCTTCTGCTTTTAAATCGCTACCTCTAATAATTTGCCAATAAAAAAACCTACCAACTAAAAGTATGATTATAACAAAGAAAAACAAAAGAACTATACGCAATCTTTTCATAGTTTCAATCTTAGTTTTTGCCAAAAGTTCACCTCCTAAAAGCTTCTTTTCTATTCTATTATTATACCTTTCTTTATATGCTATCTTCAAGAATTATTAACAAAAAAACAAGCACATTTCGGTATTGAATTTGGTTGCAAATTCATTATTTACCATTTGCGCTTGTTTAATCTAATAAGTTTTTTATATCATGCAAAAATCTAGAGAAAGTAGAATTGTCTTCTGCTTCAATAACTACCGGTGTAGAAATCTTGTCTTCTTTATCAATCACAATTTTTTTAATTTGAGAATCTTTTGGTTTTTGCATTCCTAATTGATATTTTGCATAAGTTTCAATTGCAGAAATATCTGTTTGTGTTTCAATATCAGATGCAAGTTGAGCATTTACTGTATTAGCATCTTCCAAATCCGATTTGATGTTACCTAATGCATTAAAAGATTCATTAATTGCAGAAGATCTATAACAAATCAAAAATAGCATTGAAAAAGCAAACATTGAAAGCGCCATAGTTTTTAAAACACTTTCTTTTTTCTTTGCAACTGTTTTTGCTTTTTTCTTTGGAGCAACCATTTTGTCTGCATGTTTAAGAGACATCTCTTTTGGTTTGGCAGCTTTTGCTTTTAACATTTCTGGAACTTCTAAATTCTTGTTAGTAGTTTTTCTTCTCGTAGTTGTAGCTTTCTTCTTAGTTGTGCTTTTTCCATTCTCAGCCATAATAGCTCTAACAGAAGCTCTGTTTGCACTTTTTACAGCTTCAACTGTTGTAGCTTTTTTAGCTGTTGTTCTCGTTGCAGGTCTTGCACTTGCAGTTCTAGTTGAAGTAGTTCTGTTTGTTGTTGCGCGAGCTGTTGTAGCTCTTGTAGAAGTTGCTCTTACTGTAGTTGTTCTACTAGCAGTAGCTTTAGCACTACTTCTTTTAGCACTTGAGTTAGGAGCATATCCTCTTGATGAAGTGCTACTTGTTTTCTTTGCACTTGTGCCAGTGCTTCTTGTAGCAGTATTGCGTTTTTTTACAATATAATCATATCCATCATAATCGTATTGTACAGCTGGCATTAAGATATCTCTCCTCTCCTCAAAAAATAAATTACAACTAACTATATAACTCTTTCAAAAACTCTAAGTTTTGCACTTCTAGATCTCGAATTACTTTCTTGTTCAGCCTCAGATGGGATAATGGGTTTTCTTGTAATTACTTTTCCATAAGATTTAAATCCACAAACACACTTCGGAAAATCTTTTGGACAAGTACACTTTCCTTGAAGTTCTAAAAATGTTTCTTTAACGATTCTATCTTCAAGTGAATGGAAAGTTATAATACAAAGTCTACCACCATCATTAAGTATTGAAACCGAATCACAAATTGCTTTCTTTAATCCTTTAAGTTCACCATTTACTTCTATTCTCAACGCTTGGAAGATTCTCTTAAAAGAATCAATTGCATTCTTTGGAACTGCAGCTCTAATGATGTCTGCTAGTTCATAAGTAGTGTTAATTTCTTTTTCTTCTCTAGCTTTCAAAATCTTCTCTGCAATCTTTTTAGAAAACTTTTCTTCACCATATTCAAAAAATATTTTTTCTAAATCTTCCTTGCTATATGTATTCACAATATCTTTAGCCGAAATACCTTCACTTTGGTCCATTCTCATATCCAACGGAGCATCTTTGGTATAACTAAAACCTCTAGTGCCTTCATCAATTTGATAAGAAGAAACACCTAAGTCTAAAAGTATTCCATCAACTTTTTCATACCCAAGACCATTTACATGTTCTTTGATGTCTTCATGTTTACCATGAACAAACTTAACATTTTCGTATTTTTCAAGACGTTTTTTACTAGCAGCAATAGCTTCTAAATCCCTATCAACGCCAATAAGCAGACCACTCTCTATCTTTTCAATAATTCTAGAAGAATGTCCTGCACCTCCGATTGTTCCATCAACATATATTCCGTCTTTTTTAATACTTAAATTTTCAATACATTCATTAAGCATTATTGGTTCATGCTTAAACTCCATTCAAATTTCCCCTTAAAAAAGAATGAGCGGCCTTGTAATTAAGACCGCCGCTTCCCTTCATTACTTTTTTGACGCCCTCGTCATTTCTCATTAGTTTTTTTAGTCTTGATTTACATCAAGCTTTGTCGTTAGTAAGTTAAAAATTTTTTCTTTAGTAATTTGTAGCTTTTTAAATTTGTCTTTAGTATTTTTATGTCTTTTAAATTAAGTATCAATCTTTTGTTTTCTTTGATGAGTTACCTCACCTTTTTCATTAGTAAAATATTTAAATTGGCTATTGCCAAATTAAATTCCTAGTAGTGTCATCTTTTCAGCGATATCATCTGAATCTTGACCTTCATTGTAAGCATCCCATTTTTCTTTGCTCCAGATTTCAATTCTAGAAGATACACCAATGATAACAAGCTCTTTTTCTAAAGAAGCAAAAGTTCTTAAATTTTGAGAAATAAGAATTCTGCCTTGGCTATCAAATTCACATTCAATAGCAGATGAGAAAAAGAATCTAGTAAAGTTTCTAGCATCTTTACCAGTAATAAGTGGTAAAGTTTTAATTTTTTCTTCTATGCCCGCCCACTCTTCAAGTGAGTAACCATATAAGCAACCATCAAAACCCTTAGTTAAAATAAAGCGTTCGCCAAGCTCTGTTCTAAACTTTACAGGGATAATTACTCTGCCTTTAGTATCAATATTATGACTATATTCACCTATTAGCATAACAACCTCCCCTTTCTAAAATCTATTCTCCACTCGCCTCCACTTTTCACCACCTTTTACTAAATTTTAATATACTACATAGACAAAATCAAGCCTTTTTAATAATTTTTTCAAAAAATTCCAGTTATTTTTTCGCGCCATTTCGGCATTTAATAAAACTCCACTAAAAGTGGGGGCAATTTTACAAAGGGGACGCTCCTTGTTGTAAAAATTTTGACAACAAGGAGCGTCCCCTTTGCAAAATAAAAAAGAACCTAGGTTTAATCTAGGTTCTCATTTTTAATATTATCTTTCTGCATCATCTCTATTTTGAGTTTGAGTTTTTGTGCGTTTTGGCTCATGAGTTCTTCTTGTTTCATGCGTTTGTCCTTGATTTTGAGCTCTGTAACCAGCCAGCATATCTTCAACCTCTTTAGGTTTAGAAATTACTGTTGGAGTTTTTCCATTAAGTACAATTGTCGCCTCTTGTCTACCAGTGTATGCATTGCATGTCTTTCCGCAAGCATTTGCTTGTCTTGAAACATCTCCTCTTCTAGAGTGCATTTCAATAAGTCTAGTTGCTATTTCATCTGGTCTTCCTTGTGTTACGCTTTTTGTGAAAGCGTTTTGATGATGTCTTCTAGTAAGTGATGCTAATGCTGCCTTTGGTAATTCACTAAGCTTAGACTTTCCTGTAAACATTCCTGTAAAAGCTTCTCCAAATCCTTTTGCATAAATACCTCTTAAATGTGTTCTTTGATTTGGTGTAAAACTACTATCTGCAGGTTGTGCTCCTTCTTCACCAGGTGCAGCTAAAAGAGCATCTCTGTCTTCTGGAGTCATATCTCCAATTTCCTCAAGCATTACATTTACTTCTTTTTTTAGTTTACGTTTAGTACCTTCAAAGTACCAACTCATATCATCTCTTACACATGCATATTGTTCTTTTGGTGGATCTCCTACCATTTCACCAGTTGGAGCAACTCTATACACATATTTGTCTGTTATTCTTGTATGAGTATCTCTTAAAGAACTCATATCAATGCTTCCATCAAACACTTCAACAATAACACCTAAACGTCGTGCTTCTTTACTTGGATTTCCTGTAACAGGTAATTTAGTTGGATCATGAGCTGGAGGCTCTTGAGCTGGTGGTGTGTTTCCACCTGGATTTCCACCGAACGTTCTGGCCCCACTTGGACCACCTGAGCCACTTGGACCACCCGGACCTCCTGGACTGCTTGGGCCTCCTGGACCACCTGGACCTCCTGGACCACCTGGGCCTCCTGGACCGCCTGGACCACCTGGACCGCCTGGACCATTGCCAGGTTCTCCTGCTGGAGATGGTGGCTCTACAGGTGGTACCTCTTCACCATCATCATGTTCTTGTCCTGGTACCTCCCAACCATCTTGAATGTGGTATGGATTTTGATTTTTTCTAATATCTCCAATTCTTGCATCTAATACTTCTACAAAGTTACCTTTCTTTGCAGGGAACTTTGCACCATATTTTTGAACTATATCTCTAGCTTCTCTTCTTAATTCTACCCTATCTTTTTTGTCTTGCGCTTCTGCAGCTTTTAACACAGCTTCTGCTTTAGCCATATCAGCATCAAATTGATAATCTTTGATACCCAATTTAGATTCCATTATATCTTTTAACTCTAAATAGTCAGCTAATTCTGGGAATTCCGCATCTTTTAATGCTTTTTCTTTATCACTTAATTTTATATCTTTTAATTGAGTTTCTTTTTGTTCTTTTTCTTTTTTCTTGTTGTCTAATTTACCTCTTAAACCAGCTAATTCTGTATTTAAATCCCCTAATTCTTTTTGTTCTTCTGGCGTTAACTTTTTCTTCTTAGATAACTCTTCAATTCTATCTTCTATTTCATCAATTCTCTTTAAAATTGCTTGTATTTCGTATTCTAATGCATCAATCTCTTTTTGAAGTTTATCAGCCTTATCCTTAGCAGCATCAAACTCTTTCTTAGCTTTTTCATAGTCTGAAATTTTCTTAGCTAAATCAGGCTTTCCATTTAATGCTGCAAGTTTGGTTCTTGCCGCTGCATAATGTGTTGGTTTTTTATCTATTTTTTCAATTTTCTTTTCAATTTTTTCTAAGCGACCTCTGTCCGCTTCATATTCATCTTGATCTACGTTTCCATAAACAGCATCTAATTGATGTTGTGCTTTTGAGTAAGCAAGTTTGGCTTGGGCTATAAGTGCCTTGTCATCTACTGAAGTAAAGCTTTTACCTGTAAGTTCTTGATACTTTTCCTTCAAAGTTGCTTTGGCGTTATTTCTTTCTACAGGATCTGCTTGAACTGCAGGTTCTTGAAAATAAGCTAACGCATCATAGAAAGCTTTCATCTTCGCTTGAACTTCAGAAAGATTTTGGCTAGCTTCATCTCTATCTCTTCTAAATGATTTTTCTTTTGAAATCACATCTTTGGTCAAGAATATTTTTCTTTCTAGGTCTGTTAATTTTTCAGCAATAGAATCCATACGATCATTATACGCCGCTGTCTCTCTTTCTAATCTTTCTCTTTTACCATCACGGATACTATCTTTTCCTAGTGTCTCTTGTCTTCTTAAATCTTTTTTAGTTATTTGGGTTCTTTCAGCTTCCAACTGAGCCTTTGCAGCCTCTAATTGTGCTAAGTATTCCTCTAGTTTTCTTAGTTCAATATTTTGATTATCCATATATCAAACCTCCTTACTTCACTCTCACGTTCTATTTTACCACATTTTAACATAATTTTCTAGTCTTTTCCCTTATTTTATGCTGTTTTAAGTCTATTTCGACATCATTTTTCAAATTATCAAATTCCAAAATAAAAAAACGCACAAAAAGCAGGCCATTTCAACCGCTTTTGCACGCTTTTAAAATCCTTTTATTCGCTTAATTTATCTAAAATTTCTTCTAATTGTTCTAACTCTTCTTCTGAAAGTTTAGCAACAGTTTCCGGTGTTATCGTGTCCAATATTTCAGATATTTTCTCAATTAATTCTTCTACGTTTTCCATTCAATTCTCTCCTTATATTCCCTTATAGTACTCTACTAAATATTTATCTATTTGTTTACTAACTCTATATATTTCATCAAAATTTGCTTCGTTTTTTACTAGTTCATTTAGTTCTTCTTTAAGAGTTTCGATCTTTTCTTTAATCATTCGCTCTTCCTCCCCCTAAATCAACATCTACCTTAAGTTTGCCATATTTTCATAATAGTGTCAAGAATTCTCCTCACCTTTCACTCGACGGCGTGATGCATAAAAATATGTAATTCCAAATATTATTACAAAAATCACACTTAAAACTTGTGAAATCCTAAAATTTGCAAGCATTAAAGAATCTGTTCTTAACCCTTCTATCACCGCTCTTGCCGTTCCATACAATATTGCATACAGATACAAAATTTGACCTTTAAACTTACGCTTTTTACTTACTTTTAGCAAGATAAAAAATATTGCCATTGTGCAAATTGATTCATATAAAAATGTCGGATGCACATATGTATATGCATTTATATTTGAATCATAAATCCCCATTTTCCAAGGTAAAGTAGTTACACCACCATATGCTTCTTGATTTACAAAGTTTCCCCAGCGACCGATAGACTGAGCACAAGCTAGATATGGAACTAATAAATCGGCGAAATTCCAAAAGTTAATTTTCTTTTTCTTACAAAATATTATTGCATACACTGCAGCACCCAAAATACCACCATAAATCGCAATTCCACCATGCCAAATTTTAAGAATTTCACTAGGATACGTCAAATAATACTCTAGGTTAAATAAAACGAAATATGCGCGTGCAGATAAGAACCCAATTATCAAAGCGCCTATAATGTAATCCACGCAATCATCAAAATTTATACCAAATGTGTAATCAGCTTTTTCGGGATCTTTTCCTTTTGAAGCATCACTTTTTAAAGTACTTCTTAATCTATATTTTACTAAAAAGTAATTTAATAAAAATCCAGCAAGAATTATAAGTCCATACCAGTGAACCTTCGCATTGCCCAAAGAAAAAGCAACCGGATTAATATTAAATTCTTTTCCAAAAAATATTATCGGTTGCATTTTTCCTCCTTGTTATCTTATTGTGGCAACACTAAAGACACTGCCATTTTATCAAAATCAAAATGTTTATTTAAAACTTCTTCTACATATGCTTTATCTATTTCTTTATACGCGTCAACATACTTAGAAGCATTGACGCCTCTAAAATAATCTGAAACAAACATATTAGCTATTGTAGTTACATCTTCAAATCCTCTTACAAATCTACCATATAGCATTTTCTTTGTACGTTCAAAATCTTTCTCATTCAAACCATTTTTCTTTAATTCTGTAATAGCTTTTTTAATCATAGAAATTACCTTTTTGTATTTCTTAGATTCACCAGAAATTGCAGAAAATGCATAATCTTCTTCAGATGAAAATTCACCACCAAGAGGTTTATTAATCAAACCTTTTGTATATAACTCTTCATATAATTTAGAGCTATCGCCTGTTAGCATCTCAAGTAATATTTGCATTGCCACATCATACTTGATTGTAGAATTTATATCTTCTGGCATACCAGCTTTTAATTTAGCTGCATTCGATAAATCTTTAAATCCTAGCATAAACATTGGCAAGCTAACATCCATCTTCTTTTCAGATTTAGCTTTATTAATTTTTTCTGATTCATCTCCATAAAATCTATCAATTTCAGAAAATACT
Organism: Clostridia bacterium; assembly: GCA_017522765.1. Classification (GTDB taxonomy): domain Bacteria; phylum Bacillota; class Clostridia; order TANB77; family UBA1234; genus UBA1234. The sequence goes on from JAFWYG010000005.1 coordinate 565,428, forward strand.
TTTTGCTCTTTGATATTTTCTTTAATTATATTAAGCGTATTATCTACATCCACATCACCAGCAACACACAAAACCATATTAGATGTGTCATAAAAAGTGTTATAACATTTGTATAATGTTTCTGGCGTAATCTCGGCAATAGTTTCAATAGTACCAGCAATATCTTTAGTAATTGCGTGTCCACCATAAAGCGAATTTAGTAGTCCAAAGAAAACTTGCCAATGAGCATCGTCATCATACATTTGAATCTCTTGTCCGATAATGCCTTTTTCTTTTTCAACATTTTCTTCTGTTAAATATGGATTTTGAACAAAGTGAATTAAAGCTTTCAAAACTTCATCAAAGTTTTCAGTACATTCAAATAGATATGAAGTGTGATTAAAACTTGTATAAGCATTTGGATTTGCACCCATTTTGCTAAGTCTATCTAAAGCATTAACACCATCTTCTTGTTCAAAAAGTTTATGTTCCAAAAAGTGAGCCACACCATCAGGTACAGTCACTACTTCTTCTTGACCTTCAACTTTAAATTTATAATTTATAGAACCAAAATGTGTGGCATACGCTGCATATTTTTTAGTACCACCTTTTTTAGGGATGATAATAACTTGCAAACCGTTGCTTAATTTTTCTGTATATATTTTTTCATTTAAACATTCGTATATCATTATTATCTCCCCTTTCTATGCACACAAATAATATAAAGTAGTAAGCTTAACTTTGTTAGCCACTTCAATTACATCTTCTCTTGTAACATTATTAAATCCGTCAATCATAGTTTGCACATCTTCATTTAACCCAAGTACAAAATTACCCACACTCATTTCAATTTGAGAAACTTGATCATCTTCAAAAGTACGATAAGCATTAGCTAAGAAAGTCTTAGCATCAGCTAAATCTTCATCTGTGAAGTTACCTTCGCACATGTCTTGTACTTGTTTCTTTGTAAGTTCTAAAGCTTTTTCATACTTGCTAAGTTCTATACCAGCAGTGATAAACATTACACCTTTATGTTTTAAATACATTGAACGAATGGTATAAGCAAGACTTTCTTTTTCTCTTACGTTTTGGAACAACTTAGAATTAGCAGATGCGCCAAGCATAGTATTAAATAAAGTCATCTTGTAAAAATCTTTAATTAAATCTACATCCACATCATAACCTAAAACTAATTTACCTTGAGTAACTTTCATCTTCTCAATAATTTTCTTTTCTTCTTGTCTAAGATTCTTAGTCTTTGAAGTTCTAACTATATTATCTTCTGGAATTTCTCTCTTATCAAATTTAGAATGGAAAAATTCCATAACTTTCTTCTTCTCAAAATCTCCAGAAATATAGAAGTGCATTTCACCTTCAGCCAAAATTTTTAGATAATGTTTATATAATTTCTTTTCATCAATATGCTTCAAGTCTTTTTCATTACCATATTTAAATTCAGCAAAAGGTTCATTTTCAAACATACCTTTTATACATTCATTAAGAGCATAACTTCCCTTTTCATTTATACGACCACGTATAATTTCTCTGATAGTTTTCTTTTCAGTTTCAACATACTCTTTACTAAAAACACATTTCTCTAAATATGGGTTGTATATAACATCATAAATAAACTCTAAACTTTCTGTTAACAGATCTTCACCATTAAGCGCAAATTTATTATTAATGCTAGACAAATAAACTTCAATAGCTTGTTTATCTCCCATCTTATCTACGCTAGTATCAAACACAGCACCATACATATTTTCAAGCTTAATAGACATCTCTTTCATAGTTTTAAGATTTGCAGTACCACGTCTTAAAACAGCAGGAATAAGAGCATTCATCGTAACATCATATTTATTTAAATCAGTAAGTAAAAACGCCGTAATCACATTCGATTTAAATTTAGTAGTATTGATTAAATGTACAAATGTTTTTTCGTTAATTCTTATAATCTCTTCTTGCATAAAAGTTTTCACTCCTTGTAAATTGCATTAATCTTCCAAAATAGTATATCCCAATTAAAACTGTATATTCAAGTGAAAGTGTTTAAAAAGCAAAAGAAAAAACCTTGTCTTATGACAAGGTTTTTGTTGTTCTCAAATTATTATTGAGCAGCCATTGTGTATAAACCAACGTGCTCTGTTCCTTTTGGAGATACGTTTGTACCATCTTGATAGTAGATATCAGTTGTACCGAAATCACCAGATAAAGAAGCAGTATCTTTAGGTTCTGTTGAACCTAAAACTCTAACTTTAACACCAGCTACTTCAAATTCGAAAGTTTCTGTACTTTCTGTGTAAACTTCACCAGATTCAGCTGTAGCGCCAGGAATCTTTGTGTCGCCGTTTACATATAATTCGTTTTCATAAATGTATGGAGGCCATACGAATACTTTACCTGTATTTGTTACGAAGTATGTGCAGTTAACACCATTTGAACCTAATGTAGCAACTTTGATTTTTGGTAATTCATAATCAATTACTGTAGCCATAGCGTCACCAGATAACTCTGTGCAGCTAAGTTTTGTAGCGTCTGCTCTTGATAACCAGTTTTCGCCAGCTTCGTCTACTAATGTAGCACCTTTAGCGATGTAGTTGTATACTTGAGCGTCTGTTCTAGAAACGCCATTTTTACCTTCGTTACCTTTTAATGTAACAGCTTGTTGGTCTAATAGACCTTGAACTTCAGCAACATTGTTTGTGAAGTTTGAGAAGTTAGCATTTTCGATTGTATCTGTTGAAGATCCAAATGCAACTGCTGCAAGAATGATAATAACAATGATTGTGATAACTAATGAAATCATTGATACACCTGAATTTTTTTTCATAATAAAAATCCTCCTTAGTATTTACTTAGTCTAGAGCTTATATGAATTACTCTAGCTCGTGCCGTCTTTTGGAGTAACTCCTCTAGACTTAGCAATAAAATGATTTAATTTTTGCTTATGCTGATACTCGCACTATATCAACGCAAGTTTTAAACCTCTTTACAATGACAAGTATATCTAAAGGATTTTGCTATTTCAATACTTTTTTTCATTAAATTAATATTACATATTTGTAACATTTTCGTAAACTTATTATATGTTTTTTACACTCCCCTTTATAACAAAAAACACACTATTTTTTGAAGCAAAAATAGTGTGTTTGATTTTGAATTTATGTAAATCTTTTTTACATGTACGCATCGAAAATGAATCCACCCATGTAAACTTCCATGATTGGTGTAAGAATTACGACAACGAAAATAATTAAGAATACACCCATGATTGCTGTAGTAATCTGTGGCAAAATCTTAATTGTTCTGTCGATAGTAATCGCAATGTCATCAGATATGAATTCTACGATTTTATCAACCATCTCGTTAATATCTGTTTCCATACCTATTCTAAGCATTTCCAATACCATGTTTGGCATGTTTGGTAATCTTTCAAAAGGTTCAATCCAAGATTCACCTTGGTTTAGGTTTTCTTGAGCGGACTCTACGATAGATAACAGCACGTAATTCTTAACTGTACCCTTGGATACTTCCAGCGCATCTTGTAACTTTGCGTTGTTTGCAAGGTTAAGTTGTAACGCTTTAAAGAATTTTTGAAGTCCTAGTCTTAAGATAAGTCCACCAAAGACGGGCATTCTTACTTTAAACATGTCCCACTGATACTGTCCACGAATTGACGATTTCCATACAATGAAAACTGTAATTACGGACGCTATTACCGAAACTGTTACATACCAATATTTAATCATACCTTTAATAAAGTGTGATGCTTTCATAGTAGCTTCCGGAATTTGATCTTCAAGCCCCATACTACCATATAATTCTTCTAGCATTGGCACACCGACTAATACACCGACTACGATACCTATCATCATACCAACAGTAGATAATAGCGGTCCTACTAGAGCTTTTTTAAGAGCCTTAGATGTCTTTTGGCTATCTTCCAAATAATTCATCGCTTGGAATAAAGCGTTTGTAAGCGAACCAGAAATTTCACCCACCTTAAGTGTAGCAATATAAATATCTGGGAAAACGTTTCCATAGTATTCAAGTGTACTATATATGTATTCGCCGGCCTCAACACCGTTAAGAACGTCTTCGATGATATCTCTCATGGCTGGGTTTTCTGTATTTTCAAGCATTGTTGACAACGCTCTTACGTTTGTAAAGTTAGCCCTCTTAAGCAAGTACAAGCTCTGTGTAAATGTATACACGTCTTGATACTTAACTTTTGCCATAAAGCTAAGGTCAATTTTAACATCTTTTTCAAGACCTTTTTGTTGTCTTCTCTTTTGCTCTTCAATAAGTTTTTCTCTAGTGTACTTAGTAACGGCAGCTGATGTAGTTTTGTTTTTCTTAACTTTTCTTGTTGAAAGAGAGAATCTGGCTTTTTCTACACTAAGCGGTTTAAAACCATTGTTTTTTAATCTCTCTTTTACTCTTGATACGTTTTCATCATCCATCGTACCAGTAACAACTTTACCAACAGAAGAAAGCGCTCTATATTTAAACTTAGGCATTTTTTTCTCCTTTCTAGTATTAGAATGCTAGTTTCTTTCTAACCTCACTTATTACAGTGTGGCCTTCTAAAACTTTAGTAAAGGCATCACATAGTAATGGTCTATATTCGTTTGCATGCGCTGCAGCACGAATATCTGTGATACTACCTTCTGATATAATCAAATCTTTAATTTCATCGTTTACTGATAAAATTTCGTTGGCCGCGATTCTTCCTCTAAATCCTGTGTTGTTACATTTCTCGCAACCAACTGGTTTAAATGTATGTTTACCTTCTAAATCGTATTGAACATCATATCTCTTTCCGATTCTTTCGAAAGTTTCTTTTTCTTGATCTGTGAATGGTCTCTCTTCGCAACAATCTTTACAAATTCTTCTTACAAGTCTTTGTGCAATAGATGTTGCCAAAACGCTTCCTATGTCGTAACTTGAGATACCAAGTTTTCTAAGTCTTGTGATTACCTCTATACAGTCAACTGTGTGGATAGTAGATAACACGAAGTGACCTGTTTGTCCTGCTTGTACTGCAATTTCCGCTGTTTCCTTATCACGAATCTCTCCGTAGTAGGATGATGTCAGGGTCTTGTCTAAGGATAGTTCTAAGTGAGTCAGCGAATGTTACTCTCTTATTAACTTCGACTTGGTTAAGACCAGGAATACGAATTTCTACTGGGTCCTCAACAGTTGTGATATTAACATCTGTTTTATTTAAAAGTGAAAGAGCACTATATAGTGTAGTTGTTTTACCTTCACCAGTAGGAGCTGCTATAACGGCAATACAGTTTCTCTTGTTGAAACATTTTTCCATTACAACTTCTTCTTCTGGATATCCTAAATCATGAAGACCACTAATACTTGCTTCTTTCTTCATAAGTCTTAGAACGAATTTTTCACCGTATATGTTCATCTGTGAAGATACACGGATATTGTAGTCAGGATATAATAAAATTCTACCATCTTGTGATAATTGAACTTCTTGGTGCATGTTTGAAATAGATTTTAATCTACCTACTACTTGGTTTTGTTTTGATTTTTCTATATTAGCTACAACGATAAGCTCACCGTCAATTCTGTATCTAACTCTTACTTTGTCTTCCATAGGTTCTATGTGAATATCGGAAGTTCTTTTTGCCATAGCAGATCTAATAATATTATCTACTAATTGAGCAACGTCTTTACCGTAAGAATCAAGAGCTTTTTCGTCTTCTAGTCTACTTTCAATTCCTTTGATAATTGCATCTACATATGATTCAAAAGTAACATATACGTCCATCGAAAGACCTTTGTTTAATAAAATTAAACGTATCATCTTTTGAACGTCTTTGTCTGTAGGATCTGCAAATGCAACCTTTATTCTATTATCATTTATTTCGAAAGGCATAACTTTATGTTGTTTAACGATATCCATTGATAAATATTGTGTAAAGTTAAACTTAAAAGATTTAGGATCAAGTTGAACAGCTTTAAATCCTATAACCTCTCCTATTGTATTAATCAAATCTTGATCATTACATACTTGTAGTATGTGGAACGCTTCACCCAATTTAATTCCTTTATGAAGTCTTTGATATTCAATTGCCTTATCAATGTCTGAATCTTTTATTAAACCTTTTCTTATAAGTGTAACGCCTAGTGGTGCTTTTTGCGCATTACTTTTGCTTTCAAAGATTGCCATTTATAAGTCCTCCTCTTTTGTAAATCTATTTTTCCTAATTACTATTTTATAATATTTAATTCATAAGTCAACAAAAAACGACTCGCTTCATTTATTTACCAAGTATGGAAAAACATGCATTACTTAGCAAAAGCATCTGCAATCTCATACATTCTATCTACATCTTTTGAATATGCTTTTTCTATTCTTATAAGTTCATCTTGTTGAATCTTGTAAGCAGTTACACTTCTACCATACACAGCTATACCATATATAGAAAAAATAAGCATCGCCATAAGTGCAGTAAGTGTAATAGAACCTCTATCTTTCCACATATTCCTCTCTCCTTATCTTCCAACTTTCACATAGATGTCTCCACCTGTAAAAGAAGAATCCATCATTGTTATCTTAACCCATTCAGTTTGCTCAGTACCATTTTTCTTTTGACCAAAACCAAATGATAAGTTTGTCATTTCATCAGTTATCAACACATCATCTCTATACAATTCATAAACACTATATGATTGTGTCCCTGTTTGTTTTTCATTAGCACGATATTTAATGTAATAAGTTACACCGTTATCTAACACTAATTCATTTTCTGAAAAACTTAACACTCTATTAGCAGCTTTAATATCTGTAATAAGTGAAGCTTGTGCTTTTAAAACTTCATTTGATTTTTCACTTTCTTGAGACAGGTCTGCAATTTGCGACATAACATTTATGTTTAAGAAAGAAAGTGATGCCAAGATAACTATTGAAACTACTATATAAACACTAAGTGACGTTAGCGTCACACCTTTATTATTACGTACCAAGTGCTTTACCCCCTATCTTTAGAGTTTGTAAAGTCATTGTTCTTTTACTTGTTGGATCACTAGTTCTTGTATAATATACCGCTTCTGATGTAACAAGTTTAACTGGTGAATCTACATAGCTCTTTCCATCTTTTGTTGGTAATATTTCTATTGTTGTAGTAATTACGGTATTTGTTGTAATTAAATCACTAACATTTGGAATTGTTGTGACTACAACTTTTTTTAACTTTGTGTCTTCTTGAAGTTGCGTGTTTGCTGGGTTATCTGTAATAGGCATTTCGATTTCATCCAACAATGCATTTTCAATTGATTTAATTAAGTAGCCCATTATAATATTTCTTTGTTCCACATATCTATAAGTATTATAGGTGGCTTTCAACATCGTAACACTGTAATACATAAACACAACTATAATTACAAGTCCTACACCTATCTCTAAAAGAGAATATCCTTTTTGTGATTTAAGGTTCAAAATTAACACCTCGTTCTTTTAAAAAATAAAAAATGTAATGTTCATTAAATCAGTAAGTTCTTTTAAATATGGACTAAATACCAGTACAATTACTGAACCGATACTTAAGAAATACCCGAAAGGAATTTCTTTATATTTTTTTACCAATGTTGTAATTAAAGCAATCACTATTGAAACTAAAATTGCTAAGACTTGTAGTCCAAACCCCATAAATAAACCTAGTAACGCAATATATTTTATATCGCCAAATCCAATTATTTTATTTTCATCCTTACCCAATTTCTTTAATAGATAAACTACTATTAATAATATAGTAGGAATTCCTAAAAATCCAACTAAGTTCATTGTCATATATTGATTATAAAAATACGCGTTAAATAAGCCATATACCAAAGCAACAACAATACCATATAACAACGTACCATTATGAATTTTTAGAGTTTCTTTATCTATTCCACCAATAATATAAATTGCGCAGAAAAATAAATATATAAAAAATAAATTTATAAATTCTAATAATGTGCTATATGCTGAAATTTTCAAAGTGTATGCAATTAGCATAAAAGCAAGTCCAGAAAATATTTCTAAAAGTATGTATCTACTTCTTATTTTTGATTTGCAATATCTGCATTTACCACCTAAAAACAAGTAGCTCCATACAGGAATTAAATCCCAAAAATTCAAATTGTGGTTACACGTTGTACAATGTGAACGCACATAAGTTATATTTTCTTTTCTAGGTAATCTATATATTGCAAGCGTAAAAAAGCTACCAAAAACAGTACCCATTATGAAAATAACTACATAAATCATTACATCTAACATTACATCAAATCCAATCTAAAATTTAAGGGATATACCAAATCAGCATATCCCTTAGTGTCAAATCATTAATTTATATTTTTCGAGACATTTAAATATATTTAAGTTGTCTTATTGTTGAACGTCGCCACTTCCGCCACCTATTGTTTCTGTAGGCAAATCATTTACAGATGAACTAGAAACAAAAGGATTTACAGTTCCTGGAGTATATCTATACTCTGTTAAATCATCTTCTATTTGTGAAGAAGAAACTTCGTAAGTTTGAGTAGCATTTTGTGCATCTTGAATGTCACCAACTACTTTGTACAAGTCTCTGTTTATAGTCGAATATTCATTTGCAGCAGGAACATCCATTGTCTTGAAGTAAATATCTTTAAACAAAAAAGCATCTACTCCCAAAGCAACTATTAAAAGTAACAAACATATTCCTACTTCTTTAGCTATCACTCCAAATTTTCTCATATAACCCTCCAAATTTATTCGCCTGGCGATGTGATTACATTTACGTCTTTAACAACGAAATTAGCTTTTACTATTTGATCTGAACTTCCACCTTCTACTACGATACCATCAACTTTAAAGTTTAATTCGGCATCATTTTGAATGTCATAAATGAAGTTTATTACAGATACATATGAACCTGTGATATCGAAGCTTAATGTAGCATCCGCATCGTTTGGTGTCATTTTAAATTTAACTGCATTGTCATTAGCATAGTTTCCTACTCTAATCCATAAGTAATCTAATAAATATCTTTCAATTTTATTAGCTTCGGCTATATCTTCTTTTGATGCAGTTAATGCCAAAGTATCATATTCATTTTTCTTAGCTTCGTAATTTTTTTGCTCAAGTCTTACATTTTCAGCAGCTTCATCTAACTTAGTAGAATTTAAGCTGTTTAGTTGCTTCATATCATTGTCTAACTTTGTTCTGTTAGCTTTTAAATCTTCATATGAAACAACATCCATCTTCAATTGGAACTTTTGAGTAACTAGTCCAAAATATCCTTTAGCAAAAGATGTGTAAGAACCATATGCACATATAACTATCGCTACTAATAAGAGTAATTTCTTAATCATGGCAAGACCCCACTAACTATAATTTTAATATTTCCATCTACACTTACTACTTCCATATCAACATCTACTAATGCTTTCTCAAGTTTAATTCTTGAAACTAAGAAACCAAGTTGAGCATATTGACCAGATTCAGCTCTTAATGAAACATCTCCAGTTTCTAAGACATTGATTGATGTCACTTTAACACCTGCTGGCATAATAAACATCAATTTACTCATGAAGTTTGGAACGTTGTATGTCTTTCTAGATTCTTTATTAATCTTTGTAATTATTGCACTTAATTTTTCTGTGATTGCTACATATTCATCAGCACGACCTTTTAAATAAGTAGCATCTTCATCAGCTTTTGCTATTGCTGCATTTACTTTAGAAATTTCAGAATTTACTTCTTTATCTTTTGCAAGAATTCTGTTGTTTATCATCGTTCCTGCAACTATATATCCTATTAATAATGAAGCAACAAAAACTGTAGTCTTGGTAAGTATACTATCTATTCTTCCATATGATGTATCTGTGATTTCTCCATCGCCAGCCTCATCAAGCAAACTTTCGTCAAAATCAACATTTCTCTTTTTCTTCTTACTACCTATAGGAGCATTTAGCTTTTTGATAAAATCTCCAGCAGCCACCTTGGCATTTTTTATTCTACCTTTTATATCAAAAGCTTTGATTTTATCTGTTACTACTTTTGCACCTTGCAAATTCGCAGCTTTCTTTGAAGCAGCTATGAAGTTTAAGTCTTTATCACTCATACCTACACCATCAAGCGCAAGAGCGATAGCACTGTTTACTTCAATGATTTCTTTCATATTTTCAGAATCTCTACCAGCGAAGAATGGTTTTAATATCTTACATGGTGTATCTAAAAATACTTCTCCGAAATACAAATCAATATTATTTATAACTGCACCAGCACCTGTTATATAGATAGCTTTTGCATCTTTTAAGTACGGTGTAACAATTGCATCAACTTGTTGACGGATATCATATAACACAGGGATTACTACATCAAGAATATTTCTTGACTCATCATCCATATCATAAGAATCTTCAATATAAGCAGAAACTTTTTTCAAAGCTTCATACGCTTTTGATGCAGAATTATATTTTTCAGCAAGTTTACTGATTATTTCTTGTGTGCCAAGCGGAAGTGAAGTTACATATTGGATTTCACTTCTGTGGAAAACTGTAATTGTAGTTTTATCTTCTATATTAACTACTATGGCTTCTTCATCGATACCTTGATTTTCAAATAAGTTTTTAACACTGATTGAAAGTGGACATATCGAATCAACTTTATATTTTTCATAATTTCGTCTTATATTTGCAAGTTCACCAGTAGACGTCATAGCACATATTGCTAAGTGCTTATCGATTGATCCACTATTTAACGCAAGCTTAACTCTCATTTCCATAACAGAACTTGATAATGCATTCTCACCCATTTTTTCTTGGTATTCAGAAAGAATAAGTTGATGCATATCTTTTTTCTTAAGATTAGCAAATACGTCTGTAATATAGAATTCTTCATTTGAAAGAGCTAAAGCTACAGAAGTAGCATTATTACTGCTTAATGTGATTTGTCCAGGTGTTGCTGGAGCACTCATTCCTACTTCTTCAGCAATTTCATCAATTGTGGCTTGCAGATTGTCATAAAACTTGACACCATATGCATCTAACGTAAGTATTTGCCCTGCAATCTTTTCAGTTACAGATGTTACTTTAGCGTATTTAATCATATTTCTGTCAGTGTAAATTCCTAAACAACTTGGCATAACCTTTCCCCTTTTCTTTTGATCCTACTTATATTCTATAATTCCGTCTTCTGTCTCTCCATCTTCGCCTTCTTCAACTTCTACTGGATTGAAATCAAAAGTTTCAAATCTTCTGAAGAAAGTAAACATTTCTGCGTAAGTTAAATTTTCTTCTAACATCAAGCTATCTGAGTAACCTAAGATAACGCCTGATTCACTAAATTGATTTATAATTTCATCTTCACTAACATTTTGATCTGATAGCAAACTAAACATTACTACTAAGAATTCTTTTCTAGATATATCTGCTAGATATGGTTTAATGCCATATTTAACTAAGTCTTTGTGTTTAACAGCTCCAACATTATGTGTCTTTGTAGGCGCTAGATTTAAAAGTACTAAATTTCTATAATCTCTATCGCTAATTTTGTTAGCACATTCAAATTTAGTAAGTGATAAATATAGGTTAAGTTCTTTTAAATCATCTCTATTTAAAAGATCTGCATGATCAGCAATGATTTCTTTTACATGTTCAATGTAAGTAGCAAGTTCTCTGTATTCAGTTATAGTCAAAGATTCTTTTGATGAATAATTACCTACAGATTTAACAACGCCTTCAAGCATCTTGTTTTGACTCTTGTATTCACCAACATTTTGCATTACAACACGGCCAGGATAAATCCCTTTGTATTTTAAATATTTTAAAACCGTAGCGTAAAAATTATCATGTGACACTTTATTATTTAAAGCAGAGTTGTTAGCCATTGTAGTTAAGCCTTTACTTCTTGCCCATTCATAACCAGGTGTACCCCACCAAGCAGCAAAAGTAGCCGTTGAAAGAGTAGTTAAAAGTATAGTTAATGACATAACAATTTTTATAACATTGCTCATTTTCTTTCTCATGTTTTCACACCTTTTCACTTAAAAATAATCTATATTGAAAATCTTGCAAATTCGTATATGCGTAAGAATATACCAACACACATTAATGCTACAATTATTCTACCTTTTTACCTATTTTTAAGCAATACATGTAACTAAAATGTAACAAAAGTGTAATATATAGGTAACTCTTATTGCTCTAATTTTTCCCTTTTTAAGAAATTTTATTCGTTCTAGACTTGAGAGAAACTAAAAAGGGACAGTCCTTGTTTGAAAAAGTTTTTTCAAACAAGGGCGTGCCCCTAATTCAAGCATTTATTTAACTACAACTAATTTAACTTTTAGCTTTTCTCCATTGATATCTAATTCATTCTCGCCTTCGCCAGCTGTTACTAAATCAGCAAGTGTTTCATCAGCGATTTGTTCTTTATTTCTTTCAATTATTTCAGCTAATTTTTCGTTATCTGAGTAATACATTTCGATATGATTTTGAACCTCGAATCCAGAATCTTTTCTTAAATTTTGGATCTTAGAAATTAATTCTCTTACAAAACCTTCTTCGATTAATTCATCTGTTAATTCAATATCAAGAACTACTGTTGTAGCACCTTCTTGAGATGAAATGTATTTTTCAGATTTAGTTGTTTCAATTAATAAATCTTCTTCTAACAATTCAACTTTTGCATTTCCGATTTCAAGTGTTACTTTACCTTCTGTCTTTAATTCTTTAACAAAAGCAGTACCATCTCCACCGCGAAGCATTTGGTTGATTGAAGGAAGTATTGCACCATATTTTGGTCCAACAGTTTTTAAGTTAGGTTTAACATTGTATGAAACAAAATCACTTACATCATCTTTGAATTCAATATCTTTAACATTTAATTCTTCTTTTATGATGTAGTAATATTTTTCATCTAAAGAACCTTCTGTTGCAACATAAGCTTTAGCAAGTACTTGTCTATTTTTCATGTTAGAAACATTTCTACAAGCTCTGCCTAAAGTTACGATTTCAAGAACTTTTTCCATGTTAACTTCTAATCTTGCATCAATCATACTTTCATCAGCAACCGGGAAGTCACATAAATGTATACTTTCAGGAGCTGTTTTATCAAAGTTTCTTACTAAGTTTTGATAAATCTTTTCAGTCATGAATGGTACAAATGGAGCTGTAACTTTTGCAAGAGTTACTAAAGTTGTGTATAGAGTCATATAAGCATTTATCTTATCTTGTTCCATACCACTACCCCAGAATCTTTCTCTACATCTTCTTACATACCAGTTAGAAAGTTCATCAGTAAAGTCTTGAATTAATCTAGCGCTTTCAGTTATCTTGTATTCTGTCATTCCAGCATCTACATCTTTGATTAATGTGTTTAATCTAGATAATACCCATTTATCCATTTGAGATAATTTATCGTATTCTAGTTTGTATTTTGTTGGATCGAATTTATCGATGTCAGCATATAAAACATAGAATGCATAAGTATTCCAGAAAGTTCCGATGAATTTTCTTTGATACTCACTTATTCCCTCCGGATAGAATCTAGTTGGAAGCCATGGAGATGAACTTGCACAGAAATACCATCTAACAGCATCTGCACCTTGTTTATCTAAAACAGTCCATGGATCAACTACATTACCTTTATGTTTAGACATCTTCAAACCATCTTTATCTTGAACGTGACCTAAAACTAAGCAGTTCTCAAATGGTGATTTATCAAATAGCAATGTAGATATAGCCATAAGTGTATAGAACCAACCTCTAGTTTGGTCGATAGCTTCACTTATAAATTGTGCTGGGAAATGTTTTTCAAACAATTCTTTATTTTCAAATGGATAATGATATTGAGCAAAAGGCATTGAACCTGAGTCAAACCAACAGTCAATAACTTCTGGAACTCTAGTCATCATCTTTCCACACTTAGGACATTTAATCTTAATTGGATCTAAGTATGGTTTGTGTAGTTCTACATTATCAGGAACATTATCTCCTAATTCTTTAAGTTCTTCTCTACTTCCAATTACATGATAGTGACCACACTCACATTCCCAAACAGGAAGTGGTGTACCCCAATATCTTGAACGAGAAAGACCCCAGTCAATAACATTTTCTAAGAAGTTACCAAAACGACCTTCTTTGATATTATCTGGCATCCAGTTAACAGTGTTGTTGTTAGCAACAAGTCTATCTCTTAATGCAGACATCTTAATAAACCATGTGTCGATAGCATAGTAAAGAAGTGGTGTGTCACATCTCCAGCAGAAAGGATATGAGTGCTCATAAGGAAGAGCAGCAAATAATAATCCTCTAGCTTTTAAATCTTCAAGAACAAGTTTGTCAGCATCTTTAACAAAAGTACCAGCCCACTCACCTGTTTCTTTTGTGAAGTTACCAGCTTCATCAACTAATTGTAAGAATGGTAAATCATTATCTTTACCAACTCTAGCATCGTCTTCACCAAATGCTGGAGCAATGTGAACAACACCAGTACCATCAGTTAAAGTAACGTAACCATCTGCAACTACGAAATATGCTTTTTTATCTAAGTTAGCAAAATCAAATAATGGTTCATATTCCATACCATATAAATCATTACCAACATATTTTTTAAGAACATCATAGCTTTCAGAAATTACGCTATCAACTAACGCTTCTGCTAAGATATAAACATCTCCGCTTTCAACTTTAATTTCAACATATGTATCTTTAGGGCTAACGCAAAGTGCAACGTTAGAAGGTAAAGTCCATGGAGTAGTTGTCCATGCAAGAATGTATTTATTATCTTCGCCTTTAACTTTGAACTTAGCTATACAAGAAGTTTCCTTAACATCTTTATATCCTTGGGCAACCTCGTGTGAAGATAAAGAAGTACCACATCTTGGGCAGTAAGGAACAATCTTGTGTCCTTTGTATAATAAACCTTTATCATTGATAGTTTTAAGAGCCCACCATTCAGACTCGATATAATCATCATGGTAAGTAACATATGGATCATCCATATCAGCCCAGAAGCCAACACGATCACTCATAACTTCCCATTCGTGTTTATATTTCCAAACACTCTCTTTACATTGTTTAATGAAAGGTTCAACACCATATTTTTCGATTTGAGGTTTACCATCGATACCAAGCATCTTTTCAACCTCAAGTTCAACTGGTAAACCGTGAGTATCCCAACCAGCTTTTCTAGGAACTTCATAACCTTTCATAGTCCAGAATCTTGGAACAACATCTTTGAAAACACGTGTTTCAATATGTCCTATATGAGGCTTACCATTAGCTGTTGGTGGACCATCATAGAACATAAAAGTAGGATGTCCTTCACGATTTTTAATACTCTTTTTGAAGATATCATTCTTTTTCCAAAACTCGATAACTTCTTTTTCTCTTTCAACGAAATTTAAGTCCGTTGAAACTTTCTCGTACATTGAATCACATTCTTTGCACATTTTCATTTCCTCCTTTATATAAACATATAATTTTTAACTATATATTTTCGATTGGCATATCGCCAATCTGCAAATAACTATCCTTCCGGTTCAGGATCTATATCTACAAACTTCATGTATTCTTCAACCATTTTAGGGTTATGACCAAACGCAATCGTGTGAAGCAAATATTGATTCACAAGTTCTTCATCATTATCTTGAGTAAGAACTTCGTAACTTTTTAACAAATACTTTTTTAAACCTTCAATCTTACGATTAATCGGCTCACCTTTTAAAGTTGGTTTAAGTCTCGAAAGCGAAGAAGCATAAAATAATCCATAAAACAATAACGCTATAGCAGCAAATTCACAAAGGTCATACCAATAGCTGTCCTCCCCAGCAAAAATTGCGCAGAAAAACAAGAATATAATTGCCAAAATTATCATTTTTCCATGACCTTTATGCTTAGGGTTATTTTTTTCCAAAAGATTCATACCATCCACCAAGTCTTTAGCAGCATAAATATCAAGGTCAGAATAAAAAGAACTTTCAGTTCCCATTTTAAATCTTCCTTCTTTGATCTTACTAAGCAAAAACTTCTCACATTCAAAAGAAACGTTATCATCAATTACAATAAGAAATGGTCCATCAATTTTCACCTTTTTCTTGCGAATAAGGTCAGCTAACCCTGCCACAAAAACATTTTGATTCATATTTCTTCTACCATTTGGGTCATTAAGATATTTAGTAAGTATAGGAGAACCAAGTTCAAAAACTTCTTTGTAATATTCCAGATTGTCATCATAATCAGCTACAATAAACTCTTTTTTACTCATAAAAATCCTTTCCCTTGCCAAGATAAATAAAACAAAAAGCACTTTGTCCCATTGCTAGGACAAAGTGCTAAAACTTTGCTATACCACCTACATACAATCATATGGATCCTCTATAACGTGAGAAAAAACGTCAAAACTTACTAGATTCAGTTTTGAAACTCAGAGGTGATTTTCGAGAAACTGTTCAACCACTGGCTTTCACCGTACCCAGCTCGCTTATTGGCCTAGAAGCAACCTACTCTCCTCTTCATAGTCATATATATTGGCACTAGTGTGCCGTACGAGTAGTATTATAACAAGGATTCTGTAGATTGTAAAGATATAAAATGGAGAATTTTAGTGTTTTTAAGCTTCTTCCATTTCTACTTTCTTTCCTTTATTTAATATAAATTTGGCTAAACTCTTAAAATATGCAAATTCTTCTGATTTTCTATAAATCAAGAATAATATTAAGTTAGGCACTACCAAGCATAGAGCTACTCTAGCGATGACATCCAACCACAAATTAGATATTGCAAAAGTCATTGATATTCCATAAGTAATAACGGCAATAACTACAAATAATAAGAAATATGTAAGATTTTCTTTTATATACTTTGAATATTTGCCACCAAGTAAATTTTTGTATACAAACTTAGGATATGTATAACACCATAAAGCCATGCTACTTATAATAGTTCCCATAAACACACCAGCAAGACCAAATGGTTTTATAAGTATGATAGAAAATATAATATTTAAAAGTGATTCGACAATTGGTACGTATTTAGTTTCAATACAAATACCTGCAGCATTATTAAATACATCATTAGTTTGTCTCATCATTTTTTGATATTGATTTATAACTAACACCACTAATACAGCTATCGAAAGTAAAAATTCTTCACCCATCCAAAGTTTTATAAAACTTTGCGTAACAATCAAGATTGAAATTGTTGAAAATGTTGTTATCCAGAAGTTAAAAAATCTAATTTTTTTATAAACGTCAAAAGAACGTTCCTTATCATTTTCTGTCAATAAATCTCCAACACTTGGCACTAAAGCAGATATCATTTGATTAACAACTTCTGAAACAGCATAAATTATCATAAAATAATTCGAATATAATCCAGCAACGAGCAATCCAAAAAATTTAGAAATTATAATATTGTCTGTGCCATTTACAATAATACCGCCTACTCTATGAAACAGTTGTGCCTTGATTCTAGCAAATATATCTTTTTCAAGTTCTTTATCTATTTTTTGTACATTCTTATCTTTTATAAAAGCATGTTTTTTATTTGCCACAAAAGTAATAACTATATTTTCAATTAATATACATACACTCTTAATTGCCAAATATAAATAATAATTTTTAGTAAAATACAAAATACCTAATTGTGCTGCATTCATCGCAACAATATAAAACATATCTATTATGCTAACCATATAGTTTTCTTGATACGCATACAAAATCGAACGTTTATATGTTAATACATATGATGCCAACGATTGTGATAAAAATAATATATACACAAGAACGAAGTTTAAGTCTAAAGTTGTTTCACCTATAAAAAAGTCCAAAAATGGTATCAAAGAAACACCTATAATAGCAACAATAACTGTAATCCAATTATATGCTTTTTTATATAAATTCATTAACGATTTAATGGTCTCTTTATCGTCATTTGCAATTGGTTTATATAAATTAAAAATAATAGCTTGTCCTATTCCAAGTTCAGCCAAACTTAACAATCCAATAACATTTGTAAATAAACCATTCGCACCTAAATATTCAGCATCTAATATTAAGACAAATATTTTTTGCGCAAGAAAAGTTATTAATATTTTTATTACCATCATCATTGTTGCAAATAAACTATTTTTTACCGAAGATTCTGTACGCATTTTTTCACCTCTTTATTCGTTATAGTCGAACATGTAATACCATACTACTTTTTCGTACTCTTTTATTTTTTCATAATATGGTGAACTCTCATCATCATAAGAATAACGTTCCCCATTATTTCCAATATAATAATTAGCTGTAATTACCGGAATACTTTCTCTCATTTCTTTCATATAACTTGCATATTCATCCAAAGGAATTCCAGCAGCCTCTAATAGAATACTTTGTAAATAGTTCACACTCGTTTCAACATCTGTTTGTTCTGGTATATCATAATTTGCATATATCAAAAACGGTACTATATATTTAGCTTCCTCTTCATCTACTAAAGTATCATACTGTTCTTGTCCAACATTAGGTTGATGGTCTCCAAAAAACAAAAGAATTGTATCTTCTGGATATTCATCTATATATGCAACTAACTCTTTCAAAGCCTCCTCTGACATCTTCATTCTTTGAAGATATACATTTAATTCTTCATTACCTTCAACATATTTTTCTCCAGAGCTTTCGTTGTAAGGTAAATGATTTTGCATAGTTACTATAAAAGAAAAATTGTTTTCACCTGACTCTTTCGAATCCATTATTTCATACCATTGTTCATATGTAGACTCATCTGTTGGATAACCTTCTTGTTCGTAAACTAGGTCGTCCATGTCTTCTTCGAATTTAATATTTTCAAATTCAAACAATTCATATACTTTTTTACGACTATATCCAGACGCATACCATGAATGCATTCCATGCGATTCATAATCTAATTCTTCTAATGATGCAACAATAGATTCCGGAACTTCTTCAAACACATATTGTTGATATGGAATCGATCCTTTCGGTAAAAACGCAGTTGTGTTTTGAGTTAGAAATTCATATTCACAATTTGAAGTTTTTCCAGCAAAAACTGAGGAATGTAATTTTCCCTCTATGATATTTTCTTTATCTGATAATTGATTAAAGAAACTCATTACTTCTTTCTTTTGGTCAAAACCATATATTTCTGTCAAATCCGAAAAAGATTCATTCATTACAACTAAAATATTTGGTGTTTTCTCATCAATCAAATTTGTCTTGGTGTCGTATTTTTCTAAAAGATGTTTTGTTTCAGTTGAAGAATATTGATTTGGCATATCTAACGATAAATTTTCTTTAAGCATCTTAACTAAAGACAAGCCTGCCCCCCAATCTCTATAAGCATTATTTAAATTCCACATTTCCATTTTTGCAAACACTGAATTACTAAAGAATATTATTAAGATAAGAATCGTACCAACAAAAAAATTTGTTATGCAATTCAAAAAATCTCTATTTTGTTTTTTATTTAACACCTTGAACATCACAGCATTAACAAGAAAAAAAATAAAGATAGATACAACGCAAAAGAAATCTATTTTTAACCTTAATCCTTTTGAAACATTAAGCGCTGTTTTTATTGTAAAAAAATCTGCTATACATATAGCCGATCCTCTAAATTGTATTACTGCATAATTTACCAAAGCAAACAACCAACTCATTGTAGAAACAAGTAACGCTGAAATTTTTCGATTATTGATTAAAGATTCAAAGATGCAAAAAGTTCCAATATACAGCAACATATTTAATAATATTTTTCTTGGTCTTACAAAGTAATATATTAATAGCAAGCACTCTTTTCCAAAAGTCTTTATAGAAGAAGCTTCCGCAAAAAGTTCTCTATATTTATAATTATTTAAAAGTTCACAAGCACCATAAACCAATAAAAAATAAATAATCACAAATATATATTGGTTCTTAAAAAGATTTTTTAATCTTATCGAAAAATTTTTCTTAGCAACAATAATTTCTTTTGTCATCTTTATTTTTCCACCTTACTGTAACAGCTTTATTTTTTCCAAAACATCATTTTTCTTATTATCTTTCTTAATTTGTAATATAAAATCAAACTTTTTTTTCTGTTTTTTTTAATAAAAGTTATATGAATAGCCAAGTGCCAAGGCAAATTCCTTGTGTTAACATTTTTCATAGCATTTTTCACTTCTTCGCTTTGCATTAACTGTTTTGTTTCTGTTTGCAGTTTTTTGTCGCCTGTTGCAAACGCCATAAAAGCATGATTAGCTATCAAATTCGCCATATTTGTATTTACTATATCTATTCTTTTATGTTTTTCAAATTTATCACGTTCAATTTGATTTAATAAATATTCACGTACCTTCAAAAAACTTTTTATTTTTTTTATATAATTATTTTTAGAATTAACACAGCCCTCTTCATTACAAAAATAATGATATGTTGGTTTATTTAAAAAATATATTTTATCAATAACATTCATTAAATCGCAATAAAAAACCGTATCTTCCATCACCGGTATTTCCTTTTGAAATAAAGGCGTCTTTAAAACACTTTCTTTCTTTATTAAAAGTAGCCAAATATATCCTGGCATATTACCATTTAAAATTTCACAAATCACTTTTTGACAAAAGTCTTTTTCTTCAGTAGATACACATCGATTTAATATTGCCTCATCTATTTGTACTCCTAAATATTCTTTATTGCCTTCATTTATATAATAAGCCCCTCTGACAACATCAACCTTGTTTTCTACCAACGCCTCAAATAAATTTCCAATCGCATCTCTTTCTAGCCAATCATCAGAATCTAAAAACGCAATATACTCCCCTGTACTATTTTTTATTCCATCATTTCTTGCTTCACTTACGCCTGCATTCTGCTTATTTACTATCACAACTCTACTGTCTTTAGCACTATATTCTTCCAATATTTTCAAACTATTATCTTTTGAACCATCATTAACGCAAATTATTTCAATATTCTTGTATGTTTGATTTATGGCTGAATCTAGACATTTTGAAATAAATTTTTCGGCATTATAAACAGGTATGATTATCGAAATTTTAGGATTCATTTTTTCACCTCTATTTCATTTTTCCATTCGCTATCATCGCCATTTTCCTTAACAAGAAAATACATTTTAAATTAAACGCTTGCACATATAGTCTTGTTTTTAACGGCTCTTTTTTCAGATAAATATTTTTTGTGTATTTTGGATATTTTTCCTTCATTACTTTCAATGCTTTTTCTAATCTTGGTGCATATATTTCTTTATCATATTTTAAGATTTCCATTGTGTACATTATTATCAAATGCTTTATATGTAGATATTCTATTTCGTTTTTATACTTATCGTAATTTCCATGCTCTTTAAATGTGTTTTCAAGTGTTTCTAACGATATAAATTTGTCGTCCCTGTTAGGTTTAAATTTCACTTCTCTCATTATTGAGTTTGTTCTCACTACATAATAGTACAAATATTCATCTATATGGCCTATGTTAGTTGTGTAATTTACTAGTCCTGGAGTTAATGCTAAATCTTCATAAATTATTCCTTTTTTGTATTCTAAATTATTGTTTTTCCAGAAGTCATATTTGTATACTCTTCTCCATGCTGCCGGTGCAGAAAGCATGAATTTTATTTCATTGCCAACATCCCAATCCATTTGTTTTGATTTTACTTCTTCTGTAGCTCCGTCAGAATATACGTAATTATTAAAACTCAAAATATCATACGGATGTTTTTCTAATTCTGTATTAAGTTTTTCTAATGCATCTTCTGTTATAAAGTCATCTCCATCTAAAAAGAAAACATATTCTCCTGCCGCATGTTTAAAACCGTAATTCCTTGCATCTGAAAGTCCACCATTTTCTTTTTTTAAATGCTTGAATCTTGAATCTTTTGCTTCATATTCTTTACAAATTTGTGCGCTATTATCTGGAGAACCATCATCTACTAATAACACTTCAAAATCTTTATGTGTTTGATTTGTTATTGATTCTAAACATTTAGGTAAATATTCTTCAATGTTGTATATTGGTACTATTATAGAAAACTTCATCTACATTCCTCTTTTCGTATTATCTTAATTTTAAATACATTTTTAAAAGTCTTGCTGTTATTTTAATTCCGCAGATTTTTCTTATCTTATTTACTAATTTTACTTTTGGGTTGTTATCGTATTGTAAAATCCATTTATATTCATAAACATTATCTGTTACTTTTATTTTTTCTTCTTTAGACAAACTTAAATTATTAGCAAGTAAAATTATATATTCATATGCCAAGAAATTATTTATACATTCGTTTTCCTTATTGTTTGGATTTTTTATTGCATGTTTCTTTATAATTTCAATCAATGCATTCACATTTCTTGCTTTTACCGTGTGAGTTATAGAACCAGCTCTATTTTGTCTGTAATAGTAATACGGAGTATTGTTGTAATCAATTGTTTTAGAAGCTTTTAACGCTCTAATCATCCACTCTATATCTTCAGATACCAAACCTTTTTCAAAGAACAACTCATTCGCTAATATAAACTCTCTTCTAAAAGATTTTGTACATGCACTCCCCGGGAATTTTTTTAAAGAAGTTATATAGTTTAATTTTTCTTCTTTATTTTTTAGTTCATCCATATTTAGATCTTCATCTAATTCTTGTGTTTCTCTTGTGTCTGTAAAAAATTTAAAACCTTTTAAAAAGATTATATCTGCATTTTTTTCTTCACATGTTTTTGAAATTTTACTTAATGAATTTTCATGTATGAAATCGTCCGAATCCAAGAAAATTATATACTCTCCTATAGATTCTCTTGCTCCACAGTTTCTAGCATCTGAAAGTCCACCGTTAGGTTTGTGAATTACTTTTACTCTCTTATCTTGTTCTGCATACTCATCACAAATTTTTACACTATTGTCCGTTGAACCATCATCTACTAATATCAATTCATAATTTTCGAAATCTTGTTTTAATACACTATCCACACATTCTTTTAAATAATTTTCCGTATTATATATTGGAATTATTATGCTAAATTTGGGAGTCATTTTTTCACCTCTTCAATTTGTTATTCTACTCTCATTTTGCTTCTTATAGTATATATAACAAGAGCCTATTTTTCAAGAAATACATAAAAAGAGCCTCGGCCATTTTTATAGCCAAGGCTTGTGTTTTATATACTTATTCCTAATTTTTCCATTGCAACTTTGTGATCTTCTCTTGTGATGCTTCCTATCCATTCGCCTTTTTCTTGCATTTCCATCATTTCGTCTATTGTTACCCATTTAGCTGCGATTGCTTCTCCGTCTGGGAACGTTACTAATTCTGCTGGGATGTCTGTTCTAAATAGCCAGTAGTCTTTGAAATATACATCTCCTTTGTGTGTTCTTAGGAATACGGCTTCTTCTTCTCTAAAGACTAGTCCAAGTTCTTCTTCCATTTCTCTTAAGATCGCTTGTACACTAGTTTCATCTTTTAATGCTGAACCACCGTTACATTCCCACATTAATGGATATTTTTTATGTGCAGCTCTTTGACTTATTAAGATTTGTCCTTTACTATTTAGTATCATCGCTTCTATTGCTATGTGGTACTCTCCTGGTTGTAATTTTGTCACTCCTCTTTCTGCTATTTTGCCTGTTTTGTTTTTGTTTTCATCATAGATATCCCATAATTCTCCCATGATCTTTCTTCCTTTCCTTTTTATTTCAAAAGGCATCGAGTTTCCCCAATGCCTCTTTTTTAATGTCCTATTTCCACTTCTTGATTACGCTCTCTAGTTTGTTCTATTGAATCTCCTGGTGCTCTTGTTTCTATGTGTTTTCCAAGGTATTGATCTATCCTTGGATCTCCTGTTTCGAATGTCATACTTTCAGCTCTGCCAGCTAATGTTTGCAAACTTCCCATTAATTGCACTTGTGCATCTGCAAGCATCGCTTGTTTTCTTCCGAATCCAAATGAGTTCATCATTGCGATTTCACCTACAGTTAAGTTTGCTCCATCTCTTGTAATTGTTGCACACCAGTTATGTGCGTTTCCAATTATATATTTATTTTGATCTTGTTCAGTAAAGTCTCCAAGTCCGGCTTCTTCTCTTAATCTTCTAAATCCTTTTGCTTGTTCTGGAGTAAGGTCTGCAACTCTTAATACATCTCCTAAATCTCCTCTTGCACGATCTTGAGTTCCTGGAGAAATTACTTCGTATTGGCTATATACTAATTTCTTTTGTAGTTCTTTTATTTGTTCTGGATCTGATATTGCTGGAACTTTATCTGATCTACCATCATACAAACTTCTTTGTTCATGTACAGCATCTGAATATGTTTGTCCATGTACTTTTTTGCGTTTTAATTTATGCGAACCAATTGCACCCCAAGCTAAAAACGCTCCACCTACTAATGGTTCTGCAACCATCATAGCCGCACCTAAAGCAACGCCCGCCATTGTCATTCCTCTTGTTACTTTTCTTAAAAGTTCAGGACCTGTTACTCTATGTGCTTTTTTGTATATTGATTTATCTTTTTGAATGGCTGGTAATAGTTCCATTTCTTTTTTATCTAATTGTGGTAAATCTCCCAAGTACATACTTACTGGATTTCTACCAACTGTGATTCTACCATTTTTTATTAGCAATCTGTCATGTTCTTCTTGAGTTATTTCACCTTTTGCAAGTTGATCTCCTCTTTTTTGTTCATCTGCAGTCATTATATCTTGTGCTGCTGATTGATATGCTTCCATGATTTTTTTGTTTATTCTTAACGCTTCTAAATCTTTTTTGCTAATATGTTTTTGTTCAGGATTTTCCGCGAAGTATGCTTCTATCGTATCTATATCTGCATTTGGAATTATTCCTT
This sequence comes from Clostridia bacterium, assembly GCA_017522765.1. Taxonomy (GTDB): domain Bacteria; phylum Bacillota; class Clostridia; order TANB77; family UBA1234; genus UBA1234. The sequence goes on from JAFWYG010000005.1 coordinate 590,237, forward strand.
TTTTCACAAGCTTATTTAATTTCTTTAATGTCTTTGAATATGCAACTGCTTTTATAGGAAGTTTTGATGCATTTACTTCTATACTATCAAAGCACACATAACTTCTCCCATCTTTGTCTATCTTGTGTGTTACAAAGCTTCCCGCAACTGGTTTTCCTTTTTCATCTGAGACTATTACAACACGTGATGTTGCTTCGATAGCACTGTTTATCATTGAAGTTTCTGCAGCGTTTCCTAAAGCTTGACAACACTTAACAGTTTCACCAAAACGCATTACTCGGATATCGTCAAATCCTAAAACTTCATAGCTATATCCTTTATCTGTAGTGCCTTCTATTGTTGGCATTGAAGTTTCTGTACGACCTCTCATTTGGTCATATATTATTTTATATTTTTCTATTTTACTTTGTGGCACATTGTGATATGCCATGTAAGTATCAAATTCGTTTCCACCTTTTTCTTGAGATATTTGGATATATCTTTGAATGTTTTCAGGTGTTTTTATATCTACACATCTAGAAATACTTTCCCAGTGACTTTGTAGCTCTGCTAAGTTCATTGTGGTTAGTAGTTCTGGATTTTCTTTTACTAATCTAAAAAATTGCGGATCATATTGCATTTCTAATCCGTTAAAGTGTTCTAAATCTTCAAAAGTTTTTCCTTGAAGCATGTTTACCAAACTGCTTAGTCTTGGACCAGCATCTGGATCATTTTCAAACACACCATATATCCCCGCAAGTGTAAGCGCTAATTTTCTGCCATCATAATCTGCTTTTTTGAAATAATCTGTTTTAGTTAATGGTGCCCATGCTGATTGACTAAAGTTTTCTATATATTCTTTAGGAAATTCTTTTACTAATAGCGGTGGTGCAAAGCCGTGATGTTCTATAAATTTACTTGTATTTCCCGCATAGTTAATTAATTCACCTATCTCTAATTCGCCAGCTTCTGCAAAGATTTTGTCTAGTGATGTAACATGTTTTTTTCCACCTACAACAATATCTGAAAGCGCACCAATTAAAGCCTGGCTTTCTATTCCTTTACTTTGGAAGAAAGCAGCTTTGTCTTCTTGGGTTCTTTCACTTGCTTGCAAATATGAAATTATGTCTTGAAAATCACCATAACTTATCCTTGCCATACGCCTACACCATTCCTACCTTTTTATAATACATATCTGCTATATATATGTCTAACTCTCTTGCTATTGATGGACTTGCATTTATAAATGAGAATTTGCATTTTACTCTTTTCATAAATACTCTTTGTGTTTCTGCATCATTTGAGAATATTGCAGCTGCATATCCTGCACCTTCTTTGTTGATGCGATTAATAGCCTCTTCAAAATTTGCAACTCTTGTGCCTGGCAAGTCTGTTGCTAAACTTTCTTTTACATATAGTTGTATGTTGTAATCTACTTTTGATAACAGCTCTTTTACAAACTTTTCGTTTTCTAAATCATCTACATATATTTCACCATGACCATAACCACTTTTTAGTGTGTTTAGGTTTAATGAGTTTACTCTAGTTTGTTTTGCTCTATCTCCGATTACTATAATTTGATCTAGGTCTTCGTTGGCAAGCTCTTCATTTTCCGAAAAATTTATTTCGACCAAACCTGCTGGTTTGTTATTCTTTTCTAATATTTCTTTTATACTTTTTACAATTAAGTTGTTGGTACCGATGTAATCATTTATACCAACGTTTAATATGATAGCATTATTTGTTTTTAATGCTTTGGTTATAAGCTCTATTGTGGCATAAACATCGCCGTTATATATTACTCCTATAACGCCCATGTTTTGTTTGAATTCAAGTACTCTTCTTTCATCTATCATTTCATGAACTTCAGTATCGGCAAATTGATAATCTATAGTATCTTGAACGGCATCCAACATTCTTTTAATTATTAGATTTTCTTTCTTGTTTGTGCCTTCTTTATCCACTTCATAACATTGTTTCAAAGAGTCTTCGTTTGCATCAAGCATATCGTATATATCTCTCAATACTTTTTGAACACCATCTGTGCTTGCAAATGCCATTTCTCTCATCACTTTTATTCTTTCAGATAACTCGCTCATAACGTTTTCTCCTTTGTAACCCATATATAAAAATTTTAACATTTTTGGCAATTTGTGTCAACGCATGTACCCAACCGAGGCAACGGCTTTCCATATAAAAAACAGCGCCCCTCACGGGACGCCGTTTCTTGCTTTAATATAGGATCCAGAAGATAAATGCACTGATATATCCATATATCTTAGCTAAAAATAGAACACCGAAAGCAATGCTTGAAGCTAAATTGTGGGTGCCCACGCAAAGGAAGCCCACTAACAAGCAAGTTACAACCACTACAACACATGCCAAAGAATTAGCCATCATGCATTTGCCAGCACGCGTATTGCGGTGATCACTTCCATGGACAAACAACGCTAACATGCACAGCGCCCACACCATTAAGGTTGCACCAAGCAATCTTACGAAGTCGTTGGATGCAGTGCCACTTTTGTAGATACTTACCACATCTTCAAGATACATGTTGGTAAGCCCCAAAAATGTGCTAACTAGCAAAGCAATGAATGCAATTGCAGGGAGCCAGCTTTCGTTTCTACGTTCGTTTTTTCTCACTTTAATACCTCCGTGAGAGCTTTTCAGCTTTCGCTTACTCAGATGAGAGTTTTGTGAATCGCACTCTCTTGCGAAAATAATTGAGTTGTCTTCTTTAATTGAGAAGACCGTTAGACAGACATGTCATAACAGTATTATTATAGCATATTTTAGCCTCTTTTTCAAGTTTTTACCAATTTCATCCCACAATGAGTTCGTCCCCCAGCGGGACAAAAAAAGACGCCGAATAGTCGGCGCCATTAAAATTATATTCTTGCGAATCTTTTTTGGATTCTTTCTGTTCCAAGATTTTTTAGAATTTCATATAGGTCTGGTGTATTTTTTCTACCAGTTAAAGCTACTCTTATTACTGTGCTTATATCTCCTACATGTCCTTTATAGTTTTCTGGGTTTTGTTTGTATTCTTTTACTTCTCTTGCGTAACCTAATTTTTCAGCTACGTCTTTCATTTTGCCGAACCATGTGTCTTTGTCATCAGCTGCATCGTATACTTTCATATACTCATCAAGAATTGCTTTGATTTCAGCTTTGTCTGTTACACTTTGCCATTCGTCTTCATGTTCTTTTTCAAAGAATACTTCATCATATAAATACTCTAAGTTGTCTCTTAATTCAGACCATTTAGCTATATCTTTTCTAACTTTTGTTCCTGTTCTTTCGATGTTTAATATGTTCTTTGTAAACTCAGCATGTGTTTTCATAAGTTCAGCTAAATCTTTATCATATTCTTCAGCCCATTCTAATCCTTCACTGTATACCTTGTCCGCTGTAAAGAATGATATTGTATTTTTAGCTACGTCGTTTAATTTTACTAAATCAAATAACGCACCGCTTGAACTTATTTTGTGTGGGTCTACTTTAAACTCAGCTAAATCTGCGTGTGGATTTTGTTTTCTCCACATTTCGAAGTTTGAGTTTAATATATTCATCAAGTAATCGATAACTGCTTCTTTTGGAATTCCGTTATCTTTATAATATGAAGCAGAAGCTTCTGGATCTTTTCTCTTACTAATTTTTCTCTTGCTTCCATCTTCTTCTTTCATAATTGTTGGTGTATGAATATATTCAGGCATATCAAATCCTAAAGCCTTGAACAATTCTACATGTAGTGGTACTGATGAAATCCATTCTTCTCCTCTGATTACGTGTGTAGTTCTCATTAAATGATCATCTACCGCGTGTGCAAAGTGATATGTTGGAAGTCCATCAGATTTGATAATTACTATATCTTGTACATTTTCAGGAAATTCAATTATTCCTCTGATCATGTCTTTAAATCTAATTTTTCTGCTCATGCTTCCTTGAGATTTAAGTCTGATGATATATGGATCTCCTTTTTTGATTCTTTCTATCATTTGACTTTCGCTCATTTTTCTGCACGCTGCAAAATCACCATAGTAACCTGGAACTATCTTTAATTTTTCTTGTCTTTCTCTTATTACATCAAGTTCTTCTGCTGTACAGAAACAAGGATATGCTAAACCTTTTTCAATTAAAGATTTCGCATAGCATTGGTAAATATCTTTTCTTTGACTTTGGATGTATGGGCCATAGTTCCCATTGCTTCCTTCTGTGCCTTTTGGACCTTCGTCAAATTCTATTTCAAATACTTTTAGACCATTGATTACAAGATTGATACCATCATCAACTTCTCTTTTTCCATCAGTATCTTCAATTCTTAGATAACAAACACCGTTTGTCTGTGTTGCTAATCTTCTATCTAGGTTAGCACCAAATAGTGAACCTACATGTATAAAACCTGTTGGGCTTGGAGCAAATCTTGTTACCATAGCTCCTTCAGGTAAGTTTCTCTTTGGATATAATTCTTCGTAATATTCTGGTGTTTTGTCTATATTAGGAAACACCAACTCTGCTAATTCTTTACTCATTGTATTTCTCCCCTTTTTATGAAAGTTATCTTTATAAGATTATTCTCCCATTTTTCTTGCTACAAAAAATCCAATTACAAAAGTAATTATTGAAGCTATCACAGTAAGTGCTGTGCAGCCTGCAAAACTTACTCCGTATAATATTGCAAATGGCGATGTAACAACCAAACCAATTATACCCCACATTGTCGCATTTGGGTATCTTTTTAGTAATTTCTCTATAATTTTTGCTATTACAACTACTCCTGCAATTACACCTATTCCAAACGGAATCAATGTTTGACAAGCAACCAAAGCTGTTGCAAAGTCTAACGCCACCGCTGCTTTTATAAAAGTACTAATAGTGCTAATTATCGTTTCATAGTAGCCTAACATCATAAGCATCATCGAACCGCTTACACCAGGTATTATCATTGTACCTGCCGAAATCACTCCAAGTCCTGCAAATATTAAAACTGAAAGTAAACTAAACTCCACCGTCTTCATTGCATCTGCAGCACCTGCTGTAACTATTGTGGGAATTATAATTATAGCAGCCATTATTGCTAGTGTTATTAGATGTGTTGTTTTAAACTTTTCACCCTTTACTCTTCCATATATAGAAGGTAGGCCTCCAAGTATCAATCCAACAAAAGCAAGTAACGTAGGAATTTGGAAGTTTGTCAAACAATATTCTATAAGAAATGTAAAGCAAACAATTCCAGCTACAAGTCCAATTCCATAAGGAAGTAATGTTTTTAAACTTCCTTTAAAATCTTTCCATATATTATTTACTGCTCCAAGAATTTTTTCGTATACTCCCATAGAAAGTGCTATTGTTCCGCCACTAAGGCCAGGAATTATATTAGCAACTCCTATGAAAACACCTTTTAAAATTTCTTTTAAGTATCCCATCGCTTTTCCTTTCGTATATTAACTCTGATTAATATTCTATTTCTGAAATTATTGGAATTATCATTGGGTTTCTTCTAGTTTTTGTGAATACAAAGTCGTGAACTGTATCTTTAATTCTTGTTTTGATTGTGCCCCAATCTTTGATTCCATTTGCTTGAATTTTTTCCAAATCTTTTAATAATTCTTTTCTCATAGCTTCCATTAAATCTTCAGATTCTCTAACATATACGAATCCTCTAGAAATAACGTCTGGACCAGACATGATTTGACCACTCTTGCTATCCATTGCTATTACTACAATTATTAATCCATCTTGTGATAAATGTTGTCTATCACGAAGAACGATATTTCCAACGTCTCCAACACCTAAGCCATCAACTAATACTTGACCGGCTGGTATTGAGCCTGTTACTTTACAGAAATTTTTATCTAATTCTAATACATTACCATTTGATAATAATGTGATGTTATCTGGATCAACTCCAACTTTAACAGCTGTTTCAGCATGTGCTTGAAGATGTCTAAATTCACCATGGACTGGTATAAAATATTTAGGCTTAACTAATGATAAAATTAGTTTTTGTTCTTCTTGGCACGCGTGTCCAGAAACGTGAATGTCTTTTAATGTATGATAAATAACTTCTGCACCAATTTTAAATAAATCATCAATTACATTTGAAACTAATTTTTCATTACCTGGAATTGGTGTTGCAGAAATGATTACTAAGTCTCTATTTGTAATAGTAACTTTTCTATGAGTACCTGCTGCCATTCTTGAAAGACCAGACATTTCTTCGCCTTGGCTTCCTGTTGTAACAAGTACTAATCTATCTGGAGCATAATTATCTATCTCATCCATATCTATAAGTATGCCATCTGGAATATCTAGATAACCTAAATCTTTCGCAACTTTCATTACATTTTCCATACTTCTTCCACAGATTGCAACTTTTCTATCATTCTTTGTTGCAGAATTAACAATTTGTTGAACCCTGTGAATATTTGAAGCGAATGTAGCTACGATAATTCTCTTTTGACATCCGGCAAAAATGCCATCGAATACTTTACCAACATTTCTTTCAGACATTGTGTATCCTTCTCTTTCGGCATTTGTACTATCTGCCATCAAAGCAAGTACACCTTGTCTACCAAGTTCAGCAAATCTTGGTAAGTCGATTACTTTACCGTCGATTGGTGTGTAGTCAACTTTAAAGTCACCAGTGTGAATTACTGTACCAACAGGTGTTGTAATAGCTAGTGCTACTGCATCTGCGATAGAGTGATTTACTCTGATAAATTCTATTTTAAAGTTACCAAGCTTAATAACGTCTCCCGCTTGAATACATTTAAGAGCTGTTCCTCTAACTAATTTGTGTTCTTCTAATTTATTTTTTATTAAACCTAAAGTTAATCTTGTACCATAAATAGGTGTGTTAATTTCTTTTAACACATAAGGTACTGAACCGATGTGATCTTCGTGTCCGTGAGTAATAATCATACCTTGAAGTTTTTCTTTATTTTTAGTTAAGTATGAGAAATCAGGTATAACAAGGTCAACACCCAACATATCATCTTCTGGGAACGCCACACCACAGTCAACAAGTATCATTTCGTTTCCATACTCAAATACTGTCATGTTCTTTCCTACTTCTTCTAATCCTCCAAGTGGAATGATTTTTAATCTATCTCTTGCTATTCTAATATTTTTCTTTTCTAATTTTTCTTCTTTTTGTGCTACTGCTTTCTTAATCTCTGCAGCTTTTTCTTGCACTTTCTTCTCAGCTTTTGGTTCTACTTTTTCTCTACCCTTTTGCTGTAGTTTTGGTTTGGCTGCTTGTTCTAATTTCTTTCTTCCAGCCATTTTGTTCTTTTCAAATCTTGAAGAAATAGATGTTGATATTTCTAATGTTTCAAGATTGTTAGTTTCCTTATTATTAGTTGCCTTAGTTTCTTTTGCAGCATTAGTTTTTTTAGTATCTCTAAAACTTTTGCCAAAAGATCTACGTGGCTTTTTAGAAACATTTCCGTTCGATTTTGTTTCTTCTGTCAAATTTTATCCTTCCTTTCTTTTTTATGAGATTCTTTCATATTTCATTTTTGGATTTTTCTCCATAACGTTCAACCAATAATATAAATCAAATGTAACTTCTTTTTCTCCACCAGTTGCACGAACTCTTGGTAAAGTCAAAAGATTGTTCTTGCCCGAATTTGGCGCATACACAGGTTCAGCTCCAACCAAAAGTACTACTTTATTTTCGTAATTTTGTCCTTCATAAGAACCTTTCGCGATATATGATCTATATTCTTTTGATGATACTCCATTAGGTAATGCAAGAGCATTTATTTCATAGCCGTTTGTTAATTTTTTCACAGTATTAGCTAAGCTTCCGATTTCTTTTTGAATTTCATCTTTAGAAGCTTTACCTAAATTAACATGACTACTTGTGTGATTGCCGATTTCAAATCCTCTTGAAACAAGATAGTTTAATCTTTCTTCGTTTGTTCCCTCACCTGCAAAGAAAGTACTATTTATAAAAAATGTTCCGTTAAGGCCGAATTCTGGATACTCTTTATAAAACTTCTCCATAATTCCAACTGCCGAGTCTGGATTTGCAACTAGTTCACCCTTCTCATTTTTCACTAAATTAAATTGACCTTTTGTTCCATCGTCAAATGTGAAAATGATAGGTGTACAACCAACAGGCACACTCATAGTGTTGTTGATGTAATCTGTCAAAGAGACAGTTCTATATCCGTGATCATAAAGGTATTTTAAATCCTTGTAAAAATTATCATAAGAACGAGTCCATTCATCAGGTTCTGTACTCGCAAACTTATGGAACATCACGATAATAATTCTACCTGCTTCGTTGTATACACACTTATTATCTATATTCAAATTTCCAGTGACTTTCTCGTTTTCATCAGAAGGAGTTACCATCTCATTTGTAACTTCTTTTTCACCTGATGGTTCCGGAAAATCATAATCTACTTTGTCCTTTTCTACGTTTTCGCCAGAAGTAACTACTTGTACAGGTTCGTTTTCATCTCCTGAAACGTCATTTACTTCACCCGAAATAACTTCATTTTCTATTTCATTATCTGGGTTTTCTATAGGAATAAATAGATTTCCGCTCTTACAACCAACGGCGATTAGTATAACATATATAAAAAGTAAAGTCAATATAGTCAACATAATATATTTCTTCATAATTCAATAAAACCTCCTTCGTTTCATGAAAATTTTACCCTATTTTTGAGTTTTTCTCAATTTTTTACAAGCATTTTTTGAATATTATTTTGAAAAATTTAAGATACTAAATGTGAATTCATAGATTTTAAACTTAGCAGCGCTTTGCGCAGTTCTATGAATTCCAGGAGGTTTAATATGTTTAACAAGAAAATGCTTTTAACACTTACTCTAGTGCTAAGTTTAATGAGTTTTTCTTTTGTATTTGCTGCTAATGGAAATGGAGCAGTTGCCAATACAACTGGTGGTACAACAACCAGAACCACTTCAACAGATACAAAAAACTCTATGTCAAACGCAGTAGATAACGTTGGAAATACTGCAGGCAATATGGTAAGTGATGCTGCTACAGGTATTGGTGGTGTTATAAACGGTGCTGGAAGTGCTGTAAATAGCGTTGGGAATGCCGTTACTAGAATGGGTCAAGATTTAGACAATGGTATGTCTGGAGGTAATGATTCAAGAACTGGTACTGACTCTAGAACTTATGATGCTACTAGAACTGCTACAACAGATAACGGAGAAACCACTACTATGTGGACTTGGGTTATCGTGATAGTTGCTGCAGTGGCGATATTTGGATTGATTGGATATTATGGTATGTCTGGCGATTCGAAACGTGATAACTATTAATCGCGTATTTTAGTTTTCTATAGCAATAACCCTTTATCGTCGCCGTGCTGTACTCGGAACTAAAGTTCCTGCGAGCGCACTTCTCGGATAAAGGGATTATTGCTTTACATACTAATGAACTATATTTCTGATTAATATGAAAAGAGTGGTCTCGCCAGACCACTCTTTTGCATCTTTTTGTTAGTTCTGGATTTGGTTCCAGATTGTGCCTACCATTTGTGTTAGTTCGCAGTATTGTTCCTCTATACTTTGAAGGAGTGCGATTTGCACTCTGGCGCGCTCTAAATTTTTAGTTTCGCGATTGTACATCCTGCCATTTTCATCAGGAACCAAATTGCTGAAATACTTATCTCCATCGAGATAGTCTGTCAAAAATCTAAGTGCTTGCTCATACGTAATTATCCATGCTGCATCAACCAACATATCCACTTCACGCTGAGTAATTACTTCTTTCATTGTGGTCAAAAGACCTTTTACCAAATATGCGAATTTTTGACTATCGAAATGAACTTTTTCTGCTTCAACAGATTCTTCACTTTCAGTGTTGCATGCATATCTTGCAGCATCGCCTAAATCGTAAAGAACTGTGCCTGGCATAGTGGTATCCAAATCGATGATTGTTTTTTCCAGACCAGTATATGTGTCAAATAATACATTGTTGAGCTTGGTATCGTTGTGCGATACACGCTTTGGAATTTTTCCTCTTTCCAAAGGATGAGTAATCGCATCTGCGCGATAGCTTCTCAACACCAAAAACGTGATCTCTTCCATGCATGTTTTGGAACGTTTATATTCATCATCAGCAAGGATGCCTTCAAATGTTTTGAAACGTGCCGGCGTGTTGTGAAAATCTGGAATTGTTTCTACAATTTGCTCAAATTTTTCTTTTGGTAAGTCCGAAAGTTGGAGTGAAAACTTACCAATCATTCTTCCAAGCGCCAAAAAATCTGCCTCAGATTCTGGTGTGTTCTTTGTTCTTGATTCAATGTAATCACAAACAGTCCAATACTTTTGAGTTTGAGCGTCAAAATAAACTGTCGGTGATTCGCAGGTCAACTCCCCAATAACCGGATGGAAATACAGGGTTGTTTCACCTTTGTTACGAATGTGTTCAGTAATAATTTGTGTGTTGTTCATCATAGCGACAAAATTTTTGAAAACGTGCGTGTTGATTGCCCGAAAAATAAAGGCTTTAAAACCCGCACCCTCAAAAGAAATTGCCACCTTATATGTCTTGTTGATTCTGCCGTTGTCGATTGGTTCAATAGACATTATCTTGCCTGCCAATCCTTCAAAATGTTCCTGAACCCTCCGTATTTCCTGGAGTTGTTCTTGAGATATTCCCTTAATTACCATGAGATTATCCTCCTATGTGTGATTTTCCTAATATGTCTTTTGTACTTTCAAGCGAATTCTACCACTTTGATTTTTAAAATCAACTCTTGATTTTTCTAAAAAGATGCTTTATAAGTCCTTTATTACCTAATATTGCAGTGAAAACTATTCTATGCTATAATTAGCTACGTTAGTTAGGAGGATTTATGGCTAAAAATAATGATGATAAAAGAATTATCGCCACTAATAGCAAAGCCTTCCATGATTACTTTATAGATTCTAGAATGGAATGCGGTATCGCACTCGCTGGTACTGAAGTTAAGTCTATTAGAGATGGCAAAGTGAATATGAAAGATAGTTATGCCACAATTAAAGATGGTGAACTTTTTATAAATGATCTACACATTAGTCCCTATGAAAAAGGAAACATTTTTAATAAGGACCCTATGAGAAAAAGAAAACTACTTGTGCACAAACAAGAAATTTTAAAACTTGTAGGAATGGTAAAACAAAAAGGTGTTGCGCTTATTCCGCTTTCAATGTATTGGGATAAGAATCACGTAAAGGTTGAACTTGGTGTGGCTCGTGGTAAAAAGTTATATGACAAACGTCAAGACATCGCCAAGAAAGATGCCGAAAGACGAATTGCACAACACATGAATGAGCGTGGATAAAATTTAGAAAAAGAAAAGCTTGTAACGAAAAGTTACAAGCTTTTTATTTTATATATTCATTTCTTCAAACGGTGGAAATTGTTTTTCATCAATTAATTTAGTTAGGGCACTTACTTTTTGAAGTGCGTCTTCTTTTTGATTTTCTGTTATCAATCCCGCTGCAAGTGCCTCATCCAACTCTTCTACATCAACAACTTCGTATATACCATCTTCATGAATTATTACATCTACTAATAAATCTATCAATGTTATTGAATCTTCATCTTTAATGTGCTCGATGATATCGCAATACCAGTATAATAAGTTGTTGTTGTGATCGTAGAATTTGCTTATTTTCCAGCCTTTATCTAGCATAGTGTATGACACACCTCTCCCCACATCTGTGCGTGGTTTTATCGGAAGCCATTTTGTCACTAATAATTTTTCATCTTGATAAACAATCTCATCAGCAGAGATATCTATTATTTCATTTGGAATGTATCTTTTTCTATATATTTTCATACGAATTCCTCTTCTCTTTAGTTAGTTTCTTTATATTTTAATATTTGATATATGATATTGCAATAGGCTTTTTAAAACAGGGACGCCCCTTGTTATAAAAAATTTAATAATAAGGACTGTCCCCGTTGTCAAAATTTTTACAACAAGGGGCGTCCCTCTGTAAAAAAAAGAGACAGTTGCATTAAAGCAACTGCCTCTAAAAAGAAATCGTTATTTATTTTTCTTCTTTTTTGTCTTTAATAATTTTTTTAGGTTCTTCGTTTGAAACGTTATTTACTAGAAGTCCTTTTGCAGGTTCAGTAATACTTCCTACTAGACCACTAATTTCTTCGTTGAATGATTTGCCATTTAAAGCTTTGTTTTCAACGTCTAATTTTTTCATTAATTCAGGAACATTTGCTAGTGTGTCTAATAACACATTACCTGTTCCGCCACCTTGTGGTCCACCATTGATATTAACGAACTCAGCGTTCTTACCAATGTCAGCCATGATTTGTGCTGTCTTTGTAGCAATTTCTACTTTAGCATTCATTTCAATCTTCAAACGTTCAATTTCGAAGTTAACTTTTTCATTAGATGCACGGGCGTCAGCAAGAGCTTTCTCACCTTCAGCCATAGCAAGTAATTTAACTCTTTCAGCTTCAGCTTCAGCCAAACCTTTTTGTTTGATGATTTCAGCTTCAACTAAACCTTTTTGTTTTACAACGTCAGCTTCAGCAACACCGTTCATCTTAGTAACTTCGGCTGATGCTTGACCTTCTTTTTTAGCTTTTTCTGCTTCAGCATCTGCAGTAATTTTGATAGCAGTAGCTTCACGTTCAGCAACTTCTACTAAGTTGTCTGCGTTAATGTTATTAACGTTTGCTTGTGCTTCAGCTTCGATCATTGCTTTTTCTTTAGCAGCGTTTGCTTCAGTTAATAATACTTCTTTACGTTTTAATGCAGCTAAGTTAGCTTGTTCTTGTCTAACAACTTCTACATGACCTTCTTCTTCAGCGATATCACGCATACGAATTGTTGTTTGAAGTTGTCCGGCAATCATAGCGTCAGCATTAGCTTTATCTGTTTCTGCCTTATATTCAGCTTTTTTCAAGTTGTTGTCTCTTTGTTTTTCTGCAATAGCAAGTGCAGAATCTAATTCTGATTGAGAAGCGATTTGCTCAGATTCAGCTTTTTGTTTACGAACTTCTTGTTCAACAACAGCTTTTTTCTTAGCAGCTTCACGATGTTTATCTTGCATATCTAATGCAGCGATGTCATCATAGTATCCATTCTTATCTGAAATATCTTGGATGTTTAGTGATACAAGTTCCATACCCATGTTAATCATTTCGTCATTAACTGTATTCTTAACTTTTTGAGCGAACTCAACTTTATCTCTAAGAACGGCTTCTGGTGTCATGGAAGCAACGATGTCACGAACCGCACCAGTAAGTGTTAATTTAACGTCTTGGATAATACCTTCTTGACCTCTTTCTTTAAATGACACAATCGCTTTTTTCAAGTTTTCAATATTTGATGTATCTGGTCTGATTTGGGCTGTCCAGTCTGTGATGATTGGAACAGATGTTACTGTACGAATTTCGTCTTTGTCAGCTCGTACTGTTAACATACACAAATCAAAATATGTAGCTTTTCTGAAAATAGGAATTACAAAACTACCTCCAGAAACAACTATCTTTGGTTTCTTTCCACCTGTAATAATTAACGCTTTGTCAATGTCGGCAACACGATAAATCATACATAGGAAAATAATAAATGCTAGTACTGCACCACCAATGATGCAAGCTAATGTCATAATATCCATAACGATTTCCTCCTTTGTTTATGTGATATATTTTAAAAATTAAATTTCCAATAATTTCTAACTACAATGATATTATACGCCTCTAATTTTTAACCGTCAACACATTTTTGCTCGCAAACCCTTGATACAAGCGGATTTGAGCTGTGCAAAACTTGATTTACTACTTACGGAAATAAAGGGTTTGCGGACTCAAAAATTCAAAAAAAATTTTTTTATTTTATTTTTTTGAATTTTTACCGTTTTTTAGACTTTTTTCGCGCAAAAAAATCCCGCTAAACGCTTATTCCCTAAGGAATTGCTGCAATTTAGCAGGATAGATTTTGTGTGAATTTTTTGTAACAAGGAGTGTCCCCAACTCGCGAAATTTTTAATTAGGGGACGCTCCTTGTTATCAAAATTTTAACAACAAGGACTGTCCCTAGTCGCGAAAATCGCGCATTGAGTAGCCTAGTTTTTTTAGTTCATTATAGATTTTGTTTATAGGTAACCCTACCATTGATTTGTAGTCTCCAATTAGTTCTGTTATAAATAAGGCTGCACATTCGTCTGCAACATATCCAGCACAGTCATATATGTTTGGTTGATTATCTATATACCAATTAATCTCATCATCAGATAATTCTTGAAGTTTTACTTTCACGTTATCTGTGAAACTTACCGTCTTATTTTGATATAAGTCTATTATTGTTACACCAGTAATAAAGTCATTTCCTTTACCTGATAGTTCGCTCATAAAGTTAAATGCTTCTTCTCTATCTTTTGGTTTTTCAAATCTTTTATTGTTCATGTGTCCAATCGTATCTGCAGCAAGTACTATACCCTCTTTGCATCTCTTTGCTACATCTTCAGCTTTTTCTTTAGAAAGCTCTAACACATACTCTTCTGGATTTGTGTATTCTATATTTTCATCGCAATCACTTGGTATTGCTTCACATACAAAACCAGACATCTCCAATAATTGTTTTCTCCATTTTGATCCTGAAGCAAGTATTAATTTAGCCATTTAAATCCCCCATTTCTTGATGCAATTATACTATTTAGTATTATAAATCTCAACACCTTGATAATAGTACTTTATTATTTCTTCATACGTAGCTCCAGTCTTTGCCATGGCATTTGCTCCTTCTTGACTCATTCCGACGCCATGGCCATAACCAATAGTTTTAAATGTCACATCGCCCGATTCGCTATATACTATTTCAAAATCAGTCGAGCGAAGACCTAATAGACTGCGTAGTGATGTTGCTTTTACCTCATGAATTCCCGCCTTTAAAGTATCTATTCTATTACTCCCTGTATATCCTAAGACTTCTAACTTTTCACCACTATAGTTAGGATACTTACTTTTTAATTTTGAAGTTAAATCTGCTTGTGAAATAGTTAGTGCATCTTCATAAAGATAATCCTCTTTAGCCGGAACACTCTTTAAATATGGAATTTCTTCGTTTCCCCAAACGTATTTTACATCTTCAGTTGCACGTCCACTGTGCGCATGAAAGTATGCTGCAACTATATCTCCGCTATAAGTAATATATTCCCCAGAAGTTAAATTCACTGCTTTACAAAGTTTTTCCCATTTTGCATTTTCTTCATTGTCATCCCAAGAAGAAAATGCATACTCTTTTGTTTTAAAGCACTGGCAACAATTTATATCATCACACATGTCCGCACCATTATGTGCTGACGGATTATATTTTAGCTTATGCATGGTGTATGATCTAGCAACTAACGCTTGTGCCTTAAGCGCTTCAAGCTCATAAGTAGACGGTACTTCGCCTATCAATACTCCCACCAAATAATCTTCAAAAGGCATCTCTACAATTTTATTTTCACCGGTTAATAGTAATTTGATATTTTCTTTTTCTTCTATATTTATAGTATCTAAATTATTAGTATCCTTACTTTCTTCAGGCAACTTGTCTCCACCAATTAATTCTTTTAGCCCTTCTAATACATCTATGTTTTTCACAAATTCACCAGCATCTACAATTAACATATCTCTTAAAAACAAGCTAGGTGTAGCAAAGCAAATAATCATAAATATAAAAAAGAACACAATAAATCTCATAACTCGTCCAACCTCCATTGATAAATTGTATGAGGACAAGTTAAATTTAGAACAACAGATTTGTCCTATCTTGGACAAAAAAAAGAGACATCCGAAGATGTCTCGTAAGTTTTTAAACTTATTTAGTAGCTGCAGCAACAACTTGTGCGAAACCAGCTGGATCATTAACAGCCATTTCAGCAAGCATTTTTCTGTTGATGTTGATGTTAGCTTTTTTCATTCCATTGATTAATGTGCTGTAGTTAACACCATTTGCTCTAGCACCTGCATTGATTCTTGAAATCCAAAGTTTTCTGAAATCTCTTTTCTTTAACTTTCTTCCAACATATGCATATTGTAAAGATTTCATTACAGCTTGTTTAGCCATTCTGAATCTTGTGCTTTTTGCGCCATAATAACCTTTAGCCATTTTTAAAACTTTTTTATGTTTTTTTCTAGTAATAACCGCTGTTTTTACTCTTGCCATTTTTCATTAACCTCCTATATATATTCTCTTTAAATTAAGCGTATGGTAGCATTTTCTTAACGTTTGCTTCCATTGTCTTGTCAACTGTTGTTGGTCTTCTAAGTCTTGCTTTTCTCTTAGCTGTTTTTGCATTTAATAAATGTCTTCTGTTCATTCTGTTTCTTTTAATTTTTCCTGTACCTGTTAAGCTAACTCTTTTTGCAGTAGCTCTGTGTGTTTTCATTTTAGGCATGATTTTCTTACTCCCTTCAAATATATTAATAATTAAATTATTGTTGGTTTTTTGGATTAATCATAAGTATCATACTTCTGCCTTCAAGTTTTGGAGCTTTATCTACTGAACCTACATCACTTAGTGCTTCAGCAAATTTAGTCAAAACGCTTGCGCCAAAAGCTGTGTTATTAACTTCTCTACCCTTAAACTTAATCGTTGCTTTAACTTTGTCACCAGACTCTAAGAATTTTCTAGCATTTTTTGCTTTGAATTCAAAGTCGTGTGTGTCAATTGTTGATGACAAACGAATTTCTTTAACTTCAACAATTTTTTGTTTCTTTTTAGATTCTTTTTCTTTTCTAGCTTGCTCATATTTGTATTTACCATAGTTCATGATTTTACAAACTACAGGATTTGCATTAGAAGCAACCTCTACTAAATCTAATTCCTTTTCTTCAGCTATTTTCAAAGCTTCAGCAATTGGTAACACTCCAAGTTGCTCTCCGTTTTCATCAATAACCTTAACTTCTTTAGCTACGATTTCCTCGTTTATAGAAAGTTCTTGTTTGATACAAATCAACCTCCCTTAAATTTATAAAGCCCTATGCTCATATTGGGCATAAAAAAAGACTTAAGATCAATCTTAAGTCATACCACACAAAAATAACTCGTAAAATAAATACTAATTATTAACCGTTCATATCTCTTTATGACGGTGAGAAGTGGTTGACTTCTTCTTGACTGGTCCTATTATAACCCCCTATTTATTTAATGTCAAGCATAAAGTTGGAGATTTTTGGGACTTTTTAGTATTCTTTTGCCATATTTTGGTTATTTAATTTTAACTCCTATTAGATATAATAAGTCACCCGCCTGATACTCGCCTATTTCGGCTCCACGGATGTCTTCTATAGATATGTTTAGTCCACTAATTATTGCATCAGATAAGTCGATTCCTTTTAATGATGTCTTGAAGAAATTCGCACTCGTTAAATCAGCTTCTTTAAACACGATGTTTTTTAGCTTATTTTCTTGAAAGTTTGCACTTTTAAGTCCTGTATTATTAAATAGTATATTTTCTATACTTGCCAAAGATAAATTTGCGTAATTCATATTTGTCTCTGCAAAACAAACATTATACAATCTGCTATCTACGAAGTTGCATCCTGTAAGTTTGCAATTATTAAATTCACATCTTACAAAACTAGAATTTTCAAATGAAGTATTTGAAAAGTTGCAATTAACAAATTCTACGTCTGTAAAGCTACTCTTTTCTAGATTTCCACCAACTATAGAAACATTTTTCAAAACAGCTTTTTCTATAGATACTTCATTAACTCTAGGGTTTTCTATAAAGCAATTTTCCACCGACACATTTTCAAATTCTGCGTCATCAGTTAATTCTAATGCAAAATTTTCTATCACTTTTAATTTATCAAATAAAACTTTTTGTGGTTTTAATATATTCATTATTTAAGCTTCTTCTCCCATACTTTTCTAACCGCTTTTAACGATAACGTAGATAGTTCAAAACCGATTACAGGCACTAAAGAACTTAACCACACATTTGTGATTTTACTTATTGAGTATGAATAAATAATAACTACTACATACGTTAAAATTCCGATACAAACTTTTCTAGTACCACTTGTCTCCCACTTTTTATCTAGTTCTACTCTTGCATTTCTTGCTTTAATTTCTTGAATTTCTTTTTCTAAATTTTCCATATTATTCACTCCAGTTTATTTTTCTAATATAACAATTTTCGTTGCTACTTTTTCTATAAACACATCATCATGTTCTACAAATATAATTGTCGGCGCGTATTTTAATATCACTTCTTCAATCTGAACTTTTGTAACTATATCTATATAATTAAGTGGTTCATCCCATACATATATATTCGCAGATTCGCTTATACTTTTGGCAATCAAAACTTTCTTTTTTTGTCCTTCACTAAAATCACTAATTTCTTTTTCAAAATCTATAGTTGTGAATCCCATCTTCGAAAGCATAGCTTTAAATACACTTTCATTTAAATTATTCTTTTCTGAAAAGTTTTTCAAAGTTCCTTTTAAGTCTGATGTGCTTTGAGAAACATACGAAATTTTCAAATCATTCGCAACTTTAAATTCGCCTTCAAAATCAATTTTTTCTCCCATTATTAATTTTAATATACTCGATTTCCCCACGCCATTTTTTCCAACTATAGCTAATCTATCTCCTTGTTTTACTTCAAAAGAAATTGGTGCGAATATACTTTTCTCATCGTATTTTATTTGTAATTTATCAGCATATACAATCGGACTTTTCTTTGTTTCTATCGGAATCATTTTCAAATCATCTATTCTATCAATGTTATTTAACAATTTAGATTTTTCATCAATTGCTTTTTCAATTCTTTGTTCCATAACCTTCGAACGTTTCATCATCTTAGCCGCTTTATGTCCAACATATCCTTTATCTACAAAACTACCAGAATTACTATCTGGAGCATGCTTTGACTTTTCAACTGCATTTGACCATTTTTCTGTATTTCTCGCTGCAACTTCTAGTCTGATAATATCTTTTTTTAGTTTTTCATTTTGTGTTATTTCGAAGTTATCTTGTCTATCTTTATTTTCTTGCCAAGAACTAAAATTCCCTTTTTGAATTGTTATATCAGTATTATTAATTGAAATAATATGATCAACAACTTTATCTAAGAAAACTCTATCATGAGAAACCAAAATAAACCCTTTTTTCTTATTCAGATATTCAACCAAATTGTTTCTGGTTTCTAAATCCAAATGATTCGTAGGTTCATCTATTAATAAAAAGTTATTTCTTTTCAAGAATAAACTAACAAGTAAAATTTTAATTTGTTCTCCACCACTTAACGTGTTAAAACTTCTATATAATACTTCAGAATTTGTTTTTAGCAAATTTAATTCTTTAAAAATTTCCCAATCTTCTGCTTCAGGAGCAATTGAATTTACTATTTCTATAGTCATTTGATTATCATCTTTTACTTCGAAAGGAAAATAATCAAATGAA
The DNA here is from genome assembly GCA_017522765.1 of Clostridia bacterium. Taxonomy (GTDB): domain Bacteria; phylum Bacillota; class Clostridia; order TANB77; family UBA1234; genus UBA1234. The sequence continues at coordinate 609,629 of JAFWYG010000005.1, forward strand.
ACATTTTTAGATATATTACCTTTGTATTCATACTCACCTAAAAGGAGTTTCAAAAATGTTGTTTTTCCTTTCCCATTACGACCAATAAGTCCTAACTTCCAGTCTGTGTCTATATTTAAAGAAACATCTTCAAACACATTTTGCACGCTACCATCGTAACCAAATGTAAGATTTGTAACACTTATTAAAGACATTGCTCCTCCTTTCATTAGTAAGTATCCTTACCATTTATATATTTAAACTTTTTAACTTTTCTGTAAGTCTTCTATAAATAGGTTTCATTTTTTCTTCTGTTGTATAATTTTCAACTTCATCAAAATCTATCCATTTTACACCGCTGTTTTCATCTTCTTTTATTCTTAAAACCTCTTCTTCATCAGCTTCGAATAAGAATTCAACATCGAAATGAAGATGTGAATTTACAATCTTACCTCTCTTAATATGGTTATCTACGGTAACAATATTTACACCATATATATCATCTTGCAAAAGTTTAATATTAGTTAATCCTGTTTCTTCTTCAATTTCTTTTTTTACAACGTGAAGTAAATCTTCATCTCCATCAGCATGTCCACCTACCCATGCCCAAGAGTCATAAATGTTGTGGTAAATCATAAGTAGTTTTGTTCTGTCTTTGTTTGTTATCCAAGCTGATGTTGTCATATGTGCGATTTTATTGTTTCTTGTTAATACATCTTCGTTGCTTGCAATAAAATCCAAAATAACAGCCTTGTCTTCGCTCTCCTTATCATCATAAGGAACATACCCAGAAATTTTTTCGTACAAATACTTATTCATAATAAACCTCCATTAAAAATTTAACTAATATTAAATTAATCTTCTTTTTCTGTTAGTCTTTTCTTTTGCCAACTTTTTTCTTCGCAATTAGGGCATCTCATATATCTTGTTCTTCCCATATGTGGAGCCCAAAGCACACTTGAATATGTTGGGACATGTCTATGTCCACATTTTCCACATTCATAAAAGCCTGTTTCTGCTTCAATTTTGATTCCAAAAGCACAAGCAACAATAAGTTCTGCAACGGCTATTGTTATCATTGCGGTTTGCCATACTATGCTTTGAACCGCATACGCTGCTGCAAAAATTAACACAAGAAAAGAAAATAAAGCGATGTATACAATTACAAATTCATACATCAAAAACTTCTTGTTGGTTTCACGTTGTTCATTAATCTTTGCTTTTTTTCCAAACAAATCGATCATAAAATCAACTCCTTTATAGCTAGAATCGCTTTCGCGCAATTCCGCCAAATTACGATAAAATTATACCATATAGAATGTAGAAAATAAACCTTCGTACCAACAATTCTTTCGTTGATACGACCTTTCTTTGACTTTTCAAGATTTCCTTGGTATAATCCACCCGTACTAAATATTTATAAGGAGGAACGCTCTAGTGAAAAATATTCATCGGATTGTATTAACCGGCGGACCGTGCGCTGGCAAAACTACTGCTTTCGCGCGGATTGAAACAGAACTCACAAATTTGGGCTATAAGGTTTTCGTTATGCCAGAAACTTTCACCGAGATGTACGGTGGCGGAATAAAGCTTCTCGAATACCCTAATGTAGAATTTCAAGACATGCTTTTTAGATTGCAGCGTGCTAAAGAACACATTTATGATGAAGCTGCTGAAAAGTGTGAAACTGAAAATGTAGTCATACTGTATGATCGCGGTCTGGTAGACGCTCTCGCATATACCTCTCCCGAAGATACTGAAGAAATCCTTCGTCGCAATAAGGTAACTATCAACACACTTATGAACATGTACGATGCTGTAATCCATATGGTTACTGCAGCAGATGGCGCAGCGGAAGCCTACATCGCTAACAAAGAAAACAACCCTGCGCGCTATGAATCTGTCGAAGACGCAATTAAGGTAGATCATGCTTTGAAAAATGCGTGGACCGGTCATCCTCACCTTCGCATCGTGGATAATAGCACCGACTTTGCAAATAAGATTAATCGCATGATGGCTGAAATTTTTGCCGTTCTTGGCGAACCTGTGCCGTTGGAAATCGAAAAGAAATTCCTTATCAAAGCACCTGTTCTTGCAAACCTTTCTCAACATATTAATTTCTCTGAGCAGCAAATTATTCAGACTTATCTTTGTGACAACGGTAACGGCATCGAAAGACGTATTCGTATGCGTGGTACTGAAGGCGACTACACATTCTTCTACACCGAAAAGAAGTTTATTCGTCCTGGTGTAAGAGTTGAAACCGAACGTAAGATTTCCGAAAGAGAATACATCAACTATCTGATGCAGACCGATTGTCAAAAACGTCAAATCCGAAAGACTCGCTATTGTTTCATTTACAATAACCTGTACTATGAGCTGGACGTCTATCCCTTCTGGGAAGACAAAGCTATCCTCGAAATCGAGCTTTCTTCTGAAGCTTCGAACTTTGAAATTCCCGACTTCATTAGTCCTATCAAGGATGTTACTGATAACCCTGCATACAGCAATTATATGCTGGCAAGTAAAATCCCTGATTAATCACACAATTCATATCTATGATGCCCGCGCTATTTTAGCGTGGGCATCATTTTTCATTTGACATATCCTTCATCTATATATATAATGTTCGTAATAAACAATCAAAAGTAAGGGATAGCCGATAAAAACAAATTAACATCATAATGCTAACGCAAAGTGGACCAAGCAAAGCTTGGTCCTTTGCCGTTTTATAAGACTTGTATTTTATATTTACAATAAACCTTTATTTGAGAAGTGCGCTCGCAGGAACTTTAGTTCCGAGTACAGCACGGCGATGATAAAGGTTTATTGTTTTTATCTTTCTGTATAGTTTTTAAAAAGTAAGTACCCTTATGGTTCACTTTTGTAACAAACTTGTAATTTGAATACACAATATTCTTGTGATAGAGTTTAATCGGAAGTGTATATAACTAATTTATTCGACTATCAGTTTTTTCTGAAAGGAGGCAAATTCAATGTGTGAGAAAACAAACACCACGTGGCGTGATCTTGCGCAGAATCTTCATGAAGAAGGAACACCTGTAGAAGAAATTTGCAGTAAAGTGTATGAAGAATTTGGCTCGGCATTCAAGGCTAAGGACTCTTCTGCTCGGACTGTAAAGCGCTTTCTTCGTGAGACTTTTGGTGCCGCAAGCATCGCGCCTCCACCGAAGACTTTTGAGGAACAAGTATCCGAACGTCGCGACAAAATCTTAAGTTCGGAAGCCGCCAAACAAGACAAAAAGTTGCTTACCAAGATTGCTGTTACCGAAATGATTATTGACTCCATTCGCGATGTTGTTCGCGAACGTCCTTTTAGAGACATCAAACCCTTCGAGGTAAAAGTCGACCGCAACTATTCTGAAGAGACTATCGTGCTCATGATTTCCGACATTCAAGCGGGCACGTACATTTCTAAAGAATCCAGCGGTGGTCTTAATGAGTACAACTGGGATATCCTTGAGAAACAGTTTGTACAACTCTATAAAGGACTTGAAGAAATCGTCACTCGTCACAAACAAGTCGCTCCCATCTCTTCTTTGCATGTGCACCTTATTGGCGACATCGTCGAGGGTTACGATATCTTCAAAGGACAAACCAGACAGATTGACCGCGAAATTACCGAACAGGCAATTGGTGTTAAGGATTTGCTCTGCGAATTCCTTATCAAGACGCTCTACCTTTTCGATAAAGTTCACGTGGTAGCTGTTCCTGGTAACCATGGTCGTATTGGTTCTAAGGGTGAAAACCTGCACTACGTAAGCTGGGACTACATCGTATACAAGTGGATGGAATCCGAGCTGAAACAGTATGACAGAATCACCTGGCAAATCACAAAATCTTGGTGGCAGATGGACACAATCTATGGCTTCAACTTCTTGATGTTCCATGGTGATGACATTCGTTCTTGGCAAGGTATTCCCTATTACGGTATCGACCGTGCAGCTAAGAACTATACTGAGCTTTTGCAGCTCATCGGACTCAACTACAACTACCTTGAGCTCGGTCATTTCCACGTTCCATCTGAACTTCCTGGTGTCACCACCGAAAAGTTTATCAACGGTTGTTGGCCTGGCGGCAGCTTATATTCCATGAAAGGACTTGTAACTGCAAACTATCCTGTACAAAAACTTTTTGCCGTTCATCCAACGCAAGGTGTAACCTATCGTTATCCTTTGCGTCTCACACTTCCGAAGAAAGGCAAGAAATAATTTTCGAGTTGTCATATGATGAGAAAAGACTAGAGTTGAAAAGCTCTAGTCTTTTTGATTGAAAAACCTTCTTAAATATTGTATGCTATACGTATTATTAAATATTTGAGGAGGTATTATTTTATATGAAGAAAACATACGAAAACATTGAAAGAATACTTATTTCAAAAGATGAATTATCACAAAGAGTTAAAGAACTTGGCGCACAAATTACCAAAGATTTCGAAGGTGAAGAAGTTATTGTTGTTGGTGTCTTAAAAGGTTCTGTACTTTTTATGACTGATTTAATTAGAGAAATCGACCTTCCTATGGATATTGATTTCATGGTAGTTTCAAGTTATGAAGGCTCTACTGTTTCTTCTGGAAATGTGAAAATTATTAAAGATGTAAACATCGATGTTGCAGGTAAAAACGTAATCATCGTAGAAGATATTATCGACTCAGGACGCACAATGCATAGTTTAAAAGAACTTTTTGAAGTTAGAGATTGTAAAGTGTTTAAAATATGCACTCTACTTGATAAAAAAGAAAGACGTAAAATTGAAATTGATGCCGACTATGTTGGCTTTGATGTACCTAACGAATTTGTTGTGGGATACGGCTTAGACTACGATGGCAAATATAGAAACTTAGAAGATATCGGAGTATTAAAACCTGAAATATATACTAAATAAAAACAAGAAACCCGGCTGCTTTTTATTGCAGTCGGGTTCTTTTTTATTTGTTAAAAACTTGCATTGCTTTTGCGTAAATTTCATCGTGGATGTCATCGATAGTACGCAAGTTACCATTCTCATCAACGCAGTCGATGATAGTCCAACCGTACTTCTTTGCCACCCAAAGAGATGTCTCGTACGCAGCTTTCAAATGCTCGTCGTCGGCTTCGTGAATGTCACGTTCGCCGCCAGAAGAAGTTTGTCCTCTTTTTGCCTTGAGAATTTTTGCTTGCTCATGAGGCATGTTCAGAAGGATAACTTCATCGTAATTAGGAATACCCATTATGCCATTTTCAAATTCGTACAACCAGTCGATAAGCTCTTGCTTCTCTTCTTCAGTCTTAAGCTTACACGCCTGGTGCAGAATGTTAGATGTGATGTATCTAGCCAAAAGTACGTTGCCACCAGCGCGGTAGGTTTCGCCCCACTCGCCTTTCATATATGATGCATATCTATCTACAGCGTAAAAGACTGAAGCTGTCTTCGCGCTGACGTCAGACGCATTCGCACCGAAATCGCCGTTCAAATACTGTCTAACAAACCAGCTGCTATCAGACGGATAATCAGGGAAACTTGCCGTTGCAAACTTTACACCTTCAGCTTCCAATCTTTCACACAACTTGTTAAACTGTGTAGTTTTGCCACTGCAGTCAGTGCCTTCTATGACTATGATCTTACCCATGAGAAAATTCCTCCTTTTCAAATTCATATAGTTATATCAAATTTGTCTCTGGATTTCTGCTTCATTGATATCTTATATTAATGAAAGTAAAAGTCAACATGAAAAAATTTACAATTACGCCCATCAAAAAAGAGCACTTATTGTGCTCTCTTGTTTTTATTCTTTGCTTTCCAGAAAAGTCTCTTTATTCCAGTTAAAAACTTGGCCCAGTTTGTTTGCTCTTCTACATCAATTAAATATTTGACACCCGGCTCAACGCTAACAATTTCTTCTTTTTGATACACGCCTTTGCGAGCCGCATAAGTTTCTTCAGCTTCTGCTTGCATCACAGCATCTAATTCTTCAAGAAATTCCGCTACTGTTTTTTCACTAACATTTAGGTACTCTTGCATAAACGCCCAGTCTCCTTTTCCGTCTTTAATGTGTCTTGCTAATTTAAATAACTTCGTTTGCATATCTTCACCATAACTTGTACATTGTGAAAGCGCAACAGCAAACTTGTTTGCAAACGCTGTTGAAAGTTCACCTGTATAAATTGTGTTGTCTATGTAATTAATTAATTTTTTAGTACCTGCTTCCAATAAAATTTCATTATCTTCAGAAACGTTATAAATTTCAGCAAGTCCTGCAGAAATTTCTTTATGTCCAATTTCACCAGTTGTAGCTTTGCTCCAAATTGTTAAAAACATTGTTGCACATTTGTTTGGATCCTTAAAATGATTCTTTTTAACCGCGTGTGCCACAATCACTTCCGGACTCATGTTAAATACATTCTTTTCTTTCATATAATATATGAATGCATTTGAATAATATACAGGTAAAAATTCTTTTAATAAAGTATATTCTCCATATTTTGATGCACCTTTTGCTTGCACACTCACCCAACGACGCATAAATTCATAAATCAAATTATGAGCAGTATTAATTGTCCCATCAAAGTCAAACTTTGTTCTTTGTCTAATATATTCATTCAATAACGCACCTGATGAATCAATCTTAACAATAAATTCTTCTGTGAGATGATACACCATCGCGATATCTATTTTCATATCTGTACACGACACATCTATGTAACCATCGCGCACTTCGTCTTCGTAACGCATTAGTTTCAAAAAGATGTCCATGTTGTTTTGTACAAGTGAGTTATCTTTCAAAACTTGTACAGAACTTTTAATGTACTTCGCTATGGTCGCTTCACGTGCTGTTGCGACATTTGTATTATCTGTACTTGTCTTTTGCATAACTCCTCACTTTCTTCTTTAGTAAAAATAAATTTCCATATATAACTATTTTATCAATCTTAAAAATTTGTGCAATAGTTTTTTCGCTATTTATATTAGTAGAAATTTTAAAAAAATAAAATGGGGAAACCCCCGGGCATCTCAATTAAGAGAATGCTCCGAGGGTTTCAAAATTTGTTAGATGAATTCCAGATTCCATTCAGTGGAACGCAGCGCCTTGAATTCCTCTTCGCCACGCTCCGCCATCTTGTATCTGTCGAGGTCAATGGTTTTAAGCCAGTGAACATAGCACGCAAAGCGCTTCAGCTCGTAATAAGGGAGCCACAGCTTTGCTGCGACATTAAGAACAATGTCAACGGTTCTGCCGTTCTCATTGATGTGCAGTGCGGGAGATGCCTGCTTACCCAGGAATGTGTAGTTTACGGTTGCTCCGTATCTCTTGGGAATCGGGGCATTTTCATGCACGCACAGCTGACGCATCAGATGAATCAGATAGTAAAGCGGAAGCTTGGTTTCGCCGTTGCTACCACCTTCGCTCACCACTTCGGTGATTTTCGCCGTTGTCGGCTCCATCTTGAAAAGAATCTCATAGGTGCACGTGCTCCCGTCCTTCTTCTCGATGATTTTGGTTGCTCGAACCATTTTTTCGTTTCCTACGTTTGCTTTTTCCATGTTGTCATTCCTCCCATGGTTGTTAATCTTCGACTTTGTACTCACATGTCCACATCTCAGCGTGAACGGGATTCAGAGTATGATAAGGACTTCTTTCACCCTCAGCACACATCAGCTCATAGGTGGGTTCATCATAGAACTGCAAGTTCTGAATGTATCTCACCATCTTGAGAATGTCCGGTGTGCTCATCCAGTCACCATTCACCTGCTGATCCAGTCTGTAACGCTTGCCAGACTTAAAAATCTTCAGTGCAGGATGGTGCAGATATTTGCCCTTGGGGTGCTGCTTCGGATTCTTTACATACTGTGCTTCAGCTTTGCGCGGGAAACCGATCTGTACATTGGTTTCTTCGTAAACGCGTGTCAGCAGGTGCAGCAGCATGTACGGCCGAATCGAAATCTTGCCTTTCTCAGAGACAAAACGCGGCAGGCCGTTTTCCGGGTTGATGTGAAAATGGATCTTGTACTCATACTCTTTTCCAGAGTTCGACTTGAGCATCGCCGTGGCGTACACATGCAAACGCTTCTTGTCTTTGTCGGGGTTGCCAACTTTTCCTACATCAGCTTTCATTGATAAAATTCCTCCTGCATTAGCAGATTAGTCAAGAGCTTGTTGCCTTGCTTAGGATATATACAAGTATTCTTGCCGAGGTCATTATATCACGACTTTTAAATTATGTAAAGTGTCCCATTTTGGGACGGACTCTTCGTGGGACAAGTTGTCCCATAATAGGTCCGTCCCAAAATGGGACAAAAACACGAGCGCCACAATATGTGACGCTCGCTTCCTTAATATGTGATTTCGTTGTAGGGTTTGCCCCAGTTGTTTCTTACCCATTCGTTCAACTTCTCAACACCCGCCTCATCAGTGCCAAACTTTCTGCGCATCATGAGAGCCATATCATTGAAGCTCATATCTTCAGTGAACTTCTCCGGCAACGGCAACTCCCACTTAAGTCTCATATGCTCATAAACACTTCTAAGAGCACAGGAAAGTTCAAAGACATTCTTTGTCTTGATTCCCCATGCTTTAACAGGTACATCAGGTTTCTTGTTCTGCATTTCATGAAGGCCTGCAGCCACAAAAAGTTCTGTGAAATACGCCCAGTTCCGACTGTTTCCCCAGCACTCGATTGCGAAGAGATATCCCTCAGCTCTTTCATAAAGCTTCAGACTAAGACCAGATTCCTTATCTTCCAGAAAGTTTGCGATGTTAAGGAGCTGTTTAGAAACTTCAGACGGCTTCTTGCCCCAAGGCTTTTTAAGTGCCGTACACAACTCCGAAAAAACTGGCTGCGTGTCTTCCTTTTTGTTAGGAAAAATACTAATATGTGTTTCGTACCAATTCGGGCCACTGCGAGGATTACCATTAAAGGAAAACATCAGCCCACAGCGCTTCATGTTGATTGCCGCATTCAGCAGCTTACAAAGATTGTCCCGATCGCTTTTTAATGCGACATCAAGATATGCGAAGTGATGATCGCCAGCATCACAGCCAACAGTCTCAACACCTTTTTTGTGACAAAGCCACAGAAGTTCCTCCAGCATTTTATTACCTTCAGCCCATTCCGGGATAGCCACTTTAAGCTCAGCTTCACTCAGCCCACCGATTGGAATCGATTTGCCGCAGTTCCACTTCGACCTATTCATAGAACGTTTCCTCCTTCTCCTATAGATGATTAGGATCTACAAATTTGTTTATTAAACAGGTGGATTATATCACGGCTTTTAATTTATGTAAAGTGTCCCAAAGGTGGACGGACTCTTCGTAGGACAATTTGTCCCGCAATGGGTCCGTCCCCTAGTGGGACAACAAAAAGCGACTTGATTTCTCAAGTCGCCTCTCTTTTACTCTTTAAACATATTTACGAATTCTTCTTCATTTATTTCGCCATGTTCTAACAAATATTCAACTACATTAGACATCTTATCTTTGTTATCTCTAATTAATTCTTTAACCTCTTCAAAACATTTTTTCAAGATTCTATTTTCTTCATCATATATTGTTTTTTCCAATGCTGTATTATTTGAAGATACTTGTGCTAAACCTAAATCGGACATGCCGTATCTTGTAATCATGTTTCTAGCAACTCTTGTAGCATGCTCTAAATCAGAGGTTCCACCACTCTTATAGAATCCTAAGAACACTTCTTCAGCAGCAATACCTGCTAGCGATCTCTTTATCGAATTCATTAATTCTTCTTTCGAATGAACGTAAGCCGCATTCGAATTGTCATACTCAACATATCCTAAAGCTCCCCAACCTTCTGCTTTACACGTAATCTTTTTGATACCACATCTCTTAACTAACAAGTATCCAACAGTTGCGTGACCAACTTCGTGAATCGCAGTCTTTCTCATTTCTTCTGGAGTAATCTTACTTGGATCAGCCATAGATGCTCCGTCAAGCATTGAATTTGTAATCTCTTGTATTGTTGGAATATCTTCTGCTGTTATCGTTGTTACATCAGTTGGTGATGCAGTACCACTCTTAGATTTTTCTGCAAAATTCTTAGAATGATTAACCATTGTCTTTGAAAATACTTTATCTGCAAATCTACCATTGCCAATGTTATCAACCTTGTAGAAATACTTCATAACTTCTTTTACTTTTTCTATCGCACCATCGCTTAAAGTTAATCCACTCTTTTCAACTTTTCTTCTAAATATTTCTGTAAGTTCAGAATCAGAATAATCTTCAAAGTTAAATGTGTAACCAATTCTAGATGCAATACCAGGATTTATATCCAAGAAGTCTCTCATCTCTTTTTTGTATCCAGCAAAAATTACTACAAACTCACCTTTATGATCTTCCATTGCTTTGATTAAAGTTGCAACAGCTTCTGCACCATAATCATGTCCCGGACCACCATGACCATTTGCAAGTGAGTATGCTTCATCTACGAATAATACGCCTCCCATTGCACGTTCTACAACTTCATTTGTTTTAATTGCAGTTTGTCCAACATATGCAGCAACTAAATCTTTTCTTTCAACTTCTACAAGTTTATTCTCATGGATAACTCCCATATCAAATAACATCTTTGCAATGATTCTTGCTACAGTTGTTTTACCTGTACCTGGATTTCCAGTGAATATCATATGCAGATTTGAATCAGGAAGATTTATATTTTGTTTTTCCGCCTCTTTAATAAACGATACATATGTGCCTAAAGAAATTATTTCTTTCTTCAAACTTTCCATACCAACAATCTTAGCTAAAGCTTCTTCAACATTTGCACTAGTACTAATTCCGCTTTCAGTAAGCTCTTCAATAGTTGGAATGTCTGCTTCAGTTATAAGTTCTATATTTTCTCTATCGGCCAAAGCATGTTTCATCAAAGTTTTTTGAATTACTTTATCAACGAAACGACCATTACCAAAGTTCTTTCTCTTAACGAAATAATCACAAACTCTTTTTAATGGAACATCAATATCGTCAGCAAATTTAAAACCTGCTTTCTTCATCTTCATATAGAACATTTCCATTAATTCTTTTACGTTATAATCTTCGAAGTTAAATGTATAACCAATTCTAGATGCAATACCAGGATTTACATCGAGGAATGTTTTCATCTCATCTCTGTAACCTGCAAAGATTACTATCAAACTTTCTTTATGATCTTCCATCGCTTTAATCAATGTTGCAATAGCTTCAGCACCAAGTTTATCAGATGCAAGTGTGTATGCTTCGTCAATAAATAGTACACCGCCCATTGCATGTTCTATTATCTCATTAGTTTTAATAGCAGTTTCTCCACCATGAGTACCAATTAAATCTTTTCTTTCAACTTCAACAAGTTTATTCTCATGGATAACTTCCATATCAAATAGCATCTTCGAAATAATTCTAGCGATTGTAGTTTTACCAGTACCCGGATTACCTGTGAATATCATATGCATATTTGTGCTAGGAATGTTTAGTTTCTTTTGTTCTGCTTTCTTAACAAATTTAGCATACTTACCAAAAGTCCTAATTTCATTCTTCACATTTTCCATACCGATAATCTTTTCAAGCATCTCTTCAGCAGTTTCATGCTTACCATTTTTAGACTCGTTTTGATTTAATTGTTCAATGCTTGGAATGTCTTTCTCAGTAATCATCTTCAAGTCTTCAGAATCACCCAAAGCATGATTCATCAAAGTTTCTTGAATTACTTTATCTACAAAACGACCATTACCAAAACTCTTTCTCTTCGAATAATAGCTAAAGATTCTCTTAAGTGGAACGTAAACATCATCACCACATTCAAAACCATTTTTTCTAATCTTCACACGGAAGATTTCGATCAATTCTTCAACTGTATAATCAGGGAAATCAAAAGTATAACCTATTCTAGAAGCTATACCAGGATTGATATCCAAGAAGTCTTTCATCTCTTTTTGATATCCTGCAAAAATAACAACTAGCTTATCTTTGTGATCTTCCATTGCTTTAATTAAAGTTGCAATAGCTTCACTACCAAAGTCGTTTTTACTTTCACTTGCTAAAGTGTATGCTTCATCAACGAATAACACACCACCCATAGCTTTATCTATAACTTCAGTTGTTTTTGTTGCAGTTTGTCCAATATATTCTGCAACTAAATCTTTTCTCTCAACTTCAACAAGTTTATTTTCTTTTACAACACCAAGATCAAAAAGCATCTTCGCCATAATCCTTGCAACAGTTGTCTTACCAGTACCAGGATTACCTGTGAATATCATATGCATATTTGAAGAAGCTACTTTCAAACCATTTGCTTTGGCTTGCAATTGGAAGAACATATACTTTTCAAACTCTTTAACTTTTTCTTTTACACTATCTAGACCAATGATGTTATCCAAAGATTCTTTCTTATATATGTTTGGTGGGAACACCAATTCATTTCTTGAATTTGCGTAGTTAGCAAGATAATTAACAATCTCCGGCTTACTAAATGGCATGAACTTTTGATTCAAGCTCACATACTCATTAAATTGTTTTTTATATTCCTCTTCTGTCTCTCTAAGCTTCGCAGACAAATCCGGATTCAATATTTTCTTGTAACTTACAAACATATCATCTAAAGAATATGTTGGAATATTAATTATATTATTTTGATAAACGAATTTAAGTCTTGCATCAAGATCCAAGAAAGATTCAATTTCATCAGGCGTTGCATTGATAATTACATAACCTTTAGAAGTAATATTTGCAAGCACGTCAATAGCATGTTTTATCATCTTCTTATCAAGATAATTTTTGTTGTAAAAATAGAAATCAGAAACAAATTCGCTAATAGAATCAAGCACATAAATCGCATTTGCTTCTAAATTGTTTCTTCTATTAACTGTATATCCACCTCTGTATTTGATGTTGTTATTATCTTTTTTGAAACTTGGTTTTTCCTCTATTTCCAAATCATAATAAACTAACTTTTCATCTTTATTGATTCTTAAATCAGTAGTGTGATAATAAAGTTTTGCAAAATGAGATGCCGGAATTTTTCTTACATTATCAATTTGATTTTGATTCTTAATAAGTTCAATAATCTTATCAATAAAGTTATTCTTTGCAGTCTCATCTTCACCAGCAACAATGCAGTGGAAATTAGTTTTACTACTTTCCATGATGCTGTTAATTGTCACATTCAGATTCTCAATCTTACCATCATAAGAACCTTTTAAATCTTGAAGTTTTTCTTCTTTCTTTGCATTTAACTCATCAATTTTTTCTTGTATAAAAGTATTTCTCTTAGCATCAATCTCATCTTTGTGAGCAGCATAAAACTCTCTATCTTCTTGTATCTTATGCTCTTGACCAGACTTAGTTAAATACAAAATATATGCAGCAACAACAATTGCACAATAAGGCATTCTACAACTATATGAACCGCACAAATCATCAACTTCAACATTTGGTTTTCTATCTAAAGCTTTTGCTTTTTCCCAACTTTCTATCGGATTAATTTTATTAATATCAAAATCCGAAAATTGTGAATCAGCACAAGAGAAAAGTTCATCAAAATTCATGTAACCATCTTTATCTAAAGATCTGCGAATTCTTATCATGTTTCTTTTTACAATTTCTTGTGCAAAATCAAAAGCTTTATCACTTACATTTTTCAAACCATTCTTTGTATTCCATTTAAAAGTAAAGAATCCATTATCATCTTTATTTACGTTTTTATATTTTTCTCTTGCAGAAAGCTTATCTCTCAAAAGATTTTTATTCTTCAAATACAATATGTATGCAGCCAAACGTTTTGGACAAGATTGATACTTACAAGTAAAACAAGAATCAGTACGAAAGAACTTTCCAGTACCAACTTTCCAAGTTCCACCTTTTACATTCACTCTGAAATTTTTATCTGCATTAGCTTTTTCAAGGAACTCATCATCAGTTTCATCACGATCACAAAAACCATATAATTTAGAACCAATTGCAACCGTATTATTTTCAAAAGCTAAACTAAGACTACCACGTTCAATTATATTTAGCGCAACTTCAATAGACTTATCATTTGCAGCATTTAAAAAGTCATCTTCGTCCCAATCAAAATCATAAGCTTTATTTTCAGAATTTCCAGCCTCAATTCGCGCAACAATTTGATCATAATTTAATGCAGGTGCTTCTGATTTTGGTGTAGACACTTCTTGTTCTGATTTAACTGGTGGTTCTAGTTTTGGTTTTTCAGCCAAGTGTACCGTCTTGTCCGCTGGCGGCGGCACAACCTTCTTTGCATTCTCATCTCTAAATTTAGGAGGTATCGCACCTTTAACATTCTCCATCTTAGGAGGTGTAGGATTTTTTATCGGTTCCTCTAGTTTAATGTGTTCTTCAACTTTAATTGGTTCGTCGATTTTAATTGGATCATCAAGTTTAATTGGTTCTTCAATCTTTATCGGATCTTCTACCTTGATTGGATCTTCGATTTTTATTGGTTCCTCTACCTTAACCGTTTCTTCTTTCTTAATTGGTTCAACCGGAACCACTGGCTCTACCAAGGTTATTGGAGATATATCATCAACGATAGGTTCATCAACTTTTATAGGTTCGATGGGTTTTACTTGAGGAACTTCATCCTCCTCAGTTAAAACATTAAGCGTAATCGGTTCATCCTTTACCAACGGTACAAAATCTGAAGGCAAATCAGAAAGTTTAATCGAAGTAGAATCTTCTTCTTTTTTTGTTGCTTCAGCCTTCGGCTCCATTCTCTTAGGAGCAGGTTTGGCCTTAAGCTTTGTCACATACTCATCAACCAATTTCTCGTATAATCTATATGCATCTTTATATTCATCCGTTCCATTTGCATATCTTTTAATACTGCTCGCAATATAAAAAATCTCAACAAAAGAAACTATATCATCAAAATTATTTTCAAACTTTAACTCGTCAACAGTTTTAATAATTGCTGTGTTTTTCTCTTCATCAGACAAAGCTTCAAATCTCAACATTCTAGCATTGTCTTCAAGCAAAGAAATAATATTTCCTATGTGCGAAGCATTAACTCCATCCTCAGAAAAATACATAGGAAAACGCGCAACAATCTTTTTATTATCAACTTCAAAAGCTCGATTCGCATCATCAGGACAAGCTATAAAATATTTTTTCGTTTCTTCATCAGGTATTCCATAACCGATTAAATATTTATTTAACAGTATCTCTAAAACCGAAACACCATCGTTGAAACCAGTTTCCTTATCCATCGTAAATCCCCCTAATTATCATTTGTATAGCTAATTTAAATTATATCTCACTTTGCAAAAAATTTGTATAGTAATTATCAAATAAAAAATAGAAAAAGATGCCATAAAATTTTCATTTATAGCATCTTAAAAATTATCTCCTATTTAGTTGCAACAATTCCATAAAGTACGCGTTTCAAAAGTATCCCCTTATCAGATTTGAACCTTCTCACATACTCATCAAACAAATCTTTTTCAATCATAGCTTTGTGTTCAAAATCAGAATTATCAAACTCAGAAAAATCATCCAAAATTGGAGCCTTCAAAAGTAGTGCCATCAAATCATCTTCCGTTTCATAATACTCATCTTCCAAAATCTCAACACGTTCAATTTTAGAAAAACCAGCATCAACTAAATCTTGGTAGTCCTTCTCAGCAATAGAAATAGGATCATTAAAAGCTTGACCTCTACCAAAAAGTTCTTTCATCTCCCAACAATCTTTTTGATCAACACCTTCAATCACAAGCACGCCACCAGGCACAAGAGCATCATAAATCTGCTTAGCATGAATAACAGTGTGACGCGCAGAGATAAGATCAAAAGAATTGTTGGGCACCTTCATATTTAAATTGTCCATTTGAGCAAACTTAACACGCTTGCCAGGATGCTTCTTCAAATTTTCATTAGCAGTCTTAATCATCTCACTAGAAAAATCCGTAGCAGTAACCATCCCAACTTCCGGATAAAACTCAAGCACCTTCTCTCCACCACCAGTGCCAAGATCAAGGCAATTAGAAGTCGCGTTAGTATGAGCACGTATCACATCATAAAACTCCCAATCAGTATGTCTCACAGTCACACACTTGATGTCATCAAAATTCCAATTGCCAATTCTTTCGTAATAATCAAATTCATTTACTTGCATAAAAATCTCTCCTTCATTCTTAGCAGCTTGTAACTTTAGATTTATTTTATCACAAGCTACACTCTCTTTAAATTTGGTTGTAAGTATAAAAAAAGAACCTCCCTTCACAAACAGCAAAAACAACCATAATTTTGCTATGGTTAAAATTTTTGCCATTCATAAAGAAAGATTCTCAACATTCTTTATTATAATTTCTCCGGTAACATCACGCGAATGGACGAATTGAGATGTTACGAATAGATTATAGCATGGATTTGTCAGTAAATCAATGTTTTAAATTACTCATTTATTAATTGGTTGTCTGCTATTAAAACGCTCTTTCCATTTTCAATTTTAACGCAATCCTTATATCGATTATTAAACAAATCTTTATATTCTATATAAATTTCACTTATACTAGGCACCTCAACGCCGCTATATTGATACATTCCTAAATCCGTTATTACAAGATTCATTTCCTTTTCTGAGGCAACATGAATTCTATCTTCATATTTATTTAAATATACTTTTTCAATTGTTGGCTCTGCATCATTTTCATTCTTATATAATTTTGAAATAATATATGATTTGTCAACATCTATTGCAGCCATCGTTTGCCCAGAATTTAAAATTCTTATAATATATTTGTCGGAAGTTTCTTTTTGGTTATCAGAAAAATATATGTATCCATCTAAACCGCTATTAGCAAATCTAGAATTATTTGGAAGTTCTAGTCTTACATTTAAGTTTGGACGCTGTGATTCTCTAACATTTTCTGTGTTCGCCTCTCTGTCCATTCTAGTAATGACTATTAAAAATACTGCACTAATTAGAGTTCCTGCATATGTACCCAAGAAAGATAACCAATCATAATTCAGTGTTAAATTTTGAGTGAATTTAAAAACAGAAAACCAATCATATCTATCAAAGTAATACAATATTACTGGTCCAAAAAATATCCAAAATATAAACTGATGTATCGCTTTATCTCTTTCATTACACATTTTATATTCAACAATTCCTTTTCTTATGTATTCTATAATTCTATATACCGGAAACGGAAATATAATAATTATTAACAATAATAAATGCCAAACTTTCATTTTAAATCTCCTTTTTCGCGAAATTATAACAGCTTTCCAATAAGTATGTCAAATTTTTTTATTGTTTCTTCATCATATAGAAACTCTTTTTTTTCTATTTTTTTCAGTACAGCTAAAGAATAGTATTTTTTTTCACCTTCATAATCTTTATTATTAATCCCAATTTCATTTCTATCTCTGTCTGAAAACAATGATTCTATGGTAATACTTTGTTCTTCTTTTGGAAGTCGTTCTGCATCTACAAATATAATATCATTTTCTTGTACTAAAAGTTTTTTTACCAGAACCTTATATTCATTCCTACCATCTCTATCCTGATCCAACAGAACTTTATATTTATACCCCCACCCCATTAATATAGAAACTAAATTGTGAATGTTCGAAACTCCTGATGATGGAATTATATTACAGGTATCCTCGATTCCTTTTTGTATAAAATATGCTTTTAAATAATTAAAATCCGAAATTCCTTCTGTAATAATATTATTTTTTTCTGTACTCATTGCTGAAAAACTATACCCCATTTTCATTCCTATAGCTTCAAGAATTGGAGTAATAGTCTCTTGTTTTCCTGCCATAGAATGCGGCAAAGAATGGTATGCATTACTTATATTACTATTTTCATTTTCATCTTTTATTATGGTTCTAACTCTATCTAAATGTTCTTGATATATCATAGAAGGATGTTGGGTTGTATATATTATTTGATTGTTTTTAGATACAAAATTTTCAAATAATTCTAGTATCATTTTTTGTGCATTAACATGTAAAAACACACCTGGTTCATCTAGCAAAACAACAAAATTTTCCAAATTTGTTTTTTGAGTTTGCGCAAGCAACTGAATATAAAAGCTCAAATACCATTTCAGTCCATTACTTCTTTCGCTTAAATTCAGATATTTCTTGTTCGTTTTCACAAGAAAATTTATATATTCATTATTAAAATTCATTCTTAATTCAACATTATCTTGTTTATAAAATTGATTAAATCCTTCCATAAATTTTTGAATTTTTTTATTGATTTCTTCCTGAAAATTATATTTATCGCCATCACAAGATAAAATCCAAAATCTTTTTACCTCATCCTTTTCAACACCTATTACTTTCAAAAAACTAGTCAACACATCATCATGCTTTCCGTTATCTAACACACTGTTTTTCGTATATTTTGATTCTAATTCTACATTTTTTAAAAATATAAAACGTGGTAATAAAGAATATATTGTTTTTATACGTTTAATAAACTCTTCAAAAGTTTTTAAAAATTCTGAATATTTACTATTTCTACTCAAATTTTTAATCATAGTATCCATCATAACTGAATATACAAAAACTTTATTCTCTATATTTTTAATATTTTCAATCATTTTATTCATAGTAATGTTATGACTCGGTTCACTAAAAGTAATTCCTTTAGATAGGTTTATCAATTCATTTTTATAAAATTGTATATTATTATTTTTGCTTATTATTTCAGATAATCCACCTTCAAATTCAACAGCGCCATTTCCTTTTATTGTAAATTTTGTTTCTTTTTCCGAAAGATAAATTTCCTTTTCTTTTTCATAAGGGAATGCAATCATTGAAATTACAATTTCATCGTTTATATAATTTTTATTTTTGTCTTCATCATTTAAATTTGAAAATCCATCAAAATTCAATTTACTAATAGCGTTAAGAAAATTACTTTTACCAGATTCATTTTTACCAACAATTGTTGTAATTTCTCCCAAATCCATTCTATTATTTTCTTCTCCAAAAGACTTAAAATTTTTTATTTTTATAGATGTTATTTTCATTTTTCTTCTCCTTATAATATTTCGTTTTTATAAAAAACTAATGTTCTAGCCAATACCCAAAGTTGTTATACCCATCATCCTGCACCCAGTCATATACATTAGCTATTTGAGAAAAATAAACATCCTCACCTCTGCAATCTTTTCCTAAAATACCAAAGCAAATGCTTCCTTTGTTTGATGTCAAACCAGTTCTCATATCTTTTATTTTGTGAATATATACACCAATAATTTTATTCCCTCTTTTATAGCTTTCTTGAAGTTCGTACCTCACAAATTTTCTGCTAGCCGTTTCTTCTCCTATTAATACAACTGTAACACTGGTACCTTTCAATTGTTCATCAATCCAATTGTATATAGCGGGATCTCCCCCTAATTTTATTTTTTCAAAATCTGCTTTATCAATAAAACCAGCCGCTTTATTTCCTGGTATTACCCAACTATTTCTAACTACATTTGCTCTATTAACATCGTTCGCATAGTGAAAACTAAAAAATACATTTTTCATATAAATCCCTCCATTATTATATAAATTTCAACAAAATTGTAATAACTATAAACAATATGTAATATCCCACTATAGAAAATGAAGTAATCGACTCTAACATCAAGCCCACTATTTCATATTTAAAATCTGTATTTTTGGGCTTCATATTATATATCTCGATTGTTTTTAATTTTCCTTTGTTTAAATCATTTACAAACACATTGTATTTTTGAACATATACTCGTTCTAACGCCAAATAATACGCATCCATTAAAGCTCCAATAAAAGTTATTACTATACCAATACACCAGTATGGTTCAAAGATTTCTATAGCCGATAAAACCGTGGCATAAATTGTGTATATAACCGCAACAAGAGCTTTTGTGTTAGAACTATTAGTCGCCATACGCGAAATATTGTTTTGTAAAAATCCCAAATATGTACAGACAGATTGTTCGTTTTTGTTTTTTAAGATATTACTATATTTTTTCATATTACCTCCTCACACAAAAATAAGTAGAGTTCAAAATCCCTACTTATCTTAACTTTCCATATAAATTTTATCAAAAACGAACATTCTTTCCCATGGACAAAATAAAGCAAACTCTCTGTTTTCTAACTATTTTGTCGCATTTTGTGTCATTTTGTAACTTTCAAGAAGCAAATCAATATTTTCATATTTCAAAGCATCAAGCGCACCTTCCAAAATTTTTAATTTTCTATCAAAGGTTATATTCGAGCTCTGTAAAAACTTCTTAAAAATTTCTGTATATTCACTTTCACTTATTACTTTAGTTTCAAATAAATTATCTAGACTAACATTACATTCTTTCGCGATTTTTATAGCATCTTTTATATTCATATCTCGTTTACCATTTTCCCAACTAGATACTTTAGATCTACTTATATCTAATTTTTCTGCAAAATCTTCTTGTGTATAGTTATTTTTTCTTCTTATTTCTCTTAGTCTGTTTATAATAGATTTTTTCATTAGCGCACCTTCTTCAAATTTTTCAATACGAATATATAACTCTAAAAAGCTCTAAAAAGCGACAAATTTATGCAAATAAAAAAGAGACGCTTCACAGAGCTTCTCTTTTTTAACCTTCCTATTTTTATACACTTCAGCAAACCCTAGCAGCTCAACTTATATAAAGCATACTGATTTAAAGACACACCTTCTCTTTCAGCTTCTACAGTTAATTTATAATGTAATGACTTAGGAATTCTCACAACGAATTTGCCACTAAAATCATCATATCCTACAGGCATAGGTATTTCTAACCCCGCTTCCAATTTTGCCTCAATCCATAACTTCATTGCTTCTTTTACATTCTCATAAGCTTCTTCAAAAGTTTCTCCTGAACTTTGACAACCATCCAATTCCAAAACACGAGCATAAAAATAAGTACCACTCTCATCTTTAATTGGTTGTACAATAAAGTTGTATGGCAACTCTAAATACTCCTTAATTTTCTTCATAAAAGGTCACCTCCAATAATATCTCTTATCATATAAGATACTCTAAAAGCAATTTCTTTATTCTCCAATTCTTTTGAGCACATCTTTAACATATACTGCTTTCAAAGGATTTTCTTCTTTTATCACAATGACATCCCCTCTCTCGTTAATAAAAACTCTGTGAGATGTTCCGTTTCTTAGCTTTCATATTATATCCATAGTGTTCCAAAACTCTTGTCAATTCTTGATACCTGATTCCATTAGGTTGTCTTTTCATTTTTAATATTAGCTTATCAACATCCGGCATTTATAACACTCTCCATTCTTAATATAAATACCTTCTATCGATATTTATATAGTACCATATTTAGTATCATTTGTCAAAACAAAAATGGGAGACAATTAAAGCTGTAAATTAACTCACAACTTCAATTATCCCCCATTTACATTCTACTTTTTATCTAATTTCTACTTCTTCCTCTTCTTCGCCTGCATTTTCTTAAACTTAATCAAATCTAAAATCTCCGCTTTATCTTCTTTAGACAATTCTTCAAAACTTCTAGCAAAGACTAATGTTTTCTCTTTTTTCTTCTTACCCTCCATAAGCTCTTCCATTGTGCAGTTATATATTTTCGCAAATTTAGCTAGTTCCTCTGCAGTAACTTTTCTACCATCGTTTTCAATGTTAGTTATAATCACTCTAGAAACTTTAATCATTTTCGCAACGTCTTCTTGTGTTAAACCTTCAGCTTCTCTTATTTCTCTTAATCTTGTTCCCAAACTTTTCATATGAATCCCCCATTTAAACAATTCTTACATATTTTCTAAGAACTTGCATACCTTCACAAAGCACGCAATTTGATTCGCATTTAATTCGTTTGTTTCCACCATATGATTCAATTCATCCATCGAAAACCATCTAACCTCAGATAGTTCCTCCTCCTGGATTTGCATATCCGCAATGTCCACATCTTTATTCACAAAATACATTTTGTAGCAATCTCTGCCATCACAACCAGAATCGTATTCGATTAATGTCTCATTAGAAAAATCTAATCCCAACTCTTCTCTTACCTCTGTAATAATTCCCTCAATTGGAGTTTCGCCAGCTTTAGGATGTCCACCAGTTACACCCCAGTCGCCACCTTTGCTCTCTACTCTCTTTTGCATAAGGAATTCCCCTTTTGAGTTTCTTATCACAATCATAACAACCATAGGATAATACCCTTCAGGAATAGGTTCACCTTTTCTGTAAGTCTTGTCCGTTTTATTACTATTAACATCATATAAATCTCTTAATTCAGCCATACAATCCACCATCTTTCAAATCGAATTTTCGTTTCTACTGACATTATATCATCTTTGTAACATTTAGCAACATTTAATGTAATATTTTCTTACATTATTTTAGTAGATCTATTGATAAACGAATTTCATTGTTATAACATTAAGAGGTCCTCAGAACCACGGTTCTAATCCCGAGGCGAAAGGAGGATTGAATCTACAAATGATAAAACTTTCAATTAAATTTTATGTGTTGGTACTGATATACTTAATACTTAAGTTATTTGACTAATACATAAATAAAAAAAAGACTAGTGTTGCAGCACTAGTCTTTTTTTGTCCTCTTGGACAAATCTACTAAATAAAACTTTCAATTAAAGTTTAGAAACAACTAAGTTTTCAAGCCAGCTGCCTCTTTGTAATATATATTTTATACACGAGGTAATTAAAAGTCAACAAAAAGTATACGTTTTATCACCCCTTATTCATTCTTTCAACAATTTCCTTCGCTTTAGACACTTTCATCTTCTCTAATTCCCTTTTAACTTCATCAGGCTCACAAATATCGATCATAGCATGAACTGTAGCCTCAGCATCATCTAGTTGGGTATTTTCTCCACGAAACACTTTTAATTCATATTCTGCAGATTTGGCACTATTGAACTTTTTTGTTTTTTCTAAATCCATTAGTTTTCCTCCTTTCTCCTAAAATTTTATAAAGATCTTTATTAATTCAAATTTAAAATACCTGATATCATTTTTTCTAGTCGACTACAAAAGAAAAATTATTATCTCTCCTTCTTATCTCGTATATTATCTATTTTTTAAATAAAAGTAAATACAATGATACAAACATAATCGAAAATTGATCAAAATCTGATACAAATATGATACAAATAGTTTTTCGTTAACTTTCAAAAACTATTTTCCCCAACAAAAAAGAGGCCTCTCAGCCTCTTTTATCACACATACACCTTATATACCATTCGCTCCATACTCCCCCTCAAACTCCACCACTATCTCACTCAACCTCTCATCCAAATACTCCATCGCTTTTGCTCTCATCTCTTCCGGTATTCCATAGTAAGCTTCGGCGATGCCGCCTGTGATTGCGCCGATTGTGTCGCTGTCGCCGCCTATAGAAATTGCATTTCGGATGGCATCTTCGAAACTTGTTGATTCTAGGAATGCGGTGATTGCTTGAGGCACGGTGCCTTGCCAACTTTCGTTGAACGCGTATCTTGGTCTTATCTCATCCAAAGTGAAGTTCATCGGATAATAGTTTGCATCTATGTAATCGTGAATTTCAGGAATCGTATGGCCTGTCCTTGCAAGATAGATTGCAACGGCTGTTGCTTCAGCGCCTTTGATACCTTAACAACCACCATAACCACAATGCGGATACAGCCTACCGATTTCCTTCATATAGAAAATCGTTTTCTCCGACAAATCCTCAAAACCTTCTTGAGACTCGATTATAGCCTTCGCGATAGCAAGCGACATGATAGAATCATCTGTACATTCACAATCGCTATGAAAAATCTCAAACTCTTTATTCTTATTATTTTCAAATTCAAATCTCGAACCGGCGATATCGCCGATGATTGCACCTAGCATGGGGACCTCCTTTTATGTTATTTGTTATTAGATTGCACCATCAAAAGCATTCTCATGAATGTTCCGAGTAAGATATAACATGTATTCTAATTCAGCTTCATAGCAGTTATTATCATGTTTTACATTATTATTTTGATACTTAGTATAATTTTCTAATAATGTATAATACATATTTGATATTTCTTTACTTATGCCACCATCTCTCAAGAATTTCAATATTTCTTTAGCATTATTTTCTAAGCTCTTTTTATTTTTAAAAATTTCTTTCATGAGTAATTCTAAACTCAATCTTAAATCATCAATTATATTTCTAATATCTTCTTTTTTAGCATACTTTTCTATTGCTTTTTCATATAGTGCTTTTACTTTTGGATATTCATTCAACCAATTTAACATATCATTTACCAAAGCATTATCTAACTCTTTTGCTCCTCTAGGATAAAGCAAATATTTTTTGGCACTTGTTTTCAAAATAACTATGTCTATACAAAACAGATCTGCAACTTCATTTATTTCCTTACAAAGTTTATTCTTTTCCGAAGCAGAAATTATATCACTTGGCATTAAAAAAATAACTTGAAGATATTTTATTATATTAGAAAGAGAACCTTTTTTAAAAGCTTTTCCAATGCATGTTTGTTCAAACTTTATGTAATTAGCTCCAAAGCAGTCACTCTTAACATTTCGTTGGCCATAATCAATTTCTGTAAAAAAATCTATAGGCCTGCCATCCGAATAATCAATCCCAGTGTATTTTATAAAAATTTCTCTAAAAAAATTGTGTAGCGTAATATTTCCAATATTATTTTCTAATATTTTCACTAGAGCATTCCTAAATTTTTCTTCGTTTTCATCATTAGTATAAGCTATATCAAATCTTTTCATTAATTCTTTTAATTCTTTTTCCATATTTTTTCTATTCTCCCTATATAATCAAAGTTTTATCTAACTTTTATTGTGTGACTATAACAAACCATTTTTTATTCCAAAAACATTTTTTTCATCATCTACAACAAAAGTCAAACTATTAACAGCTCTGGTCATTCCAACATATAATTTATTTTTTGTTCCTGAATTTAAAGTTGCTTTTCCTTTAGATATGTAGTTTTTCAAATCATTTGTTGGATACAACAATACTCTATCATACGTTGCACCCTTTGATTTTCCCATAGTTATCGCACATGACAACTTACTAACATTTGTTCTAGAATCATATATAATTTGAACAGGTCTATATTTATTTATATATTCTTCAATCTGTTCTTTTCTTATTATGAATACCCCCTGATGACTGTTTTCTTCAATATCATTACATTCCATAGGAGGATATTCGGCATAAAATTTATTTACAAATTCAATAATATCCTTATGACATCTATAACATTTATTTAATGTCGTATTATCAATATCACACTCAACGGCTTTGCATTCTTTGCGTATATATTCTTCCACATTTCCGTTTGAATATTGTCTGTTTTTTTGCTCATAATGTGTTTTATAAATTGTTTGTCTCGGATCACCAACCAAAACAACTTCTTCTGCACTGCTCATAAGTTTTTTTATAAACTCCAAATCATAACCAGCCATATCTTGAACTTCATCTATAAAAATTTTTTCGTATATAGATGTAAGCCTATTCATTACTTTTCCACCTGTTTTTTCATCTATTTTTATAACTAACTTTGATAACTTATCCGTATAGATTCTATTATCAGAATCAAAAAAGTATTTATCAAAATTTTCTTCTCCCCAATAAACCGGACCAAATTTACCTTTATATCGAAATCCAGATCTTCCTTCTACAAAACATATACCTTTGATTTTATCTATTGAGAATACTTTTTTGTATGGTTTTACACCATGCTTTATTAGTAAAGAAAACCATGTTTGAACAACTATATTTTTCGGTAAAAATCCAACTTTTTTAATAATTTTCTCAACAATTTCATTCTTACAATTTATTGTGAATGTTGTTATCAATACTTTTCCATTTGATTCTAAAGCTTCATTTATTAAATATGTAGTTTTTCCAGTACCCGCGCCTGCTATTATCAATTTATTCTTCATATACTGTTATCGCTTTCTTAATATAATCTGGATAATTAATTTTTTGAGTAGACTTAAATATTTTTATTGCACAATCTGTTTTATTTGAAACCATATGTTTTATGATATCATCATCGGATTTATATTTAGTATCTAATACTTGGTTAATCACATCCAATGAATTAGCTCTTAACAAACACGGTTCCAATGTATCGTAATTAAAATCTTTTCCTCCAGACGTTACCAAATCACCTTGTTTTTGATGCGTTTCTCCATCGTAACAGATAGTTATGTATTCTTTTGATTTATCCCCAATATAATCCTCATATTTTCTATTTAGTGCCTCTAAATTTCCATCATTATCAGTTACAACCACCGTATTTTTCTTTAACAATACAGCCATTTGTAAAAATCTCAAAAAAGTGGTGCCTACCGAAATTACATCTACTTCGTTCTCTATTGGTAGTTTTTCATATTGATCTAAATATGCTCTTTGAACAATCAATTCATCAGCATCGCCTTCAACTAAAATAGCTTTTTTACAAAGTAAAAATCTCAAAGTATCATACCCTGGTTTTTTCTCAAAAAATTCTTTTGTACTTAGTTCTAAATCATTAAAGCTCATAAGCTTTTCTTTTTCTAACAAAAAAAGATTATTAATTCCCAACTTATTAGCCACAAAACTGCTATGCGTCGTCACAAAAATTTGTTTATCCTTATTAGCTTGAACAATATCGTTCAATAACCTATTCAATTTAGAATAAGTTAAATGATTTTCTGGTTCTTCTAACAAAATTACTCCTGCTTTTTCTGCTTTTTTATTTGTTAACGACAATTCTGTTTTTAATGTTGCTTGTTCCCCTTTTCCTACATTTTCAAAAGGAATATCATTAATTTTGGTGATTATTGCATTTTCCCATTCATTCTTATTTAACATTTCTACATCAATTTGTATTGTATCTCCCATGAGATGACTTTCGGTACTTAATTTACTATTAACAGCAATTATCGTTTGATTACTAATAAAATCATCCCTTACTTTTCTATAAGTTTGAGAGATATCGATAATTTCACTCTCATCCAATTTTTCTTTTATAATTCTAGAAATACATGAATCCGAACTATTTTTTAAATTAGATTCTGAAGTATCAATTAAAATAGATTTCAAAGGAAAGTTTCTAGTAGTTATTCCACTATCACTATCTGCTGCAGTATGCCATTCTACAGAATAATATTCTATTGGTAATGTCGTAACATTTTCTTTTCCTAAAAAAATCTTATATTCAGCTTCATATCTAGGATCAAATTTAATTTGAAATATAATCGCTGCACAATCTGTATTATCTGAATTATTTGTTCCTAAAAATTCTGAAAAGTCATCAAAATATAATTCAATGCATATAGATGGTGGTATCGTATTTTTATCTGTTTTTATTTTTTCTAGATAGTCAACAATTATTTCATTATTAAATATATCTTGAGTAATGGCATTTCTAATATATTTTCCCCTATATATCCCAGTCAACGCTAAATGAATTGCTTCTAAAATCGTAGATTTACCACAATTATTATTACCAACTAATATATTCATTCCTTTATTTGGTTCTAGAACAAATTCTTTTAAAGATTTAAAATTGTTAACCTTTATTTTTGTAATATACATAGCTCCTCCTTACCACAACACTGGATTCTCAAAACATTCCAACGCTTTATCTGGCAAAATGTCATCTCTATAATCCTTATAAGTCTTTTTATAAGGCTCATATAATTTACAACTTCCATTAAAAAATGGTTGCTCCCAATAATTTCCATAATCATCTCTAAAATATATTGATAGTCCAGCACTAGCAAAACTAGAAAATTCATCATCCTTGTGCTTATAAACTCTTAACCTTATCGTTTTCCCAACTCTAATTTCATCTTTATCATACATAACATAATAGTGTATAAACTTACTTTCTAACCAACTTTTTCTTTGTGGATAATCAAATATAGAAAAATACTTCTTTTCATTCATAACAATACTAAATTCTCTTGCAGCCGATTCTCCTACATTCTCGAAAATATAATCAACCCAAACTATGTCTTTATCTTTCTTTAATTTTTTATCATAAACAAAATTTATTTCATTATCCTCATTCTTAACACATTCAAAAGGTGCTATAAAAACTTGAACATCTGCTTTTTCGTTATCATCCGCTTTTCTAACAGAAAATTTTGGTTTTTCCTTAAAGATTCTTCTTTCCTCTTCTCTTTTTTCCTTTTTGTTTTTATTAGCTTCTGTAATAAAAGTACATATTAATGTAAAACAACCACCAATTACTGCAGGAATTATAAATTCAATTATTTTTTCTAAGTTCATTACCTTCTCCTCTCTGATAAAATCTCCATAATATATAACCTTTTTCTTTGTCTTTTAGCGACAAATTTCTTACTTTTTTCAAACAAAAAAGCAAAGTTTTCCTGCAATACCACACTTTCTTATCGCAATCGCACTTTGCTTTTTCCTTTAATCTCTATAAACTTGTATCTCTGTTTTTACATAATCACCACTATCTAAAATAATTTCACTATTTTTGTATCTTTCTTCTATTTTTCTTAAAGCTTCTCCTTCATCTTTTGCTTCTACTTCTATAACTTTAGATAACGTTTCTTTTATTTCAATTTTATACTTCATATCTTCCGCCTCTATGTTATCATCTCTATAATATTCTATGTATCCACTATCACAAGAACGTAAAATAATTTTATTTTTATCTTCTTTGAATATAAAATTTCCATTAGATTCTCCGTAATATAAGTAGTCATATACTATGTTATCATTATAGCTACAAAACTTTACTTTTGTTGCTTTTAAACCACCTATGCTTGCTGGAATATTAAATATCACATTTAAAGAAAAAAGAATTATCATAAGTATAACAAAATCTTTAATTCTTCTACGTTTATTAAAAACCCCAACTAACGGCCAAAAACAATATAATAAAACAATATGTGCTATAATTATATTATTTTCTGTGTTATATAGTAGAAGATTCATAATAGAAAACATTAAAATAGAGATTAGAAATATAATTGTTAATGCAGACAGAAATTTTTTAATTAACATAACAAATTTGTTACCTTTATATTCGCCATATATAATCAATTCAAGCCAATACATTAAAAACGCACTTACTCCAAACAAGATTGCAAAATAAAATGTTAATATTGCATAAGTTATAATTGAATATGCGGAAAACGGAATTCCCTCATTAAAGTTTCTTACCATTACTATAATAGTTCCTATTACATAAACTGCTAATACAATCAAAATATTTTTATCAGTCAAAATCTTATTAAATTTATTTGCCACTTTTTTTATTTTTTCCATTATACTTTCCTGTTCTACCATTTTTATCGTCCTTTCTCTCATAAATATTTCTATAAAAAAAAGCAAACCGCTTCCTGCGATACCACACTTTCTTATCACATTCGCAATTTGCTTTTTATTTTTTGAAATTTCCTTTTTAAGATTTCTTTGTTAATTCGGTATCTGGAATGAAGTTTTTCACTCTGTGATATTCTTTATCATGACTTCTGTTGATTTCTTCAGGTAACAATCCATGACCTTTAACTCCAGATTTCGTAATCACAGCAGCAACATCTAGTCCATCTGATTTTTTTGCTGCAGGATTTTTCTTTAAATACGCCTCTATGTAATCTTTTTCATTTTTGGGCGAAGTTCTGTTACGCGCTATTTTATTTTCCATGCCAAATCCTTTCTGATGTATAAAACATCATTAAAATAATTTTTTATATTAAAGCAATACAAAAGAACGCGTACTAATAAATTCACTCCTTCACGCACACAATTTTGCTCAGAAACCTTGACTGTCAACCAGCCGTATGATAACCTATTTTCATCATTAGTTAAATAATATTATCATATGTTATTTTTCTGGAAAGCTATATTGAACTGCAATTCAATATAGCTTTTTCTTTTGTACTTACTTAATATTTAATTTTTACGTTCTTCATAGCATTTAATAATTAAATCATTTAATGTACTTTCCTGCTCTATTTCTTCTTCTTTAATTCTTATAATGCTATCTAATCTTTTACTCATTTTTTTTGTAATCTCAAATGCTAATTTTAAATCTTCCAATTTAGCATTGTCTGCCGTAGCAAGCATCACTTTCATAGCAATCATAAATCTAGATCTAGCTTCATTAAATGGTAAGTTGTCTAGTAATTTTGAAATTTCTTCAACTTTATTTCTAGTCTTAGCTGATTTTGCTATAACTTCTCTTTCTCTTGTGGCTGAATCAACAAGCATTTGTGTTCTTATTTCATCAATATCTTCAAGCTCATAAAAACATTCTGGTCCTATGCCATAAAATATTGATAACTTTTCTAATTTTGCGTTCGAAGCTTTCAGTGCACCTGTTTCCCATTGCGAAACAGTCGATCTGTTAACTCCTGCAATCTTAGCAATTTCCTCTTGAGTTGCACCATATATTTCTCGTATTTTTTTCATATTATTATACATGCCAACCCCTCTTTCCTGGTACATATTATAACATTTTCATTTATTTGTCAACACGTTTCATCAACATTTTTGTTGTCTTTTGTTGTGTTTTTATCGATAACTTGTTATAAAAAAGAGAGCTCTCGCCCTCTTTTTTTGTCTTTCTCACTATAATTTCTTCCGTAACTATTTACTTTTTACTTTCCATTCACCTTTATCGATTGTTTTATCAAAGGCACTAGGTTGTCTATATCGTCTTCTGTTTTTATTGTAACTCTATAGTCGCCGTTTGCCCAATGGCCTTTTTCGGTCATGTCTCTTGCTATTTTCAACGGGTCTTTTAAAGTTCCTTTTTTCATGTTGATGTTAACTTCTAACGATTTTTGTTTTATTACCACGTCTACAATGTTTGTTCTCCCTTTGAAAGCGATATAAAGTTTTTTGACATCTACATCGATATCATCAAGCGATAGTATCGTCTCTTTTAGTTTTCTATACAACGCTTTTTGTGAATCGCTTAATTTAGCAAGATGATCATCTTCATTATACACTTTGATTTCAGTAGTGTTTGTGTTATCAGATATAACATCTTCCACCTTTACATTGCTTGTCTTCTTTATGAAGTCAACTTCAACTATTTCATCTTCATATTTTGTTACTTTTACTAGGTCTATTGGTATGTTCTTAAAATCTGCAGCGTTTAGTTGATATTCTGTATATACAGGAGACACAAACACAACTCTTGACTGACTCCAATCGATGTCACTTATCTTTAATGATGAATTAGTCTTTTCGTTATATTTCAAAACGAAATCTGCTTTTCTTGCAAGCATCAATTTCAAATATGTATATCCTTGATCTACAAGACTTCTGTTTCTTATGTTCTTGTATTCAATTATTCTGAACGCATTTGACTCTTTATCATACGCAAGCGAATCAATTCTGAAGTTACCTACTGCAAACTCTGTTTCAATGAATTGAAACCCTAATATAGCTTGCATATTGTTTTCTATATATGTTTGAAGCTCTTTTTCATTTTTGAAATCTTTTTGTTTTAGCTCTTTGCTAGATTTTAGAATCATACTATTTCATCTCCATTTATTTATATTCTTTTTGTTCTTCAGCCACCATTCCTAAACTTTCAACCTGTGCCTCTTCAGCGTCATATTCACTCGAATTCTTCTCCTCATTACTTATTCCTAAATACTTATCAAAGAATTTTAATACTTTTCCTATAATTGTTTCTTTCTTTTCAGTTCTATTGCCACCGCCAAATCTTCTCATTGGTGGTAAGATTTTTTCTATGTCTGTTCCTGTTGTTTTTACTTGTCCATCTCTGAATGAGTTATCTATGAATTTTCTTGTTTCTTCATCATTTAAATTTTCTTCTTCAATCAAGTTCTTTAAATCTGTTTCTTTTTGTTCTTTTACGAATATACTCCAGTCTTTCATTACATCTAGTTTGGGATTTACATTTATTCTTTCTATAAACGAATCTATCAATTCTTTCTTTGAACGTAATGCCAAACTTGATTTAATTGCTTTGTCGATTGAACCTAATATTTCTTTATCTGTACAATTTGTTTGATGATATTTTGCTACTAACATTAATATATAATCAATGTTTACCTCTACTTGTTTTACAAGATCCATTTCAAAAACTATATCATCTTTTATACTTTCGCCTTTTTCTTTTTGACCTCTATACTGGTCATATAAGTCAACATACAATCCTATATAGTCTTGAAAATCTCTTTCTGAAAGTATTTCGTTACCTTCAAATCTATCAAATGATGACAAAATATTTTTTAGTCTCAATATATTACCCATAGCGATTATGAATTCTTTTTCGTTCGTTTCGCCTATTATTCTTTCGACTAATGGATACTTTTGAATAAGTTCTGCAATTCTTTCTTCATAACCTTTTTGTTGTCTACCTTTTTCGTCTTCATAACCATAATAATAATCTTCATATGATTTTAGTAATACAATTCCGCTTGCATCTTTATCTCCAAATAATGCGATTGCATCGTTTGTTTCATCTTGTAAATCTCTGAAGCATACTATATTTCCATAAGATTTTACTGTGTTTAATATTCTGTTTGTTCTTGAGAAGGCTTGAATTAATCCATGTTGTTTTAAGTTTTTATCAACCCATAATGTATTTAAAGTTGTTGCGTCAAATCCTGTTAAAAACATATTAACAACTATCAATATATCAACTTCTCTTTTCTTAACTCTATCTGATAAATCTTTATAATAATCTTGGAATCCATTTCCTTCTGATGAAAAGTTTGTTTTAAATATCTTATTGTAATCAGCTATAGCAGAATCTAAAAATTCTCTTGAACTTTGATCTAATAAATCTGTTTCAAAGCCTTCATCATCTAAAACACCATCGCCGTTGTCTTCATTTGCTGCAAACGAATATATTGTAGCTATTGTTAAATTTTTATTTTTCTCTTCTAATTGTTTTTTGAATTCCAAATAATATTTTTTAGCCATTGGTATTGAACTAACAGCAAATATTGAGTTAAACCCATTTAACCTTTGCCCTTTTAAATCATAGAATGAATTTCTCTTTGTTTTTTGTTCAAAATGTTCTAGTATATATTCTACAACTTTTTCAATTCTTTCATGTGATTGTAGTACTTCTTCAGTATCTATTCCTGTTACTTTTTTATCTTGCAAATCATCTTTTGACTTTACTGTATTTACATAGTCTATTTTAAATGGTAATACGTTTCCATCATTTATAGCATCAACTATTGTATAAGTATGCAACTTATCTCCAAAAGCTTGCTCTGTTGTACAAAAGTCAGGATTAGATTTATTTGTTGCATTCTTGGCAAATATAGGTGTTCCTGTGAAACCAAACAAATGATACTTCTTAAAACTTTTCACTATCATCTTGTGCATATCACCAAATTGAGAACGATGACATTCATCAAATATCAACACCATATGTTTTTCATATACAGGATGATTTTGATTTCGTTTTACAAATTCACTTAATTTTTGAATTGTTGTAACGATTATCTTTGAAGTTGTGTCTTCTAATTGTTTTTGAAGTATCTTTGTACTTCTATTTCCATTTGCTGCACCTTTTTCAAACTTATCATATTCTTTCATTGTTTGATAATCCAAGTCTTTTCTATCCACAACAAACAACACTTTATCTATATATTCTAAATTGCTAGCTATCTGTGCCGTTTTAAAAGATGTTAGTGTCTTACCAGATCCCGTAGTATGCCATATATATCCACCAGCTTCGATTCTTCCCATTTTTTTATAATTTTTCGAAACTTCAATTCTGTTTAGTATCCTTTCAGTAGCAACTATTTGATACGGTCTCATTACAAGTAACAAATCCTCCGAAGTAAACACACAATACTTCGTTAATATATTTAATATTGTATGTTTTGAAAAGAATGTTCTTGTAAAGTCTACTAAGTCTGGAATTATTTTATTATTAGCATCAGCCCAATAAGAAGTGAATTCAAAACTGTTACTTGTTTTCTTGCTTTTATTTCTTGTTGCTGACTTTTCTTTTATATGACTTTCTCTTGTAGTGTTAGAGTAATATTTTGTAGTTGTTCCATTAGAAATAACAAATATTTGAACATATTCATAAAGACCTGAACCAGCCCAAAAACTATCTTTTTGGTATCTATTTATTTGATTGAAAGCTTCTTTTAAAGCGACACCTCTTCTTTTCAACTCAATATGTACTAGAGGCAATCCATTAACTAGAACGGTTACATCATATCTATTATCATAATTGCCACTGTTCTCAACGTATTGATTAATAACTTGTAATCTGTTGTTATGAATATGTTTTTTATCTAACAAATAAATATTTTTACTAGTTCCATCATCCCTCTTCAAAACTTGAATATGATCTTCTTGAATTTTTCTAGTTTTTTCAACAATACCATCATTATTATTAGCGATATTATTATTGAAAAATCTCTCCCATTCACTATCGGTAAATTTATAATCATTTAAAATTTCCAGTTGATTACGAAGATTTATTACTAAAGAATTAGAATCATGTATTTTCAAATAATCGTATCCTTGTTCTGTAAGCATTCTAACAAATTCTGCTTCTAAAGCAGCTTCAGTTTGATATGCATCAGAACGTTTTTTTAAAGGTTCATATTCAGTTACAACTGTGGAATTACTCATTTCCATAACTACATTATATTTACTCATATTTTGCTCCTTAAACTTCTTTTTTTAGTTCTTTAAAAGTTAATAATTTATCTCTGTAATATTCGTATTGTTTTCTACGTGCTTCGATTTCGGCAGGTAAACCCTCTGAAATATCGGTACACATTTTATCCAATTTATCTAAAATATTAATAATTCTTTTTTGTTCTTCTAAAGATGGAATAGGTATTTCTATTCTTTTTAATGCTGGAGTATTAAATTGTGGTTGTCCACCTGTCGTTACTAATTTATTAGCTTGATTCCAATATAAAGGAGTTTTCGTAAAGTGCCAATAATATTTGTTTAACAATTTGGTATTATCGGGTACTATTTTTATTAAGAAAGATGCATATACTGATTGAAAGTCACTATCAAAGTATAAAGTCTTTCCATAAGTTGCTCCCGTTCTTGCCATAATAACATCACCTTTTATTAACAAACTCTTTTGTGCCTCATCATTCATATCAATATATTTTACATCTTCATTTTTTAATACCCCTTGTTCATTTATATCTGTTATTCTAATAAATCTTGTGTCCCCATTATCTTTTGCTTTATCAGTATATCCATACACAAATTTAGCGACATCTGCCATTGCATAAATTTTTCCGTTACAATTCTCAAAAAGTTTTGTTGAATAGTATTCATATTGTTTCTGTCTAGCTTTCAGCTCTGCTGAAAGCTCTGCTGAAAGCTCTGCTGAAAGTAATGTGAAATTATCCAATATACGGACAATTTCGCATTGTACCTCCAACGGAGGTACAGGTAATGTTATTGATAATAATGCCTTCTGTGTAATATGTTTCAGTGTCGAGCCTGTAAACATTTTAGAATAATCAGAATATGCTAGATTACTATCTAAATAATAATATAAAAATCTAGAGCTTATAACATCAGTTTTGGGTTTAATCACATATATTCCTTCATTAACACCCCAATTTTTAACCTTCTCATTTACTAATGCCAACTTTCCTACTGTTCCAGTGTTAGAAAACAATATATCACCAGGTTCTATATTAGCTCGAGTTTGTATGATTTTTATAGCTTTTTCATTAATCAAATCCGTTTTTTCAGTCTTTTCTACTCCTTGCAAACCATTTAATTCTCTGACTGTAACGTAGAAACCAGACGAATCATCTGGATTTAATTTAAAAAATTTTCTTGGATTTATTCCAATGTTTACTTGTTTAGTTATTTCATCTAATTTTCTGTATTCAACTCCATCAGGACACAATCTTTCAATCAATTCATCTAATTTACTCATTCTACACCTCTATTTCTGAAATAATTTTATTTATTTCATCACGAAGTCTTTGTTCACGAGCAACAATTTCATCTATTTTCTTGTTAAGTTCATTTATATCGATTACTTCTCTTGTATCTTCTTTTTCAACATAAGTTGATACAGATAAGTTATAACTATTTTCAGCAATTTCCTTATTTGATACTAACTTTGTGACATATTCTTTATCTGTTCTTTCATCAAACACATTTACAATATTATCGATATTTTCATCAGATAATTTGTTGTTGTTAGTTACTTTTACACACTCTTTTGAAGCATCTATAAATAATACACTATTATCTTTTTTACTTTTCTTCAAAACCATGATACATGTTGCTATTGAAGTTCCAAAGAATAAGTTGTCTGGTAATTGTATAATGCAATCAACAAAGTTATTATCCACTAAATATTTTCTAATTTTTTGTTCAGCTCCACCTCTATATAAAATACCGGGGAAACAAACTATTGAAGCCGTTCCATTTGTAGCAAGCCAAGAAAGAGAATGCATAATAAACGCAAAATCTGCTTTTGACTTTGGAGCTAACACACCTGCCGGCGAATAACGTGGATCATTTATTAAAAGTGGATTTTCATCTCCAGCCCATTTTATTGAATATGGAGGATTAGAAACTATTACTTCAAAAGGTTCATCATCCCAATGTTGTGGTGATACTAAAGTGTCTTCACAAGCAATATCAAACTTATCATATCCAACATCATGTAAAAACATATTTATTCTACAAAGGTTATATGTTGTAAGATTTACTTCTTGTCCATAAAAACCATTTCTTACATTTTCTTTTCCTAATATTTTAGCTGCTTTTAAAAGTAAAGAACCTGAACCACATGCAGGGTCATAAACTTTATTTACTGACTTTTTGCCTAATACAGCAAGTCTAGTTAAAAGTTCACTAACTTCTTGAGGTGTATAAAACTCTCCACCTGATTTTCCCGCATTTGAAGCATACATTGACATCAAAAATTCGTAAGCATCACCAAATGCATCTATAGAATTATCTTGGTATTTTCCTAAGTTAATATTTGCAATACCATCAAGAATCTTAACCAACTTATCATTCCTTTTGGCAACAGTTGCACCTAATTTATTGCTATTAACATCTAAATCAGCAAACAAGCCAGCAAAATCATCTTCACTTTCTGCACCCTTCGCTGAATTTTCAATATTGTTAAAAATATTTTCAAGAGTTTCATTCAAGTTTTCATCAGATTTAGCTCTTTTACAAACGTTACAAAACAATTCTGAAGGCAGTATGAAGAAACCTTTTTCTTTAACAAGACTTTCTCTTTCAGATTCAGCCATTTCATCAGATATTTGAGCATAATCAAAGTCTTCAGCTCCTGGGTTTCTTCGTTCACCATCATTTATATAATTAGTTATATTTTCAGAAATATATCTATAAAACATTATTCCTAGGATATATTGTTTAAAATCCCATCCATCAACTGAACCTCTTAAATCATCAGCAATAGACCATATTACTTTATGAAGTTCATCTCTTTCTCTAACATTTCTATTATTTGACATTTTTACGTCCCCTCTTTCGTAAATCTATACAGAAGAATTTTATCATAAAAAGGAAAAAAAATAAAACCTCACAGAGGTTTTATTTAAAGTTTGTTCGCTATTCTTATTAAAAATATAAAAGAAATAGAAAAAGCCTCTTCTATTCGTATTTTTCTATTTCTTCTCTAATCTTCTTATGCAAGTCCTGTATTGCAACTCTCTTTTCAATAATCGCCTTCTTTAATATCATTATAATATCTTTTTTAGTAAAAACTTCTAAGTTTGTTTCTTCTCTCAAAGCTTCTATAATTGCCCCCGCTACATCAGCCAATTTCTTATAATTCAGGTCTCTTATATTGTAATGAAATTCATTTAATTCTTTTATCCTTGAATTAGCATGATCATTCACAACATTTAGTTTTTTAGCATATAATATATCATCTTCTATTTTTAATGTATACATATCGTCAATTCTAGACGCGTTACTTATCATTGCAAGAACCACATCTTCTGGATTTTCTACAGCCCATAAAGATAATGTATTATCTTTTGTTTTTAATTCTTGTGTTATCGTATTTGCTCCAATTTCATCAATATTAATTCCTTTTGAAATTTCATCTTCACTAGGCCAATACGCTCGATTTATTACTCTTATATAATTAGCCATATTTATCAACTTTTTCCTTCAAATCTTCTAAAACTTTTTGAACATATTTTTTTAACCATTTTTCTCGGACATCTATATTTTCTAATATGTTTATGGATTCAGAATTATGCCATCTTTCAAAGGCTTGTATGGCCTTTTGTTTTACAACTAAATTTTTATTTGATATACCCGCTATCGCTATTAACTGACCATGTGGAGAAATCAATTTGTAATCAACTTCAGATATAGCATTCAATATTTTCACTAAAACCTCTTCGTTATTATAATTATCCAGATATATTTGATTAACAGCTTTCAAAACATTTTCATCTTGTATATTATTTATAATATACTCATCAAATTCTGATATTACCCCCCATTCAATATCACTTCTATTCAACTTTGTTTCTAATAAAGACTTTACATCCTCGTAGCTCTTATTAACTTCTAATTCAATGTCAGAATCATATAAACTTGTTATTAGTATGTTATTAATACACTCATATACAGAATTATATATTTTTTTCATGTTATTAGTATATTCAAGAATAACATTCTCTATTATTTTTTTTGAAAATTGTAAAATCATCTTGTTATCTAAAATTTGGTTATATATAGTTGATTCTTCTGTTTTTAAAACATCATAACGCATTTCATTATTCATTATCTATAATCCCCTGAATATGAGTTTCTAAAATGTTTTTATACGACTTAGCTATATCAAAAAACATATTTACTTTTACATCATCAAATCTATGAGTACTAATTCGTGGCGTTGTATTAATATCAAATTGTAAAACAATGTTATTTTCAAAAGTAATACCTTTATTTCCTAACAGTATTTCTCCAGATGATTTATTCAAAAGTGTTCCAATGTTTATAATTTCATTATCTAACGACTGTTCTTCCACTTGAGATATATATTTTTCATTCCATTCTTCAATTTTATTCTCATTATAGAATTGAATCAAGTTACCTTTTTCAGCATGTTTATCATCTATTTGCTGACTTTGTTGTAATTCAAATAAAAAAAGAGTATTAAAAGCGATTCTATTACACTTTTTATTATATAAATTTAAGAATCTCTTAAAAATTTCTTTAACTTCAACTAATATTTCGTCAATATTCATATCTTTAAACTTACTTTTTTCATTTTTAGATATTGACAAATCAATTCTTACATTTCCAATATTCATACTCCATCCGTCCGAATTAGACAACATAATTCTGTTTGTTAATTTTGATGGTAACCCTCCTAAAGGTATTTCTTGAAATATTGATGGTATAAAATTCATATCTTCATATAACTTTAAAAGTTCTATTACGTTTTTTGAATCATTTGGTGTTATATCACTAAAATCTCCAAAAATAGAAAACTGATAATTCAAATAATTTCCTTCCATTTTTTCCCTCCAGTTATTTTTCTTGATTATAACATAATTTTAAACATATTTGTATATCTTTTTATTTCTTTTATTAATAACTTCTTTGTAGTAGTGCGACGTTTTGAAAAATTGGACTCTATTTTATATTCTTTCTACCACCCCATCATCCGCCCCAGCGAATTGATACTTGTCCTTCTCCTCTTTGCTTATCCACGCGATAGCCTCATGCTCCAGCACTTCCAACTTTTCTCCAACTAACTCTGCTCTATAAAAATACAGCTTCACATCTTTTTCTGGATAGTGATGTTCTACTTCTGTTATCAATTCGCCTACCGAAATTTCTGCATTGAATTCTTCGCGTATTTCTCTTTTCAAAGCTTCTTCTCCAGTTTCACCAGGTTCTATCTTGCCTCCAGGAAACTCCCATAATCCGCCTTGCGACTTTTTCAAGTTTCTTTGGGCTATCATAAATTTATCGCCATTAAAAATAACGGCCGCAACAACCTCGATCATTTTTATTCCTCCACTCGCTTCTTTTCATAGTTATTTTACCACAACTGCTGAGGTTTCTCAAAATAATTAGGTGTCGTAACAGCCGTTTATTTCCATCTTTTATTTTTTTAATTTCTTGTATCCCAAAACTCCTGCAGTGCCTAATAATATGACTCTTCCTAATCCTGATCCGCTGCTTTCTGTTGAAGTTTCTACCTCTTCATTTTCCTCTTCTGTTTCTTGTGTATCTTCATTTACTACAGGTACTATTTCTTCTGTTGCATTTTCAGTAACAACGTTTTCTTCAATGTCATCCTCTACTTTTGTTTCTACCTCTTTTGTGTTTTCTTTTTCTATTTTAGGAGTTTCTGTTTCCTTCACCTCTTCACTTTTAGTTTCTTCTTTAATTTCAACTTTCTCTTCCACATTTAGCTTTTCTATTTCAGCTTTTGGTGTTTCCGCTTCAACTTTCGGTGCTACAACTTCTTCTTTTGGAGCTACTGGTTCTTCCACCTCCGGTTCAACCACTTCTTCTACAGGTACTTCTGGCACCACAACTTCTTGTTCTACTTCATTTTCTATTGTTACATTCGAACTCGACGTTTCTACTTTGCTTGCAATACTGCTTGAGGTTGAACTTGTTGTATTTGAAGATGTGCTAGATTGACTTGATGTATATGGACAAACTCCACCCGTATGTAAATGTGCTGGGTATCCACCACAATGATAATGATAACTTCCAAGTCCGCTTACATTTTTATTATCTTTGTGACCACCATTCTTATCTGTTTTACCACCATGCGCAAATGTTGGCATCATTGAGCAAACTATAAATAATCCCGCTACTATTGCTGCTATTTTTTCCTTCTTAATAAACTTCATAAATATCCCCCTCTTATTTATAAAAACTCCATTCATATAACTGATTTTTTAGACAAAAGGCGACATTTTCTAGCAAATTAATTTATAAAAAATAGAGCAGGAATTAATCCTGCTCTACCTTATTTTCTACTCCTATTCATCTTCGCTATCTGCTTGAATTTTTCTCGTTTTTCTTTCAAGTATCCTTCACTGTCGCTGTTGTATCTCGCTTCGTTTTTTAGTTTTATATATGCCTCATATCTCTCCTTAGATATTTCTCCGCTTTCAATCGCTTCTAACACGCGGCATCCTGGTTCGTTTGTATGTGTGCAGTCTGTGAATTTGCACATTCCAAAGTATTGTTCTATGTCTGCGAATGTTTTGTCTAATCCTTCATCGCAATCCCACATTCCTAATTCACGCATACCTGGTGTATCGATTACCATTGCTCCTGTTGGCAGCATTATTAGTTGTCTGTTTGTTGTGGTGTGTCGTCCTCTTGAATCGGCTTCGCGCACTTCTCCTGTTTGCATTATTTCTTCGCCCATCAATGTGTTTACTAGTGTTGATTTTCCTACTCCTGATGAACCTAAAAACACTATTGTTTTTCCTGCTTTGAAATACTTGTTTAATTCTTCTAATCCTTCTTTTGTTTTACAACTTACCGCGTGTACATCTACGCCGATTGCTATACTTTCTACTTCGTTTACGTATTCTATATAATCTTCTACCAAGTCTCTTTTTGTAAGTACTATAACTGGAATAGCGCCTGATTCCCAAGCTAAACTTAAATATCTTTCGATTCGTCTTAGATTGAAGTTTTCGTTAAGTGATTGCATGATAAAAACATAGTCAAAGTTTGCTGCAACGAGTTGCTCGTGTTGATGGTGTCTTTCATGATCTCGATCTGATGTAGATGATGTTCTTGAAAATGAACTATCTCGTTTCAACGTTTCTAGTATCATACTATCTCCGCTGTCATTCCACTCTATCATGACAAAGTCGCCTATTGTGGGATATATCGCGTTTGGGTTATCGTAATAACTCCCACGTTTTAGTCTTGCAAATGTTTTTCCCCTATCGCAAGCAACCTCATATCTTTCTCGATATGTTGTTACAATTCGCGCTGGTATTCCGTTAGTTTTATTTAGAATTTTTTCTTCTTTTAAACCATAATCTTTAATGTTCATATTTGTTCCTTTACTTTTTTAATACTCATCATCTTCTCTTAACTTATTTATAAACTCCTCAAAGTTCTCTGCCACTACTGTTTTTTCATAATCTGCTTCTTGATCCACATAGACTACTTTAGGTTCGCCTTCTGGGCCGCATTCTGTGTAGTCTAAGAAGATTAATTCGTGTCCTGCAGAATCTGTCTCTGCTAAAACCACACCGATATCTGGATACCCCCATTCTTCTAACCAGAATTTTGTTCCATATTTTCCGCATATCGAGTCTTCTTTTTCACGACCTATTCCAAACAACACATCTAATATTGTGTATGTGTTTCCAATATCTAATCTACACCTTTTCAAACTTCCACCATTGTGCTTTCTCATTAATTCTACATACGATTCAGGTAATTTATATCCTAACTCTTCTTCGATTGATTTTAACAACTCATCATCGAATGGTTCTGATATACAATTTTCTTTTGAGTATTTGCTATCAAACCATAAACCTCTAGTATTCATCATAATTATCTCTCCTCTTATTTTAATTTTCCTTTCCACTCATCTTCTTTAAAGCCGACTAATACATCATCATCCATCACAACCAATGGTCTCTTCACCAACATTCCATCGCTTGATAATAATTTAATTTTTTCTTCATCACTCATTGTTGGTAGCTTATCTTTAAGCGCAAGTTCTTTGTATTTTAATCCGCTTGTGTTAAAGAATTTTCTCAATTCTAATCCACTCATCTTCCACCATTTTTTTATTTCAGCTGCACTTGGATTTTTCTCTACTATATGTCTATCTTCAAACTCTACACCATGCTCAACAAGCCACTTCTTTGCTTTTTGACATGTTGTGCATTTAGGGTATTCTACAAATAACACTTTCATTATTTTCACTCCTTATTTTTCTATTAGTTCGGTTTGCCATGTTACGTTTTCTTTTTGATTCCATGTGTTTACAAATTCGTCGATTTGTTCTTCTGTCACATCTTCGCCATTTATTTTATATTCACCAATCATGCCATCATCAACTGCGATTGTTTTAATTTGCATTTTGTTATCTGCAAATTCCATTTCTAAATATGAATGCGAATCTGCTCCGCTACTTCCTCTGAAACTTCCATCTGTTTTTACTTCTTGAAATGCACGAATTCCGATTAAGTAACCATATACTTTTTCGCTTACCTCTTCATATCTAAAAACTATGTATTCTCCATAATCTGCTGTTGTAAGTACTGCTAATTCTTCTACTCCATCTTTATCTAAATCTACAAATGTATATTTATCTGCAGCCGTTGTTTTTTCATTTGGCAATACAAATTCGTTAAACAAAATTTCTTCTCCGCTTTCTTCGATAAATGTTTGCTTGCTATTCATTGCGTTTATTAAAATTTCTTTTGATTCTATTGTTTTAATTTCTTCACCACTAATTTCATTACTAACATCTCCACTTTGAACTTCACTTGGCAATGTTGTTCCATCGTATTTATATAAAGTTATACCAGCTACACATATTAACGCCACAATTATTACTACAACTACTGATACTATCCACTTTTTCACATCAATCATCCTTTCTAATTTTTATGTTTAAAATATATCATATTAAAAGGTTACATTCAATGATGTCCCAGTTTGAGTCCGTCCCCCATCGAGACCGTGTCCCACCTGTGGACGGACTCATTGTGGGACACTTTTCTTGCATTTCCACAAAACTCAAAAGATCCGTTTCGATTTCTCGAAACAGACCTTTTCTCACACATCTACACCATATCCACCACTCACAGGATCTTGAAACAATCCCATCTTAGGTGGATTTGTCGTATAGTTTATAAACATTACAAATAGCACTACTAATACTACTATCGCGACATTTTTATTGCACGGCTTGCCTCGCTTTATTACTAGATAATTTGCTATTTCTCCAAGTACCGCTGCTAATATAAATATCAAAATGTTTACGAACGCTATATCTTTTCCCAACACTCCTCTATATGTATAAAAAATTATCACTGTGAATACCATCGATATTAAAACTTGAACTACTTTGGCGCACCAATAGTTTGGCGTGTTTTTTCCATAATATATGTATCCCACAATCGCTGTAATCAGTATTGGGAAATACAATAATTTCAAATGTTCCCACGTGCTTTCATTCACCGCACTAAATAATCCAACTACCGCATTTTGATTTGACCAATCATAAGTGAAATGCAAAAGTGTTCCTAATATGATTATAACTATCGCACTTATTGCGCTAAACTTTTTTATATCTTTTTTCATCGCATACCTCCTAGCAAAATGTATGCGATTGTATATCTAAAAAGAACAATTCATCATCGTTGCAAAATCCAAACTGTCCCACTACGGGTCCGTCACCAA
This sequence comes from Clostridia bacterium, assembly GCA_017522765.1. Lineage (GTDB taxonomy): Bacteria > Bacillota > Clostridia > TANB77 > UBA1234 > UBA1234. Next base: position 653,978 of record JAFWYG010000005.1, read on the forward strand.
GCGGAACAGTATATATCGCACTTATACCAAATCTGCTAGTTCGATATAATCTTTTATCAACTCTATTTTTTTATTTAGTTTTGTTTCTATTTCTTCTACACTTTTTGCAGATATTTCATAACTTTTCAAATCGAACGTTTCTGCATCGATCATGATGAAGACTACATCTCCTATGTAATACATAGAGATTAGCATTCCATATTTTTTATCTAATTCTTGTGCGCGTTCTTTAAAATCGTCGCTGATGATGTTAGCATCGATTTCATATAAATCTCTGTATGCTTCGCATCGTATATTTTTTGAGTACATTCCATCTGGTGCAATTTCTACTAATAAACCTTCTTCGAAATGTTTTTTACTTTTTGTTTTTACAACTATTCCTTGGAATTCATTTGCATTTTCTACAACCACTTCATAGCTTGGTTCTAGTGTTACTTCTGCTGCGATGTAGTTTTCGCTTTCATCGCTTATTTTGTTTTTTGATGCAAATTTTTTGTAGTTATATATTTCTTTGTATGCTGTGTTTTGCAATATATCTTCCATTCCGTTTTTTGTGTATATTGCTGGTTTTAATAAATTTGCAAAGATTGGTGCATCTGAAAATTTTCCTGCTTCTAACTTTGCTTTTGTTAGTTTGTGCCTTGCTATTCCTGTTATTATTCCCAACACAATTACAACCACAAAACTAATTCCAAATACAAGTTCTCCTAATTTTTCATCCGGTGTTTCGCGAGCTAATACGGCTGCCGCAATAACCGCTCCTAGTAAAAATACAAGCATCACTGAAATTGCACATAGAAAACCAACTGTCTCATAAGTCTTACACCTCCTTCTGTTTTCTAAAACCTTCTTTAGGGAGTGTTCATAATTTTCTGATGGCTCAATTATTTTTTCATCTTCTGTTGCATAGTCGATTGTGTTTAATTTTGTTTTTTCTTTTTCTGAAAATTCACTAAATCTTTTATTTATGCAGCATAATTCTGCAGGGATGTTTTCTCTTACTTTTTGAACATCTTCTTCGGCAACTAATATTACTAAATACTTAGCGCATCTACCTTCCCACTCGTTGTATGCTGCTGGTTCTAATTTCATACGAATTTCTTTTTCGTATGGAATGTTAAGTTCTTTTAATAACTCTAATATTTCTATAGTATCTTCGTGTATTTCTTCCACACTTTCTATCTGCGAACATATATCTTCATCGTATATCACTCTCATATTTTCTTTCATTTGTATCGCTCCTTTTTATCTGGCAATTCTCTTTATTAAATATACCACACTCTTATTATTTCAACAAATTTTAAAGAGGGGACGCCCCTTGTTGTTAAAAATTTGACAACAAGGGGCGTCCCCTCTCTAAAAATTTTGATAACAAGGAGCGTCCCCATTGAAAAAGCGGGTAAAGTATTGCTACTTTACCCGCTAAGATTTATTTGGTTTGGTCATTTGACCTTTACACCGTAGATTTCGAGGACGTATTCGCCGATCTTCTGCTGCTGTTCATAGCTGAAGCCTTTGTATGCGATCCAGTCTCTGAAGGACATGTTTGTGCCAGGCACCAGACGACTGTAATAGCCGGATACTTTCCGGTGCGTGGCTGCATCAAGTGGGATGATGTTACCCGCATTCTGAATGAGTTTGGTATCAAATCCACTCTTGCCGATCTGGGACTGCTCCACAATGTGGTGCCATTCGTATCCGCTACCTGCGCTGCCATGAACTCTCTTGAAGGCGCTGTAACTGTCAAAGCCTTCATCAAAGTTATCTGCCACGCGGCTTACTTCAACGATTTTACCAGCAGCATATGCTTCATCGCCATGCTTCATTACTGCTTGCGCAGCTTCGTAGATTTCATCAGCATTATCGATGAGAGCTTCAATGTCGTCTGCATGTTTTACGACAGTGTATACTTCATCGCTATACTTCAGAGAACCTACAAAAGGAATGAAACCAACAAGGTTAATTCCTACATCAACAATGGTTTCGCTCGCCAGCAAATCTCTTACGTCTGCTACAAATCCAACGAAAGGAATTTCGCCTACGATAATCTGACCTGCGATACCGCCAGCATTCACGTCATCGGAGAAGTCACCAAGAATGCTCTGCTCAATAACAACCTGGCCGTAGCTCTTGGTGCTGTAACCGCACTTGGTACACTTCTGATTACTGAACGTGTGTGCTTCGTGGCTATACGTTACGCTCTCGCCATCTTCGGGGATAAATGCGCCGCATTTACAGTAGCTACCACTGCTTACTCTGATTCTAACATGCTGTTTTTCATCAGAATAAGAATAGAACAAACCGGTTTCTGCTTCGCGGTCAGGCTTATGCTCATGAATTGCAGCATCGCAAAGTGTGCACTTGCCATTTTTGATAGTATGAGCTTCCTCGTAGGTGGTGTATTCACCATTTTCCACGACCGCTCCACAACTGCAAAGATGGTCACCTTCGTAAACAACCTTGTGATGCTTGTTTTCATTAACATAGCTGTAGAACGTAAAGCCGTTGTTTCCCGTTTTTACTGCTACATGGGTATGACCTGTCTCACGGTTGTAGCCGCACTTCGTGCACTCATCATTAGAGAAGCTATGGCTCTCCTGAGTATCTACTCTGTCGACAGTACCAACAACTGCACCACAACTACAAAGGGCTTCATTGGCCGTAACCAAAGTGTGTCCATCTGCAGTTGCGTTTTCATACCACTTCACCTGCTTGCCACAAGCAACGCCCTGATGAGTGTGAGTCCGCTGATATCCACAATCACTACAGACATCGTTTTTGAAATTGTGATCGGTGGTGCTGGTTGTCTCATCGATGAGACCAAGATATTCACCACAGCTACACAAATTCTCATACGCAATCGAATAAGTGTGTGTCTTTTCATCGTAGGACTTGAGAGTGGTAATCTTTGCACCACACATTACACCTTTGTGAGTATGAGCACGCTCGTAACCACATTCACTACACTTATCTCCGTCAAAAGAGTGTGTAGTAGTGCTAGTAGTCATGTCGGTCCACCCCAGAACCTTACCACAACTGCAGATGTCTTCGTACGCGCCGTACTTAGTGTGAGTGCTAGAGTTGTACTCGTACCACACTTCGTACTTACCGCACATTACGCCTTGGTGTACGTGTGCTCTCTGATAACCACAGTCTTCGCAGATATCACCATCGAAGTTATGAGTGGTGGTACTGCTAGTCATGTCAGTCCAACCAAGAACCTTACCACAGCTGCAGATATCTTCATATGCGCCATACTTAGTATGGTAAGTAGCGTCATACTCGTACCAGGTTTCGTACTTGCCACACATCACGCCCTGATGGACATGTGCTCTCGTGTAACCACATTCGTAGCAAGTATCACCATCCCAAGAATGGCTGGAAGTAACAGAAGACGACCAGTCTTTACCCATAACTTTTCCGCAGCTACAAAGTTCTTCGTATCCACTATACTTCGTATGGGAATCAGAACTGATATTGTCATACCAGGTAAGGTTTTTGCCGCACATAACCGCTTTGTGAGTATGTGCTCTGGTATAACCACAGTCGTAACAGGTATCTCCATTCCAAACATGGTTTTGCGTGGTAGAAGTCTGGTCGATGAGACCAAGATTTGCGCCGCAGCTGCAAATGTTTTCAAATGCAGCATAATACGTGTGAGTACTGGATGTGATGTTGTCGTACCAAGTCACAAGATCGCCGCACATCACGCCTTTATGAGTATGCGTTCTGGTGTAACCACACTTGCTACAAGTATCGCCGTTCCAGGAATGGCTCTGCGTCTTAGACGTTTGGTCAATCAGTCCAAGCTTTGCACCGCAGCTACACAGGTTTTCATACGCGGTATAGTAGGTATGATTATTTGCGTCCTTCTTCTCATACCACGTTACCTTGTCACCACAAGCAACACCTTTGTGAGTGTGAGTCTTGGTGTATTTACACTTAGTGCAAGTATCACCGCTGAAAGAATGTTTCTCGGATTTCCGCACTTCATCAATAGTACCAAGCACCGCACCGCAGCTACAAAGGTTTTCATACGCGGTGACTTTGTTATGATAGGTACCGTCTTTCTGCTCGTACCAGGTCACCTGCTTACCACACATGACGCCTTTGTGAGTGTGTGCTGCCATAACTGGGGTAACACAGAGGTTACCGAAAATCGCAATCAGCATTGCGAAAACAATGAATCTTTGGAAAATCTTTTTCATTTTTCTCACCTCATGCCTTTCATAACATTTTGATAAGTCAAAATAAAAAACGATTACGCAGATTTGTTTTCTTCCACACTACAGAGTGTTCTCTGCAATGAGGGCCCAGGCCGTGATGGAATCAGGACCAGACTTTCTGTCTTTGATCTCAGTCAGTTTGGTCTTAACGAGTTCCACCAAGTGGCCGTTCTTCCACGCGTAGTTGGAAATCCACATAACGGCGTAGTCGTCGCCGGATGCGATGATTCCGCTAATAACCTCTTCGGGGTTTTCGAAACCATCGATGGTTGCCAGCATGCCCATGAGCTTCTTGTTCAGGCGGCTGCGCTTGGAGTAGTTCTGAGTTGCCAGGCAATCATTATGCTCCTTTGCGCACTGCACAAACTTAACAACGAAGTCGGCATGTGCGATCTGCTTACCAGCAGGATTGGGTTCAGAAATTTTAGACGTATTCTTCATGTTGCTCAATTCTCCTTTCTACTTTCCAACATTTCAGAAATTGCGGTGGTGAAATACAAATCTGCATTCCAGTCATCAGGCAGGAAAGAATAACTTACGAAAATGGATTTCTCTCCAGCCGGAATAACCACAACGTACAGCTTTGCACTTCGTGTTGCGGTGACACCTTCGATAATTGCTACTTCTTCGAACATGTCAGCCTTGGTGAATGTGTAGTCACGATAGGAATTCTGAAGTTCGTAGAGCAAGGCTTCTTCGGTCCACATGATACTTTCTGCATCTGCCTTTACTTCAACGTTCCTCAAAGAGATACTCATTACGACGTTTTCACCGGTGATAGCAATTGCTTCTTCCGTTGCCGCATCGGGTGCCTCGACTCTACCAAAGGTCCAGGTATACGGGATAGTAAAGTCTACGTAGTTTTCGATACTGCAGTTCGTTGCCTCACTCAGCTTCACGCCTTCGAAAGCAACCTCGCCGCCTTCCTCGCCTTTTCCGATGAGATTCAAGAAATCACCGTACCATTCGTCGAGCTTGGCATTGATCTGATCTTCGATGACGAGCATCTTGTCTCTAGTTTCCTCGTCCACGACGTTCAGTGTGATTTTCCAGCCGCCAATGACGACTGCCACGATGATCACCATGTAAAGGAGAAACTTGAAGAGAGACTTCCAAAAGGACTTCCGGGTTCTACTTGTTCTAGACATACGCATTTCCTCCTTCATATCGAATAATTATTTGATAGGGCTAAATAGAACAGTATTCCAACGTGGCTATTCTATCACAGTTGGCAAATTATGTCAACGGAAGTTTCTACTTATTTATATATATATTTCCTTAGGGATTATATGTTTGGTCGGCATTTTGATTTTTGGTTGTCACTTTACATTTTATGTAACCTGTGATATACTTCCTTTGAAAAATTTAGAGCAAATTTATATAGAGACATTCCATTCTAGATTAAGGAGGTTTGCTAAGCAATGACACCTACTCAACGTGCACAGCTTATCATTGAATCATTACCAGAAAATCTGCGTGAAAAAATAGCTAAGGAACTCGTATATTGGGCGCCAGAGACTATGCTGTCATACATCAACGCTTTCGTTAATTCTCATGTCCCAAAATCTGCGAGTGATCCCATTTCAGTCCGGGTATATGCAGCTGTGTGCGGAGTTAGCGAATTGTCAATGCAAATACAGCTGTCACTAGATGGTTATGATTAAACGGACACACAATCATATTTTGTAGTCAAATTTAGAAAGTCGACACCACTGTGGTGCCGGCTTTTTTGCTGTAATCCTTGATTTATCAATATTACGTTCGTCTATTGTTTGATTTTTTATGTAAAGTATGATATAATATAATTGCGTAAATTTAATTTACGACATTAAGCCAAAAAGGCGGAGGTATTACCATGAATTATGAAAAAGTAGCAACCAAGTATGAAGAGCGGTTAAACCGCAAACCTCTGGCAGTTGAACTGTCCCCTGAACTGATGCTGATTGCTGAAAAACAGGCACGTGCCAGCCACGAGGGCTTTGTGAAGGGTAAAATGGCCAAGGGTTACGTCTACGGTCCCGTTACCAACGACGATCCTACCAAGGGCCCCCTGACCAATCCCAACCTGGTTCCCTACGATGATCTGGATGAAGCTACCAAGCAGTCCAACATCGCCAACGCAGTAGCCGTCCTGAAGATCCTGAAGGAAAAGGGCTGCAGCTTCGTGAATTTCACTCAGGTGATCTTGTATCCCCTGGCCAAGCAGATTCACGATGAGTGGTCCCGTGAAAAGTTCCGCGCCGGCTGGAAGTACGGTCCTGTCACCGACAAGGCCAATAAGATCCACCGCGACCTGGTTCCCTTCGAGACCCTGCTGGTCACGCATCCCGAGGACGTCGCTTACGACGTTGATACCGCTCGTCAGATCGTTATCAAGATGCTGACTGAGAACGATATCTTCGTTCTGGTTACCAACCTGGCAAACTTCCAGCTGGAAACCGCAACTGCCCTCGCATAAGCCCCAAAGGCTTTCCTGTAAAGTTCCAATAGCTAAACCAGGACCACGGCACCCCTCATTGGGGTGCCGTTTTGGCGTCTTTATGGACTATTATTTTTTATATTTTTTAATTCATTTTATTTATCTTAGAAAACTAGTCGTTTATTCAATGTTTTTGTTGACAAATCTAGCTTTTCATATTAAAATACTAACGCATGGTATTAGGAAGGACACCCCGGAAGCCTTATAATATCACGGAGATTAAAATAAAATTAAAGAGAATAATTATATTGAAATGGAGGGTTAAAGTATACCATGAACAATACTACATATAGCATTAAAGCTAGTGAAATCGAAAGAAAATGGTATGTAATCGATGCAGAAGGCAAAGTATTAGGAAGACTTGCTACTGAGGTTGCTAAACTATTAAAAGGAAAACACAAACCTACTTACACAACACATATGGATGTTGGTGATTTCGTTATCGTTGTAAACGCTGACAAAGTTGAATTTACAGGTAACAAATTAAATGACAAAATTTATAGAAGACACACAGGTTACATTGGTAACATGAAAGAAATTACAGCTAAAGATCAAATGGCTAAAGATTCTACAAAAGTTATCATGGACGCTGTAAAAGGAATGCTTCCAAAGAACAGCTTAGGAAGACAAATGTTAACAAAATTAAGAGTATATGCAGGTAGCGAACATGAGCATGCAGCTCAAAAACCTGAAACATACAACTTTTAATAATTAAGGAGGAAAATTAAATGCCTAGAGTTAAAAAAGAAGAAGCTGTATTTTTAGGAACAGGAAGAAGAAAAACATCTGTAGCTAGAGTTAGAATCATGCCTGGTAAAGGAAGCTTCGTAATAAATGGTAAAGAAATTAATGATTATTTAAATACTGATGTTCTTAGAACAATTGCTAACCAAGCTTACGCTGTTAGCGGAACAGAAGGAAAATTCGATACAATAGTTAAAGTTGAAGGCGGCGGACTTTCTGGTCAAGCTGGTGCTATCAGACACGGTATCGCAAGAGCTTTAGTAAAAGCTGATGAAGCTAATAAACCTGCTATCAAAGCTGCTGGTTTATTAACTAGAGACCCAAGAATGAAAGAAAGAAAGAAACCAGGTCTTAAGAAAGCTAGAAAAGCTCCACAATTCTCAAAGAGATAATATTTCAATTATCATACAAAAAACACTACCGATTTTCGGTAGTGTTTTTCTTTTTCGCGACTCAGGGACAGCCTTTTAATATTTTTTTTACAAAGGGGACGCTCCTTGTTGTTAAAAATTTTATAACAAGGGACGTCCCCTAATTAAAAATTTCGTGAGTTGTGGACACCCCTTGTGGATATCTTACTCCCACATATTTAATGAATCATCTGTTGTTACATCCTGCACTCCTTCTAAATTGTAATACGTTGTTGGTACATCGCCGATTAAAACAGTCTCTGCTACGTTTACTTCTGTCAGCACTTCTACTCCACTATTTGCAAACGGAGCTACTATTCCCATTTTGCTTTTTACTTGCAGATATACTCTGTGTCTTGTTTGATTTATCCCAGTTGATAAGAACTCGGTTTTAAATTCTATCTTCACAGTTCCTGTTGGAATTAGTTTGACTTTTACACTTGGTCCTCTTCCTGATAAAAATATATTCCCCGTGAAATTTCCAAGAGGTATCTTTACAAACGTACCTTCTAACTCGTTATTTTTTTCTTGTATTTCTTCTGATACGGTTGATGCTATCCTATTCATTTCTATTACATTGGCTCGCAGCGCCATTATCTTTCCATTATCATCTCTATCTAAAATTATTAAATCCAAATATCCCACATCGTGCATTACTTTTTGTACTGCCTCATTTGCAATTTTTGTTCCTATACTTTGTGCGCGCACTCTACAAAGTTCTACTAAAGTAGGTTCTATGACTTTTGTTATCATATAAGTTATCCAAAATAAAATCAGTAACAATATTGCTAATCGATAATATGTTTTAACTTTTATGGTTCTTTTTTTATATAACCTTTCATTCATATCATAATAATTCTACCGCTCTACACTTTGTTTTCTTTGCTATCATCAATTGATCTCCAGGGAAAATTTTATCATCTTTCAAATCATTATATTTCATAATATCTTCAACAGTCGTTCTATATTTCTTCGCAATTTTCCAAAGCGAATCACCAGGTTTAACGTAGTAAATTATTAGACTTGGTATCTCCGGAAATTCTTCGTCTGAAATTTCTACACCTTTTATTCCGTTTATATATTCTTTTTTTGAAACTTCAACTTTGACACACAACGGCACTTGCACCTCTATGCTATTTAAACTTGTTTTTGCATATGTGATATTTCCCACTTCAATTTTTATCTCTGGTTTCATATTTGCTTTTAAGTTTTCTACTCGTATTGTTTGTGCAACTGGTACATCAACCTTCTTTGCTTCTATTGTGTTTGTATTGCGATTGAAAAATAACACATCTAATTCAAGAGTACCTTCTATCATTATCTTTTCGTCTAACACACTATTCTTTGCAATAACTGGTGTTGCGGTAATGTTTAGTATCCTTGCATTTTCTAAATCTTGCACCGGAACTTCTTGTTTTATTTCTGTACACTCAGATTTGTTAATTACATTTTGATTTAATTCTATTTTTTCTAACTCACATTTTAAATTTACTTCTGGACTATACACATCTGCTAGTATTTCAATCTCACTTTTTTGATATGTACAAATTCGAGCACGCACTTCACCTTCTACCCCAAAACTCATTGACTTCAAGTCTTGATAAATTGGTCGTATAACGAATGATTTTATATCAAATTCTAATTTTATTTCATCATCCGAATCCATTCCTTCACTTTCTATAAATCCCATTATAGGCAATGTTTTTTCAAACGTCTCCACACTCATTATATTTGAATCTGCTATGTAAATTATTTTTATTATTGCATCTGCTTTCACTAATATTTTGTTATAACTAATTTTGTACTCCGGATTTTCAATCTTCATTGTTGCTTTTAATATCTCGCCAATTGGCACAGAACCTTCATCTAAAGTGACATTTTCACTCAATTGAATTTCTTGTTCTTTACAACACGCCATTGTATTTAAAGCGAATGTTTCTTTCAACGTTTGTATATTTCTATCATCTACAATATCTTTTGCAACAAACGTTTCTTCACAGTTACTAGCAACCACTTCTATAGTAACAGGAACCTTCACACCTATTTTTCTGCTATTAATTATTTTATATTCTATAGGGCCTCGAGAAAGTTTCACTCTTACATTCGATGTTTCTTTTAAATCTTCAATCATTATAGTATCTTGAAATTCAAATACGTTATTCAAACTTTTTAATGATGCCGTCTCATCCTCAGAAATATATATTGCGCAAACATCTACCATACCATCAATGCTTAAACTTCCATCTTTAACATTTTTACTTGTAAGATACACTTCTGCATCTATATTCGACAAGCTTAGTATGTCCGGCTTAATATCAGAAACAATCATCTCACCTTCTACAATTTTAACTTTCTTTTCTCTTGCAATTATTTTACACGAGTTTATCTTTTCTAAGTTTATATCCACGTTCATAAAAACCTCCTAATATTTTTAATCTAGTTACTAAAATATATTAAGAGGTTTTAAATTTATTCCAATTTTAACAAAGGGGACGCTCCTTGTTGTCAAAATTTTTAACAACAAGGAGCGTCCCCTTTGCAAATATCAAAAAAGAGAACTTGTTAAAAGTTCTCTTGATTATTTTTGTTTCATAATGTCAAATACTGAAGTTAAATTATCATTATTATAAATTGATAACTCAACTGAGTCATTTGTTAATATGTCTTTGTATTGTTGTGTACGTCTACAAAGACCATCAGGTTTAATTGCAAAAAAATCGTCTTTAGCATCTACAATGGTACCTTCTATATTAAAGATCCTATTTCTTCCTTCATTGCCATGAAGTAAAGCTTTTTTGCCGACACTATTCTTGATGACATCTCTTAGTTCGTGAATATCTTTCTTTTCTATCATTACAACCACCCCATCCTCATATTGTATGGCTTGAGTATAGCATAAAAATGGCTCAATGTCAAAGTTTATCGAAACCTTTTAAGCCTTAGAGCCGCAAGGATTTGCAAGTGTGATTATGTTAAGAAAACATAATATGTAGCATATAACAATTATTAGTTAAATATTACCTATTTTCAAAACATAAAAATCCCAGATTACGTAAAGTATGTACTCTGGGATTTGTTTTTTATTTTAAATATTTTTTTAAGAATCTTCCTGTGTGTGACTTTTCATTTTTTGCAATTTGTTCTGGAGTTCCTTCTGCAATTATCTCTCCTCCATTTATTCCACCTTCATAACCTAAATCAATAATGTGGTCTGCAATTTTTATTAAGTCCATATTGTGTTCGATTATTATCATGCTGTTTCCGCTATCTACTAATCTATTTAAAATTTCAATCAACTTATGAATATCTGCAATGTGTAATCCTGTTGTTGGCTCATCTAAAATATACATTGTCTTTCCTGTAGATTTTCTGCAAAGTTCATCTGCAAGTTTTACTCTTTGTGCTTCTCCTCCTGATAGTGTTGTTGATTGTTGTCCAAGTTTTATATAACCTAGACCCACATCATATAACGTTTGCAATTTATTTTTTATCTTCGGAACATTTTTGAAAAACTCTAACGCTTCTTCAACTGTCATTTCTAATACATCGTAAATATTTTTACCTTTGTATTTTACTTCAAGTGTTTCTCTATTATATCTCTTTCCACCACATACATCACATGGTACATATACATCAGATAAGAAGTGCATTCCTATTCTTACTATTCCATCACCTTCACAAGATTCGCATCTTCCTCCAGCAACGTTAAAACTAAATCTGCCTTTCGAATATCCTCTTAATTTTGCTTCACTTGTTTCTGCAAACAAATCTCTTATCAAATCAAATACACCAACATAAGTTGCAGGATTTGAGCGAGGTGTTTTTCCTATTGGTGATTGGTCAATTGCAATTACTTTATCTAAATGTTCAATTCCTTTTATTGACTTGCACATACCAGGTCTAATTGAAGCGCGATTCAAATCGTTTGCTAATCGCTTATATAAAACTTCGTTTATTAAAGATGATTTTCCTGAACCAGAAACACCAGTTACTAACACCATTTTACCAAGTGGTATTTTCACATCCACATTTTTCAAATTGTTTTCACATGCACCAATAATTTCAATGTGCTTTCCGTTTCCTTTTCTTCTTTTTTCAGGAACTGGAATTTTTAATTCTCCACTTAAATATTTACCAGTAATTGATGCCGGAATATGTTTTAATTCTTCCGCAGTTCCTTCACCGATTACTTGTCCACCATGCACACCAGCACCAGGACCAATATCTATAATATGATCTGCAGCATACATTGTATCTTCGTCATGTTCAACTACGATTAATGTGTTTCCTAAATCGCGAAGTTTTTGTAATGTTGCAATCAATTTTTCATTATCTCTTTGATGAAGTCCGATACTTGGTTCATCCAAAATATATAACACACCTGTAAGTCCTGAACCAATTTGAGTTGCAAGTCTTATTCTTTGTGCTTCTCCTCCAGATAATGTTCCTGCATTTCTAGATAGTGTTAAATATTCAAGACCAACATCTTTTAAGAATTGTATTCTTGCATGCAATTCTTTTAAAATTTGATGCGCAATCATTTCTTCTTTTTTTGTTAATTTTAAATTGTTCAAAAATTCTTTTATTTCTGAAACTGATAACGCTGTTAATTCATAAATGTTTAATCCGCCAACTGTTACTGCAAGGGCTTCTTTTCTTAATCTCGCGCCATTACATTCATAGCATTTAGATTCATTCATGTACATTTCATAAAATTCTCTCATGCTATTTGAAGATGTTTCTCTATATCTTCTTTCAAACATGTTTACTACGCCTTCAAATGGTGCAGTAAAGTTTCTAACTCCTGTTGAACTTTCATATCTAAAATCTATTTTTTCATCGCCAGTACCGTACAAAATTTTATCTACAAATTCTTCTGGTAATTCATTAACTGGTTTTGTAATGTCTACGTTATAATGCGCTCCAAGTGATTTTAGATACATTACTCCCATATTATTATCTTTATTTTGATTCCATCCAGTACCTTTTAAAGCGCCATCTAAAAAAGATATTTCTCTGTTTGGTAAAAGTAAGTATGGATCAATCTTAAGGATACTACCTAATCCACTACATGTAGGACAAGCACCATAAGGATTATTAAATGAGAATAATCTTGGTGTTAATTCTTCAATGCTTATATTACAATCTGGACAAGAATAGTTTTGTGAGAACAACATTTCTTTACCATCTATAACATCAATCAAAACAAGTTTATTAGCATGTTTTAAAGCTGTTTCAACAGAGTCTGTTAATCTTTGTTTGATTGAATCTTTTACAACTAATCTATCTACTACGATTTCAATGTTGTGCTTTTTAGTTTTAGTCATTGTTATTTCATCTTCGCTTAAATCATAAACAGTTCCATCAACACGAATTCTTGCGAAACCATCTTTTTTAGCATCTTCGATTAACTTAGTGTACTCACCTTTTCTACCTCTAACAACTGGTGCAAGTACTTGAATTTTTGTGCCTTCTTCAAGACTCATAATTGCATCAATTATTTGGTCAATAGATTGTTGCTTAATTTCCTTACCACACTTTGGACAATGAGGCTTACCAATTCTTGCATACATCAAACGTAAGTAATCATAAATCTCAGTTACCGTTCCAACTGTAGAACGTGGATTTTTTGAAGTTGTCTTTTGATCAATTGATATAGCAGGTGACAAACCTTCAATATATTCAACATCAGGCTTTTCTTTAATACCTAAGAACTGTCTTGCATAGGAAGACAAACTTTCCACATATCTACGTTGTCCTTCAGCGTAAATTGTATCGAATGCAAGAGATGATTTACCTGAACCGCTAAGTCCAGTTACTACTACTAACTTATCTCTTGGAATCGTTACATCTATATTTTTTAGGTTATTAACTTTCGCTCCCCTAATAGTTATATGTTCCATTTTCGTACCCCTTTCTTTAAAATTGCGTACAGAGTTATTTTACCACAGAATGGCTATTTATACAATATTTTGAAGGATCATAAGGCACAAAAAAACAGTCTGCAAATCCGGCCATATAGCCTTATTCACAAACTGTTTCTTTAAATTGTGTACACCACTCTTTCAATTCACCTTTATAAATAACTTCAACATCATCCATTTCGGTAAAATCATATGGTTTCATTTTTTCTGGAATCTTTGGTATTGATACATTGGCTTTCTTAAACAAATGCGCTACGAATTCGCTACAGAAGAATCTTTTCCTATGAGACACTCTGAAAAACGTTTTAGCTAACGCAAGATTTATATAATCGTATCCATAGATATACGAACGTCTAGCAAATGTATTTATCAAAGCACGAATCTTATTGTATTGGTGCTCTGATATTTCCTTTTTGATAACCATGCAAGGTACTCGCTCAAATTTACCAAACACATGGGTAAATGCGTTTTCCTTTACAAAGCCACCTATAAAAGGATTATTTACCTTCAATCTACCGAAAGAATAGAATTCTTTGAAGTTTTTATCTAGGCAAATAGAAGCGTGATTAAACTCGTCTCCTGTAAATACTTTCAACAAACGAGAAAAGTATGTACCAGATTGAGTCAAGATAATATAAACTTCTTTCACCTTGAATCACCTCTAAAAAAAGTCTATCATATTGAGACTTCTTTTGCAAATTTGTCGAACATATATGTCAATGTAAATGTTTCTAGCGCTTACATTTTTTGCTTTTGCATGTGATATGATACCTTTTCTTTTATGCAGTCAGGCACAATTTCACAAAGCGCGCGTCCTAATTTGACAGTTGCTCCTGGAAGGATAATTAATTTACCCTTATGCATTTGCTCAATAGCATAAAGTGCTACATATTTGCTTGCAAGGCCTTTTAAGCCAAAACTTACACCAGCAACTTTGTTAAAATTTGTATTTACTGGTCCTGGACAAAGCACACTAATTTTCACATTTGATTTTGCTTTCTTTAGCTCATGATTTATAGCACGAGATAACGAAAGCACATAGTTTTTAGTCGCGTAATATGTTGCCATCAAAGGTCCAGGAAGGAATCCTGCAATTGAAGCAACATTCATAATATGCCCTGCATTCTTCTCTTGCATATCCTTTAAATACAACTTTGTAAGCATATGCACTGCTGTGATATTAGTATCTATCATGCTGATTTCTTTTTCTAATTCGATATCAGTGAAGTTACCAAAGGTGCCAAAGCCGGCATTGTTTATTAAAACGTCAACATTTCTTACTTCACTATGCAACTTGTGGCAATTTTCCGGAACCGAAATGTCATATTGATGAACTGAGACTTTGATGCTTGGATGTGCTATTTCTAGCTCCTGCTTAAGCGCATTTAACGCTTGTACATTCCTTGCAACAAGTGCCACATCATAATCTTCATCAGCCAACACACGAGCCATCTCTTTTCCAATTCCAGAAGATGCACCAGTAATTAACGCTAACATACAATACCTCCTAAAACATCTTTATTTTCTGTAGACATAATATCAAAAAAATCGCTATAAATCAACCTTTACATCACCTAATTGTGAATTTTCTGTGATAAGGAGTGTCCCCCACTCGCGAAATTTTTAATTAGGGGACTGTCCCTTGTTATAAAATTTTTAACAACAAGGACTGTCCCCTAGTTGCGAAAAAAAGAGTGTCGATTTAATCGACACTCTTGAGTTTATTTACGCTTGTTCTTCTGCTTCAGCAACTGGTTCTGGAACTGTTGTTGAAGTTGGTTCGCCTGTTTCTGCAGAGTATGGTTGGAATTCTCTATAGTGCATTAATCCTGTTCCTGCAGGGATTAGCTTACCGATGATTACGTTTTCTTTTAAGCCGATAAGTGGATCAATCTTACCTTTGATTGATGCTTCTGTTAATACTCTTGTTGTTTCTTGGAATGATGCAGCTGACAAGAATGAATCTGTAGCTAACGCTGCTTTTGTGATTCCTAGAAGCACTCTCTTACCTTCAGCAGGTCTTAATCCAGCTTCTACTGCTTTCTTATTTTCTTCTTCGAAGATTGTTATATCTGTCATTGTACCTGGTAACATGTTTGTATCACCGCAATCTTCAACTTTAACTTTTCTAAGCATTTGTCTAATGATTGCTTCGATGTGTCTATCGTTGATATCAACACCTTGGCTTCTATAAACTTTTTGTACTTCAGTAACAATGTAACTTTGTACGCCTTCAGCGCCTTTAATTCTCATGATATCTTGTGGGTAAATTGAACCTTCTGTGATAGCATCGCAGGCTTCAATTTCGTCGCCATCATGAACACAAAGTCTTGATCCGAATGGTATTAAGTATGTTCTAGACTCTTTATCGTTTGTGATAATAGCCTCTCTCTTCTTTCTTGTATCACTGATTGTAACTTTACCAGCAATATCTGATACAATAGCAAGACCCTTTGGTTTTCTAGCTTCGAATAATTCCTCAACTCTAGGAAGACCTTGTGTGATGTCTCCACCAGCAAGACCACCCATGTGGAAAGTTCTCATTGTAAGCTGTGTACCAGGTTCACCGATTGATTGTGCAGCGATGATACCAACTGCTTCACCGATGTTAACTGTTTGTCTGCTTGCTAAGTCATTACCATAACATTTAGCACAAACACCATGTTTAGCTTTACATGTTAATAGTGTTCTAACTTTTGCTCTTGTAACTCCAGCCTTGATAACTTGTTTAGCCATCTTATCTGAAATTAATTCGTTTCTAGAAACGATAACTTCACCAGTTTCAGGATTTTTGATATCTTCAGCAGCATATCTTCCTGCTAATCTTTCTTCTAATCCTTCAATTAATTCATTACCATTCTTAATGTCTGTTACCCACATTCCGTCGTCTGTTCCACAATCTTCTTCTCTAACGATGATTTCTTGTGATACGTCAACAAGTCTTCTTGTTAAGTAACCAGAGTCAGCTGTACGAAGAGCTGTATCAACTAGACCTTTTCTAGCACCATGGGCTGATACGAAATATTCAAGAACGTCCATACCTTCTCTAAAGCAAGATCTGATAGGGATTTCAACTGTTCTACCTGCTGTGTCGGCCATAAGTCCTCTCATACCAGCAAGCTGTCTAATTTGTTTCATATCACCACGGGCTCCAGATGTAGCCATCATGTAAATTGGGTTCTTATCATCGAAGTTTGCAATCATCTTGTCTGTGATATCGTTTGTAGCTTTATCCCAAACTTTGATTACTGAGTTATATCTTTCTTCGTTTGAAATCAAACCTCTCTTATATTGTTTTGTGATTTGATCAACTTTTTCTTCAGATGCAGCAAGGATTTCTTTCTTCTCTGCAGGAATTATTACGTCTGAAATAGCAACTGTAATAGCACCTTTTGTAGAATATTTGTATCCTAATGATTTAATATCATCAAGAAGTTCTGCTGATCTGCTGATTCCATGAACTTTGATACAGTTAGAAACGATTCCTTTAACTGTTTTCTTAGTTACTGGGAAGTTAACTTCTAGATCAAATGCGTTTTCTGGATTTGATCTATCTACAAAACCTAAGTCTTGAGGAATAACTTCGTTGTAAATAATTTTACCAATTGTTGTATCGATAATCTTTGACTTCATTTCGCCATCGATTTCTTTAAACATTCTAACTTTAATTTTAGCGTGGATTGAAATTGCTCCGTCTTGATAAGCCATCATAGCTTCATCTTTATCTTTGAATATCATTCCTTCGCCTTTTACACCATCTTCTTCAATTGTTAAGTAGTAAGCACCTAAGATCATGTCTTGTGTAGGAACAGCAACTGGTTTACCATCTTGTGGTTTTAATAAGTTGTTAGCTGATAACATTAAGTATCTAGCTTCTGCTTGTGCTTCTGGTGTTAATGGTAGATGCACAGCCATTTGGTCTCCGTCGAAGTCGGCGTTGAACGCTGTACAAACAAGTGGATGTAACTTAATAGCTCTACCTTCAATTAGAACTGGTTCGAATGCTTGGATACCAAGTCTGTGAAGTGTTGGAGCACGGTTAAGCATTACTGGGTGATCTTTGATTACATATTCAAGAACATCCCATACTTCTGGTCTTGTTTTCTCAACCATTCTCTTTGCATTTTTAATGTTGTGTGCAAGTCCTCTAGAAACAAGCTCTTTCATAACGAATGGTTTGAATAATTCGATAGCCATTTCTTTTGGAAGTCCACATTGATATAGTTTTAGTTCAGGTCCTACTACGATAACTGAACGTCCTGAGTAGTCAACACGTTTACCTAATAGGTTTTGTCTGAATCTACCTTGTTTACCTTTTAGCATATCTGATAATGATTTAAGAGCTCTGTTTCCAGGTCCTGTAACAGGTCTTCCTCTTCTACCGTTATCAATTAAGCTGTCTACTGCTTCTTGAAGCATTCTCTTTTCATTTCTAACAATGATTTCTGGAGCTCCAAGTTCTAATAATCTTTTTAATCTGTTATTTCTATTAATGATTCTTCTATATAAATCATTTAAGTCTGAAGTAGCAAATCTACCACCATCTAATTGAACCATTGGTCTTAAGTCTGGAGGGATAACTGGTAAAACTTCAAGAATCATCCATTCAGGTCTGTTACCAGAAATTCTAAAGCTATCAACAGTTTCTAATCTCTTAATAATTTTAGCTTTCTTTTGTCCTGATGATTTTTCTAATTCTTTTCTAAGTTCTGCAGCTAATTTGTCTACATCAACTTCTTTTAACATCTCTTGGATTGTTTCAGCACCCATACCAACTTTGAATGCTTTTTCCCCATATTGATCTACATATTCTCTGTATTCTTTTTCAGATATTACTTGTCCTTTTACTAATGATGTATCTCCACCATCTGTAACGATATAAGCAGCAAAGTATAAAACTTTTTCTAATGCTTTTGGTGTAATATCTAACATTAATCCAATTCTACTTGGGATACCTTTAAAATACCAAATGTGTGATACTGGAGCAGCTAGTTCGATGTGTCCCATTCTTTCTCTTCTAACTTTTGCTCTTGTAACTTCTACGCCACATCTATCACAAATGATTCCTTTGTATCTTGCTCTCTTATATTTACCACAATGACATTCCCAGTCTTTTGTTGGTCCAAATATTCTTTCGCAGAATAGACCATCACGTTCTGGTTTTAATGTTCTATAGTTAATAGTCTCTGGTTTTTTTACTTCACCTTTAGACCATTCTCTGATTTTATCTGGAGAAGCAAGTCCTATTTTTATACGGTCAAATACTTCTGAATCAACCATTTTATTTACTCCTTTCGCTTTCAACAATTGTGGTGCGCTTTATTTTTCAAAAGCGCTTACCACTTTATTTGTCGTTTCTTAATTATTCTTCGTCGCTACCAAAGTCGTCGTCAAAATCGCTATCATCAAATATTTCGTCGTTGATTAACATATCATCATCAAATTCATCTTCGTCTTCAATGATGTTTCCATCTTCATCTTCAATAAGCATGTTGTTCTTTAATTCTTCATCATCAGAAACTGTCACGCCACTGCTGTATGATTCTTCATCATCATCAACGTCTTCTTTAATTTCTACTTCGTTTTCTTCACTTTGATTGTATAACTTTATGTCTAATCCTAAACTTTGTAGCTCTTTTACAAGAACTTTAAAGCTTTCTGGAATTCCTGGTTCTGGTATATTTTCGCCTTTAACAATTGCTTCGTAAGTTTTTACTCTACCAACTGTATCGTCAGACTTCATTGTTAAGATTTCTTGAAGTGTGTATGCAGCACCATAAGCTTCAAGTGCCCAAACTTCCATCTCACCAAATCTTTGTCCACCGAATTGAGCTTTACCACCAAGAGGTTGTTGTGTAACTAATGAGTATGGTCCAGTTGAACGAGCATGTATCTTATCATCAACTAAGTGGTGAAGTTTTAACATGTACATTACACCAACTGTAACTTCGTTATCGAATCTCTCACCAGTTCTACCGTCATATAATACTGTCTTACCTGATTTAGGTAATCCTGTTTTTTCATATAATTCTGCAAAGTCTTCGTCTTTAGCTCCATCAAATACTGGAGTAGCAACTTTAATTCCTAATTCTTTAGCAAGGAATCCTAAGTGTACTTCTAATACTTGCCCGATGTTCATACGAGATGGAACGCCAAGTGGGTTAAGAACGATTTGAAGTGGTGTACCATCTGGTAAGAATGGCATATCTTCTTCTGGAAGAATTCTTGAGATAACACCTTTGTTACCATGACGTCCAGATAATTTATCACCAACTGAAATCTTTCTCTTTTGAGCTATGTATACTCTGATTACTTCGTTAACGCCTGTTCCAAGTTCGTCTGAATTTTCTTTAGTAAATATTTTAACATCTACTATTGTTCCAGCTTCACCGTGTGGGCAACGAAGTGATGTATCTCTAACTTCTCTTGATTTCTCACCGAAGATAGCTCTTAACAATCTTTCTTCAGCAGTTAATTCAGTTTCACCTTTTGGTGTAACTTTACCAACTAAGATATCTCCAGGTCTTACTTCAGCACCTATTCTAATGATACCTCTGTCATCAAGATCTTTTAATGAATCATCACCAACATTTGGAATGTCTCTTGTGATTTCTTCAGGTCCTAATTTTGTATCTCTACATTCACAATCATATTCTTCGATGTGAATTGATGTAAGGATATCTTCTTTAACTAATTTTTCATTAATCAATATAGCGTCCTCGTAGTTGTAACCTTCCCAAGTCATGAAACCGATCAAGATATTTTTACCTAATGCTAATTCACCTTTATCTGTTGATGGACCATCAGCGATAACATCATTAGCTTTAACCTTGTCGCCTTTTCTAACGATAGGTCTTTGGTTTGAACATGTTCCTTGGTTAGAACGTTTGAATTTAGTTAATGGATATTCTTCTAAACCTTTTTTAGTTTTAATTGTAATCTTGTCAGCTGTTACGTTTTCAACTGTACCATCGTTTTTAGCAAGTACACAAACACCAGAATCTTTTGCAGTTCTGTATTCCATACCTGTACCAACGATTGGAGAATCTGTTTTGATTAGTGGTACCGCTTGACGTTGCATGTTTGATCCCATCAGTGCACGTTTAGCGTCGTCGTTTTCTAAGAATGGGATAAGTGCTGCAGCAACTGATACAAGTTGTCTTGGAGAAACGTCCATAAGATCAACTTCGTTTGGACTAACCTCCATGATTTCATCTCTATATCTAACTTTAATTTTTGAATGTATAAAGTTACCTTTTTCATCTAAAGGTTCGTTAGCTTGGGCTACAACGAATTCGTCTTCGCTTTCAGCATTGAAGTATCTGATTTCTTCAGTTACTCTACCTTTCTTTTTATCTACGATTCTATATGGAGTTTCAATGAATCCATATTTGTTAATAATCGCATATGTAGAAAGAGAACAGATAAGTCCAACGTTTGGACCTTCAGGGCTTTCGATAGGACATAATCTACCATAGTGTGAATGGTGAATATCTCTAACTTCGAAGCTTGCTCTTTCTCTTGAAAGACCACCAGGTCCTAATGCAGAAATTCTTCTCTTGTGAGTAAGCTCAGTTAATGGATTGTTTTGATCCATAAATTGTGATAACTGGCTGCTTCCAAAGAATTCTCTAATTGCAGAAACAACTGGTTTGATATTGATTAAAGATTGTGGAGTTACGATATCTAAATCTTGAACTGCCATTCTTTCTCTAACAACTCTTTCAAGTCTTGTAATACCAATTCTGAATTGGTTTTGTAGAAGTTCACCAACGCATCTTACACGTCTGTTACCTAAGTGGTCGATGTCATCTACACTTCCTAAACCATAACCTAAGTTATTTAGGTAGTTAACAGAAGCAATCATATCTTCTTTTGTTATATGGTTTGGTAATAATCTATCTAAGTTATCTTCTAAAGCTTTGTATAAATCTTTAGCTTTTGTATTAGCTAAAATTTCTTTTAATACTGCATAGTTAACTCTTTCTTCAATTCCTAGTTCAGATAAGTCTCCGTCTACGAAGCTACTAATCCAAACTGTTCCATTACCGATAATTTTAACTATCTTGTCTTCTACTTTAACTTTAACTTCGTTAATACCTGATTCTTGAATAGCTTCAGCAGCTTCATGAGAAATTACTTTATCTTTAGATACTAAGATTTCTCCAGTTTCAGGATTTACTATTCTGTTTGCGGCTATCTTACCTTCGATTCTAGTTGCAAGAGATAGTTTTGAGTTGTATTTGAAACGACCAACTTTTGTTAAGTCATATCTTCTTGGATCAAAGAATAAAGCTGTAAGTAAGTTTCTAGCAGCTTCTACTGAAGGCATTTCACCTGGTCTTAATCTCTTATAGATTTCGATTAATGCTTCTTCTTCAGTCTTGATAGCATCTTTTTCAATTGTTGCAATGATTCTATCATCTTCTCCAAATAATTCGATAAGCTCGCTATCTGTAGCGATACCCATAGCTCTTAAGAACATTGTAATAGGTAATTTTCTTGCTTTATCAATTCTTACATTGAAGATATCGTTTGAATCTGTTTCAAACTCTAGCCAAGCACCACGGTTTGGCATGATTGTAGCTGTGAAAAGCTCTTTTCCTAATTTATCATATGTCTTGCCATAGTAACATCCTGGTGAACGAACCAATTGTGATACTATAACTCTTTCCGCACCATTTATGATAAATGTGCCGTAGTCAGTCATTACTGGGAAATCTCCCATAAAGATTTCTTGTTCTTTAACTTCCCCAGTTTCTCTGTTGATAAGTCTTACTTTAACTTGTAGTCTGGTAGCATAAGTCGTATTTCTTGCTTTTGCTTCTTCGATTGTGTACTTTGTTTCATCATTAAAATGATAATCAACAAACTCAAGTATAAGCTTGCCAGAGTAATCCATAATTGGAGAGCACTCTGTAAGTACTTCTTTTAACCCTTTCTTCACGAACCAGTCATAAGAATCCTTTTGTACTTGAATAAGATTAGGCATTTCAATAACATCATGGATTTTGCCAAAGTACATTCTGCTAGTTCTTTCGTTTTTAACTTCTCGCATAAAAACTAATCACCCCATAATAAAATTTTGTTTATAACTCTTATCTAGCCACCACGAATTTTTGTATACCACGTTCAAGATGCCTGTGAATGTCCATATTCTTTTGTTTATACCAAGCAAAGATTGCCTAATTCAAAAAAGTTATCATGTTTAGGGTTGAGTAATTGAAAATATTTATAAAGACGACAAAAAGGCAACCAGCAAACCCTATTGAAATTGCCAATTACCTCTTAAATTCAGACTTATCTATTTTCTTTTACATATGATAACTTTTTTATATTAATCAACCCTTACTTAATACATTATCGCAGGTATTATACCAGATTAAAACTATAATAGTCAAGCTAATTTGCGGATTTTTACAAAATATTTTTGCATAGAAAAAGCGTCCATTTTTTTGATGGACGCTTACTCGTGTTTGCTAAAAATGTGCTCACAGATATGCTTATGTTTTTTAGTCATAGTCGGGCTCGGCAACCTCGTATTCCAGATAAATCGGACAAGACACGACATGGCAATCGTCACACTCGCCCCACTCGCAGTTAGGATGCCCCTTCACGGTGACCTTCTTTTTGGGCGGTTCGGCGGGCTGAGCCGGAGTTGCAGGAACTTCATCTTCCTCATCTTCAGGCTCGGCGGTGTCATATCCCTGGTAAATGCCGCAAGAAACTACATGACACTCGTTGCATTCGCCCATATGGCAATTGGGATGGCCCTTAATACGGGTGCCCTTCGGCTTGCTGGCCGGAGAATCCGCAATTACTTCGATACTTACCTTACCACTGGCATAGCCAGGCTCAAAACACAGAAGTACACCATCTCTTGCTTCAGATTCAGTCAGTGTCAAAATCTTTGTCGTTCCGTTTACAAGTTCAATGCTTTTCATAATAGTGCTCCTTTCATGGTGCTTGGATGTGATGAAAGATCGACTTACAGATACAAATATGACTTAGATTACTACATAAGCTAGTGCATTGGAAAGACGCCTTCCTCCGCTAAAAACAAGCTTATTATTTATCGCGATTATATCTCCACGAATATACTTTTTCAATAGAGATTTAAATAATTTTTTAACTATTCTTTTATGTGGATTTTTCAATAAATTTTGCACTAAAAAACGACTGATGTTTTGGTTATACATCAGTCGATAATTTGTAAAAAGAATTTGGGGACGGCAGCGCCGTCCCCCAGAGTGCTATTGTACTTACTTGGACACTTTGGCCGCAGCCTGAGCAGCTGCTCTTCTGCGAGCTTCCTTTGCCCATTTCTTGGTCTGACGCTTGTACCAGATGATAGCAGAGAAGCCGAGGCAAATGCCTGCGACAGTAGCGATCACCTTAGGTGCAAGAACCTTTCCAACAACGACAGAGAAGTCAGCAATAACAGCACCGATACCCTGCCACAGCAGAGAACCCGCCAACCCCAGTGCCATTAAGCCTGCGAAGAATGCAAGGCCCAGAACGATGGGATGATGACGGAAAATCCAGGCGAACTCACCGGACTTCTTGGTCTGACGACCGTGAACAGCTTCATGCATAACGCGCTTCTTCTGCTGGTTATACCAGAGAATGCCAGTCACGATAGCAGAGATGCCGATGGTCATTGCCACCACCATGGGGGCAAAGATCTTAGCTGCGGTTGCAGCGAAGGCCTTAACCATAACAGCAACAGCATGCCACAGCAGAGAGCCCACCAGGCCAGTCAGGATCAGTGCAGCGCAGAGCGCGAGACCCAGCAGCCAGGGATAAGCGTTAACGATGAGCTTGGAGCCCTTCTTGTTCCGCTCGTGGACAGTCTTCTTGTCAGCCTTAGGAGCCTTGGGAGCATTGAGCTTGGACTTTATCCGTGCAAAGATGCCCTGTTTCTTGTCGTTTGTAGTTTTGTACATAGTCGTTTTCATAGGTAAATATACCCCTTTCTGATATTCGCAAAGTTTCCCATGCGTAACTCAATTGTAACACATTTATGTAAATTTTGCAACTTTTATCCCATTTTTTGGATAATTTTGTATAATATTTCTGCCGATTCTGCCCTATTTATTGGCTCATCTGGTCTAAAAGTACCGTCTGGATAGCCGTTTAAAAGGCCGTTTTGGGTCATTTTTTCAATACTTTCGCTCGCCCAATGACTATTTATATCTGAAAATTTACTTTTATTTTCACTTGTTTCTAGTTTTTCTAAGCTTATATTGCTACTTTGTATAAATCTGTCTAATATTGTTACAAACTCCGCTCTTGTCATATTGCCTTCTGGTTCAAATTCATCTACACTTCTTCCGTTTATTATCCCTTTATCTGCCAAAGTGTTAATTGCATCTTTCGCCCAATAGTCTTCTGTTACATCTTTAAATCTTTTTTTCTTTACCTCTTCAGTTTCTGTTTTTAATACTTCTTTAAACACGTCCCACATACTCACATTTTCCATTCCCAATCTCCAAGTTCCTGCACCTTTTAAATCGTATGTATTAATTAGTTCTAATTTTTCTTTAATCGTATCATCATTTTCATACCAAAATTCATATTCTCCAGCATCTAAAGTTTTTCCATATATCTTTGGTTTTTCATCTGCTTCTTTTATCGTAATTGCCGCTTTCATAGATTTACTTTCTGAATCGTAAGTAACCTTACTATCATATTTAGAAATTAAATTTTGAACTTGTATATATGATGCTGCAGCTCCGCCCGAAGTTGCTCCTACTTTCCAATACCTTGCATAAAGCGGTAAGCCTAAAACAATTTTGTCTTTTGTCACATGTTTCAAAGCATGCTTAATTGATTCTTCTATAAATTCATAACTTGCTACGCTACCAGCTTCTCCACCTTCATAATGTTCATCGTATGCCATTATCATAAGATAATCCGCATACTTTCCAAGCTCGGCATAATCATATGAACCATGCCATCCCGTTGTCCAACCTTTTGGATTTGCAGCTACGCTTACTGCCACAATTTTTTCTTCTGGCATTTTTTCTCTTAACAATTTCACAAAGTCTACGTACCACTTGCGTGATCCTTCAGTCATATTTTCTATATCTACATTTACTCCATCTAAATTATTTTCATTAACTGCATTTACTAATTCTGTTACTACTGTTTCTGCTTGTGAAAACATCGCAACACCACGTTCTCTATTCCAATGATTACTAAAGAACGGTACCACTTTTATTCCTTTATCATGCATTGCATCTACGAAGTTTTTGTCTATCGTATTTATCACAAGCTTACCATTTGATCCAACATCAAAATAACTTGGCGACACTTCATCTAATGTGTCTTTTGTATTTTCAACTAATGCTATGTAATCTCCTGTTCCATATAGATATGTCATATTGTATTTTGCATTTACTACAGTTGAATAACCTGCAAAGATACAAATAATTAATAACACTGCAACTGCTCTCAAAACTTTTTCTCTTCTCATTTACAACAGCTCCTTCTTTTGTACTACCTTAATTTTAAATTCTGAAACACTTTTTCTTCAATGCAAAGTAATTTCCAGTGTTTCCAAAATATGATATACTCCATTTAATTTAGGAGGGACTATTGTGTCTATTGAATATGTTTTAAAGCGTAATGCAAAAAAGAATATAAATATAACCATTAAAGATGATGGTACTGTGGTTGTATCTGCACCCAAGCGCGTTTCAATTGCAGAAATTAATAGAGTGATTGAACGTAAAAAAGAATGGATTGAAAAAGCTAAATCAAAACAATCTCAAAAAAAGATTATTCATACCGATTTAGATATTCGAGATGGTGAGAAAATTTATTTTTTAGGCGAATTAAAAACTATTAAAATCATTCCTTCAAAAGCGACCGGCATATTTATAGAAAATGATGATATTTGTTTTGAAGTTAAGGAAAAATATTTAAACAACCAAGATTATCTTAATACTCACTTCTACTATGCGTTAAAAGAAAAACTTACATTAATCTTAACAGAGTATATGAATATGTATTTAAAAGTAATGAACTTAGACGTCAACACTATGAAACTTCGTAATATGCGTTCTAGATTTGGTACATGCATGCCAACAAAAAAAGAGATACTTTTTAACACTTATTTAATTCACTACCCGCTTGAGTCAATTGAGTATGTAGTTCTTCATGAAGTTTCACATTTAATACACGCAAATCACAGTGCTAAGTTTTATAACGTGATTGCTAAATATATGCCAGATTGGAAATTTAGAAAGAATAAATTAAAAGAATATAGTTTGCAATAAAACCAATGTATTTAATACGTAGAATAGCTTAATCTACGTATTTTTTGTTGCTACAAATATGTCGAAATTTGCTATTTTTATGTAAACATGCTATAATATGCTTAGGTACTATTTTTTATTGTCCTCCAGTACTTCACATCACGGAAGGGCAAAATTTTATTAATATGAGGAGGTACCAACATGTTAAAGGTCGCTCTGATCTTAGCCGCAGCTTCTAAGTCTAAAAATTCTCAAGTCCGTCACGCCGCCGAAGACGCCGCCGAAGGCCTCGCTATTATGCTATTCGTCATCATTGGACTACTAGCAGCAGTCATTTTCATCGGTTGCCCCGTAATCGGAATCATTGGTGGAGCCAAGCTTATCGCCGGTGAAACCGAAGCAGCATATGCCATGATGGCAGAGGGTGCTTTCGGGGGATTCCTCAATATGGTTATCGCCCTTTGTCTCGGCGCTACCACTATCGAGGATAATTTCTTCCCCTATCCTAGATATTACCGCTATGAAACCGCGGAAATCATGGAAGAGAAGCGTAAGAACCGGAAAGGTTGCCGTTGGCTGACCCTTGGTGGTTTGGCTATCGCTGGTGTGATTGCTGGCTTGGTTGCGTTGGGCGTTGTCAACGTAGCTGCACATCCCGTCTTTGCTGGTGTTCTGTTCATCGTGCTGTTTTCGCTTAGCATGGTGTGCATCATCGCAGGCGCGCTGGTAAAATTCTTTTTTGGATAACCGGCATCCGTGCGGGCGCAAGCCCGTACGGTATTTTTTTGTCCTTTTTTATTTTAATTTGTATTTTTTATGTCAACATGATATAATGCCTTCGACAAATATCGTTATTCAAGCTCCTGATACTTCTTCACGCATATATCAAAATTTATAATTAAACTGGAGGTTTCCTAATGAAAGAAAAGTTCAACGCATTAAATACATCCTCAAAAGGTCTCGCAGTTCCCATTATCATAATTTCCATATTTGTTGGCGGGCTAATATTCTATGTTGCTCCTTTCTATGGCATCTTTGGTGCTATCGATCTTATTGATGGAGCATTCAACAAAGCGCTCCCTGCGCTCCAGCTCGCTATCGTTCCCACGGCATTTAACTTCATACTTGGCGGACTCTTGCTCGCAAATACATCTATCGACTTTTTCTCTCCCGTTCCCTCGAAACGGACAAAAGAGAATAACAACTTGCCCTGTTGGAAACGTAGAAACATTGTTTGGTGGATATCTATTATTTCTTTAATCGTTATAGTTCTTGCCGGATGGGTTGCTGCAGTGATCGCTTTTAAAGGAATGGAAGCTATCGCAATTGTTTCTGGAATCATTTTTATTGTGCTTCACTCAGTTGGCATGTTAATCTTTTCACTTGGCGGCCTTGGATTCTTAATCTACGGCAAATTAGAAACGGAGGTATAATCATGGAAATCGAAGACGGAGTCCCCACCAGAGAAAGTGCTCTTAGAGATAATGCTCTGTTAATAGGGATGATCATTTACTGCATCTTTGCATTGGCACTCCCTATCATCGGCATCGTTCGCGCAGCAAAACTAATCATATATGGCACAGAAGTAATGGCTGGTGCGATAAATGCTATAGGAATTGGCCTTATCGGAACAGCAGTCAATTTCCCTGTGGGCTTTACATTTCTTAGCTACCCTATTGCAAACTACATGGTTTTTGGCACTACAAAGATCGTTAAAGATGCAACCGACGTACAGAAAAGGAAGTTTAATAATCTTTTAAATATCTTCCTTATTGTTTTAGTTTGCATCATGATTATCGCAATTCTTTTCGCACTGTACGCGCTGATTAATATTGAAGCTATACCGGTTACTTCTGCAATTATCTTTATCATACTTCAGGCAATCGGCCTTTTACTTTTTATTTCAGGAGCTATTAGTCTCTTCTTTTGGGACTAACAAAAACAAACCGTGTGAGACTTCAATCTCACACGGTTTTCGTTTTATTCTTCTTCACTATCATCTCTATCAGAATCTTCAAAAAATTCTACCATTCCTGCAGCTTCAGTTTTTTTCACTACAGCATCTATTGATGTTATTTTAAATTTAATTATTTTTTCACCATATTTTATTTCTACAATGTCTCCAACTTTTACATCATGACTTGCTTTTGCAACTTTACCATTTATAACAACTCTGCCCGCATCGCATGCTTCGTTAGCTACAGTTCTTCTCTTTATAACTCTACTTACTTTTAAAAATTTATCTAATCTCATATTTTGCCCCTTTCATTTTGTTTTATTTTTTATGCTTCCCTTTAATTATATACATTCATCTAAACTTTGCAATAATAATGTCAAAAAGCCTATATAAAGCCTTTTCATGGCTCCCCAAATTGACTTTTTGCCATTTTTGTGTTAACATAATAGTACGATCCCAAAAAAATTATGAAAGGCGGTATCTCAAATGAGCCGACTCAAAGTATCATCCAACGCAGCAGATTTCCTCGCAGGTTTATATCTTGCCCCCATCGCCATTATCGCACTCTTACTCCTGGTAGCAGCCCCCATCTATGGCATTTACACCGCAACGCGCATCATCTCCGAAGTAGAAAATGTGGTAATCGAAGAAGGATTCATTTTCGGTATCATTGGTGCTGGAATCAACATCCTAGCAACCGGTTATGCCGTTGGCGCGAGTATATCTTGTGCGGATATCGGCGGTCAAGAAGTAGATTCTTTTTATTACCCTTTGGGAGCCCCTCGCGAAACAAATGTGTTTCAGCGGTTGTTTTTCCCCGTGTTTTACCTGGGCACAATCGCACTTTCTATCACTTTGTGTGTAAAGGGCTTCACTCTTCTTACTGTCAATGCGTTGACGGCTGGAATATGCTTCATAGCATACTTCTCGCTAGGGTTCTTGCTGCTGATTGCGGCGATTATCATTGCGTTTGTGTTCTATCGCTAACGCGCACTGCGGGCTCCTCAGGGAGCCCGTATTTGTTTTATAAAAAAAGAGGTTACGTCGGCGTAACCTCTTTAATAATTTGCATGCATAATTACTATTTATTTATAATCATCCTCAATGCAAAAACTTATTTTTTGTTTACTAAATCTTTAAGTGGTTTACCAGCTCTGAATACTGGAGCTTTTGATGCAGGTATTTTGATTTCCTCTTTAGTTTGAGGGTTTCTACCTTTTCTAGCAGCTCTTTTTCTAACTTCGAAAGAACCAAATCCAACTAATTGAACTTTTTCACCTTTCTTTAAAGCTGTTTCAACAGCGCTAATGAATGCATTTAAAGCAGCCTCAGCTGATTTTTTAGAAAGTTCTGCATCTTCAGCAATTTTTGCAACTAAATCAAGTTTGTTCATTTTTAATTACCTCCCATAAGTTTTTCTTTTATTTGATATAGTATTGATTACTATTATCACTATTTTTATATTTCGCCATTTTTAATTAGAATCCTGCTAATTTTTTAAACTTTTTTCAAAAAAATGTTGATTTTTCAGTAGTTTGCGACTTTATGTCTACCAAAAAGCGCTTTATTTAAGGTTTTACAAGTTTTAATTTTTCTAAAACCTTGTGAATCTTATCTCCATAAGGTAGCATGTGATAATCTTCTCTGCTTAAAACTTCTAATTTTAATAACGAAATTCCATACACAATTACAGCCATTACAATCGCAACTAAAGTTGCAATCGCACCTTTTACTATGTATGTGCTTACTAAGTAATGTGTTCCCCACGCTGCAACTCCCATAAATATAGTTGCCAATAATGGTTTAAACAACATGTCTTTTTTACTAGAATCAAAGCTTAATACTTTTGTTAATATATTTATTTCAATTGTCGTTACTGTTATTGATGCTATTACCGAACTTATTGCTGCACCATATACTCCGATATTTGGATTTCTAATCAATAATAAGTTTAATATCAATTTAACAACTGCACCACATGCCAAACTTCCTGCAGGCACTAATACTTTTCCTAATCCTTGTAACGCGCCACCAATTGTTTGATTTATTAATGTAAATATTATTGAGAATGAACTTATTTGTAATAATATTGGTGCTTCTACTCCCGCGATATTTGGGAATAATAATTTTAATATTGGCTCTGCTAATACACACATTCCAATAGCACAAGGAAATGCAATTAGCAATGTTGTTCTAAGTGAAAATGTAATTCTCTTTCTTGCTGTTTTTTTATCTCCGCTCGCCATTGATTCTGAAATCGCTGGTACTAGTGCTGTTGCAAATGCAACGTTTAATGCTGTTGGTAATCCGATAAGAGTATCAACTCTTCCTGATAATATTCCATATAATCTCGTAGCTTCGCTTGTGATTGCTTCTGCTGAATCAAACATTCCTTGCAAAGCAATTTTTAATCCATTCATTACTGTGAATGTGTCTATGTTTCTATTAATTGCAGATACAACTGATGCAAGTGATATTGGAATTGATACTGCTAAAATTCTTTTTACTATTGTTAATTTTCTTTCTTTTTTGTATTCAACTGTTGATGCATTTATATTTTTCCAAATTTCTTTTTTTACTTTTTGATAGTATAAAAATAAATAACCACAAGTTATTGCTGTTGCAACTGTTGATGCTGCGTTAGCAACTGCCGCCATTACAACAGTTACATTTGATTCTGATATGTTTAACTTAGCTGCTATTTTTGATGGATTTACTATTGTTAAAAAATATACTAACACAACAAATGCTATTGTTAAAAAACTTTTAAATACTTGTTCAAGCATCTGTGCATTAGATGAAACTTTCATGTTGTACATTCCATTGAAGTAACCTTTTATTACAGCTGCGACCGCCACAAAAAATACCGCTGGCGATAGTACAACCATTATTATTTCTACATCTGGATTTCCCATAGCTGCCGCTATTGAACCTGCTCCGAAGAATAATATGCTACTTCCAATTAGTCCAACAATTCCAAACAACACTAATGCTGTTTTAAATATCTCATGTGCTTCTCGATTTTTTCCAACTGCAATTCTTTCTGAAACTAACTTTGCTATTGCACCAGGAACACCTATTGAGGCTATTGCAAGTAGCAACATGTATATTTGATATCCTGATGAATAAAGGCCATTTCCTTCATCACCAAAATACGGAATGTTTGTGATTACTAATCTATATATAAGTCCCAAAACTTTAATAATTATTTGTGCTATAAAAATAGTTAACACACCTGACATAAAGGATTGCTTTTTGTTTTTTTCTTTTACTTGTTCCATTAGTCCTCCTTGATTTATTTATATCATTCTATATGATTATATTTATTTTATTACAACATTTCAATATTTTGCGGGCATTTGTAACGTAAAAAATAAGTGAATAACTTAGAAAAACTTGTTTACTACAAGCCTTTCAAAATCATTCACCTATTTATTATTCTTCCATTTGTTTTCCTAAGAAACCAGCAGCTGATTGCACCACTTTCATTTCTACATCATTCATTTTAATATTAGGTTCTTTTGAGAGTAGCATAACAGTTCCTATCGTATCACCTTCTGAGATAATTGGATAAATAACTTGTGATGCATATTTATCTTCGAACTCATTATCTGTAATTAATACCGGCATTTTCTTTTCTGTCTTCTCTTTTGATGTCCAGATAACTTTGTCTTCCATCAACTTTTCTAATTCGGAACTTATACTCTTTTCTAAATAATCTTTTTTAGGCGCTCCCGATACCGCAATTACAGTATCTTTATCTGTAATACATGCTATATGGCCTGTGGTCTTAGCTAAAGTTTCTGCATATTGTGTAGCAAATTCATTTAACTCACCTATTGGCGAATATTTTTTTAATATTATTTCGCCTTCTCTATCTGTAAAAATCTCTAAAGGATCTCCCTCTCGGATTCTTAATGTTTTTCTAATTTCTTTT
Organism: Clostridia bacterium; assembly: GCA_017522765.1. Classification (GTDB taxonomy): domain Bacteria; phylum Bacillota; class Clostridia; order TANB77; family UBA1234; genus UBA1234. The sequence goes on from JAFWYG010000005.1 coordinate 686,917, forward strand.
GGGACAACAATTCTGCCCAAATCATCTATTCTTCTGACAACTCCAGTTGCTTTCAAGATAGTGTCCTCCTTTTTTCATATATTTTCTATTAGTTATTATTGTTTTTTTGACAAAAAATATACAAAAATTTTTGAACGCGAAAACGGCGCGAATTACTCGCGCCGCCTTCTGGGTCTTTAAGGGTTATTTGGGATTATTTGCGGAATGGATTTTCCGCGTTCGCGAGCATTGAGCGCTCATATTGGCCCGGATAGGCTATCTGAAGCGCTTCAATCGGAGAATGGTGACAACCTTTCATCAGCACTTTGCCGATGCCGCACTCATAGAAAGTGCGGACAGAAATGTTTTCGCAGACTTGCTGGTGGGACCACTTGAGTTTTTCCTCAATCATCCACTTTACAGCGTCGATGACGATTTCCTTTGTGATCTTTGCCGTTTTGTTCATGTGCCACGGCTTAAGATTCCAATGAGGAAAACTCAGTTTTGCAAGTTCGTACAATCCGCCGGAGTGCTCCATGGCTTTTCCGATGCCATAGTTCTCCAGCATTTTGGCCGAAAACTTGCGGCAGAACAGTTCCTTGTCCTCTGCAATGCCTTCCTTCTGACACACCCATACACACGCTTCTGCGCAGTTTGCAGGTGTTTTCCAAAAAGCATTCGGACAGATGCTAAGCTCCCATGGCTTGATATCCCATTCAGGAAAACAATACTTAACAATCTCGTAGGTACTGCTGCCAAACTGTTTGTTGATGCCAGCAAGCTGATACTCCCTCAGGAGCGACGTAGTGAAGTTTGCACACACTTCTTCTCGCCCCCAATGCTTCATCTTGAAAACAAAGTACCGCGCTAATTCATACGCAGTTCCCTTGTCCCAAAAGTTGTTGGGAAAGCACTTTATTTTGCGCCACCGTCCATCAATGTAAGCACCTCCTGACAGAACTCTCTCATAGGCCTGTTCCGCATAGAACGGATCTGCCGGAGAAAGATCTCCAAATGCTGCAATATAGCTTTTACCCTTGCTGTGACTTGCCACTGCTGATTACCCCTTTCTATAGGTAATAAATTTTGACTCTTATATTATAGCACGGATTTCTAGTTTTATCAATTATGTAAATTTCGTTTTACCTTTGAAACCTTTTACTTCAAAATATATAAAAAGACAGCTACATACGAGCTGTCTTTTATATTATTCTTTTACTTCTGTTTCTGCTACAGCAGCGGCTTTTCTTCTGCCTCTCTTTGGCTTTTCTTTTGCTTTTAGAAGAATCATATCTAAAGTTTTGATGAAGTCTTCAATTAAGATTATTTTAATTGTTGGAACTTTACCTCTAATATAATCTTCCATTGCTTGTTTTAATAGTCTAATATTTCTATCTTCATTTGTGATATCTTTTACATTTTGATATCTAGCTGCAATCAAGTCTTTTACTAAAACTATGTCCTCATTGCTTAGTAACAATATTCTTTCAAACAAAGTGTTCATGTTGTAGTATTTCATTATCGGAATATCTAAATGCTCTTCCACGAATTTATCTGACATCTTATCTACTCTGTCAGGTATCATTTCAAATAATTCTTTAGAAATTTCAATATATTCTTTTTCTTTTGTTTGAAGATTTAAGTTATTGAAATGTTCTAAAATATAGTTAATATTGTCATCTGGTTCAACTAAATTTGTGCCCATCATGTATGCATCAATATCTTTGCAATATTTCGATGTGGCTGCAGCTACATTCATTCCATTGATGAATGTAAGTTTTAGATATTCTAAATCGATATCTACTAAACCTTTTTGAATGAAGAAATTAAAAATAACGTATAGTTTAAAATACTCTGCAAGTTGAAGTCTACCAGCTTTGATATCTTCCATCGCTTCAGTAACTACATTATTAAATTCTGTATCTTCAATTTTCCAATAATCTTCTGTTAGAAGTCTCTTATAACTTGGCATTTGGCTCTTATTTTCTAAAGCCAAAATTGCATCCATGTCATCTTTAAAAGTCTTCATATCAAATATTCTTGTTCTTACGTATTTTTCAACGAATTTAAAGAATCTGTAATCTGTCTTGAATGTGAAGTAATAGTTATTATCAAATTCTTTAATATAGAATTGTCTATTATCTTTTAAAACTTTTGAAGCAACCAAGATTGTTCTGTATTCTTCTAGAGAATTGATATCTTTTAACTTATCTTTTGTTATCTTACCAGCTTTAATTTCAAATGAAATAGCTATTGTAAAGATAAGCAAAGATTTAAGAACTAAGTCTGTTGTGTCTGGATAATATCTTTTTGTTGTTTCAAATATTTTTTGGAAATCGTTTAATGCATGTTTCAAAATTCTTAAGTTTCTTGTTCCACTTCTGTTAAATGTTTGTGTGATTATGTTAGAATTTTTTCTTAAAAATTGTATTAATTGTGGATTATTTTCATAACGCATTAATACACCATTTATGATGTAATTAAATTCTGGAACGTATTCGAAAGTCTCTCCGATAAGTTTTTCTTTGATTCTTTCGTAGTCATTTGCTTTATCAAAAATATGTTCTATTTTATCTTCGATTAACTCTACCATTGGCTTGTTATCTGCAGAATCAATTTCTAAATTTTCATCATCTTCACCTTCAACATCTGGTGTGTCAGGTCTAATCTTGCCTTCATTATTTAGTATGTATGTAGCAATGAAAGTTTTCATTTCGATGTTTGAACTCTTTAGTTTCTTTGATAATTCTTTTTCATTACAAATAAGAATTGTTTTCATGTGGTCATGTTCTACGAAATTATTTATATATCCAAGTACGTCTATAACATCTAGGTTTGCTCTTTCTAAGTCATCAAAGCAAAGTACCTTATCATCGATTTCAAAGAACTTTGAATAATCGATTTTTTCATTCATTTGCATAAAACCAAAAGAGTTAGCCATATCAATACCAGTCTTAACATACTCTGGAATGTTTGTGATATTTCCATTTTCAATTACTTTTTTTATTGATTTATTTAAACTTGGATTCATCTCGATAAATATCTTTTTACTGATATCATCAAGGTTCGAAATCCCATACAAAGACATATAAATAGTTTTATATCTTTTACCATTTATATCGGCAGATTCAATCTTACTTTTTACTTTGTTGTTCCAAAAGTAAGTTTTACCGCTACCCCATTCACCATTTATCATAATAGCGTGATCTGTGTATGGTTTCCTTATATAATCCATTACGCTTTCTACTAATTCATCCATTACTTGTTTAAAGCCCCTCTCTTTTTACCTTAAAGAACTTTTATCTTCCGTATAAAACAGTTGCCACAATCACTTCTTTGGCTCCCGCTTCTTTTAATACACGTGAGCATTCATTAACCGTACTTCCCGTTGTAAAGATATCATCTATAAGAAGTATTTTTTTGTCTTTTACAAGGTTACCTTTTACTACGGAATAAACGTTTTTAACGTTTTCTTTTCTTGAATTCACATCTAGCAAACTTTGTTTTTGGTTATACTTAATTTTCACAAGTATATTCTTATTTACCGGAATATCTATTAGCTCTCCTACAAACTTTGCAATATATGCACTTTGATTATACCCTCTCGCTAAATCCCTTTTATAATGGATTGGAACCGGCACAACCAAGTCTGCACAAAGGTTGTATTGCTTCAGTCTGTAAGCTAACAAATCCCCAAAAGATTTTGCTAAATATCTTTTGTTTTCAAACTTGTATTGTAGCATTTTGTTTTTTATATACGATTTATATTCAAAACCGCATAGTAATTTGTCGTAATAATTGCCATTTTTAGGATAAAATACGACCTTTTCCTGGTAATATTCTAATATATTTAGGCATTTTCGACAAGTGTATCTTTGATTTATTTTTTGCCCGCAAAGTCCACAAGCCCTAGGAAATATCAGGTCTACAAATTTCGTAAACATAACTCATCCTTTCATACAAAAACACGAAGGGCGAACCCTATCAATAACGATTATTCGTTACCAATTGGATTCGCCCCCATTATTCGATTATTAAAATTCTAATGAATTGATAATATCATTAAATATACTCTCACCAACTTCATTCATTTCTGCTTCATTTCCTGTGAAAATTAAGTTATATAAGTTGTTTCCTATTATGATATATAATGAATCAATTATCTTTCCTTCTTCTGATAATATCTTAAATTTAACAGCTGTGTTGTTAAATATTTTCGAAGTACTCGATTCTAAAATTTCTCCGTCATTACTTGCAATCATAGACAGCATATATGCAATTTCTGACACACTATAATTATGAATATCTATAATTGTATTTACTTGAATAAATAGCTTAAAGAAACCTTTTCCTTCATTAACTATTCCTGTGTTGTATGAGTCATCAACAACAACATATTTATCTTTATATACAAATTTCAAACCTAATTTTGTATTCTTATATGTTTTTGTTGGTATGTCCTTTGCTTTTTCTGTTTCAAAGAATTCTAAAGTTGCTAGTACATTGTCTACTAAGTTTTCACTCTTTATATTGAAAAATGCAATCTCATACACGATGTTGTCTCTTTTTATAACTAACATATTTTGACCTTTTGCATCGCAATACAAAATATATTCTTTACCATCTTTTTTGCCAGATTCTTTTAGGCTAAATAAATTATCATATTCATTCGCTCTTGCTCTAGCTATCGTTCCAATGCTCTTAAAATAGTGTTCGTCATTTTGTTCAATATCTACAATAATCAAATCACTAGTTCTATAGTTTATTTTTTCATCATCAGCTCTATGCATTGTAACTGATTCTGGTATTGTGAATCGTATTCCATATTCATCATCTTGGAAATTAATAAGTTCTTCAATACCTGTTGTAAACTCATATGTATCTCCAGTTACTTTAACATCTCTTAACGCTGAATGATTTTCATTGCCAACAACTAAATCTCTTTCAACTATAACATTTTTTGCTTTTAAAGTTCCTATGGCAGAATCAGATATAAATAAAGATCCTGTAACTGTGGCATTCGTTAAAACAACATTATCACTATAAACCAATGTATTTCCATGTATATCTCCACTATACACATCAATCGTTAAGATATTTGGAATTATTCTAGAAATGATTGTGATAACTTCTGCTCTTGTGATAGTTCCTTGTGGTCTTAAAGTTTGATCTTCATATCCAGAAATATATCCATAGTTAACAGCTGCATAAAACTCTCCACGAGCCCATTTAGAAATTGCATATGCATCTGTACTAGAAGTTTTGATTGTATATGCATTTTTTATTTTAAAAGCTCTACCCAAGATAACAACTGCTTCTTCTCTAGTTATTGGAGCGTTAGGATATATATATCCTTGTTCATCTCCTTGAACTATTCCTAACTTAACAGCTTTTCTTATCTCGTGATAATACCAATCATCTCTTGAAATGTCTGGTATATATTTTGCAGATTCATCTTCTGAACCTAAAATTTTATTTATTACTGTTATGAACTCAGCTCTCGTCATGCAATCGTCAGGCTTAAAAGTATTATCATCATATCCTGTAACGATTTTATAATTTTCAAACTTATTTATTGTATCGCTAGCCCAATGGTTTGTTGTATCTGTAAATGCAAAAGATACGTTGAACATACTCATAAATGCCAAAAGCGATATGATAAAAATGACTTTTTTGTTCATTCCAGCCCTCCTATCTTGCTCCAAAAATATCTAAATATTTTCCAAGCTTATATTTTAGTCCTGTATTTCTAGTTCTAGTATCCACATTGTCTATCATTCTAGTAACAAGTGGTTCCTTACCAACCATAACTAACAAATTCTTTGCTCTTGTGACCCCTGTATACAATAAGTTTCTTGTATACAACATAGGTGGTCCATTTGTTATTGCCATTACACACACTGGGAACTCACTTCCTTGACTCTTGTGTATTGTAATAGCATATGCTAACTCTAATTCTTCTATGATGTTTGACTCGTATTTTACGATTTTTTCGTCGTCATAAATGACTTCCACATAATCTTGAGTCACCTTTTTTACGATACCCAAATCTCCATTATAAACGCCACTGCCGTAAGATTTGCCATCTACTCCATCCCAGTAAATATCATAATTGTTTCTAATTTGCATAACTTTATCGCCTTCTCTTAAGATAAAGTCTCCAAACTCACGCTCCGCCTTAAATTTACTCTTAGGATTAAGTGTCTCTTGAAGCATTTTGTTCAAGTTTTTCGTTCCCGATGGCCCCTTCTTTGTAGGCGTTAGGATTTGTACGTCCCTAAGTATATCATATTTTCCGCATTTTTGGAAGCCTTGAATCAACTAATTCCACAATTTGGTCTACAATGCTTGTCTCTTTTAAGAAGAAGAAATCTCCATCCTTTTGATTTACAGTCAATTCTTTGTTTCCGCTATTGATTTTGTGGGCATTTGATACTATATGACTTTCTGCCGCCTGTCTGTATATTTCTGTTAATTTCTTAGTTACCAAACAGTCACTTTCAATAAGATCTTTTAATACGCTACCAGGTCCAACTGATGCAAGCTGATCAATATCTCCTATTAAAATAAGCTTTGTATTATCCAATAACCCTTTCATTAAATAGCTCATAAGCACTATATCTACCATAGACATCTCATCAACTATTACGACTTGCTCTTTTATTTTATTAACAGCAGCATCAATGTTCAATTCATTTTCTTCCATTTTACCTAGTTCCAAAAGTCTGTGTAACGTCTTTGCATCTTCGCCAGTTGTCTCAGTCATTCTTCTGGCAGCTCTTCCTGTTGGGGCTGCTAAAACCACTTCCATACCAACCTTTTTAAATAAATGTAGTAAAACTTTTACAATAGTCGTTTTTCCAGTACCAGGTCCACCAGTAATTATCGCCACTTGATTTTTAAAACAGGCTTTTACCGCATCCTTTTGTTCTTTTGATAATTCAATATTTAAAAATTCTTCTGCTTCTGAAATTTTATCATCTAATGAATTTGTTTTCTTTGCAAAATTATTTGAAAGCATAAGAATTTTCTTTGCCACATTTTCCTCAGCTTGATAATATTCTTTCAAAAATATAAATTCATCTTCAACAAATAATTCTTTAGCAAATTTTTGATTCGTAATTTCGTTTTCAACTAAACTTATATCTACAGCCAAAATTTCAGCAACATATTCTACCAAGTTTTGTTCTAAAACACACGTGTGACCATTTCTTGCAGATAGTCCTAAAGCATACTTTATACCACTTGCAATTCTCTCTGGTGACGTACGTTCAATCCCCATTGATATAGCCATTTTATCTACATGTTTAAAATCTACCCCATATAATATTTTTAATAATACATATGGATTCTCCTTTATGGCGTTTATCGCATTCATTCCTAGTTCTTTGTAAATTCTATTTGCGTTAGCTGTACCTATGCCATATTGTTGTAAAAACATGACGATTTGCCAAAGCTCCCAAACACTTTTAAATTCATCACCTATTTCTCTAGCCTTAGTCGATGTGATTCCTTTTATAGCAACTAACTTTTCAGGTTCATATTGCATAATATAAATTGTGTCTTCGCCAAATCTATCTACTATCTTTCGAGCAGTTGCTGGGCCAACACCTTTTATAATTCCACTTCCTAAATATTTTTCTATTTCCTCAACAGAATTAGGCATTGTTTTTTCAAAAGTATCTATTTTAAATTGTTTGCCATATACGTTATGATTTACAAACGTACCTTGAGCAACAATTAAATCCCCAATATTAGCAAAAGGAAGATACCCAACTGCTGTTATGCTAGCGTTATCAACAGAAAGGCTACAAACTGTATAACTATTAAGTTCATTTGAAAAAATGATTTCTTCAATCTGACCTTTTAATTCCATAAAAACCTCTTTCTTTGTGTTATTTCATGTAAGATTTCCTATGGAACATTATATAATTATCTATTTTTTTTAGCAACGAATTTTGCGCAAAAATCACACATATGTTTGCCTATTTTATGTATAAATTTACAACCATCTTCAAAATTATCTCTAACAAAATATATGAAGCCATAAATTGCAAATGACCAGAGCAAGACTGTTCCTAAAAATTCTGTCATAAATCGCTCACCTCTTACCATATTATATGTTTAGTTTTTTAATATGGTGTGTACTGCTTAGATTACGAAATTCAAGACATAAAAAAAGAGTGGTTTTTATCCACTCTTTCGTTTATCTTATACACTTGTTTCTGCAACAATTTCACCAAGACCTTTTATTAGTCCGTCTACTTTAGCAGTTTCGTCATATATTCCGATAACAGTTCCTGTATAGAAATTAATTATATAATCATATTTAACATCTTGTACTCTAATGTTATCTTTTGAAAATGTTCTGGTTTCAAAATAATCTGTTGAATCTGCTTGGAAGTAATAATATTTATAATCATCATCAATATCAGCAGAGTTAACATCTATAATATTATTTATTTCTATGTTTTGTAATTTATCCTTTGCTATTATATATAGCAATTCATTACTTAATACTATATCTGGATATTGATTTAAGTCTATCTCAAAATCTCCTAATAACATTTGATTTTGTACATTCATTGTAAAATCTCTTATATTAGCAAATTCACTATCCATCACGGCATTTGTTGCTTCTTGGATATTTTCTAAACTATATTTACCAACTACCCCAATTAAAATTATCATTACCATTATAGTAACAACTAATGTAATCAAACTTATTCCTCTTTGGTTATTCATAAGAAACCTCCATTTGTTAATGCGGTAAAACTTCTGGTTCAACAGGAGCACCTGCATTATTTTCATATGCCGTCATGTTTACTATTCCATAAACTTTTCCGTTATAATAATCAACAATAAAATAATGATCTTCTGCTATTGATGAAACGCCTAACTTTGCAGCATCAATACTATCTACAATTCTCATGTAATCAATGCTATCTTCATCGACAGTTGAAATGAATTTTTGCAAATCACCATTTGACATGTTTTCGATATAGTAGGCATAACCTACTATATCGTCAACTTTTTTACCAACAAACGGATACGCAGCTTCATTTCTAGCGTTATCTGTCATTCTCTTAGAAACAGCTTCTTTTAATTTTTCTATTTCTACAGCAACTTTTGTTTCGTTCGCTTCATCTATACTTTCAATACCTGAATTCATAACAATGCTTGCAAGTATAAGCATTACTACAATCATAATTGCCAAGGTTATTAAAGAAATACCTCTATTACTTTTCATTATTTTTTCTCCTTAATTATTTCTTGTACATATTGTTTGAAAGAATCTTCAAATTTTAAGTAAGGTCTTGTCTTATGTTCTTCAATTGCCCATATATCGAAATCCCAATCTGTAAATGTAGATCTTACCATCATTTCATCTGCTCTTGCAGAGTTGAAGTTTAAGATGTTATTTGTATCAGATGTACCGATACTTTCTAATTCTTCACCTACAGCCAAGTTTTTCTCCCAGAATACACTCTTAACTTTACTTGGAGAAGTAACAGCTAAGCTTGAGAATCCAACACATCCACCGGCAGTTTCTACTTTGTTTAATATTGTTACTGCAACATATACATCTGAAATGTCTACTGCAGCACCATTTGTAGCACGCATATAACCTACAAGACCACCCATGTTTGTTTTACCTGCAGCAATATTACCTACTGCATAACTATCATATACCATTAACTTGTTTGCTGATAAAATTTCAATTTTTCCTACAAGACCACCAAGGTCATCTGTTCCTGACATTTCAGCAAAATTTACAGCACATTCATTAATATAACTTGTAGCATTTGCTGATGTAGAACCTATTAATCCACCTACAGCATCGCTACCATTTATTTGGCTAACGTTTGCTAAACATTCATATACTTTTCCTGAATTTAATACACCAACTAATCCACCGATTTGGCTCTCCCCATTTACTAAACCAATTTGCATCTTTGTATTGTTGATGCTTCCTTGTTGTAATGAACCAACTAGTCCACCAACTTTGTCAACACCAGTTACTGTTCCTTCTACACAGATTACATTTTTTACTGTTCCTGCCATTGTTCCAGCAAGAATACCTGTATAGTTTTCACCTGTTACTTGTGCATTTTTAAATGTTACATTAACAATTTGTGCAGTATCTTTTACATCTGCAAATAATCCGATATATGATTCTGTTGGTCTATAAATTTTTAAATTATTGATTGTATATCCTCTACCATCAAGTTTTCCTGTAAAACCAGATACTGGTTTCCAACCTTCACCAACACCATACTCTGCCATATCAATATTTGCAGCAAGTTTAAATGTTGAATTTGGATATTGATGTAAGTATTCTAAATCTTTAGCTGTTTTTACTATGATTGTATTTTCTGAAGGAATTATTAATCCTGCATCAATTGCAACCATATCATCTAAAGAATAATATGTTTTTCCTGCATATTTAATTCCGTTGTAATTTATTACATCAAATGTATCATAGTTAACTATATACATTTCATCTGGTAATAATAATGCAGCTGTAGTATCTGCGTAATCTTCAGGGTTTAAGAAATAATATCCATATCTATATTCTTCTTCTAAACCATGAATTTTTAATGTTATTGGTTGATTATCTAGCGAAATACCAGGTAAAACAAAGTTAGGATCTGCCTTTGCTTGATTCGCTTTGTTTTCAACATAAGTTCTCATGTTTTGAATATCTTTTGTAACGTATATTCTTCTAGTTTCATCTACGTCTTCAAGATTTTTTAGAACTATTACTACAATTAATGCTACAACTAACACAGCTGATAAAATCGCAAGCCATTTAATTGCCTCTTTTTTTCTATCAATAACTAGTGATTCTTCATCTTGTTTTAATAAACTTTTGAAATCAATTCCCATATTTTCTCCTCCTAGAAAAATCATATATCTCTAGTATTTAGCTTACTATTTATGGTAGTTAAAGTCAATAAAAAGATTACTAATATAAAAAAGAAAATAGGTGATAAAAATCGCCTATTTTCTAATGCTTAACTATATTAAATTTATTTTTCCCAAGGTAAATTTTCTTTTCCTAAATGACCATAATTTGTAGTTTCTTTATAAATTGGTTTTCTTAAATCTAAAGATGTAATAATTCCTTTTGGAGTCATATCATATTCTCTCAAAATTTTATCTACAATTTCTTCGTTTGAAATTTTATTTGTTCCATAAGTATCAACAAAAACAGAAACTGGTTTTGCAACACCAATTGCATAAGCAACTTGAATTAAACATTTTTCTGCAAGTCCGGCTTTTACAATATCTTTAGCAATCTTTCTCATCATATATGCAGCTGATCTGTCTACTTTTGTTGGATCTTTTCCTGAAAAAGCTCCACCACCATGAGGCGCATAACCACCATATGTGTCTACTATAATTTTTCTACCTGTAAGTCCACTATCTCCAGCTGGTCCACCGATTACAAATCTTCCTGTTGGATTAATATAATACTTTGTATTTTCATCCAAAAGTTCTGCTGGGATTACAGCTTTAACCACGTTTTCAACAATATCTTTTTCTATTTGGTCATGTTCAACATTATCATCATGTTGTGTTGATACTACGATAGCATCAATTCTTTTTACCTTATCGCCATCATATTCAACTGTAACTTGAGACTTTCCATCAGGTCTTAAGTATGTTAATATTTCTTCTTTTCTTACGGCTGTCAATCTTTCAGCAAGTTTATGTGCATAATAAATTGGTGCTGGCAAATAACTTTCTGTTTCATTACAAGCATATCCAAAAATGATTCCTTGATCGCCTGCACCTTCTCCTAATCCTTCTCCATTTTTTTCTTCTAAAGAGTTATTAACTCCAAGAGCTATATCTGCAGATTGTTTTTTTAACATTACTTTTACTTCACAAGTATCTGCATTGAATCCATACTCTTCTTTTGTATATCCTATTTTTCTAATTGTATCTCTTACTATTTTTTCTACATCCACTACTGCATTACTTGTAACTTCACCCATTACAAGAACGAAATTTCCGTTAGCACAAGTTTCGCAAGCAACCCTTGAATTTGGATCTTGTTCAAGCATTGCATCTAAAACGCTATCTGATATTAAGTCACAAACTTTATCCGGATGTCCTTCTGTTACACTTTCACTTGTAAATAATTTTTTCATATCTATTACTTCCTTTCTTTGTTTTATTTAACTAAAAAGAGACGATATACAAGATATCGTCTCTTTTAATTATCTTGTATCATCCGAAACTCTCATTTCGTCGGTATTAGCACCTTTGCTTTTAGCCGGTTGCTGTGGAGTCATAAAGCCGTTCTCTCGTCCACTCTTGATATTTTTATTTACTTTATATTTTTTCTTAAGCTAATTTTGCCTTTACAATTTCGTTTATAACTCTGTTATCAGCTCTACCAGCAGTCTTTGGTTTAACCGCTTGCATAACCTTACCCATGTCTCTTATTGTTGTTGCATTAACTTCTGTAATTGCCTCAGCAATAATTTGTTCTAACTCTTCTCTAGATAGTTCAGCAGGTAAATACACTTTGATTACTTCGATTTCTCTATTTACATTTGCAATCAAATCATCTCTTCCACTTGCCTCAATATCTGCTAAAGTTTCTTTTCTCTTTTTCATTTCTTTAGCTATGATTTCAATAATTTCGTTATCTCCAACTTCTTTTAATGTATCTTTTTCTATTTGTAGGATAGCAGATCTTATCATCATTATTGTGTTTTTCTTAATTTCGTCTTTTTCTTTCATAGCATTTTTGAAATCTTCAAGTAATTGCTCTTTCAACATAATTAATGCACCTCATCTCTTGATTTTTAATAAAATAAGGCAGATTGTTTAGAATCTGCCTTATACATGTATGTGTTATTTATTCAAAAATTAAAACTTTCTCTTTCTAGCAGCCTCTGATTTCTTTTTTCTCTTTACACTTGGCTTTTCATAATGCTCTCTTTTTCTAACCTCTTGTAAAACTCCACTTTTTGCGCAGTCTCTTTTGAATCTTTTTAAAGCATTATCTATAGACTCGTTGTCTCTAATCTTTATTCCTGACATATATTTCCCTCCTTCCAGAGTAGCTTAGCAAGTTAATACTAAAGTGTATTTAAAGTTCTTGCAAGACTTGACTTCTTTCTAGAAGCAGTATTGTCTTTTATAACACCTTTATTTGCAGCTTTTTCTACAGCTTTAACTGCTACTTTGAATAATTCAGTAGCTTTTTCTTTATTACCTTCTTCAACAGCAGCATTAAAGTTTCTGATAGCTGTTTTGTAAGCTGATTTAACCATAGAATTTTCGCTTGTTTTTGTCTTTATTGTTTTAACTCTTTTAATTGCAGATTTTATGTTTGGCATATCGGTTTGCACCTCCTTTTTAAGCTCTTAAGTCGATTACTTACAGTAATATAGCATAGATGTCTTTAAAATGCAAGACTTATTTTAAGAAATGCTCTATTTACAGCATCCCTAAGGATTTTTGAGTTTTTGCCATAATCTTCCAACAACATTTAGCTTTTATTTATAAAAAATTTTATTATTTTCCGTTTTTCGTAAACCTATTGTTCCGTAGTGCTTCAATTGACATTTGCCTATATATCAACGCTTTGAAGCTGTTTTTATGTTGATTTTTAAGTATTTACGAGGTATAATTATGTTATACGATTTACTAATTCAAACTTAGGAGATGATTCTTATGGTAGGTAAAATTGTTAATCATTTAAATTCAATAAATAGCTTTTCTAAAAAAATTATAGTATTTACTTCTATAATTTCATTTATGCTATGCGCATGCGGTGTAGGTATTATCTTTTACGACGCTTCTATTGGTTCTACCATTACGTTACATACTATTGGTTCTACCTTTATATATACAGCAATCGTTTTATTTGCTCAGTTTGTTGTAGGAAGTTTAGTAATTGATTTCTTCAAAGCAATCATTGAGAGCGATTAAATTTAGAAAAACTAAAAGGATGTACTTCAAAGTACATCCTTTTTTCTTGCTTATTCAAGGTTATTCGTTTCTCTCATATAATAAAACAAATATTGTTGAGCTATTCCGCCAAATTCTCCGAATTTATCTACAGCAAATTGATTTAGTTTTTTAGCACTTCCCTCTTCGCCATACAATTCTGACATTACTTTCTTTATCCAAGTATCTATAGGGAAAGCCTCTGGTTTTCTCATTGAGAAGAGCAAAATACAATCTGCAACCTTGTCTCCTATGCCAGGCAATTTTTTTAACTCTTTTTTTGCATCAGCATAAGACATATTAACAATTGCATCAATATCTACCTCTCCGCTTGCCACAGCTTGAGCCGCATTATGTACGTATTTGTCTCTAAATCCCAAATTAAGCATTCTCAAATCTTCAACTGTCGCTCGGGCAAGTTCTTTAGGCGTTGGGAACAGATAATATTCTGCATCATTATATTTAAGCTTTTTTCCATATGATTTTGAAATGTTTTCTATTGTCTTTGAAATCCTAGGAATATTATTAGCTGCCGAAATAATGTAGCTTATAACCATTTCCCACGGATCTTGATTTAATATTCTTATTCCATAACCATAATCAATAGCTTTTTTCATATTTTCATCATTTTTAATTAGAAGTTTCTTTATCGCTGAATAATCACATTGCAAATTCAGATAGTCTGAAATATCCTCTACCGCTGTATCTTCATTTAAAAATGTGCCCTTTACTACTATAGTAGATTTGTTTTTCTTTTTTATATTTAAAACGCCATACTTTGTTACACCAGTATAGCTTTCATCATCTTCTTTATGCCACCTGAAACATTGCCCACATTCGAAAATGTGGGCAAGTTCAAAGTCGCTTAAATTATTAATTTCAACTTCTTTCATCATTCGCCTCCTTCAGTAGGCTGCTCTTTCTTCCTCATCCTTTCTGCCCAGTGCTTGCGACACAGAGCGATGTATTCTTTGTCTCCGACGAAGACGTCATCAGACTTAGAACCCAGGAAGAAGGAATGTGTAGCAGTTCTAGCCATACAGTCGTTGCAAACTGCTTTTCGCTTTTGTACTTCATCCGCGATGCAAAGTAACTCTTGCATGATAGCAAACGGTTTTCCTTCTGCGGTCATATCGAGGCCAGAAACATAGAAGTTCTTGCCTTCGCTAGCCATTTGTTGAATAACTTGAATGTCACCTTTCAGGAACTGAAATTCGTCGATAAAATAGTCTTGCACATCATAGTTTCTAAGCTCCTTTAGGTCACTGATGCACACAGCTTCAATCGTACCGCCTCTACGACTTTTTATTACATCTTGTCCAAAGCGCCCATCGATAGCAGGTTTAAATGCCATCCGAGTTCTTTGAGCAACAACACTACAGTCGTATTCAGCAAGTAGGAAAGCTGTCTTTTGTGAGAACATTGGTCCAGTGTATACGGTAATCACGATGTAAGCCCCCTTTGCAGAAGTAATGTATTTTTTGTTCTACCACATCTACTATATACAAACCTTTTTTTCACTTCAAGTTGTATTTTTTTCCATTCTAATTTTTCCTTGATGTTCACACAAAAAACATATTTTTATGCTATACTTGCCTCGAGGTGACAAATATGAATTCTTATAAAATTTTAGTTGTTGATGATGAAGCTCGTATGAGAAAATTATTAAAAGATTTTTTTAGCACAAACGGATATGAAATTATAGAAGCAGAAAACGGACAAAAAGCTCTTGAACTTTTTTCAATTCATGAAGATGTTCACCTGATTATTTTGGATGTTATGATGCCGGTGCTTGACGGTTGGGCGACTTTAAGAAAAATTAGAGAAACATCCAAAGTTCCCGTTATCATGCTTACAGCGCGCGGTGAAGAAAGTGATGAATTATTTGGTTTCGAATTAGGTGTTGATGAATATATTGCGAAACCATTTAGTCCTAAAATACTAGTTGCTCGTGTGGAAGCTTTGTTAAAAAGATGTTATCCAAATATAAATTCCGTAACTGATTTTGACGGAATAGTAATTGACACTAATGCGCACACAGTTACTGTCGACGGAGTTAATGCTGACCTTAGCATGAAAGAATTCGAACTACTACAATACTTAATTGATAATAAAGGAACAGCACTTTCAAGAGAAAGAATTTTAAACGCCGTTTGGAATTACGATTATTATGGCGACTCAAGAACTATAGATAGCCACATCAAAAAACTTAGAAAAAAGCTTGGCAAAAAAGGAAATCACATTGAAACTATTAGAGGTCTTGGATATAAATTCGAATAACATTTGGGGGAAGTTATGAAAAATTTATCTATAAATCATAAATTGTTTTTGTCATTAGCATGTATCATTTTAACAGTTTTGTTTACAATCCTGCTTCTAAACTCTACTGTACTTGAAACATACTATATGAAGTACAAGGAAGCAGCTTTAATAAAAACTTTTAAATCTTTTAACTTACTTTATAAAGATCCATATGTTGACAAAGACGATTTGTTAAGTTTAGAAAAAATTGAAATAAATCAAAATATAGATATTGTAATAAAAGACTTTGAAAAAATAACAGTCTACTCTACCGAAGAAGATTTTACTGGCAATATGATTTTTATTGACAATCTTTCAAATATGGCTATTAACGAATTCTTCGAAAGCAAGTTGGCCGGCAGCAAGGAACCTTATCTAACAGAACTTTTAAGCGATACTAAATTAGCAGTGGATTTCTTGGTGTTATATGGACAATTAGATAATGGATATCTATTACTTCTTAGAACTCCCATCGAGTCAATTCGTGAAGGCGTTCAAGTTATAAATAAATTTATGATTCTTATTAGTATGACTTCTATTCTACTTGCAAGTGTTTTAGCATACTACGTTTCTAGAAGTTTCACTAAACCGATTAAAGAATTAAATGAAATTGCAAAAGGCATCACAGAGCTTGATTTTTCTAAAAAATATATTGTATCTGGCGATGATGAATTTGGTGTGCTCGGCGCAAGTATAAATCAACTTTCTGAAAGTCTTAGAACAAAAATTGATGAACTTAACGATATTAATTTAGAACTTGAAAAAGATATTGAAAAAACATCAAAGATAGCCGAGATGCGAAATCAGTTTGTGTCTGATGTATCTCATGAATTAAAAACACCAATCGCACTAATACAAGGTTATGCCGAAGGTTTAGTTGACGGAGTCATCACAGATGAAGAAGACAAAAAATATTACTTAGAAGTTATTTTAGATGAAGCAAATAAAATGAGTAAATTAACCAGAGAATTATTGGACTTATCTAATTTAGAATACGGAAACAATGAATTAAATATCGAAGCATTTGATATCGTCGAATTAATTTCAACTGTATTAAAGAAAAATGAAATCATTTTCAAAGAGAAAAATATGAATGTAACATTCGAACACGAATTTGATTCTATGCTCGTTTTAGGAGATGTGTTCAGAATCGAACAGGTTTTAACTAATTATATTAACAACGCACTAAAACATGTTGATGAAAAAAATATACTAAAAATAATTCTTGTTTCAAAAAATGAACATGTCAAAATTACAGTTTTCAACTCTGGTAAAAATATTTCTGAAGAGAATTTATCTAGAATATGGACTAAATTCTATAAAGAAGACTTTTCAAGAACTCGTGAATCAAGCGGTTCTGGCATTGGGCTTTCACTTGTGCAAGCAATAATGAAAAAACACAACAACAAATATGGAGTAAACAATACTGCTGATGGTGTGGAATTTTGGTTCGAATTAAATATAGAAAAATAATTATTAGCCCATATCTTGTTTAGATATGGGCTTTTTCTTCGCAATATACGTTTCCATTTTAGCCTTAAAATGCTATAATATATATAAGTATTTGTTTAAAAAAGGTGGTGAGCAAATGATTGATAAAGATATTAGAAAAAAACTCGAAGAAAATGAAGAAATAACCGCCCAAGAATTAATTAAATATTTTAATTATTTGCCAGCCCCAATTGAAAAAGGATTATTTAAAAAGTTTCGTCAAAGACGTGCAGAAAAAACACATGTCGAAACACAACAATATCTACTAGATAATTTTGATACAATAATAGCCACCTCTTCAACAATACAAATGAGTAAGTTTCTTACTTATCTCCCTAGCCTTTCTCATAGAGAGGACATTTTTAAAAAGTTATCTCAAAACAACACTAGACTCATTGAACTTTTTAATTCACAATATGGCGATGAAGTATCTCAAGCACTCTATATAGCTTTAAGCAATTCTCGTGAAGCTCATATATTTTTTGAGCAAGGTTTTTCTGAATTTTACGCAAATACAAACCGATACCAGTTTGACATTAGAAACTATCTAGTTACAAAACCAGTAAGTGATGAAATAGAACCACTAATATTCAAAGGAATGTTAGAGTCAATAAATTCAGGCTGCATTCGCAAAGAAGATGTTCAATTCTTCTTAAAAGAATATTTACATCACGTAAGCACTCAAGAGCACGTTTCTTGGGACTTCACTGGTTCTTCTGTTTCAGGCGTTTCTGATATAACAAAACAGCAAGTACAAGAGGATTTTTCTCCAGAAGTAGCTCTTTATCTAATTCAAAATACAGATCAACCGATATTTGTTCGTCAACTATTAAGAAACTTTGGAATAGATTCACCAGAAATAGGAACTTATCTTGACACACATTTAGATGAAATTGTAGATGAAATTTCACAACATTCTAGATATTCTTCATCTATAAAAACGATTGTCCAAAAGCTTATGGATCATGAAGGCACGAAACCTTCTGAAATTGAATACGCTTCAAAAGGAGGCTTTGGCAGAGTATTTAAAATTGGTGATAAAGTTTTAAAATATGGCAAAAAAGCTTTTACTGCTGAATTACCGTATAATTCAGAATTATTTTTACAACCTTATTTTAGAAGTTCACTAGATGGAAGTGATTTTTTAGAAGTCTACGAACAGGTTGACGTTGGTGGAAATCGCGAAGAAATGTATCAACTATATAAAGGCTTAAGAGACCAAGGTTTAATTTGGACCGATATCAAGCCTAATAATATGGGACATTTAAGAAAGCCAAATGCTGTTAATTTTGAAGGAACAGATTCAATGTCTTTCAAAGATTTCGGTTTTCAAGAGGATAAGAAAATCCCTGTTGCTCAGCCTGGAAATGTTGTGCTGATAGATTTAGATTTCGTTTTTCTAGAAGGCACAGAATTTGAAGTCCCAGAAGATAGAACTGCAATGGATAATTTTTATGAATTTTCAGCTAGATATAAAAGAGAAAAAGAAGCCGAACAAGCACAGACACAAACCCAAGTTCAATCAAAGAAAAAAACTAATGATTTAGACAGAGATTAAGCGACTAATTAATTAGTCGCTTTTTACAATCTTTTTATTTCTAATTCACATTACTTTCACATTTGTGTTATATACTTTAACCATGGTAATTAAATAAACATTTTACCCAATGACAAGCTTTGTTTTTTTAGGTTCCCCCTTTAGTCAAAGTTTGTCATTTTTAATAGTGACAGTCTTAAAACTCAAATTCGTATATAAAAATTTAAATTTTAAGGCTGTCCCTATTTCTCTTAATTAAAACTCTTGAATTATTTTTTCAAGTTCTTCTTTAGGTAAAAATCCTACTATTCTTTCTACTTCTTCTCCATCTTTAAAAAATACCATTGTTGGCATCGCCGTTACTCCATATCTCATTGCACAATCCGCACTTTCATCTACATTTACTTTATAAATTTCAACTTTATCTGAATATGCCTCGTCTATTTCTTTCAAAATTGGTGTAAGCATTTGACATGGTCCACACCATTCAGCAAAGAAATCTATAATTACTAATTTTTCATTATTTAATACTTCTGATAACATTCTCTCATTTTCTATATGATGGATCATCTTCATCTCTCCTTGTTATAAATTTAAAGTTTTTAGCATACATATTCTTACAAAACATGCTTCTACCTATCTTCGACTGAATTTTACCATACAACAAGCCTTTATTCAATTTACTTTTCACTAATTTAATTATATAATGACTACATCAGTTATTAGGAGGATTTTATGGATAAAAGACCTATCGGTATGTTCGACTCTGGAAGCGGCGGACTTACTGTTTTAAAAGAATATACAAAATTATTACCAAATGAAGATTTTATATACTTTGGAGATACAGCCCACCTACCTTATGGAGACAAATCTCCAGAAAAAATTAGAGAATATTGTGAATCAATCGTTAAATTTTTAATTGAGAAAAACGTAAAGATGATTGTTATCGCATGTGGAACTGCAAGTGCTAATGCATACTCTTACTTAAAAGAGCATTTCGATATAGAAATAAAAAGCATTATTGAGCCAACTGCGTCTTCTTTAAAAGATTCAAATATAGGTGTAATTGCAACAAAGGCAACGATTAGAAGTAACGCTTGGGAGAATGCTATCAAAGCCTTTAATCCAGAAGCTAATATTACTTCAATTGCTTGTCCCCTTTTTGTGCCGTTAATTGAAGAAGGATTAATAGATAATCCAGGTACAGATTACATCATAAAAGAATATATGGATAAATTAAATGTAGAGAATAACAATATTACTTCTGTTGTTATGGGATGTACTCATTACCCACTTTTAGCAAACAAGTTACAATCTGCATTACCAGATGATGTTAGACTTATAAATGTTGGCGAAATTTCTGCACAAGACACATTAAATTATTTAAAAGCAAACAATATGCAAAACGATTCATCACATGAAGGAAAAATAGAATTACATTCAAGTGATAATTTCACATTCTTTAAAGAAAACGCAAAAACACTTGGATTTATAGTAGATTAAAAACAAATGAAGGAGGCTCTTATGTTCGACTCTAGTATCAAATTTAAATATTCATGGAGACCATATCAAGCAAGAACTTTAGAGCAAATACAAAGATATATTCGTGACAAAAAAGTTCATATAGTTGCAGCTCCCGGCTCTGGAAAAACAGTATTAGGCTTGGAGCTTGCAAGATTTTTAAATCAACCCGTTATCATGTTCTCACCTACTGTGACTATCAAGAATCAATGGGTTGATCGTTTTATGACTTCTTTTACAGATTTTGAAGAAGAACCAGACTGGATAAGCCACAATATCTATGATATTAGATTCTTTAATGTTGCTACTTATCAAGCTTTACATTATGCATATAAAAGAAGAAAATTCAAAAATGATGTTGATCCAGACGAAACTGATGATCCTGTAGAAGATATTGATAATCAAATCTCAGATGAATCTGTGGATACTTACGATATTGTTTCTGAATTAAAAAACAAAAATGTAAAAACAATTATCCTAGATGAAGCCCATCACTTAAAGGCTGAGTGGTGGAATAGTTTAAAGGAAGTTTTAAATCAATTAGAAGATATAACTGTAATTTCTTTAACAGCTACCCCACCTTATGATAGCGATTTGGGTGAATGGAAAAAATATATTTCTTTATGTGGCGAAATAGATGCCGAAATAAATGTACCCGAATTAGTTAAAGCAAAAAATCTTTGTCCTCATCAAGACTATATTTATTTTAACTATCCAACGCCAGAAGATGAGCAAAAGATTTCTGAATACAATACAAATCTAATTCGTGCAGTCGAAGAGATTCAAAATGACAATAGATTTTTAGAAATGATAGAATCTCACCCATTTATTCAATCTCCAAATACCAACGAAGAAGATTTGTTAGATAACGTAGACTTTTATAGTAGTATGCTAATCTATTTAAACTTTAGAGGTA
The DNA here is from genome assembly GCA_017522765.1 of Clostridia bacterium. Classification (GTDB taxonomy): domain Bacteria; phylum Bacillota; class Clostridia; order TANB77; family UBA1234; genus UBA1234. The sequence goes on from JAFWYG010000005.1 coordinate 708,636, forward strand.
TACCACTTTCAAAAGCACACCTTGATATTATTGGGGCGAAAAAAACTATACCAACTCTAACTCTTGCATGGTTTGAAATTCTTTGCAAAAACATTTTGCAAACTAGAAGAAAAGATTTTGAAAAAGATGAAACATACATAGAAGAATTAGAAGATAAGTTCAAGGCTATCGGTGCCTACGAGAAAAGAGTGTTATCGTTCTCAGATAACAAAACTCTTCAAAAATACTTTCTAAATAGTATTGGAAAACTAAACAGTATTTCAGATATTTTAAGGTTAGAATATAACTCTTTGAAAGAAAATTTGCGTATGGTTGTTTTAACAGATTTTATACGTAAAGAATATATGAAAGAAAATGAAATCGAAACGGATAAACTTGGTGTATTGCCTATTTTCAAGAGACTGTATACTGACTTTCCAAACATCAATATGGCAATATTAACTGGTACATTATTTGTTATACCCGCATCATTAGAAGAAAATTTAAAACAACTTGCCACTATGCAAAAATTAGATTCAGAAAAGATAAATTTTGAAAAGCTTGCTGTTAATGCAAATTATTCAGAAGTAAAAATTCCAAATAGCATAAGAAATAAAGTTATGGGATTAATCTGTAAATTATTTTCTGATGGCAACATAAACGTTATAGTTGGTACCAAGTCACTACTTGGCGAGGGGTGGGACGAGCCTAGTATAAATACTTTGGTTTTAGCAAGTTTTGTTGGTTCATTTATGCTTTCTAACCAAATGCGCGGTCGTGCAATTAGAGTTAATAAAGATCCTAATAAAACCGCAAACATATGGCATTTGGTTTGTGTTACAAATTCAACAGTTAAAGATTCACTTATAAATGCAGACTTTGACATGTTAAAAAGAAGATTTAATGCTTTCCCTGGACTTGCATATAATTCACCTATGATACAAGCTGGTATTTCAAGAATGGGAAATATTTATCCACCATTTAACAACAATAAAATTTTAACTATAAATAATGTAATGAAACAAAAAGCAAGTAATCGTATGCAAATGTTAAATGATTGGAACACTGCATTATCTAGAAACGCAGTAAATGCAAGTGCATTGATAAGTAATGTTGCAATGCCAACTGAAAAGAAAGTAAGTAGGGCTTGGTTTAAAGACAGAAATTCACTAATATATCAATTAGTTTTCTTGTTAGGCCTGCACTTCTTAACAGTAGCTTATGATTTCCCTACACCATTAAAAATTGCAGAAGGAGCATTAGCTTTATTTACTTTATACACAATTATAAAAGCTTTCTTCTCATCTCCTTCTAAAAGGATGCTTAAAAATGTTGCAGCCACAACACTTGATTCATTATGTGCTTGCAACATTATAAAAACTCCTCGTCGAAAAGTATTTTTAACAATGCGTGTTACGGAAGATAATCAAATCTCTTGTAGTATAGATGGTGCAACATTAAAAGAAGGAACCATTTTCTCTACAAGTGTAAAAGAGGTTTTTGATACAACAGATGATCAAAGATATATTATCGCAAGAACTACAAAACGCGGCCGCGAAATAAAAGATTACTATAATGTACCTTCTGCATTAGCAGGCAACAAAGAAATGGCCGAAGTGTTTTCAAAATTCTGGCACAAGAGAATTGGTAATCATAAATTAATATACACACGCACAACAGAAGGTAGAAAAAAATTATTAAAAATAAGAATGAAAAACATATCTGTTTTTAAATAAAAATACGGACTGAGTAGATCTCAGTCCGTATTTTTATTTGTTGTTTATTATTTCTATCGTTTCGGCAATTATTTCATCCATTCTTTCAAATTGTTCTGTCAGATATAGATACCCTATCAATGCTTCAAAACCAGTGGCATACTTGTAATCTACTATATCTGCATTCTTTGCAGAAGAATGAGGATTTGCATTTCTACCTCTTCTTACTACATCTAGTTCATCTTCAGTTAATTTTTCTTCTAACCTTTTTACAGCATATGACTGTCCATTTGCACTAACATATTTGATACTCTTTTTATGCAAGGCCCCATTTTTACTCACGCCTTGTTTAACTACATATTCTCTTATGCTTTTTTCATAAACTGCATCTCCCATATATGCTAATACAAGTGATGAATACTGTAATACTTCTTCTTTTTTCATATAACCTCCGATTATTTTTCAGGTACTTTTTCTAATGTTATTGCACCTATTTTTGCACTTCTGAATTCATCTAATAATATGTTTGCAACTTTTGTATAATCTATTTCTCCACCTCTTACAAGACATCCTCTTTTTCTTCCAATCTCTTCTAATACTTCAAGAGGCATCTCATATTCAAAATCTTCGGGAATCTTATAACGTTCAAACAAAGCCTTTTTATTAGTTTCTAAAAGCTCAGCAACTAAATTAAGCGCTAGTTCTTCAATATCGATGATATCATCTTTAATTGTTCCAATGTATGCTAAATGTCTTGCGATTTTTTCATCATCAAACTTTGGCCATAACACACCTGGAGTGTCTAAAAGTTGTATCTTATCATCAAGTCTTACCCATTGATTTTTTCTAGTAACACCAGGTTTATTACCTGTTGCTGTAGTTTGTTTTTTAGCAACTTTATTTATAAAAGAAGACTTACCTACATTTGGTATTCCAACAATCATTGCTTTGACAGAGGCTCCAACAATTCCTTGCTTTTCTCTTCTTTCTAATTTTTCTTTCATCAATTCACAAGCTGCATCAACAACATTTTTCATTCCAACACCTTGGTTAGAATTGGTCAAAATTGCGACTTGATTTTTAGAGGTGTAATATTTCACCCATTTCTTATTTTCTTCAGAATTTGCCAAATCTGATTTATTTAAAACTATAACTCGCGGCTTGTCCGCAATAATTTCGTTCAAGATTGGATTTCTACTTGCAATTGGTATACGAGCATCCACAATTTCGATAACTACATCAACTAATTTAACAGCTTCTGCAATTTCTCTTCTTGCCTTTGCCATATGTCCCGGATACCATTGGATTTGTTTTTGCACTTCTGCCATTTTACTCACTTCCTTTATTTTTTACAAACTTAAATGTTGTTCAACAACATTTAAGTTTTTTCCGTCAAACTCTACTATAAAATACACTCCATCTGGAACCCCATCATTATTTATGTTTTCAGTCAAAGATCCTAGTACGTAATATGAAATACCATCTTCTTTAATATATTTTGTCCAATGTTGATGCCCCGAAAATACTGCTAATACATTCTTGTGCTCTCTTATAATTTGTTTTAACTCATTTCTATTTCCCAACAAAGCTGTTTCTGGACAAGTTTCAAACCACCAATTTCCTTTCATATCATCTTCAGCAACACCAAAGTGTAAACATATTATTGATGGTAATTTATTGTTTCTTAAATCTTCTTTCAACCATTCCAAATCTTCATTCGAAATAAATTGTGTTTTGAATATTCCACCTTCAGAGGTACCCAATTCATTATTTACATATGTTCCAAGTATAACGATATGCATCCCAAAAATATCCAACGAAAACGTAGAATGTCCGTATTCCATTATCTCCTCTACTTCTTTTCTTGATGACATTGAACGCAAATCATGATTTCCTATGCAAGAATAAAAAGGTGCATCTATTTTTTTAAACTTTTGCCATACATAATTCAAATTAACTATATCTTTATCGTGATCATTAAAATCTTCTACCAAGTCTCCTAAATTAAGTACTAAATCTGGTTTTATAATATTGTTTATTTCATTTGTTAATTTATCTAATAAAGGCTCTGCATATTCCATTAATTTTCTATCAATTTTTGACCCATTATTTATTGGTTTTTCTGGTGCATAATGCAAATCTGAAAATATTACAATTTTCTCCATTTTGGCATCTCCTTTTTAACTTATACTTTTCAAATATTTTTTCGTAAATACTCCTACCAGCTTTGAATTTGTTTCACATTAAATATGATTCTTTATAAATTCTACTACATGGTCTTCATTTACTTTCAGTTTTTCTTTATCCTCTTCTGTTATCTCTGTAAAATATTTATCTAAATTTTTATATTTTGAAATTGAGTTTAAAGGATATCCAGGATTGATTTTTTCTGATTGTGTATCAACCATGTAAAAATCTGCTTTTTCCCATGTGTATGTACTTTCATTTCCATTTTCATCTATCACAGCCAAACCATAAATCCATTTGCAATTAAGCTTTCCATCAACACCATATTCTTTTACCAAACCCATATAATGTTCAATCATTTCTTCGTCATTTAATGTTTTTCCATTTACTCTTCTTACAAACAAACCTGGTTGTTTATCTTCTGGAACACCTTCTAAATAAAGTGTATCATCCATTCCCATACTTGGCATCTTAGCATTTTCAAAACATGCTCTTGCTTTTATCAAAGCGTTTTCTATTGCATTTGCTCCATTTTCATTTACATCTAATTCCATATTTACGTCTTTTAAAGACAACACTTCAATATCGCTTTGTTCTAGTCCTTTTGAAAATCTTTTAGCTTTTGTTGGATTGCCTGTAGCAAATAATATTTTTTTCATTTCTACCTCCAAATTTTATTCATCTTTAAATTTTGCAACTTCACAATTGTTCATACATAAGAAAAATATATTGTCCTCATCAGGTATTCCATTAAAATAGCAATTAACCGGAATACTTACTCCGCCGTGCGTAACAAGTAGTATTCTTTTATCTTTATACTTTTCTTTTAACTCATCTAAAAATGTATATACTCTTTCAAAGAAATCATCCAAAGTTTCTGCGCCTTCAAAGTCTTTAGGATATTTAAAACTCCAAAACTCATTGAAATCAAATGTTGTTACGTCTCTACCTTCATATACTCCAAAATTTCTTTCTGCAATTCTTTCATCAATTATCACAGGAATATTTCTAGACTCATTTATTATTTCAGCTGTTTGAATCGCTCTTTTTAAAGGGGATGAAATTATTAAATCTATATTTTCGTTTTCTAATAATTGTGCAGTTTCTCTTGCTTGCATTTTTCCTATTTCATTTAATTCGATATCTACTCTTCCTTGAAGTTTTTTCTGTATATTCCAATCTGTTTTTCCATGTCGCACGATTAATATTTCCATAGCGCACCTCTAATTATTTTTTATAATTTTCTCATCTGTATATCTTCCATAATGATAATCTAACGCAAAGTTTTGGTCTGGTAATTGTCCAAAATATATTTCAAACTCTTTAATGTTAATAATTTCTGATATCTGTTTTAAAAATTTTAAAGCTTCTTCAATTACTGTATCATCATATATAAAATTATCTTTGTAAAAAATCACATTACCATTTAAGTAATAACCTCTAGTAATTTTATTAAACTCTTCTTTTTCTAATCCTTTTGTTTGACAAAATTCAAAGTGTGACATCGCTGTGCCTTCAGGTAAGAATTCAAGTTCCCCATTTAATATAATAAATGCTTTTCTTTGCTTATGAAAGTCTCTTGCCTCGTCCTTTGTTTCATATCTATAATCCATTACTTACTCCTTTATATATTTAAATCTGCTATTAGCATAAAATGATCAGATAGCGTTTTTCTAGACTTTTGATTATGAATACTTTTATCATTTACAACTAATATATTATCAAATTTCATATTATCTACTGTGGTTACTTCATCAAAACCTTTTTCATAATTTTCTCTTGTATAATCCATCATGTCAAAAAATCTCTCTGCATTAAAATCTCCAGTTACTACAGTTGGTTGTAACCTTTTGATTATCGAATCAAATTCTTTAAAAACTTTTGGATTAGCTTCTGGTGTAGAATTAAATCTTCTAAAAGGAAATCCGTGATGTGTTAAAACTTTTACTTTTTCACCATTAATAACAACCTCAATCATCAAATAACCTTTGTCATATGTGTAATACGTATTTCCGCTACTTGTTGTTTTTGATAATTTAGGATTTTTAAATAACCCTGCCTCCATATTTGTTATAGGATATCTAGATAAAATTGCAAGTCCGCAATTAGTGTCTTTTACCAAGTTGCATGGGCTTAATTCAATCATTTCTTTATAATTTAGTTCTGTGTTTTTCATTATATTTTCAATGTAAGCAACTTCTTCATTAGTTATAATTTCTTGAAAACATATAACATCTATTTGCTCACTATTAATAATCTCTATTGTTTCTCTGAACAATCTGTCATCAACTTCCGTTGCAGCTTCTCTATCAAGGTATTCTTCAGATTCATCTCCTATATAAAATCCACCACTTATATTAAATTGAGCAACTCTTAAAACATTTTCCATCTTATCAACCTCCAACAATTAATTCATAGCAAATAAAATATACACATGTATAATCACTAGGGCTATAAAAAATCCCGCAAAAATTATTCCAAATATTTTCATCGCGCCATCAACAATTGGCATTGAATCTTCTGTATTTTCACTGTCATTTATATTTTTCTTTTTACTAAATTTAAAAGTTAACCATGTGATTAAAACTAAAATTATAGGAAGAATGATTCTTATAAGTTCTTCTAGCACATTGTTAATTTCTATACCTGCCTCATATAATCCATCACATGCTATTGCTGTAATAAACCAATATACTCCATATAAAAAAAGTCCTCTAATTACGTTTTTCATATTCTCCCCCCGTTTGTTTTTTACTCACCCCAGATTATATCATTAAAAGCGCTATTTTTCCAGTTTTTAGGCATAAAAAAACAACTATATATAACTATAGTTGTCTTTCTTTTATAATTATTCAGCTGATTCTGTTGTAGCGTCTTCTTTAGAAGTGATTTTAGCTTTAACTCTAGTAGCTTTACCTACTCTGTCTCTTAAGTAGTAAAGTTTAGCTCTTCTGATTTTACCAGGTCTAACTACTTCTACTTTTTCAACCTTTGGTGAGTTAACTAAGAATGTTCTTTCAACACCAACACCATAAGCTATTTTTCTAACTGTGAATGTTTCGTTTGAACCACCACGTTGTCTTTTGATGATAGTACCTTCAAATACTTGGATTCTTTCTTTGTTTCCTTCTTTGATTTTAACGTGTACTTTAACTGTATCACCAATGTTTAATGTAAGAGCATTTTCTCTAATTTGCTCGTTTTCGATAGCTTTAATTTTATCCATTTGTTTGACTCCTTTCTTCTTTGATTAAATCAGGACGTTTTTTCTTCGTTATTTCTAGCGATTGTTCACGTCTCCAGTTTGCAATATTTGCGTGATGTCCAGAAAGCAATACTTCTGGAACTCTTCTACCCATAAATACTTCCGGTCTTGTATATTGAGGATATTCTAATAATCCTTCGCTAAAAGATTCATCTTCAACAGACTCTTCTTTTATAACACCTTCAACATTTCTGCTGATAGCATCTATCAATACCATCGCTGGAAGCTCTCCTCCTGTAAGTACGTAATCGCCAATCGAAATTTCCTCATCTACTATTTCATCAATCACACGTTGGTCAATTCCTTCATAGTGACCGCATAGTAAAATTAAGTGTTCTTCTTTAGCAAGTTCTCTTGCTATTTGTTGATTAAATACTTTTCCTTTTGGAGAAAGGTAAATCACTTTTGGTTTAGATTCTAAACCTTCAATAATTGATTTATAAGCATCATATACAGGCTCTGGTTTAATAACCATTCCTGCTCCGCCACCATAAGGAGTGTCATCTACATGCTTACTTTTATCTGTAGAAAATTCTCTAAAATTTATTAGATTAAGTTCAATAAGATTGTTATCAAGCGCTCTTCCTAAAATGCTTTCCTTTACAGGCGCAAACATTTCTGGGAACAACGTAAGTACATCAAACCTCATCGTCTTCTAACCCCCTAGGAACTTCTACATAGATTTTTTTGTTTTCAACATCGACTTTCTTAATTACATCAGCAAGTGCTGGTAGTAATAAGTCTTTTTTATTTTTTCTTTTAATCACATATACATCGCTTGCACCAGCTGTAAACACATCTTCAACTACTCCTAATAATTCATCTTGATATACTTCACATCCGATTAGATCAGCTATAAAATACTCATCTTCTTCAAGCTCTTTAGCAAATTCACGTGGAATTTTTATGTATTTGCCTTTTATCTTTTCGGCATCTTCAATGATGTCTATTCCTTTTAACTTAAGCAACACAACATCTTTTTGATATCTTACTGATTCGATAGTGTATTCTTTCAACTCTTTACCAAAATCAATAAATATATTTTTCAATTTTTCATAATCTTTCATCTTCGCAGTAAATGGTCTTACTTTTACTTCACCTTTCAAACCATGCGTGTTTGATATATGACCAATCTCAAAATACTCTACCATTTAAATTCCTCCAAGATAATTAGTCTAAAATTTCTACGCTAACTTTTTTGCCAACTTTTGTAGCATATGCTCTCATAAGAACTCTAATAGCTTTAGCTATTTTTCCTTGTTTACCAATAACTTTACCCATATCTGATGGATCAACTCTGATTTCAAGAGTTACATCATCACCATTTTCGTTTTCTGTTATTTCAACATTGTCTTTGTTGTCTACCAAGCTTTTTACAAGCATTTCTAACATTTCTTTCATTTCATATCCCTCCAAAGTTAATTAGATATTAGTTAGAAACTTTATCAAATAGTTGTTTTACAGTGTCTGTAGGTCTTGCTCCGTTTTTAATCCATGTTTTGTATTTTTCAACATCTATTTTGATAACAGCTGGATCTTTCATTGGATCATAGATACCGATTTCCTCGATGAATCTTCCATCTCTTGGGAATCTAGAATCTGCAACTACTACTTTATAGTAAGGAGCTTTTTTAGCACCATCTCTTCTTAATCTGATTTTTACCATTAACCTTTTCACCTCCTCTAAGTTTGAACTTCTTTATTTTAAATTAAAACTTAAAATCTTTAGTCAACTTTTTGATGTCTTCTTCTGTCATATTGTTAGGGTCCATATTTTCTGCATTCTTCATCATGTTCTTCATCATTTTGCCCATAGCACCCTTACCACTCATCATGCTTTTCATCACAAGTTTTGTATCTGTATATTTTTTGATAAATCTGTTTACTTCTTGAACTGTAGTTCCAGCGCCATCAGCAATTCTTCTTCTTCTCTTTCCATTTAAAATATCTGGATCTTCTCTTTCCTCTAATGTCATAGAAAGAATAATTGCTTCAGCTCTCACGAACTCTCTTTCATCTATTTTGGCTTTTTCAATTGCTTGATCATCTATACCAATCATTCCTAAAATTGATTTGATTGAACCAAGTTTTTTAACTTGTCTTAATTGATCTAAATAATCTTGCAATGTGAATTGTTGTTTTCTTAATCTTTTTTCAATTCTGATAGCTTCTTCCTCATCGAATGCTTCTTCAGCTTTTTCGATAAGAGTAAGCACGTCGCCCATACCAAGAATTCTTGTTGCCATTCTGTCTGGATGGAAGACTTCAATATCATTCATCTTTTCACCAGTACCAGAAAACTTAATTGGTTTTCCTGTGATTGCTTTAACTGATAAAGCAGCACCACCTCTTGTATCACCATCAAGTTTTGTTAATGCAACACCATCTATTCCTAGTTGTTCATTAAAACTTTGAGCAACGTTTACAGCATCTTGACCTGTCATTGAGTCAACAACAAGTAAAATTTCATGTGGACGAATTGTTGATTTTAATCTCTTCAATTCTTCCATCAATTCTTCATCAATGTGAAGTCTACCAGCAGTATCGACAATAACTACATCATTTAATTTTGAATTAGCTTCTTTCAAAGCTCTTGTTGCTATACTTACAACATCTTTAGTTTCTTTATCTGAGAAAACTGGAATATTAAGTTGTCTTCCTAAAACTTCTAATTGATCTATAGCAGCTGGTCTGTATACGTCACATGCTACAAGCAAAGGTTTCTTTCCTTTTTTTCTAAGCATGTTTGCAAGCTTACCAGCCATAGTTGTTTTACCAGAACCTTGTAAGCCAGCCATCATGATTATAGTTGGTGGATTAGGAGACATGTTAAGTGTTGATTCGTCTTTTCCTAAAAGTTCAACTAATTCATCATGAACAACTTTAATTACTTGTTGTCCTGGAGTTAAGCTTTTTAAAACATCTTGTCCTAAAGCTTTCTCACTTATTTTTGATGTAAAATCTTTAACTATTTTATAGTTTACGTCAGCCTCTAGTAACGCAAGTTTAACTTCTCTAGCAATTTCTTTAACATCTTCTTCTGTTACTCTAGACTTACCTTTTAATTTGTTTATTACTCCTTGAAGTTTTCCACTTAAACTTTCAAAAGCCATTACTCAAAAACTCCTCTACAATAATTTTCGTAATTCTGTCTTCGTGTACTCTTCTTTAGATTTTTCTATGACGTCTCTAATTACACTTTGTCTACGTTCTTTAGCTTTCAAAAAACCTAATTTTTCTTCAAAGTCGACAAGTTTATTTTCGCCTTCAACTAAGCCTTTTCTAACGCCTTGCTTCGTAATGTTAAATTCCTCACCAATCTCAGCCAAAGATAGGTTTTGATTGTAATATAAATCAACTATATCAGCTTGTCTTTCTGTAAGTAATTTGCCATACATTTCTAGCAACATACTAATATATATACTTTTACTATAAATATCCTTCTTCATATGTTACCTCCGTAAACCTCGCTTAGTTTACTCTGTTTTTTTGCTTTTGTCAAGCACATTTCTGAGATTTTGCGTATTTTTTTATAAAATTTATAAAAAGGCATAAAAAAGCACCCTATTTCTTCCAAAAACAGGGTGTTTTTTACTAATTTGTAGCCTCTTCCAACCATTTTACATCTTCAACTAGAAATACCTCACATGCTCCTGCACCATCATCTGTACGAGTCAAGCTAGAAGTCCATCTAAAACTAGGATTACTGCACGTTGCTCTAACTAAATAACCTGTAAGCTCCACATATTCTCCAGTTTTTACCGCTTTCACCGCTTTTTCTATATCTTCATTAGCTGGGATAATGTGATTGTTTGAAATATATTTTCCAACTTCCTCCCAACCACCATTGTTAGCAAGCCAACTTCTATCAGCTGTATTGTAGCTTAAGAATCTAGTTCCTTTTGATTTAAACTCTAACTTTTCAATATTTTCATCTCTAGCAATGTATCCCCATGCTAATCCGAAGTCTACTGGAGAAAGTTCATCGCCAAGATCATAAGGTACATAGTCTTGTACATCTACCACCCTCGCTTGAATTTTATATTCAGCTAAATGCGCTAACTTTACATTTGCGCCCTCAATAAACATTTCAGTAGAACCAAACGTTGTTTTTTGTTCTGGCTCAGGTAAGTTTCTTAAATCTGCTACTATATTTTCTTTATTTACATATCCTTTATCTAACCAAACTAGAAACCAAAATAAAATTATGAACATTACAAAAAATCTACCAGCTACACCATTTGATGTATGTTTGGTAGATTTCTTTTTTTCCTTTTTTCTATTAGACATTAATTCTTGCACTCGATATGAGTACTCATGTGGATCAATTTGATTAGTATTTAATAAATACTTCAAATTTTCCATCTCGATATCAATATCCATATGTATTCCTCAGTTCCTTATATAACTATTTAGATTTTTGCTTCGAGAAGATCTTTTTGATTCCTCCAAGTATATCAACTTCTTTAAATAAAATATTTCTCCAATTCCATTTTGAAACTGTTGTTAACGCATACTCTTTTGGAATCGCATTAAATATTAGTTCTTCAGAAGCTCCCGCTTCATTAAGAATGTCTAACATATTGTATGTGTTCATTGCAATAGGTTCAACTTTATAACCATCTAAATTTGTAGTAACAGCTATTGCTTTTTCAGCAACCGGCGCTACTGTATTAACAGTTGGGTTTGTGGCTTTTGCAATTGTTGTATTCGTATTAACTGTTGCTCCAGTTAAATTATTCACAATGTTAAGGTTCTTTGCTAATGGGTTTTCAACAATTCCCCCATTCTTGCTTAAAAATGCCATTCCATTAACCGCTAAATCAAAAGTTGGTTTGTATGTGTAAGCACTTTTTTCTAAAGGGTTGCTAAAATTACTTACCATAGGTCTATACAAACTAGAACCGTCAATCTTCAAAGAATCGAAATAACTATTCATATTATCCTTCGCAATATTATTTTTTTGTACAGGTGCAGGAGTATCAAAATCAAAGCCTGTTATTTTAGCAAGCCCTGAAAAAGCTGGTGCGTGTTCATAGCCAATGCTATCAAACATGTCTACATCATCTTTTTTGTTTGTGAATTTAGAAAGATCATTCATTGTATAAAATGTACCATCTTCAATTTGCGCATTAAGCTCATTTATTAACTTATCTTTAATATCTGATGCAAACAACTTATAGCACCCCCTTTTTACCCTTTGTACCATTTAATTTTATTACTTATGTAATTCTTTTACAATTACATTTTTGTTACAAATACGTTGCATCTATATTGCAAAGAACCCTTGCTGCGCTAATGCACAATACAAGGGTTCTTTTATAATTTAAATTATTCAGTTTTTGACCAGATTGTTATTCCGTTTCCAAAACCAAATCCCATTATTCTTACCTCATTAAAGTTTTCATAACCTTTATCAATTTTTATTTCTAATCCACCTTCACTAATTTCTTCTGTTTCAAACAAATCAATATACAATATTTTATTTTGCAAATCATAATCATAACCCCAATGTTCATAGTCTAAAGTACATGAAATTTCATTATTAGTTACGTTCAAATCTGATAGCTTATCCAACGAAAAAAGATTCTCTCGTTTCCATATTAATGTCGGCTCTTTCTCCGGTCCATTATCTATGTATATGTTATTAAAATCATTATATCCTGCAGCTATATCTACAGCTAACCAACCATGCTTCGCCATAGGATTTAAAAAGGATAAATTATATACTGTTATGTACAAATTTCTATCTCTAATTTCATATTTATAATTCCACGAATTTATATGATACGAATTAGTAATCTCACACGTCACTCTATTTTCTTTTACATCTAATGAAAATATACCGTTTCTCTTGAGTATATATAGCATCCTTTTTATAATATTCTATGCTCCAAAAAATTATTAAAAAGGCTAATATCCCACCTAAAACTATAAAAAACTTTTTCATCATACCTCACTCCTAAAGTTTTCATATTTTCACACTTATTATAATACACTTTTCACACATTGCAAAGAACCCTTGCAGTGCTGATACACATTACAAGGGTCCTTTTTTTATTTTTCTTATTCTGTTTTAGACCATATTACTTTAACATTTCCCAAACCAAATATTCTTACTTCATCAAAATCATCGTAACCTTTATCAATCTTAATTTCTAATCCATTTTCATTTCTTTCTTCTTTTTCATATACATTAAGGTACAATTTTTTACTTACCAAATTATAATCGTATCCCCACTGTTCACAATCTAGCTTACAAAAAAATTCATTATTTGTAACATTTAACTCAAGTACTTTATCTTCCGAAAATACATTCTTACTTTCCCAAAGTAATATTGGTTCTGTCCCATCTCTATTATCAATATAAATATTATCAAAATCATTATATCCGAGATTTATATCTACACCTAACCAACTATGCACAGATTTTGGATTAAAGAAAGATAAATCATATGCTGTTAAATACAAATTTCTGTCTTCTAAAGTGTATGTATAATTCCATGACGAAATATGCCAAAATGATGTAATTTCGCAAGTAACTCTATTCTCTTTTACATCCAATAAAGCAATATAACCTTCATCGATGAAATGTATGTTGTCTTTTTTATATTCCTCAACTTGCCAGTATGTTATTAAAAAAAGTAGCATACCTATGACTACAACAAAAAATTTTTTCATGCAAAACACCTTTCTAAGATTAAATCATAACACTAATCTATCGTTTTATATTCTACAGGATTAGCACCTCCATAATATGCTATTTCTGCATTAGGAAGCATAAGTTGCGTAGATCCACCCGCCTCTTCTAAAATACTTTCAGCTAACGCCTTAGGCGTATCAATAATTCCCGCATTCACTGGATAGTCTGCAACAGAATTCCACATTTTTTCAGCAAACGATGAACAGTTATTAGTAGCCCACCAGTCATCATTAGCTGGTAAGACAATTTGAGTATTTAATACATTTAATTCAGACTGATTTAACAACTGAACCGCATATACGCTTTCTGTTGTCGAAAAAGACGAATATTCTGATTGCTTATAAACCTCATAATTATAAAAAATTCCATCATGTACACTTCCATGCCACGTTCCTATCGTAACACATTTTAAAGCACCTACAGGCAATCCCCCTACAGTTATTTCACTATTGGTTAAATTTTGAACTTGTATCCAAGCATGATGTCCAGCAGCCGCGGCCAACCCCGTTTCTGCTGAATTTGTCCCCCATGTCGATGGGTCCGAACACACTCTAAGAGAAACAACATTCGCTGTACTGCTTCTTGTTTGATTCCCGCAATTTTCAATTGTTGGGACAACTGCCTCTTGATACTCATAGTCATCGCCAAGAATATTGTAATAATATTTTAACGAATGTGTCAATAAATATTTGTCAATTAAGTCTTTTACTTCAGTAGTTTTATTTTCTATCAATTCATCATAATTATCTTGAATGAATAAAACAATTTCTTCACTAGTTTCTTGAGTTATACCTATTGATTGAAGAAATGCAATTTTTTGCTCCTCTAATTCAACATCTAAATCATTAAATATTTCTCGTGATTCGCTTTCTGTGTTATCCGTTAAGAAGTTATAGTCAAATAAAATTCGTTTAAATATTTCTTCGTGAATATAACCTAAATTTTCGCCACTTTCTGCAGCAAAAGAAATACTTGTGCACCAAAGTACACTTAAAACTAAAAACATCACCAACCAAAACTTTTTCATACACATACCCCCTAAAATAAATTTATTAAAAAGTCGCACCTTTTAATCTTTCATCTATATAACTTTTTAATTTTCATTTTAGAAACAAAATTTTCACTTTTATTTTTCCTCCAAATATTGCAAAGAACCCTTGCTGTGCTAATGCACATTACAAGGGTTCTCCAGGGGATTTATTTCTTCAATTTTATTATTACTTTTTCATCCACAAAATCCATCATTACTTTATTACCATCAGATACTTCGCCGTCTAATATTTTTTCTGCTAATGTATCTTCGATTAATGATTGAATTGCTCTTCTTAAAGGTCTTGCTCCATACACTGGATCATAACCTTTTTTCACGATCTGTTTTTTCAATTCATCGCTTACTTCAATTTTTATATTTCTATCTTCCAAACGTTTTGTTGAAGAGTTAATCATGATTTCAACTATCTTTCCGATTTCTTCTTCATCAAGTTGTTTAAATACGATTATTTCATCTACTCTGTTTAGAAATTCTGGTCTAAATTCTCTCTTTAGCTCTGCCATAACATCAGACTTAATATGCTCATAATTTTTATCTTTATTTTCAGCATTATTAAATCCAATTGATTTATTCTCAGTTATATTTCTTGCACCAACATTTGATGTCATGATAATAACTGTGTTTTTGAAATCAACTGTTCTTCCTTGAGAATCTGTTAATCTTCCATCTTCCAAAATTTGAAGTAAGATATTAAACACATCTGGATGTGCTTTTTCTATTTCATCAAATAAAATTACTGCATAAGGTTTTCTTCTAACTTTTTCTGTTAGTTGACCACCTTCATCATAACCAACATATCCTGGAGGTGAACCGATTAATTTAGCAACGGTGTGTTTCTCCATATACTCAGACATATCGATTCTTATCATTGCATTTTCATCACCAAATAAACATTCAGCAAGTGCTTTACAAGTTTCCGTTTTACCTACACCTGTTGGTCCTAAAAAGATGAAAGAACCTATAGGTCTCTTTGGATCTTTTAATCCAACTCTACCTCTTCTTACGGCTTTGCTTACTGCAGTAATTGCTGCATCTTGACCAATAACTCTTTTATGAAGTTCTTCTTCAAGCATTTTTAATTTTTGAGATTCTGCTTCTGTAAGTTTATTAACTGGAATGTTCGTCCACTTAGAGACAACTTCTGCAATTTCATTTTCTGTAACTTTTGTAGATTCAATTTGATTTTTTTGAGTCCATTCAAGTTTTACTTTTTCTAATTTTGCTTTTTCTTTTTGTTCTTTGTCTCTAAGCTTTGCAGCCTTTTCAAAATCTTGAGTGTTAATCGCATCTTCTTTTTCTTTTATAATTTCTTGAATTTTTTCTTCAATCTTTTTAACTTCTTTTGGTGCTGTTAAAGAATTAAGTTTTACTTTTGAAGCAGCTTCATCCATTAAGTCAATTGCTTTATCTGGTAAGAATCTGTCATTAATATATCTTGCTGATAATTCAACTGCCGCTTTAATCGCATCATCTGTAATTTTAACTTTATGATGTGCTTCATATTTATCTCTAATTCCCATTAGAATTTTTACAGCTTCTTCTTCAGTTGGTTCACCAACTATTACTGGTTGAAATCTTCTTTCTAACGCAGCATCTTTTTCAATATATTTTCTATATTCATTCAAAGTTGTTGCACCAATTACTTGTATTTCTGCTCTTGCAAGTAATGGTTTTAAAATGTTTGCAGCATCAATTGCGCCTTCTGCTGCACCAGCTCCAACTATTGTGTGAATTTCATCAATGAATAAAATTACGTTACCAGCTTTTTTTATTTCTTGTAAAGATTTCTTTAATCTATCTTCAAAGTCTCCTCTGTATTTTGCACCAGCAACCATTGAAGAAACATCAAGTGTAACTACTCTTTTATTCTTTAAGTTTTCTGGCACCTCGCCTGCAACAATTTTTTCAGCAAGTCCTTCTGCTATTGCAGTTTTACCTACACCAGGTTCACCAATTAAACAAGGATTGTTTTTAGTACGTCTACTTAATATTTGAATTATTCTTTCAATCTCTTGTTCTCTTCCCACAATAGGATCTAATTTTCCATCTGCAGCTTCTGCAGTTAAATCTTTACCAAATTGATTTAAAGTTGGAGTTTGGTTTGCTGCTTGTTTTTTATTAGAAGATGTTGATGTACTTCCTGAATTTTCTTCTGTTAAAACTTTTAATAAATCTCCAAATAACTTTTGAATATCTACTCCAAGTTCAACTAAAATTCTAGAAGCTACACTATCTCCTTCTTTAAGTATTCCAAGAAGCAAATGTTCTGTTCCTATAAAGTTATTGTTTAATCGTTTAGCTTCCGAAAAACTTGTTTCAATAACTCTCTTTGTTCTTGGTGTGAAACTGTCTGGCAATACTGTTAATGGTTCATTTCTTCCGATAAGTTCTTCTATTAACTCTTCTACTTTTTCATCCGTAACATTTTGTTCATTAAGAACTTTAAAAGCTAAGCCTGTTCCTTCACAAATAAGGCCACAAAGTAAATGTTCCGTCCCAACATAATTATGACCAAATTCTGCAGCAATTTGTTCTGCAAACGCAATAGCTTTTTCAGCCCTGTTGGTAAATTTATAAACCATATTTCATTTCCTTTCTTAAAATTATTTTTTAATAATTTTCTTAATCATTTCTGCACGTTTAATTTCTAACTCTGTACCTTCCAAAGTTTCTTTACTAAACTTTTGTAATGTAGCAGGTTTAGTAACTACAGAAATCTCATTAACTTTCTTTGCATCAATATCTTTAATTAATCCCATGTGAACACCCAGTCTCACAATAGATATTAATTGTTCGCTTTCTTTATATGAAAGTTTTCTTGCACATGATAAAGTTCCAAAATCTCTACAAATTCTATCTTCGAATTCAACTTCTTTACTTCTCAAATATTCACGCGCATTTCTTTCTTGAGCAATCAACTTGTTAACTATAGTTGTTACATTGTTTATTATTTCCTCATCTGTTAATCCTAAACTTACTTTGTTAGAAACTTGATACATATCTCCAATTGCGTCTGTGCCTTCACCATATACGCCTCTAACATTTAAGTTTATTTTATTAACTACATCTATTACCTTTCCAATTTGTCCCGTCATTCTTAATGCTGGTAAATGAAGCATTACAGATGCTCTCATTCCCGTACCCAAATTGGTTGGACACATTGTTAAGTATCCATACAAATCGCTAAATGAATATTCAACTTTTTCAGCAATTTGATCGTCTATTTTTTTAGCTTCTTTATATGCTTTATCCAAATCGAATCCAGGCGTCATTGTTTGAATTCTAATATGGTCTTCTTCGTTTAACATTACGCAAGAATCTTCATCAGCATTTAATAACATAGCCGCATTTTTTTGTCTTAAAACATCTCTACTAATTATATGTTTTTCAACTAAACTCATTCTCATAAGATCATCTAAATCACTTAATTGAATAAATTTAAGTCCAGATACAACTTTGTTTGTTTTAAATATTTTCAATATTTCTTTTAGTTCTTCTTCATCTGCGCTTCCTGTGAATTTGTGTCCATGTATATTTCTCGCAAATCTGATTCTCGAACTAACTACTACATCTGATTCTGGTCCGTTTTCAAAATACCAACTCATATTAAACACCTCTTTCCTTTTCAGCTAATGTTTTTTCAAGAGCTTTTATTTTGTCACGAAGAATAGCAGCTTTCTCATAATCTTCAACTTTAATACACCCAGCCAATTCTTCTCTTAGTTTTTCTATTTCTGTTTTTAGGTCTTCTTTAACATCTTTCTTTTTAACTGTTTCAGGACGAACTCTTTGTATGTTTTGAACGTGACGATTATTGCCACCATGCAATCTTTTAATAACTGCATCTAACTTTTTATTAAAAATTCTGTAGCAATTTTCACATCCTAACATTCCATTTGCAGTGAACTCATCATAACTTGTTCCGCAGGCATCACACACTAAACCTTCTTCAATTTCTAATGGTTTAATTAAAGATTGATCACCAAACAATGATGAGAATACGTCATTAAATCCTAAGTCAAAATCAAGATTAAAATTCATATCTATATTCATATCTCTTGCGCATCTTTCACACAAATATATCTCTCCACCCACACCGTTAATTTCTTGGGTGTACTTAATAGTAGCGGCATGTTTGCCACAATTTTCACATTTCATAATGCAACACTCCCTTATATCAAATTAATCAATATATTCTTAAATATTCTAGTTCTAACATCGTCTCTATATTCTTTTGGAAGGCCCAAAACTTTATCATTAGTAGTCACTTTTAAAAGCTTTGCTGTTTTCGCATCTATAATGTTATAACCTTGAAGGTTCTTTATAATTATTTCCGCTTCTTGCTGAGATAAACTCGTTTCAATAGAATTTATTAAGTGCATAATATAACGATCTTTGGTAATGTCAATCCTTTTTATCTTAATATTACCGCCACCGCCTCTTTTGCTTTCCACGTAGTAACCTCTTTCTGGACTAAAGCGAGTACTTATAACATAGTTAATTTGAGATGGCACGCAGTTAAAATATTCTGCAAGTTCGTTTCTACCAAACTCTACAAACTCATCGCTATCACCCATTAAAGCTTTTATATACTCCTCTATCACTTCTGATAATCTCATTACATCACCTCTTTTTGATTTTGACTTTCTTTGACCTTTCAAACACATTTTATCACCTTTTATTAAGATGTCAATAGATTTTATATAAAAAAGCGAAGGATATTCTCCTTCGCAACATATCTACTCAAAAAATATTAACCCTCTTCTCCTCTTATTTCCAAAGCTGATAAAGTGGTCTTTCTTTAGTTGTTCTTTAAATTGTTCGTACTCTTTAAATCCTTTTGAAATATAAAATCTTGCTAATACGTCCATCCACTCTTCTGCGCTTATTTTTCTTTCGAAATATTTGTTTTCTAATGCATATCTTGATAGTTCATAAAACATTTCAAATGGTGTTTCAAATTTTTCTAACACTAGTTCTAAAGTATTTTTATATCTCATTGAATTATGATATATATCTACCATTTCTTCCACAAATTTTAATTTTGTTATTTCTTCAAATGATATAAATTTGTTGTTTAAAATTTCATATGGTGGATAGCTTGTGTATTCGTAATCATGCAATTCTTTTTCTTTTGTTATTTGACATCCACTAAGCATCTTTAAAAATCCTAATTGTAATTCTGTAGGATTTAAATCATATACATCGTTAAATGATTCTTTGAATCTTTCATATCCTTCATAAGGAAGACCTGCAATTAAATCTAAGTGTGTTGTTATATTTCCTTTTAGCATTATTCGTTGAACTACATTTTTTATAACTTCAAAATTTGTTGTTCTGTTTATTGCTTTTATTGTTTCTGGATTTGTAGATTGCACACCTATTTCTAATCTAAAGACTCCATTTGGAACTTTTTCTAAAAATTCTAATGTTTCTTCATCAATCAAATGTGCTGAAATTTCAAAATGAAATTCTGAACTTATGTTGTTTTCTAATATAAACTTCCAAATTTCTAACGCACGTTTTTTATCATAGTTAAATGTTCTATCCACAAATTTTACAAGTCTAACTTGTGCTTTTATAAGAATCAAAAGTTCTTCTTTTACTCGCTTCATATCAAACGGTCTTATCCCTTTTATTGTTGAAGATAAGCAATAACTGCAATTGTATGGACAACCTCTAACAGTTTCTATATATACAATCTTTCCATCATAACCTTTCACAATATCTTTTGCTATTCTCGGAATATTGTTTGTGTCACAAGTTATTGCAATCTCACCCTCAATAATTTCACCATTCTCATTTCTATATGATACGTTTTTTAGATTATCAAAAGTCATTCCTTCTTCTATGTAAGTTATTAGTGGCGCAAGTATCTCTTCCCCCTCGCCTATTATCACATAATCTACGCTCACATTTTCTTTTAAAATTTGTGTACTTCTATATGTAACTTCTGGCCCGCCTAATATTATTTTTACATTTGGCATTATCTTTTTAATATTTTCTGAAAGTTTTAATATTTCTTCAACATTCCAAATATATACACTAAAAGCTATTATATCAGCTTTATATGTAGCCATGTCTCTTAATATATTTCCTAATGGTTCGTTAATCGTATACTCTTTTAAAGTTACATCTTTATTTTCTATTGTTTTATATAAATATTTTAGTGCTATGTTTGTATGTACATATTTTGTGTTTAATGTAGTTAATAATGTTTTCATATTCCTCACTCCGTAGCTGAAGAATATCACAAAAATGCTTATTTTTCAAACCTTTGCACACTTTTATTTATAAAACATATTATATAGAGAACGTGTTTTGATACGTCATCTCTAAATTAGGAGGAATTTATATGTTTGATGAAGATAAAATTGATTGCCCTTTAGACTTTGAATGTGCTGCTATTGTTGAAAAATTCTTAACTGTTTATTTGCCAGTTACCACAACGCCTTCTGCTAAGGTTGGAAAAATAAAAACAGAATGTTGTGGTAACCCTATGATTTCTTTAAAGAAACCAACAAAATGTTGTGATAATATGAATGATGAAAGTTGTAATTTTACTATTGTACAAAAAATGAAAATAGAAATCCCAATTTCTTTTAATGCAATCACAAAAACTGATGATTTATGTATTGATTGTGAGTTTAAACACGATAAAGATTACGAATAATAAAAGAGAAGATTTTTCTTCTCTTTTTATTTTCTTTCTTTATTCAAATTCGCTAAATGATTTGCTCTTCGTTTAAGTTCTTCAGGAGTCATCCAAGCATCAAACGTAGCGACAAATTCCCCATATTCAGTAGTGTCTTCATAAATTTCTCTTCCTCTATTTTTTCTTTCACCATAAACTTTTCTCTTTTCGTTCACAAAAAATCACCTCTTATATATTTTATTTAGTTGTGATTTTTTTATTCGTAATTATTTCGATT
This sequence comes from Clostridia bacterium, assembly GCA_017522765.1. GTDB lineage: Bacteria > Bacillota > Clostridia > TANB77 > UBA1234 > UBA1234. The sequence goes on from JAFWYG010000005.1 coordinate 730,468, forward strand.
AGTTATTATAAAAAAGGTAGACACCTAATCGGCATCTACCTTTCATGAAAAACTTTTAAAGCTTTCTGAATACTCCCGCAACTTTTCCAAGTATTGTACATGTTGGTACAAGTATTGGTTGCATAAATTGGTTTTGCGGTTGTAATCTTATGAAGCCTTTTTCTTTATAAAATTTCTTTACAGTAGCTTCATCTTCTATTAATGCAACTACTATATCACCATTGTCAGCGTTACTTTGTTTCTTTACCAAAACAAGATCTCCATCTAAAATTCCAGCATCAATCATACTATCTCCTCTAACTTTTAGCATGAATGATTCTGAATTTCCAACAAAGTCTACTGGTAAAGGAAAACTATCTTCTATATTTTCTACCGCTAGAATAGGAAGTCCCGCTGTAACTTTTCCAACTATAGGAACATCAACCATCTCTTTTGATGTATAGTACCCCTTATCTTCCGCTTCCTCTTCTCCAACGATTCTTAATGTTCTAGGTTTTAATGCCGCTTTTTGAATTAATCCTTTTTTCTCAAGTCTAGTTAAATAACCATGAACTGTAGATGTAGATTTTAGATCTAAAGCTTTACAAATATCTCTAACAGAAGGAGCATAACCTTCTTTCTTAATTTGCTCTTTCACATAGTCTAAAACTCTTTGTTGTTTATCTGTAGCACCTGTATTTTTCATATAATACCTCCTAGTACACTGTTCTCGTGAAAAAGCGTATCACAAACATTTATTCTTGTCAACGTTTTTATGAACAATTGTTCGTTCTAAATTCAAAATAAAAAACGTGTCAAAATCGTCATATTGTGAAACTTTCGCAAGATGATGATTTTCACACGTTTTAATTTATTGAGCTAGACCGTTATAATAATCAATCTCCGCATGAATATTTTCTGTAGTTGAAAGTGGAATTACAACATTATATTTGTAATTAACTACGTATGTTTCATCTACATATTCTACTCCCATTTCCTTTAATACAGCTTCATCTAGGAAGAACCAACCATCTCCGATTTTTTTCATTACTTCTTCAGTAGTTCCATCTTCGTTATATTGTATTCCTGCTAATTCTACGTTTTCTAATCCATAGTATTTAACATTTACAGGTGTTAAAACTCCTGCTGTTCCAAACTTAGCAGCTTCTCTTCCAACTAAAACCTTTACATCTGATAAGTTCTTTTCTTTTACTTGATCTTTTGCGTTGTCTATAACATCAACGCCTCCAACAATAGAGACTGTAGCTATTATGGCCATTATTACTACCATGATAACTATTGTAACCAAAGTTACACCTCTTTCACTTCTCATCACAATATCCTCCTCTTTCGTTCCTTTGATACAAACTAGTATATCATTTTCATAAAATTTTTGTACATACATAAATAAATTTCTAATAAAAGTTTATTTGAGCAAAAAAATAAGCGGGATTTTCTCCCGCTATATTTCTCTTATTCAGCTGTGTATGGTAATAAAGCGATATGTCTAGCTCTCTTAATAGCAACTGTAACTTCTCTTTGATGTTTAGCACAAAGACCTGTTACTCTTCTAGGTAAGATTTTACCTTTTTCGCTAACATATTTCTTTAATTTTTCAACATCTTTATAATCAATAACTAAATTTTTGTCAGCACAGAAAGCGCAAACTTTTTTCTTGATTCTTCTTTGTCTTGGCATTGAATCATCATCGTTATTATTTCTGTTATTGAATTTTCTTGTTCCTTTTTTATCAGCCATTTTACTTTCCTCCAATCTTAATATTTCCTAATCAGCTTAATACACAAATTAGAATGGTAGATCATCGTCTGTAACTTGAGTGAAGTCGTTTGGAGCTGTAGCTGCATCAAATGTAGCACCCGCACCTGTAGAGAATGGATTTGCTTCTCCGTCTCTCTTTGTATCTGCAAAATATGTTTCTTCTGCAACAACTTCTGTTACATATACTTTCTTTCCATCTTTATCGTCATAGTTTCTTGTTTGTAATCTTCCTATAACGCCAACTTGTTGACCTTTTTTGAAGTATTTGCTACAAAACTCTCCTGTTTTGTCCCAAGCTACTACGTTGAAAAAGTCAGCTTGTCTTTCTTCACCTTGTCTTGCAAATCTTCTATTTACTGCAATAGAAAATGATGCAACAAGTGTGTTATTTCCGCTTGTGTATCTTACTTCTGGATCTCTAGTTAATCTTCCCATTAGAATTACTTTATTCATATTAAAGTCCTCCTCTTAGTCTTTTTTTACAACGATGTGTTTAATAACTTCGTCAGTGATGTTATAAACTCTATCTAATTCGTCGATAAATTCAGGATTGCTTGAGAAATTAACTAATACGTAATATCCTTCAGCTTGTTTTTTGATAGGATAAGCTAATTTTTTCTTTCCAATTTCCTCAACTGATTCAACTTTACCATTAGCATTTATTAAAGCTGTAAATTTTTCAATAGATGCTTTAGTAGCTGCTTCATCAAGATTAGAGTTGATAATCATGATTGTTTCATAATTATTCATTCTTAGTACACCTCCTTTTGGACATATGACCCTGTATCTTGTACAGAGTAAGGCAGATTCACTGCGGTTGCTATAATATCATGTTTTTCCCATTTTGGCAAGGATTTTTTAGATATTAAGCATCTTTCTGGTAAGTTCTACCAAATTAAGTTCTGTATAGCCTTTGATGTCAATCTTACTTCTATCTTTTTTTACTTCTTCTTGCATGATTTGTATGATTTTCTCTTGATTTTCTTTCTTCAACAAATCTATATAATCAATAATAATAATTCCGCCAATATCTTTTAGTCTAATTTGACGCATTATTTCTTTGGCAGCCTCTTCATTTACTTCCAAAGCAGTTTCTTCCAAATTGCTGTTTCCGATGTATTTACCAGAATTAACATCTATCGCTGTTAGGGCCTCTGTCTTGTCTATAATGATATATCCACCACATTTTAACCAAATTTTTCTGTATGCAGCCTCTAAAATTTGTGTGCCTAATCCAAATTTTTCAATAATATCTTCATTAACTAGTTCAATAGCAGTTGTATCTAAAAGGTTCTTCTTTTCTAGAGATTGTCTTAATTCTTCATACATTTCTTTATCATTTACATAGATATTAGTTAATTTTTGATTTATTAACTCTCTTGTAATCTTAGAAACAAGCTCATGTTCGTTATATAAAAGCTCCGTTTCTTCACATTTTTTCGCTTTGTTTTTAATGTTATTCCACAATTCTACAAGATGCTTAATATCACTAATTAATCTTTCCTCATTTATGCCATCTGCATCAGTTCTAACAATCGCGCCACAATTTTCTGGAAGATTGTTTTTTACAATAGCTACTAGTCTATCTTTTTCATCTTCAGACTCTATTTTTTGTGAAATCGTAATAATGTTTGTATTTGGCATAAATACAACGTAATTTCCCGGAATCGTTATGTGCGTAGAAACTCGAGCTCCTTTATCTACTGTTGGAGCTTTTTTTACTTGCACTAAAACGTTATCTCCCACTTTTAAGACTTCTGAAATTTTCGAGTCAATTACTTGTTCTTCTTTTACAACATCTACTTTTGGCAAAGCATCTTTTATAGAAATAAATGCATTTTTCTCCTTACCAATATCAATAAACGCTGCTTGCATGCCATCTACCACATTTCTCACTTTTCCCATATAGATGTTACCCATTATATTTTTTTGTTCTGCTTCTAAAGTATATAATTCGCAAACAACATTGTCTTCAAGTATACAAATATTAACTTCTGTACCATTTTTATTTACAATAAGCTCACTCATTTTACTACCCCATTACTATTATATAAATTCATCGCGCTTCTTACGCCATTAGCTAATATTTCATCTATAGCTTTTATTGCATTTTTTACTGCTACATCGAATGTTTTCCATTCTTCATCTGACATTTTAGCTAATACAAAATCTTTTAAATCCATGTATTCAGGAGGCCTACTAGTTCCCATTCTAACTCTTGGAAACTTATCGGAACCAAGCAATTCCGTAATATTTCTCATTCCGTTATGTGTTCCAGGACTTCCAGATGGTCTTATTCTTATTTTACCTAGTTCAATATCTATATCATCATAAATTACTATTAGATCTTCTAAGTCAATCTTGTAAAAATCTATGATTTTTCTAATGCTTTCTCCGCTTAAATTCATGTATGTTTGAGGCTTTACTAGCATAATTTTCTCTCCATTATGCATATATTCCCCCACTAATGCATCAAATTTACTTTTGTTAATGTCAATATTTGCCATTTTTGCCATTTCATCTACTACAATGAAGCCTGCATTGTGTCTTGTTTTTTCATATTCTTTTCCAGGGTTTCCGAAGACCCACAATTATCCTCATAATTCATACCTCCGTAGGCTTAAAACTTGCACTTTTTTGCCGATATAGCTTGAATTTTTACCTAAAATATAGGATAATATAGACGGTACATTTTGTCAAATAAAATGAACTTTGGAGGTTAGTATATGCTTAAGAAAATCGTTTATAAAATAATGGATCCTATAGCTGCACTTTTGAAACCTTTTAAAATAGATGTTAGTTCTTTCTTTTCATATGTATTCGCTATACTTACAGTATGCCTAGCATTTGATAGAGTGATGGAACTTTTCTCTGTTTTATTTACAGGTCAATTTGTTAGTTATTGGTCACCAATCATGTACGCATTCGTTTATTTTGTAATATGTGCTGGTTATTCTATTTTATGTGCGTCACCGTACTGTAAAACAATTACACAACCAGTTACCTATTACATTTATTATTCTATAGCTTTTAGAATAGTCGTTACGACAATGGTTGCTCAATGGATTAATCAACTGCTATGGTTCTTGCTTATGAGTTTTTCAAACTTTAAATATATAGCAATGAATATGCCAGAAGTTATCGCACCAGCCATAACATCAATTACTATATTATATCCTCTTCTTGCTATAAAAGAAGGCATATATTATTACATCAATGATGTTATGGATGCCGATCAAGACTGGATTGATTCTTTCGAAGATTTCAAAGGATTTAAACTTGTTCCTGCAAAATCTACAAAGAAATTACCAGATGCTTTCATGTGTAATGCAAAAATCTGTTTAGATGACCAAACAGGTAAACCTGCTATCATTCCTGAAAAGAAAAGATTTGAAGCTGTTCTTGTTCAAGGTGCTACAGGTACAGGTAAAACATCTATGATTGTTGAACCAATGTGCGCAATGGACTTAGAACGTAAATACTTCTTTAGAGAAGTTAGTAAGAAATTAGCTTACAACGCTTTACATTCTGGTCTAGCAACACTTAAAGTTCCTTATAGTAATGATTATTTAAATAAAACATTTACTTTATCTTACTTAGAACCAAGAGAAGGTAGAGTAAGTGAATATAAAAACTATGTAAAAGATATGCTTAAATATACAGATCCTAACACAAACGAACTATTCTATAGAGGTATTGGTTTTACACTTGTAGCTCCAGATAACGCTTGTATAGAACGTGTTAGAAAAGTAGCAAAAGCTTATGATATTCCGGTTAATGTTATCGACCCAGTTGATCCAGAAACAAAAGGTATCAACCCATTCATCGGTACAGACCCAGCAAAAGTAGCTAGTATCATTTCTACAGTATTAAAAGGTATGTATGAAAGTGAAAACTCTAGTGGTGAAAACGTATTCTTTGCAAACGTTTCTCAACAAGCTTTTGAAAACTTAGCTATTCTTTTGAAATTAGTTTACCCAAGAATGCATGACGGTGCTCTTCCTACTCTAGAAGACATGCTTGCTATTCTTAATAACTTTGATATGGCAGAAGAAATGTGTGAAGTATTAAAGAAAGATCCAGAACTTGCTGAAGATTACAAATCTTTAGTTGGTTATTTCGAAAAGAACTTCTACAAACCACCTGTTAATATTCATGGTTATGAAATTGCTTCTACATATGGTAGTGGTAGAAAAGAAACTGAAAAACACGTTTATGGTGCTATCACACAGCTAGACAACTTCTTAAGAAATCCTGGTGTTAAACGTGTACTTTGTAGTAGAGATAACAACATCAACTTGGACGCTGCACTTGCTGAAGGACAAATCATTACAGCTTGTACAAGACAAGGTGATTTAGGAGAACTTCACCAAAAAGCATTTGGTATGTTCGTAATACTTTCACTTAAAGATGCTGTTCTAAGAAGACCTGGTGTTGAAGATTCTAGAACACCACACTTTATTTACATTGACGAGTTCCCTCTATATGTTAATAAAGATACAGAAGCATTCTTTACACTATTTAGAAAATATCGTTGTGGTACTTTGATTACAATTCAGAACTTATCACAGCTTACTAAAAATAGATCACTTGCTTACTTCAAAGACGTTATTATCACAAATACAAAAACTCAAATCGTATTTGGTGACATGTTAGAAGAAGAAGCAGAGTTCTGGTCTAAAGAACTTGGTACAAAGAAAAAATGGAAATACAAACGTGTACTTGCTGATGGTAGCACACAAGAAGGACAAGATAAAATCACATCTATGTTCATGGGTGCTGAGGTTGATTATAAACCATATTACAAACCAGCTAAGATCGTTAATCTACCATTTAAAACTTGTATTTATAGAACAAAAAATGATTCTGGTAAATCAATTGTTGGTAGAGGTAAAACAGACTTCATAAATAGTAAATATTATGATCCTCACAAATCTGCAACATACAACTTTGAACTATTTAGATCAAGTGATACACCATCATCTTCAACAATGGCTAGTTCAACAGCACCAGCTGCTTCTGGAAGCTTCAATATAAGCAATGATAGTAGCTATTATGCAGACCCAATCGATACTATAGTAGATCCAATTCCAACAAGACCAATTGTTGATACATCATCAAGTACAATTGTTGAATCACCATTCAGCAAAAACTTAACAGATACTTTAAACTTAGGTGTAACAACAACACCTGTTAATAACGATATTATTATTGATATTGGTCATGACGGTGTTGACGACTTCTACATTGAAGGAGCAGATTCTAATCCAGGATATCTTGGAGCTCCATTCTCATCTATTATTGATGAAAATGATGGTGACCCAATTGTAATAGACTTTAAAAGAAAATCTTAATAAAAAAGGTTCCTAATTAATAGGAACCTTCTTTTTATGCTATAAGTTTTTAATGATATTCAAAAATTAAAAGACTGAGTTTCTATCTCAGTCTTTTTTGATTTTATAATTTAATATTTTGTTGCCAGTTCCAAGAATCTCTACACATTTGAACCATGTTTTTCTCTGCTGTCCAACCTAATATTTTGTGAGCTTTAGATGCATCTGAATAACATTCGGCAACATCTCCAGGTCTTCTATCTACAATTGCATATGGTACTTTTACATTGTTTGCTTCTTCAAAAGCATGAACAATATCAAGTACACTATACCCAACTCCAGTACCTAAATTAAAGACCTCAGCGCCCTTATTTTTGCAAGAATATTCAATAGCCTTAAGATGACCCTTTGCAAGATCTACAACGTGAATATAGTCTCTTACGCCTGTTCCATCTTTAGTTGCATAATCATTTCCAAAAATATTTAGTTTTGGTAATTCTCCAGTTGCAACTTTTGCGATATAAGGCATTAAGTTGTTTGGAACTCCATTTGGATTTTCTCCAATTAATCCACTTTCGTGTGCACCAATTGGATTAAAGTATCTTAGTAATACAACTGAAAAATCTGGTTCTGCAGTTGCTGTGTCTCTTAAAATTTGTTCGTTCATGTATTTGGTCCAACCATATGGATTTGTACATGATGTTGGCATATCTTCTTTTAGAGGCACTTGTTTAGGAACACCATATACTGTTGCTGATGAACTAAACACGATGTTTTTTACACCATATTTTCTCATAGATGATAACACGTTTAATGTGCTATCTATGTTGTTTCTGTAGTATTCAATTGGCATCTTGCAAGATTCACCAACTGCTTTGTATCCAGCAAAATGAATTACCGCATCTAGATCTTCTTTAGCAAATAATTCATCTGTTGCTTTAGCATCTGCAAAATCAATTTCGTATAATTTGAAATCTCTTTTTGCTATTTGTTTTATTCTATCAATAACATCTTTCTTGCTGTTTGAAAAATTATCTCCGATGACAATGTCATGTCCTGCAGCCAAAAGTTCTACTGCTGTATGTGAGCCTATATAACCAGCCCCACCTGTTAATAATATTTTCATATAAAAACCTCTCTTGTATCTTACTTATTTTCTAATAGTGGAATTTCAGCAAGTTCCATTCTGTATCTTCCTGTGTCAGGATCTTGTTTGAACGAAATTAATGTCTTGTTCATTTCTGGTTCAAGTTGTCTTAAGTCTGTTGAGAAGTATAGTTCAATACCTTTTAACTCAACATTTATTCTCTTAACATTTTTGAACAACTCGATTATGTGTTCATCATCTTCACCAATGATTACAAGTTGTGGTCTCTTATCAAATCCACAATCTTTAGCTTGGTAGTTGCTGTAGAATTCTTCATAAAGTTTCATCTTCTCCATGAATTTTTCTTCCCAACCAACATTTCTTCTAACAACTTCAAAAATGAAATCAATCTTAATATCATTTTTAACAAGTGTAACTCCGCCACCTGTAACAGTAAATTTCATATTTTGTCTTTTTGCAAATAACATAGGTTTAACTGTAAAACTTCTAAACGCTGCAACTTTTTGCATGTATGCGATTAGAACTTGGTTACCAGCAAGTCTTTGTTTTAATTGATATACTGGTTTTGTGTTATCAGATTGAACCCATGTTGTTTTTATTTCTCTAGAAGCTAATAGATTTCTACCATTAGTTTCTAAACAATAAACTCTATAAATTCCTTTTCCTTCATCACTTGAGAAATAGTATCTTGTTACAAGTTTACTCTTAATCATATCCTCTAACTTTTTGTTAAGTTTATCTTGTGATTTAACTTCGATACCTTTCTTTGTCAACATCTGATAAATTTGTCTAGATGTTATAAAACCGAAATCACTAATAATTTCTAGTATTTGCATGTGTAGTTCATTTAAATATCCCATATCCATTTTGAATACAGCTTGAGACATTGATGCAAATCCGTCTTTTCCATCAAATACTTTGATTTCATTATCCCTCATCGCAAATGGCGACTTAGGTGCTTTAATAGCACTATCTTCTATCATTTTCTTTTCCTCCTTTTAATTAAGATTAATCTAAAATCTCTAGTTTAATCTTTCGTCCGTCTTCAGAAACTTTTTTTACTTTTACAGTAACAAAATCTCCATAAGAAAGACTTGGGTTATAATCAGCCAAACCTACTAAGCCTCCGCTGATTTCGACGAACACACTATTTTTGTGTCTGCTTCTAACTACGCCTCCCAAAACATCATCGCACTTTACCGCTTGCACACGTTCATTAAAACTATGCTCCGGACTTTCTGTTGAGATAAACGATAGTTTTCCAGTATCTCGGTCGTATTTTTTCACTGTTACAACAAGCTCGTCTCCTATATTTAGTTTTTCTCTTAAATCATATGCTTTGCACCAAGTGATATCTTCTTTATATAATATTCCTGTTGCTTCATTTTCTATTCGAATAAATGCGCCATATGATTTTATGTTTTCAACTATTCCGATATAAGTGTTGCCTTTTTTTAATGTGTTGCTAGCTATAACAGAAGAACTCATTTAACAATACTCCCTTCAAAATTTGTGTTAACGCCTTTCTACCAACTCAATTATATAGTAATGAAAAAATATAATCAAGCGCATTAAATGATTATATTTTCATCTAATTTATCTAATATTTAAAGTTACATTTTTTGCAATAAACAGCAAAAAGGCGCGGAAAAATCCGCGCCTTACAACTAATATGTCAATAATTGTATCCTGCAATCAAAGTGGGAAGTTTAAGGTCTTTCAACCTTTCCTTAACAAACTCTTGTGGTACTTGAAAAATCTCACTCAAATTGTATGTTGTTGGTATCAGCAGCCTATTCACCACATCTTTTACCGATTCACGCGACATAAGCAGTTCATCCACTAATGTCTTTTCCCATTGAGTAAGCTTGGTATGTTTTGTAATGACAAATTCTTTTTTGCAAGTTGTAATATATCTTGCAAAAGCCATCATCAGAAATACTCGTCCTTCTCTTTGTGACTCGCCATATAATTCCTCGGCGTAGAAAATGCATGAATTTCCAGCTTCATTTGTGACGAACGCACACATAACCATTTCGCCATCAATGCGATATTTTGAAAGGTCGTGCGGTAATACAGAAACTTCTAACACTTTTCCAATTTGATTAATATCAACCGTTACACACTCAGGTTTGGTAAAAAACTTTCTCATTTCCCGCAACGGCATATGTTGAAAATTCCGAACATCTACCATGGTTGCTTCTCCTTTCTGGTATACTTATGCCTTTATTGGCTAAACTTTTCTAAGAAAAAATTCTATAGAGCTACATATATGAATCTTCGTATTTGCTCCTTGATTTTAGCATGTTTTCGGCTATTTTTCAACAAATATACGTGTTATATTAATGCTTTATTTATATCTAAATTTTATAATAAAAAAAGACTGAATCATCGCTCGATTCAGTCTCAATAATTTATATATTATACTAATTGTAAGATTACAACTTCAGCTGCGTCGCCTTTTCTCTTACCTAATTTAATTATTCTTGTGTAACCGCCTTTTCTGTCAGCGTATTTATCAGCGATTTCACCAAATAATTTTCCTGGTAGGTCAACGTTATTTCCGTTTTCATCTTTAACTTTATTAATGTTTGCCATAATTTTTCTTCTAGCAGCAAGTCTTGATGGTTTGTCTTTTTTAGCTGTTCTAGTTACTTCTTCTTTAACAACTTTATTAAATTTCTTACCATTTTTACTTGTAGCTTCTTCAGTAACTTTGGCACCAGTTTTAGGATCTACTTTAGCGATCTTAACTGTTTCTTCAACTGTTTCAAAGTTATCTTTTTCTTTTATAGCAAGAGCAATTAAACTATCAACGATGCTTTTTACTTCTTTAGCTTTTTGTTCTGTAGTTTCGATTTGGCCGTGCCAAATTAAGCTTGTTGATAAGTTTTTAAGCATTGCAACTCTATGGTCAGCAGTTCTTCCTAACTTTCTTATTTCTGCCACTTTATTTCACCCTTCCTTAAAACTTTTATTCTTCGCTAGGCATAAAGTCTAATCCTAAAGAATGTAATTTGTTTGTTACTTCTTCTAATGACTTTCTTCCTAAATTTCTTACTTTCATCATTTCTTCTTCTGTCTTATTTGTTAAGTCTTCAACGTTTATTATTCCAGCTCTCTTTAGACAGTTATATGATCTAACAGATAAGTCAAGTTCTTCGATAGTTGTTTCAAGAACTTTTTCTTTCTTAGATTCTTCTTTTTCAACCATGATTTCTGTGTTCTTTGTAGCTTCTGATAAGTCAATGAATAAAGCTAAGTGTTCATTCATAACTTTTGCAGCTAAGCTCAAAGCTTCATCTGGTAGCAAGCTACCATCTGTCCACAATTCGATTGTTAATTTATCAAAATCTGTTATTTGGCCAACTCTTGTATTCTCTACATAGAAATTTACCTTTTTTACTGGAGTATAAATTGAATCAATAGCAATAACTCCTAGTGGTTGATCTGCATTTTTATTCTTTATAGAAGGATTGTATCCTCTACCTCTGTTAGCAGTAAGTTCCATATGTAAGCTTCCACCAGCAGAAATTGTACAGATATGTAAATCAGGATTTAAGATTTCTACATTGTTATCTCCAACAATGTTTCCTGCAGTTACAACACCTTCTTCGTCAACGTCGATTCTTAATTGTTTTTCTTCGTTGTCAAATATCTTTAGTCTAACATTTTTTAAGTTTAGTATTATTTCTACTACATCTTCAACGATACCTGGTATTGTTGAAAATTCATGTTGAATACCATCAACTTTAATACTTGTTATTGCTGCACCTGGTAATGATGATAACAAAATTCTACGAAGTGAATTACCTAATGTAATTCCGTAACCTCTTTCAAGTGGTTCACATACGAATTTTGCATACATGTTATCATTATCCAACTTTAAACATTCGATTCTTGGCTTTTCGAATTCAATCATTCTTTACCCTCCTAAATATATTTTATTTTTTAATTATTTCTATTTAGAGTACAATTCAACAATCAAATGCTCTTGAACTGGTAGGTCAATTTCTTCTCTTGATGGAAGAGCCATTATTTTTCCTGTTCTGTTTTGTAGATCAGCTTCTAACCATGTTGGTACTGGTCTACCGTTTTCGTTAGCTTCAACGATTTCTTTGAAGATTGCACCATTTGAACTTGCTTCTTTAACTTTGATTACATCTCCAACTTTTGTTAAGTATGATGGAATATTTACTTTAACTCCATTTACTTGGAAATGACCATGTCTTACAAGTTGTCTAGCTTGTGCTCTAGATGTTGCTAATCCTAATCTATATACTACGTTATCTAGTCTGCTTTCTAAAATTTGAAGTAATCTTGTACCTGTTACTCCTTTTGATCTAGCTGCTTCTTCGAAGTATTTTCTGAATTGTGATTCAAGAACTCCATAGAATGCTTTTGCTTTTTGTTTTTCTCTTAATTGTGTGCCATATTCTGATTGTTTCTTTCTTTTTGCTCCGTGTTGTCCTGGTGCATATGCTCTTCTACTTAAAGCACATTTATCAGTATAACATCTAGAACCTTTAAGAAATAACTTTTCGCCTTCTCTACGGCAAACACGGCATGATTCACCAATATATCTTGCCATTTATATTCATCCTTTCTTAATTTATTTTCCAAAAATTTCGACTAAACTCTTCTTCTCTTAGGTGGTCTACAACCATTGTGAGGAATTGGAGTTACATCTTTAATCATACTGATTTCAAGTCCTGCAGTTTGAAGTGCTCTAATTGCAGCTTCTCTACCAGCACCTGGTCCTTTAACGAATACTTCTACTGTTTTTAAACCATGTTCCATAGCTGCTTTAGCTGCTGTTTCAGCAGTCATTTGAGAAGCGTATGGAGTGCTTTTTCTTGAACCTTTGAATCCTAGTCCACCTGAACTAGCCCAAGAAATTGTATTTCCTTGCACGTCAGTAATTGTAACTATTGTATTATTGAAACTAGAGTGAATATGAGCTTGACCTTTTTCAATATTTTTACGCTCTTTTCTTTTTCTAGTAACATTCTTTTTTTGTTGTACTTTAGCCACTATATTTCACCCTCCCTTATTTCTTCTTATTAGCTACTAATTTTCTAGGACCTTTTCTTGTTCTAGCATTAGTTTTAGTTCTTTGACCTCTTACAGGTAAATTCTTTCTGTGTCTTAATCCTCTGAAGCAACCGATTTCCATTAATCTCTTAATGTTTAAAGCTGTTTCTCTTCTTAAGTCACCTTCTACTTTGTATCCTTTATCAATGATTTCTCTTATTTTGATAACTTCGTCTTCTGATAAGTCTTTAACTCTTGTGTCTGGATTGATTCCAGCAGTTTTTAATATTTCGTTAGATTTTGTTCTTCCTATACCATAGATATATGTTAAGCCGATTTCAACTCTCTTTTCTCTTGGTAAGTCAACGCCTGCTATACGAGCCATTTAAAAAATACACCTCCAAAAAATTTCTTTTCTTTCTTTAGTTGAGAACCTTAAATGATGTTTACTCTCACAGATTCTCTCGATTGATGCTTAGTGACGTAAGCATCTATATTTAAATATTATCTGGATCTAGTTCTACCTAGACAGCCGCCCAAAATAATATTTATATCAAATTTTTTCATTGGACTTTGTCCAACTCTTCTGTAATAAATGTCCGCTAATACCGGACCCGGTTAATACAAGAAATTAACCTTGACGTTGTTTATGCTTTGGGTTTTCGCATATAACTCTTACTACGCCTTTTCTTTTGATTACTTTGCATTTGTCGCAAATTTTCTTAGCTGATGGTCTTACTTTCATTTTTTTCCCTCCTTAAAATGCCAGTATAATATATAAATTATCTTACCTTTCGGTAAGTGCCGCGCTTATTTAGCTCTCCATGTGATTCTTCCACGATTTAAATCATATGGTGAAAGTTCAAGTTTAACTTTATCTCCAGGTAGAATTCTTATAAAGTTCATTCTTAGTTTTCCTGAAATATGAGCATGTAACTTATGGCCGTTTTCTAATTCAACTATGAATTCTGTATTTGGTAATGCTTCAACAACAGTACCTTCAACCTCGATAATATCTTCTTTAGACATTTTCTATCCTCCTATATCTCTCTAAGAACTTCTTTTAAAGCTTTTTTTACGTCCTGATTTGAGATTTTGTTTTTATTAATAACCTTTTGCGCTATCACATCTGAAAACATAGGTGTTATTTCAATATGCTTGATTTTTTTCTTTTTAGGATTTTCTATTTTTCTTAAACTTCCGTCTACTAGAAAAACAAACTTTTCATCTGTCTCAACCACTATAAAATACATGTCTTTGTCTCGACCATTTGTTGATCTAACAACGGTTCCAACCTGTATTCCGCAAATTTACCTACCACCTTTATCAGTATATTTGTGGCAAAAAGCCATTTTCTAACTCAATAAGTATACTATCAATTATGCTATATGTCAATAATTTTTAGCTTTTATTTGTATATTTTATGCGGTTTTTTGAGGTTTTCAAAAGATGTTTTTGGGAATAAAAAAACCTCAAAAATTTACAATAAAATTTTCAAGGTTTTTTCTTTCGTTTTTATAAAATTGTTAGTACTTCTGCACCGTCTTTTGTGACAAGTACAGTATTTTCATAATGTGCTGATAATCCGCCATCAGCAGTAATTACAGTCCATCCGTCACCTAATTCTAAAATATCAGGACTTCCTGAATTTATCATCGGCTCTATAGCTAATGTCATACCTGCAGCAAGTCTTGGGCCTCTTCCAGGTTTGCCATAGTTTGGCACGCCAGGCTCTTCATGCATTGATGTTCCAATACCATGTCCTTGATACTCTTTTACTACTGAGAAACCATTTTTTTCAACATATTCTTGGATAGCATGAGAAATATCCGAAAGTCTTGCCCCAGCTTTTATTTGTTCAACTCCTGCCCAGAAACTTCTTTCTGCCACTTCGACAAGTTTTAATGCAAGTTTTGAACCTCTACCTACCACATAACATCTTGTAGCATCTCCGTGGTAACCGTCTTTATCAGCTACTAAATCTATACATACTAAATCGCCGTCTTGTAAAACTCTATCTCCCGGAATACCATGTATAATTTCATCATTTACAGATATACATGATGCAGCAGGAAATGGATTTTTAGAACCGCGAGGATATCCTTTACAAGAAGGGTTTGCACCATTTTCTTTAAATACTCTCTCGGTTATATCATCGATTTCTTTTGTAGTCATTCCAACTCTTATAGCTTTTCTAATTTCTTCATGAGCCAAAGCTACAATTCTAGAAGCTTCTCTCATCTTCTCAATTTCTCTTTCCGATTTAATACTTATCATTTTTACCCCTCATCAAATAAAATTTAAGGACGATGCTATCAAAACATCGCCCTCTCATTCGCAAATTTATTTTGCTAACTCAGCTTTTACTAAAGCTATTGTATCGTTGATGTCTTCTTGACCAACGATTGTTGCAAGTACTCCTTTTGATGTGTAGTACTCTATTAAAGGTTCTGTTTGGTTGTGATATACATTTAATCTGTTAGAAACTGTTTCTTCATTATCATCGTCTCTTTGGAATAATGGGCTACCACATTTGTCGCAAACACCTTCAACTTTTGGTGGATTGTCGCGTAAATTATATATTTCTTTACACTCACCATTTGTACAAGTTCTTCTATTTAAAGCTCTTGACATTATTTCTTCATCAGGAACATGCAAGTTAATTACTTTATCAATGTTTGCACCAGCTGCTTGTAAGAACTCATTCAAAGCTTCCGCTTGTGAGATTGTTCTTGGGAAACCATCTAGTAGGAATCCTTTTTCTTTACAATCTGCTTCTTCAAGTCTTGCTTTTAATAAGTCGATTATCAATTCATCTGGAACTAGACATCCTTGATCCATAAAGCTTTTTGCTTTCATTCCAAGTTCTGTTCCATCAGCGATATTTTTTCTTAAAATGTCGCCTGTAGAAATGTGTGGAACATCATAATCTCTAGTGATCCATTTGCATTGAGAACCTTTTCCGCTACCTGGAGCACCCAAAATAATTAATCTTATCATTTTATTTCCTCCCAGTTATTATTCAGCGTCTACTGTTTCGCCGCTTACAGCTACATCTCCGCTTGTTGTATCTTCAACAACATCGCCAGAAACTTCTGCAACTTCGTCACCGCTTGCAGCAACTTCATCGCCAGAAACTAGTTCTTCTTCAACTTCGCCTGATACAACTTCACCAGAAACTTCGCCTGAAAGAACATCTCCGCTAACGTCTACGTTTGAATCGCCATCTTTAGTTAAAAAGATACCAACTACAACTAATGCTGCTACGATAAGTACTAACATAAGTATTCTTAAAAAGTTTTTCATGTTTTATTCCTCCTTTTACTCGTAAAATTATATAATAGATTTCTTTATTTATCAACAAAAAATCGATTTTTTTTATTGTTTTTTGCATAAAAAAATCACTAGCCAACTTGCTAATGATTTTTTTATATTTTTTATTCTAAGAATCCTTTGTAATGTCTTGTTAACATTTGTGATTCTAATTGTTTTACTGATTCTAGTGCAACACCTACAACGATTAGTATGGCTGTTCCTCCAAATGAAATTGAAAGACCAAAGAATTGTGTAAGTATTGGTAATACCGCAACAATTGCCAAGAATACAGATCCAAATACTGTAATACTGTTTAATACAGATGATAAGTATTCAGATGTTGGTTTACCCGCTCTGATACCAGGGATGAAACCACCGTTTTTCTTTAAATTATTTGATACTTCTACTGGATTGAATGCCATTGCTGTTGTATAGAAGAATGTAAATCCAACTATTAGCAATACATAAATTAAAATATGTAATAGACCGTATCCTAAAATATCCCAATTGAATGCACCTGTTGTTGCGTCAACAAGTCCAGTTGCACCTAAAGATGTGAATGCAAATACTTTATATGCTCCTGCCCAGAAACCTGTAGCGTTTGCAATATCATGATTGATCAATTGCATTATGATAGCTGGTAATTGCATGAAAGACATTGCAAAGATGATTGGCATAACGCCAGCCATAGCAAGCTTCATTGGTATGTGTGTACTTTGTCCACCATACATTTTTCTTCCAACTACTCTTTTAGCATATTGTACTGGAATTCTTCTTTCAGCTTCAGTAACCCAGATAACACCAGCAATTAATAGAACTGCTCCTATTAATACTCCAATAACTGTTAAGATTCCGCCAACTGTTCCTTCTGCAGCAATACCAAATAAATATTGTGCTGCTTGTGGTAATCTAGAAATGATACCAGCAAAGATAAGTAATGATGTTCCGTTACCTAAACCTTTTACTGACAATTGATCAGCAACCCACATTAATAGTGTTGATCCCACAGTCAATGATAAGATAAATACTAATGGAACCATTGAACCACTATTTAAGAAGTGGATGCCTGTGCTTCTGTACATCATGTATACACCGAAAGCTTCAATTGCAGCTAATACTGTTGCCAAATACTTTTGGTATTGAGCAATTCTCTTTCTACCATTTTCTCCTTCTTTAGACATCTCTTCTAAAGCTGGAATTGCGAACGTCAAAAGTTGAATAACGATTGACGCTGTAATATATGGGCTTATTGATAGAGCGAATATTGAGAATGATGAAAACGCTCCACCAGTAATAATATCTACAGTATTTATAATTGTGTTAGCACTTGCGCTCTTAATTAATTGTAAATTTTCGATATTTACACCAGGCGCTGTTATGTAACAACCTAATCTAAATATTGCCAAAAGCAATAATGTATATAAAATCTTTTTTCTTAATTCAGGAATCTTCCAAGCGTTAAATAGTGTTTTAAACAACTATATCACCTCAACCTTTCCGCCTGCAGCTTTGATTTTCTCTTCAGCTGTTTTTGTAACTCTAGCAGCGCTTACGTTTAATTTTTTAGTTAATTCTCCGTTACCTAAAATTACGATACCGTCGTTAACTTTTTTAATTAAACCTAGTTCTACAAGTGATTCAGCTGTAACTTCAGTTCCGTTTTCTAATCTTTCTAACATAGCTAAAGTAACTTCTGTGTACACTTTTGAGTTTCTATTGTTGAATCCTCTTTTTGGAATTCTTCTGAATAGTGGCATTTGACCTCCTTCAAATCCAGGTCTAACACCGCCGCCGCTTCTAGCTTTTTGTCCTTTATGTCCTTTACCAGAAGTTTTTCCTAATCCTGAACCAATTCCTCTACCAACTCTTCTTCCTGTTGATTTTGAACCAGGTGCTGGTCTTAATTCATCAAGTTTCATTGCTTTTGTGCACCTCCTTATTATATTCATTATTATTATATTAAAGTGTTTATTACGTTGCAAACACTTATTATATTATTTCTTCTACTTTCTTTCCTCTTAAAGCAGCGATTTGTTCAGCTGTTCTCATAGCAGAAAGAGCGTTTAATGTTGCATAAACAGCATTTCTAGGATTGTTTGATCCTAAATTCTTTGTTCTGATGTTTTTATATCCAGCAAGTTCTAATACTGATCTTGCAGCACCACCAGCGATAAGTCCAGTACCTTCGCCAGCTGGTTTTAATAGAACTTTACCAGAACCAAAGCTACCAATCAATTCGTGTGGAATAGTATTGTTAACGATTGGAACTTCAACAACGTTCTTTTTAGCATCTTCAATAGCTTTTTTAATAGCGTCTGGAACTTCGGCAGCTTTTCCGTTACCTACGCCAACGTGTCCTTGGCCATCTCCAACAACAACAAGTGCGCTAAATCTAAAAGTTCTACCACCTTTAACAACTTTAGCAACTCTATTAATTGTAACAACTTTTTCTTGAAGATCTAGTGTTTTTGCATCTATCATTTTATTTACTCCTTTCAATTAAAATTCTAATCCACCTTCACGTGCAGCTTCAGCAAGAGCTTTTACTCTACCGTGATAGTTATATCCGCCTCTATCAAATACTACTGATTTGATTCCAGCTTTAGTAGCTCTTTTAGCAACTAAAGTTCCTACTTCTGTAGCAGCAGCAATGTTACAAGCTTTAGTTTTGATTTCTTTATCTAATGTAGAAGCAGTAACTAATGTTTTTCCATTAACATCATCGATAATTTGTGCATATACACCAGTATTGCTCTTATATACGCAAAGTCTTGGACATTCAGGAGTACCGCTTATTTTTTTACGAACTCTTAGGTGTCTAACTTGTCTTGTTTCTTTTCTTGACTTCTTGTTAATCACTTATTATTCTCTCCCTTCCTAATGTTCTACTTCTTAATTAGGCTTATTTTTTACCCATTTTTCCTTCTTTTCTGATGATTCTTTCACCAACATATTTGATACCTTTACCTTTATATGGTTCTGGAGGTCTAACTTTTCTGATTTCAGCAGCAAGTTGTCCTACAGCTTCTTTATCAGTACCTGATATGATAATGCTTGTTTGAGATGGAGCTTCGATTTTTGTATCTCCTCTATCTTCAAATTCTACTGTATGAGAGAATCCCATATTCATAACTAATTTATTACCTTGTTTTTGAACTCTATAACCAACGCCATTAATTTCAAGTTCTTTTTTGAATCCTTCTGTTACACCAACAACCATGTTGTTTAGAAGTGTTCTTGTTAAACCTTGAAGTGCGTTCATTGTTTCGTCTTTTGGTTCAACTGTTAATACTCCAGCATCTAATTTGATAATCATATCTTTGTGTAATGTTTTTGTTAAAGTTCCTTTTGGTCCTTTTACTGTTACTAAGTTTCCATCTTCGATTTTAACTTCTACACCAGCTGGTACAGTTATAGGTTTTTTTCCTATTCTAGACATTCTTAATTACTCCTTTCTTTAAAATATATTAACTAAATCGTTTACTACCAAACGAATGCAAGTACTTCTCCTCCGATACCTGCTTCACGAGCTTTTTTATCAGTCATAATTCCTTGTGATGTAGAGATTAATGCGATTCCAAGTCCACCTAATACTTTTGGTAACTCGTCTTTTGTTGCATATACTCTTAATCCAGATTTGCTGATTCTCTTAAGCCCTGTAATAACTTTTTGTTTGTTAACGTATTTTAAAGTTATTCTTATAATGCCTTGTGCATTATCTTCTATTTCTTCAAAAGACTTGATGTATCCTTCTTCAAATAAGATTTCAGCGATAGCTTTCTTTAATTTTGAAGCTGGGATATCAACTGTTTCATGTCTTTGTGTATTTGCATTTCTAATTCTTGTTAGCATATCTGCTATTGGATCAGTAATGTTCATTTTTATAAGCTCTCCTTTCTTAAACTTTTATATCACGATCTTACCAGCTAGCTTTTTTAACGCCTGGTATTTGACCTTTATGAGCTAATTCTCTAAAGCAAATTCTGCAAATTCCAAATTTGCGGATGTAAGCGTGTGGTCTTCCACAAATCTTACATCTGTTGTAGTATCTTGTGCTGAATTTTGGAGTAAGCTTTTGCTTTGCAATCATAGATTTTTTTGCCATGGTTTACCTCCTTATTTCGAAAATGGCATACCAAGAAGTTTTAATAGCTCTTTTGCTTCTTCGTCGGTATTTGCCGTAGTTACGAAAATTATATCCATTCCTCTAATTTTATCGATTTTATCGTATTCAATTTCAGGGAACATTAATTGTTCTTTAACACCCATTGAATAATTTCCTCTTCCATCGAAAGAGTTTGGAGATAATCCTCTAAAATCTCTTACTCTTGGAAGTGCAACTGCAAATAATTTTTCTGCAAAATCGTACATTTTTTCGCTTCTTAATGTAACTTTACAGCCGATCTCCATACCTTCTCTTATTTTAAATCCAGCAATTGATTTTTTTGCTTTAGTTGTAACAACTTTTTGTCCTGTGATTATTTGTAAATCTCTAACTGCGTTTTCTAAAGCTTTAGCATTATCACGAACATCGCTAACACCCATATTAATAACTATTTTTTCAAGCTTTGGAACTTGCATAACTGATTTATAATTGAATTTTTTCATTAATTCTGGAACAACTTCATTTTTGTACATTTCTTTTAAACTTGACATCAGAATTACCTCCTTTCTTATTTGATTTCTTCACCACATTTTGTGCAAACTCTTGTTTTTGCACCGTCTTTACTAAATTCTGCTTTTACTCTTCTACCCGCTTTACATTTTGGGCAATATAAATTAACTTTTGAAGCATTGATAGCACATTCTGCTTTTACTATTCCACCAGCTTCACCAGCTTTTCTTGGTTTTGTGTGTTTTGATCTAACGTTAACTCCTTCAACAACTACTTTGTTGTCGCTTGGCATTGCTTCTAGTACTTTACCTTTTTTACCAGCATCAACACCTGAGTTTACAACTACTACGTCACCTTTTTTAACGTGCATGCTCATTTATTTTTACACCTACCTCTCAATTTTCTTCAAGGACATATATTAAAGAACTTCTGGTGCAAGTGAAACTATTTTCATATAGTCTCTATCTCTTAATTCTCTTGCAACAGGTCCAAATATACGAGTTCCTCTTGGGGTTTTATCTTCTTTTATAATAACAGCGGCATTTTCATCAAATCTTATGTAAGAACCGTCTGGTCTTTGAACACCTTTTTTGCTTCTTACGATAACGGCTTTAACTACTTCACCTTTTTTAACCATTCCGCCTGGTGCAGCGCTTTTTACTGAAGCTACTATTACATCACCGATGTTAGCAGTTTTTCTAAAAGATCCACCTAAGCATCTGATACACATAAGCTCTTTAGCGCCTGTATTATCGGCAACTCTAAGTCTTGATTGTTGTTGTATCATTTTAGTCTCTCCTTCCTTTTAATTTGAGATTATTTAACTTTCTCTACTATTTCAACTAAACGCCATCTTTTATCTTTTGATAAAGGACGTGTCTCCATAACTTTTACTGTATCGCCAACTTGACATTCATTATTTTCGTCATGTGCTTTTAATTTAAAAGTTCTTTTCATTGTTTTTCCGTATAATGGATGTTTGTAGCTAGTTTGTACTGCAACAACGATTGTTTTGTCCATTTTGTCGCTTACAACTTTACCTACTCTTGTCTTTCTTAAAGCTCTTTCTTCAGACATCTTATTTTCTCCTTTCTTAGGATAACTTTAAAAATTTAAGCTTCGTTTAATTCTTTTTCTTTAAGAATTGTTTTAATTCTTGCTATATTTCTTTTTGTATTTCTAATCTTCATCGGATTGTCTAATCCATTTGTAGCAGATTGAAATCTTAATTTGAATAATTCAGATTTTAATTCTACTAGCTCTTTTTCTAAATCCGATGAAGTCATTTTCATATATTCTTTAGCCTTCATCGTCTTCACCACCTTCATTTTTATCTACTGTTACAAACTTTGTTTTAACTGGAAGTTTGTGAGCAGCAAGTCTAAATGCTTCTTTAGCTATATCTTCTGGGATACCAGCCATTTCGAACATAATTCTTCCTGGTTTAATTACTGCTACCCAGTATTCTGTAGAACCTTTACCGCTACCCATACGAGTTTCAGCAGGTTTCTTTGTTATTGGTTTGTCTGGGAAAATTTTAATCCAAACTTTACCGCCTCTTTTAATAAAACGTGTCATAGCTACTCTGGCAGCTTCGATTTGGTTTGATGTGATCCAACCAGCTTCTAAAGCTTGTAATCCGTATTCTCCATATGCGATTGTATTTCCTCTTGTAGCTTTACCTCTATTTCTACCTTTTTGCATTTTTCTATGCTTTGTTCTTTTTGGCATTAGTGGCATTATTTTCTACCCCCTTCTGCATCTTTCTTTGTTGGAAGAACTTCACCTTTGTAAATCCAAACTTTAACACCGATTTTTCCGTATGTTGTGTTTGCTTCAGCAAAACCATAGTCAATATCAGCTCTTAATGTTTGCAAAGGAATTGTTCCCTCTCTATAAAATTCGCTTCTAGCGATTTCGGCACCAGCAAGTCTTCCTGAACAAGCTGTTTTAATACCTTTTGCGTTAGCTTTCATAGCTTTAGCCATGCATTGTTTCATAGCTTTTCTGTATGAAATTCTCTTTTCAATTTGTCCTGCAATGTTTTCAGCAACTAATTGCGCATCAACATCTGGATTTTTAACTTCAACGATGTTTACGTTGATATCTTTCTTAAATTTCTTTGTTAAGCTTTCTCTAATTTTATTTACGTTTTCTCCGCTCTTTCCTAATGCGATACCAGGTTTTCCTGTGTATACATTAGCTCTAATGCTTTTAGCTGTTCTTTCGATTTCAACTTTAGAAACACCTGCAGCTGCAAATGATTTCTTTAAGAATTTACGGATTTCGTAATCTTCTACTAAATTGTCTGCAAAATCTTTTTTGTTTGCATACCATTTAGAATCCCAATCTTTAATTATTCCCACTCTTAAACCATGTGGGTCCATTTTTTGTCCCATGTTATCAAAATGCCTCCTTCCTACTAATTTCTTTCTCTAAGAACTATTTCGATATGAGAAGTTCTTTTTCTTATTCTATTAGCTCTACCTTGTGTAGCAGCTCTAATTCTCTTCATTGTTGCACCTTGATTTGCAAAAATCTCAGCAACATATAATTTATTGGCATCCATGTTATTGTTATTTTCAGCATTTGCGATAGCTGATTTTAATAATTTTTCAACTAATGGAGCAGCAGCTTTTGGAGTAAACTTTAATATAGCTAATGCTTCGTTTACATCTTTGCCTCTAATTAAGTCGATAACAATTTTCACTTTTCTAGCAGAAATTCTAGCGTGACTTAATTTAGCTCTAGCTTCAATTACTTCTTGTTTCTCTTTCATGAAACTTTCTCCTTCCACTATTATTTATTCTAACTATTTAACTTTTGATGTTTTGTCACCAGCGTGTCCTTTGAATGTTCTTGTTGGAACGAACTCACCTAATTTGTGACCAATCATTTCATCAGATATATAAACTGGTACATGTTTTCTTCCATCATGTACAGCTATTGTGTGACCAACCATTTGTGGGAAGATTGTTGAAGCTCTTGACCATGTCTTAACAACATCTTTTCTATTTTCTTCATTCATCTTTTCGATTCTTGCAAGTAATCTAGCGTCCACAAAAGGGCCTTTTTTAATTGATCTTGACATCTTTGTATCCTCCCTTATTATTTAGAATTTCTTCTCTTTACGATAAACTTGTTGCTAGCTTTTTTCTTATTTCTAGTCTTGTATCCAAGAGCAGGTTTACCCCAAGGTGTAACTGGGCCAGATCTACCGATTGGAGCTCTACCTTCACCACCACCGTGTGGGTGATCGTTAGGGTTCATTACAGATCCTCTAACTTCTGGTCTCTTACCTAACCATCTTGTTCTACCAGCTTTACCAAGTTTAATGTTCTCGTGTTCGCTGTTTCCTACTTGACCGATTGTAGCTTTACAATTTACGCTAACTAATCTCATTTCGCTTGAAGGAAGTCTTACGTGTGCGTATTTTCCTTCTTTAGCCATAAGTTGTGCACCTAAACCAGCACTTCTTACTAATTGAGCACCTTTACCAGGTTTTAATTCGATACAGTGAATAACTGTACCTACAGGAATGCTTGATATTGGTAATGAGTTACCTGGTTTGATATCAGCATTTGTTCCTGACATAACTTTGTCATTTACTTTTAATCCTTCAGGAGCTAAGATATATGCTTTTTCTCCATCTTCATATTGGATTAAAGCGATATTAGCTGATCTGTTTGGATCGTATTCGATAGCAGTAACAACTGCTGGAACATCGTCTTTTCTTCTTTTAAAATCTATTATTCTGTATTTTCTTCTAGCTCCACCACCGTGGTGTCTTACTGTGATTCTACCGTATGAATTTCTACCAGCGTTTTTCTTTAATTTTGTTGTTAAAGATCTTTCTGGTTTTGTTTTTGTAATTTCATCGAAAGTAGAAACTGACATACCTCTTCTAGATGGTGTAGTTGGTTTGTATTGTTTTATACCCATTTTTAATTTCTCCTTCTAATTATTTGGGGTTTCATTTTTCAGGTTTAAATTCCCCCTCGATTCAAACCTATAATACAGGGTATCCCTATTTATTAAGCACCAAACTCTTCAATTGATGTTTTGTATTTTTTGCTAACAGTTTGAACTTTTCCGCCTTTTCCTAAATATTTATAAGAATCAGCATTTGTATCGATTGTTACGATAGCTTTTTTCCAGTCAGATGTTTTTCCAACGTGGTAACCTTGTCTCTTTGGTTTACCTTTAACATTAACTGTTTTAACGTCTGCAACTTTAACTTCGAAAAGTTTTTCTACAGCGTTTTTAATATCTATTTTTGTAGCCTTCTTATGAACTTCAAAAGTGTACTTTCCTTCTGCTTGAGCAGCAGCACTTTTTTCAGTAATAATAGGTCTGATTATAATTTCTTCTGCTACCATTATGCGTACACCTCCTCGATTTTTTCTACAGCAGCTTTAGTTACAACGAACATATCGTATTTTAATATATCGTATGTGTTGATTGTGTTTACTAATGCTGTTTTAACGTTAGGAATATTCTTTGTTGAAGCTTGTACATTTAAGTTGTTTTCTGGTAATACAACTAATGCTTTTTCAACTTTTAAGTTAGCAAGAATTCCTGCCATTGTTTTTGTTTTGATTTCTTCAAGTTCTAAAGCATCAAGAACGATTAATTTGTTCTCTAATACTTTTGATGTAAGAGCTGATTTTAATGCAAGTCTCTTAACTTTCTTATTTAATGTATATTTGTATGATCTTGGTTTTGGTCCTAAAGCTATACCACCTTTAATCCATTGTGGAGCTCTAATACTACCTTGTCTAGCACGACCTGTACCTTTTTGTTTCCAAGGTTTCTTTCCGCCGCCTCTTACTTCGCTACGTGTTTTTGTTGATTGTGTACCTTGTCTTTGATTAGCTAAGTAATTTAGAACAACTTCGTGCATAACATCTTCATTAACTTCTACTGCGAAAATATCATCAGAAAGTTCGATGTTACCAACTTTTTTACCTTCTATGTTTAATAAATCTACTTTAGGCATTCTATGTATCTCCTTTCTCTAATTATTTAGTAACCTTAGAAGCTGGAGCTTTAGCTGCTTCTTTGATTCTAAGCATTGAATTTTTGTATCCAGGAACTGAACCTTTGATTAAGATAACTTCTTTATCCATATCAACTTTAACAACTTGTAAGTTTTGTACAGTTACTGTGTCTTTACCTGTTTGTCCAGGTAATTTCTTACCAGGGAATACTCTACCTGGAGATGATGTAGGTCCCATAGAACCTGGTCTTCTGTGGTACATAGAACCATGTCCTTTTGGTCCAATGTGTTGTCCATGTCTCTTAATAACACCTTGGAATCCTTTACCTTTTGATACGCCTTGTACGTCTACGATTTCGCCAGCTGCAAAAATGTCAGCTTTGATTTCGTCTCCAACGTTGTAAGCAGAAACATCATCAAGTCTTAATTCTTTGATATATTTTCTATATGAAAGTTTGATTTTATCAAATTGTCCTTTCATAGGTTTATTCATATGTTTTTCTTTAACTTTTCCAGTTGCAACAACTAATGCATTGTAACCATCTGTTTCAACAGTTTTCTTTCTTACTACTAAGCAAGGTTCAACTTCTACAACTGTTACTGGAATAACTAATCCGTCTTGATCAAATATTTGAGTCATTCCTAATTTTTTACCGTAAATACCTTTTTTCATTTTAAAATTTACCTCCTTGGTTATTGGTTCACATCTATAGGTGAACTTGACCGTATTATTCTTTCGAGTTGATTAAGGACTCACACTCGCTGCCATCGGTACTTTCGTATCCTTATCCGATTAAGTAATTTAATTCTCTTCCTATATTAATGAAGTGATATAAATTATTGACGAATTATTCATCAATTTTCATTTCTGCTTCAACACCAGCTGGTAATTCAATTTTCATTAAAGCTTCAGCTGTTTTTGCTGTAGGGTAAAGAATGTCGATTACTCTCTTATGAGTTCTCATCTCAAATTGTTCTCTTGAGTCTTTGTATTTGTGAGGAGATCTCAATATTGTAATAACTTCTTTTTTAGTAGGTAGTGGAATAGGACCAGATACGCTAGCTCCTGTTCTTTTAGCTGTTTCTACTATTTTTTGAGCAGACTGATCTAAAATAGCATGATCGAAAGCTTTAAGTCTAATTCTTATTCTTTCCTTTCCTACACTAGTAGTAGTTTCTTTTTTAGTTTTTGTAGCTTTTTTTGCTACTTTTTCTACTACTTCTTCTGATTTTGTTGTTTTTGGCATTGTTTTTTTACCTCCTTGAATTTTTAGCGCCGACAAGCCATCCACGCACCCGGGTGTTTCAAAAACTCCCATATTAAAACCCAGGTCAAGCCCTGGGGAAAGTGCAAACTAATACCCTGTCGCTCGATTTTAAATCGAACATACTCCGTGAAAGTTCCCTACCCGTAAGCGGTAGCCACATTTCACATCATCGCATAAATCGCGTCGACTAGTATTATAACAACAATATATATAATATGCAAGTATTTTTTATATTTTTTTCTTTTTCTTTCAATTTTCTTTCAAAAGCCTTATTCCCTAAGTATTTTAGACAAAAAACAACTCCTCAACCGGCCGGTTGAGGAGTGTTTTTTGCTTTAGTCATTTGCAGTTTTGGGTTGTACAATTCGAAGTTTTAAGATTAGCTCTCTGCTTTAGTCGTTCCAGCCGTAGTATTTGCACGGTCAAAAAAACTAACAAATATATGTCTTTTGTCCAGAGTAGCATACACCATAGCTTCAGATGTGTAATGTTCTCGGATTGCTTTAGGAACAAAAACACGCCCTTTTTCATCAATTTTGGCGGGAGCTACAATTTTGTAACCTTCAAACCGCTCTCCTGCCCTGATGATTCTGTACGTTGTTTCATTTTCCACCGCAAACCACACCTGCATTCCATTGTCATAACCACAAAGTTCGCAAAGGTCTTTTGTCAAAGCCAATCGCCCGCTTTGGTCAATTGTTTTAACCTCTTGAGCACGGTCAAAGAAGCGGATATAGATAAATCCTTCCTCAGCGTCTCCGTACACAAGCGTTTCTTCAGTATAATGCGAGCGTACTGCTTTGGGCACAATTAAGCGATTCTTTTCATCGATTATCGCTGAAGCAACAAACTTCATATCTGTGCACAAATTGTCTTCCGGAACTATCCGGAAAGTTTTGTCGTTCTCACGAACAAGCCACACTTTCATTAGTCCAGTGTAGTTGCAGAGTTTACACAATTTCTGTGTAAGGTTCAGTCGTCCTTGTCTGTCAATCATGATGCTAACACCTCTTTCTCTCTTTTTATAGACCAACAGTTATAATAATTTTACCACCTTTAACATTTTATGTCAACTTTCCTGATCTTTTAAGCATCCTATCTAATGTATTTTCATTGAAAAAAGCGGGGAATTCTCCCCGCCCTCAGATATGTTCTTAATTAAGTTCGTATGCCAATTCAAATATACTCTGTGTCGCCCAAGAATCTTCAATATATGCCCAGACAGGTCCAAGCATGGCTGCTAATATAGGCAAAAGGATTTTTAGCCATAATGCCATATCCGTGCACGCGCCAAACCATGCCAAAGCAATCACTGGTGCTAAAAGAACCACAAATTGCGAGATGAGCATAACTACTGGCTTGTGAATAAAGTTGGCAACTTTATATACCCACTTGGCAAACCCCATTGCAAATACAGAATCCTGAAATCCGCGAATCCACACCGTGAATCCAGTCCATGCGAAAGGAATTGCAAACAAGAGAATACCCGTAAGTACATCCATGATGCAAGCGCATATAATCAGCCCCATAAAAATCGCAACATATATTGCGCTCAAAATAATTGAACCAACATCCCGATTGCAGATAATACTTCCTTTTAAAGCAGCAATGATCAGTACATTAGCAAGCGCTCCTACGAGCAACCACGTATAGGTCATGGCCCCTTCAATACCAAAGGCCCAGATAAATGCCAACTCGGCAAAAATTGTTGTGAAAAAAGAGTGATACGATATCAAGTCGTCACTCACCAAATATGATGCGCCGTCGAACCATTTTTCTAACATTTCCAATCCTCCTAAAGTTAATGTAACTTCATTCGTTCCAAATATGTCTACAAGTGTGTATGAATCGTTATATCATGCAAATTCCTCAATGTCAATTTATACAATAAAAATAACACTTATCTTTCGACAAGTGTTATTTCCTTATTTGTTAAATTTCAAAAGATTTTGATATCTTTTTGTTTCAATTATAATGCTTTTGAATCTATTTCAGCTTTTAGTTTAGCAATAAATTCATCAACATTCATAGCTCCTAAATCGCCTTCTTTTCTGTTTCTTACACCAACAGCATTCTCTGCCATTTCTTTATCTCCAACAACTAGCATGTAAGGAACTTTTTGAACTTGTGCTTCTCTTATTTTGTATCCAATTTTTTCGTTTCTATCATCAAGCTCAACTCTGAATCCTAATTCATCTAATTTATCCGCTAAACCTTTGGCATAATCATAATGTTTCTCTGTAGAAATAGGTAATATCTTAACTTGTACTGGAGCAAGCCATGTTGGAAATGCACCAGCAAAGTGTTCTGTAATAATTCCAATGAATCTTTCGAAAGATCCAAAAATAGCTCTGTGAATCATAATTGGAGTTTTCTTTTCGCCATCTTCATCAATATATGAAAGGTTAAATCTTTGTGGTAATTGGAAGTCTAATTGAACTGTACCCATTTGCCACTCTCTTCCTAAGCAATCTTTCATCTTGATATCTATCTTAGGACCATAGAAAGCACCGTCGCCTTCATTGATTCTATAATTATTTTCGCCGCAAAGTTCATTTAAAACTTTCTTTAGATCAGCTTCTGCTTTATCCCAAGTTTCAATTTCACCCATAAAGTCTTCTGGTCTTGTAGATAAAGTTAAGATATATTCTAACCCGAAAACTGAATATAAATTTTTAGCGATTTCTACAATGTTTTTAATTTCACTTCCAATTTGACTTTCTGTTACGTAGTTATGAGAGTCATCTTGTCTAAACATTCTTACTCTAAATAGACCATTTAATTGTCCTGATTTTTCATTTCTATGAATAACATCTACATCGTTAAAACGAAGTGGTAGATCTTTATAACTTCTTAATTTACTTTGATAAATTCTAATAGAGTTTGGACAATTCATTGGTTTTAATGCTTGTTCTTTTCCATCAGCATCTGTCAAAACAAACATGTCTTCTTTATAGTGATCCCAGTGACCAGATGTTTTCCAAAGTTCACTACTATTTAATTGTGGACCAGAGAATTCTTGATATCCTTCTTTTTTATGAATACCTCTCCAGAACTCTATCAATGTATTTAACATTGTAAATCCTTTTGGTAACCAGTAAGCCATACCAGGAGCTGTTTCATCAAAGAAGAACAAATCTAGTTCTTTACCAAGTTTTCTGTGATCTCTCTTCTTAGCTTCTTCAATCATATTTATATATTCATCAAGTTGAGATTTTTTAGGGAATGAAATACCATAAATTCTTTGAAGCATTTTATTGTTTTCATTTCCTCTCCAATATGCGCCTGATGAAGATAATAATTTATAAGCTTTAACTATTCCTGTAGATAAAAGATGTGGTCCAGCACATAAATCTGTGAAATCACCTTGTTTGTAGAAAGATATTTCTTCGCCTTCAGGTAAGTCATTAATTAGTTCTACTTTATATGGTTCACCTTGTTTTTCCATAAGCGCAACAGCTTCATCTCTTGGTAATAAGAATCTTTCAAGCTCTGCATTTTCTTTAATAATGTTTTGCATTTCTTTTTCAATGTTTTCTAAATCTTCTGGAGAGAATGGTTTCTCAACATCATAATCATAATAGAATCCATTATCTATTGAAGGTCCAATTGCTAACTTTGCATTTGGGAATAATCTCTTAACAGCTTGCGCCATTATATGAGATGTTGTATGCCAATAAGCTTTTTTACCTTCCAAATCATTATCAAAAGTATAAATATTTAATTCGCAATCTTCTGTTAAAACATATCTTAAATCTTTTGTTTCTCCGTTTACGCTTGCACAAGTTGCGTTTCTTGCAAGTCCCTCACTAATTTTTTTTGCAACATCTAATACGCTGCTTCCTTCTTCAACTTCGATAACCGAGTTATCTTTCAATGTTACCTTAATCATTTTTGTTTCCTCCTTTTATTTTAATGTCCTCGTATCGATTAGAACATTTTGTAGAAGTGTACAAAAAAAGATGGACCTTGCACACTCCTCGCTTAGGAGTGCTATGCACGGTTCCATCCTAAATTTAACTTAATTAGATTTGTAACGTAATCACACGTGATATATTTTATAGGGTAGTTTTTCAACTGTGTATATCCTAAGCTTGCTTTCAGCCGGTGACAAGCCATCTCTAAAGGAATTTCAACAATTTACTTTGTCCTTATATCAATTCGATACAAGTCGTATTATACTCTCTTTTCAGCTAAAAATCAAGAATATTCTTTCTTTTTACTATTGAGCTTCTCCCGATAAACTTTCTCCTGACATCGAAACTTCACTTAATAAAGATTCTCCAGATGTAGCAATTTCGCCAGAAGATTCTATTTTTCCCGCGTCAACATCTACATATCCAAATAGAACTATTTCTTCGTTTATTGCTTCATTTGCTACATAACATCCATTCCATTCAGAGCCATCATTCAATATAACTGTACTTGTTGTAATTTCATAGCCATCATCAACGTTATATTCATTTGTCGTAATTATTTGTGAAGCACCATCTTTATAAGAAACTTTTATCAATACTCCATCATATTCGATATCTATTATTTGTATGATACCCGAACTTTCTTCCTGTAAAACCCTAATATTAGATTTTTCTTCGCTTCTAACACCTTTTAAGAAACCTTCTAAATTAACATGATTATATAATTTAGCGTCTTTAGTCACTATAAAAACCTTATCATCTATCGCTTCTTCTATTGAATACTCTACAAGTAAATCTTCTAATGGAACATATTCAAAAGAGCTTGGTGTCTCTATTTCGTTTATATCTTTTTCCTCAACTTTATTACAAATATAAACTATAACAGGAATTAGAACTAATATTGCAATTATTATACCTAAAGTTATTTTTAAGCTTTTTTTCATTTGTTTTCTCTCCTTTATAAATTATTAATTTGCCAATCGATTGGTTCTTCATTATTCGCAATTAATATTTCATTTGCTTTTGAAAAATGTTTACACCCAAAGAAACCTCTATATGCAGACAAAGGACTTGGATGTGGAGCCTTTAAAATATAATGATTTTTATTTGTTATGTATGTTTCTTTTTGTTTTGCACAAGAACCCCAGATTAAAAATATAACCGGCTTTTCTCTTTCATTAAGAGCTTTTATTATACTATCAGTGAAAGTCTCCCAACCACATGTTTTATGCGAATTTGCCTGATGTGCTCTTACCGTTAAAACATTATTTAAAAGAAGGACACCTTGTTTTGCCCACTTTTCTAAATAGCCATTGTTTGGGATGTAACATCCTAAATCACTTTGTAATTCCTTGTATATATTTTGCAAAGAAGGAGGTATTGCAATTCCTGGTTTTACCGAAAAAGATAACCCATGTGCTTGACCTTCTTCATGATATGGGTCTTGCCCTATTATTACAACTTTTATTTTGTCATAGTCAGCATATTTTAAACTATTAAAAATATCATTCATATCTGGATAAATTATATGATTAGAATATTCTTGTTTTAAAAAAGTCCTGATGTTTTTATAATATTCACTTTCAAACTCACTCTTTAAAATTTCATCCCATCTATTTCCTATATGAACCATACTACACTCTCATTTCTTTTATTTTCTAATAGATTTTAAATATGCAATTTCTTTTTCATATCCATCTAACTCATTTGGTGTTTCAAGATAAAAAGGTAAATCTTTTAATCTTTCATTATTTATAATCTTTTCAAAAGCAGAATTTCCAAGATAGCCTTCGCCAATTTTTTCGTGTCTGTCTTTGTGACTTTCAAAAGGATTTTTTGTATCATTAATATGAATTGCTTTTAGTCTCTCTAATCCAACAACTCTATCAAACTCATCTAATACACTATCTAGGTTTTGTAGAATATCATATCCTGCATCATATACATGACATGTATCTAAACAAACACCAAGTTTTGAATTTAGTTTTACACCATCTATTATTTGTTTTATTTCTTCAAAGCTTCTGCCTATTTCACTACCTTTACCAGCCATAGTTTCAAGCAAGACAATTGTATTTTGATCATCTCTTAAAATTTCATTTAGAGCATCAATAATATAATTAATACCCACCTCTACACCTTGTCCAACATGACTTCCTGGATGAAAATTATAGTAGCTTTTATTTATATAATCCAAACGCATTAAATCATCTTTCATTGTATCAATTCCAAAACGTCTTGTCTCTTCTTTATCTGAGCAAACATTTATAGTATATGGTGCGTGTGCTAAAATAACTTCAATTCCGTTATCTTTGCTGAATTCATTAAATTTATTTATATCATCTAAATCAAGTTCTTTTGCTGTACCACCTCTAGGATTTCTAGTAAAGAATTGAAATGTATTTCCACCAATACTCAAAATCTCTTTAGCCATATGCATATAACCTTTTGAAGCCGATAAATGACATCCTATTTTAAACATAATATTTCCTTTCTAAGAATTAATTTCCTTCTACACGTTGCTCGTGTTCTGGTGTTGCGTATGTCCAATCTCTTCCTTCAAAGTACTCTGGACCTACAGCATCATATAATTCTATATATACGTTGTTTATTCTTTTATCAGTACCTTCTTTTTTCCATATTGCTATAACTTTATAATCCTTTGATTCAGCAATCCAAGTAAATTCAGTCGCTGTTTCATCATTAAAATTAGAGCTAATCATATCAGGATGTTTGCAACCATAGAAAGAATCAGCTTCAAATCCAGCATCTGCAAGTTCATGCAAGTAACTCTTAAAATCCGTAAATTTAACACCTGAATCTATTCGTTCTATAGCCAACTCATCACCAAATTTAATCATCTCCATATTTTCTCTAATTAATACAGGTACTTCTTCCATTGGCCACCCACTAACTTCAATTTTCGCTCTTTGTTCTTCAGGAATTTTTCTGCTTTCTTCCACATAAACATTAGCTAAAATAAGTGCACAGACAATAATTATAGCAATCAAAATCCCTGCAACAATTAACATTCTTTTATTATTCATATTAACGCCTCCTTAATTAATCACCACTTTGTAACATTGCCTCTATATCTTGTTTTGTATACCCTTCAAGTGCTTTTACATATGCATCATTATAAACAATTGTAACTAAATTTTCTTCAGCAATAATTTCTTTAACATCTCCACTGCTTATCGATTCTAAATAAAAATTTTTGACACTTTCAGCTTCTTCAACCGAAGATACTGTAATAAGCATAAATGCTTCAGATATTTTATCGCCACTAAAATTATATATTACTGCATTTCCTTTTTCGTCATAAAAATAAATACAGTCGTCATTTAAATAGACTTGAAAATCTTTTTCAGACGATTCCACAACCTCGTTTTTAAACAATATTTTTTCAGTATCATTTTGAAAAAACATTAAAAATATAGCAATAAAAACAACTAAAAAAATAATTATAAAAAGTCTTTTCTTCATGAAAAACCTCCATAAAAAAATTTTAACATACAAAATAATAAATTGCATCAATTGACTAAAAAAAAGATTTAAAATATAATCAACTAAGAAACACGGGAGAGGAGTTTTAAGATGAAAAAAAGAGGATTTGAAATTTGTAAAGATTACGTAGATAAAGATATTAACCTACCTGTAAGA
Organism: Clostridia bacterium; assembly: GCA_017522765.1. GTDB lineage: Bacteria > Bacillota > Clostridia > TANB77 > UBA1234 > UBA1234. Next base: position 765,478 of record JAFWYG010000005.1, read on the forward strand.
AAGACAAAAAATTCAGTAGGATATGATATAGAAGCAGCAGAAGATACTGTAATACCATCAATTTGGAAAAACATTTTTGGAAACTTTTCAAAATTTATAAAAGGCGATAAAGAATATTTAGAAATAAAACCAACATTAGTTAAAACCGGTTTAAAATCATACTTTGGAGAAGATGAAGTTTTGATGCTTGCTAATAGAAGCTCAAACCCAGGAAAAAAAGGGTTAATTTTAGCAAACAGCTTGGGAATAATAGAAAGTGACTACTATGGTAATCCAGATAATGATGGACATCTAATGTATGCTTACTATAATTTCTTTCCAGTAGATATAACAATCAAAAAACATGACACAATTGGACAAGCTTACTTCCAAAACTTTTTAAAAGTAGATAATGATATTGCTGAAGGTGTTCGTACAGGCGGATTTGGAAGCACAGACAAAAAATAAATAACAATTAAGCGTCTACAAAAAGTAGGCGCTATTTTTATACTCTGAAACAGTATGTGTTCTTTCTATAAAATCTATCTTTAGAGATATAAAAAAACAGCCTCCCGGGCTGCCTTAAAATAGATACAAAAAAAGTAACCCTCCGGTTACTTAAAAATTGGCATAAAAAAATCTGGCAAACTCCTATTTTCACAAGGGGCGTCCCCTTACTATCTTCGGCTACCTCGAGCTTAACTTCCGTGTTCGGGATGGGAACGGGTGTGTCCTCGGATACATCTTCACCAGAAATGTTTTGTATTGTATTTT
>JAFWYG010000006.1 GCA_017522765.1 Clostridia bacterium
ATTATTTATATCCAGATTATGATAAAAATATTAGTAATTATGTTATAAGACAAAAAGAAAAATATCAAAGATAAAACATTTCTAACATTTGATGATAAAATAATTGGATATCAAAATTATAAAGAGGGCAACAAATTACAAGTTGTAGAGATAATAAAAAAAATAAGAAAAGAAGTTGAGAAATCAGCTTCTTTTTTGTTATAAAAAAGGAAGTGATTATTTTGAATGAAAAAGATATAACAAAGAAAATTAGTGAGTTAAATTCAAAAATTGCAAAGGTAAATGAAGAACTAAACGAAATTGAATTAAACTATAAAAAGAAAAGATTAGAAATAAGAAAATATAAAAACGAAGTAGCTGGATTACAATTAGAACTACAAGAATTAGAATTGGAGAATTGTAAAGAAATTAGGGAACAAAAAAAGATAACAAAAATTCAAAATCAAATATTAGAAAAATATTTTGATAGTAATGATGAATATTATTCGCAAGAGAAAAAATATCACAATTCTGAAGATACATATAAGAGTTATATAGAAAAAAATATATTACCCTATAATGAATAAAATATTGTGATTATTCGTGTTATTATACAATTAAATTGAAAGGAAATAATTAAAGAGTTGGATTAATTCTAGCTTTTTTTTTATTACCTAAAAATAAGAAAATAAGGAGGAAAAGAGTATGTATACAGAAAATAGTTTAAAAGAAGAATTGTTATTAAAACTAGAGAAAGAACAAGATGAGTATAAGGAAAAAGTAAGAGAGAAAGGCGTAGACTATGCAATAGAGAAAGCTTATGAAATTAGTTCAAGACAGGAAATTATAGATTGTATAAATACTATAGATATTGAGCCAAAGGCTATAAAAGCTCTGCTTAAAACAGAAAATGTTTTAGATGATTTTTATGATGAATGGTTAAATATTGATGGTAATTTGTATGAAACATTTGAATATGCTATTGAAATCAAAATAGAACAACTTTCTGACGAATTTTATAACAAAGATGATAAAGATGTCGAGCAAGAAAATAAATCTGTTAAAACTCAAAATAAAGCAAGGGATTGCCGATGACCAGTAGCAATTATGTGCCTAAAGATTTAGTGGATGAACTAAAGAAAATGGATCTATACACATATTTTAAATTGACAAATCCAAGTGAACTTGTTTATGAGGGAAATGATAGATATTGCACTAAAACTCACGATAGTTTGAAGATTAGTAATGGGATGTGGAACTGGTTTTCACATCGGTGTTGGAGGAAGAAATGTTATAGATTTTGTATGCGAAAGAGATAATTGCGAATTTAAACAAGCAATTTTAAAGCTAATGTATGAATTGAATATTGATACAAGCAACTATAAGACTGTTATACCCAAATCAGATGTAAAACCTTATGAAAAAACTCCACAGGAAAAGCAAATTATTCTTCCACCGAAGAACAATGAAAGTAAAAGAGTATTTGCATATTTAAACTCCAGATACATAGATAAAGAGATAATAAATTACTGCTTAAATAACAATTTAATATATGAAGATGCCGAACATCACAATACTATTTTCCTTGGCTACGATGAAAATAACAAAGTGAAATTTGGATGTGCAAGAGCTACAAATCCAAGCAGAGTTATGTACGATTTAAAAGGTAGCAGTAAAGAATATTCTTTTAGATTGTTAAGTAAAGAAAAGTCAACTACAGTACATATATTTGAATCTGCAATCGACTTATTATCGTTTGCTACATTGATAAAAAATAGAGGTATGAATTTTAAAAATTTCAACTTTATTTCTCTATCTGGTGTCTATCAAACTGCTAATGAAATTGAAGAAAGTAAAGTGCCAGTAGTATTAAAAAAGTATTTAGAAATTAACAAAAATATTCGTACAATTATACTTCATTTAGACAATGACATCGCAGGAAGAAATGCAACAAAAGCATTAGAATTTTTACTAAAAAAAGACTATGAAGTTTTAGATAGACCGTCAAGCTATGGCAAAGATGTTAACGATTATTTAGTTCATCAGATGGAAGAAAAAAATAAAAAATCTCGTAGCTATGCGAGATGAAATTCTAAAAAAATTAAATGAAATTTAAAAAGGTCGAGGTTTACAAAATAAGCAGGGACTCGAATTTTCTCACATAGCAAGCACTGAATTTGTAATACTACAAATTCAAAAATATGGGGCAATGCCCCAATCCCCAGAAAAAGGAAGTGAAAATGTATGAGTAAAAGGATAAATATTATAAGTGTAAAGTTTAGTGATACTGAACTTGATTTAATAGACAAAATGGCTTTTAAAACTTGTAGGAAGAGGTCAACTTATATCAGAGAAACATCATTAGGTTATAAGCCAAAAGAAAAGCCACCAGAAGATTTTTATAAGGTGTTAAAACAGTTAAGATATTTGAATAATAATTTAAATCAGATAACAACAAAAGCACACAGTCTTGGAGTAATAAATGAGAAAGATTATGACAAACAAATGCGAATGATAAGAGATTTAGTCCTAGATATGAAAATAAAATATTTATTAGGAGAAAAAAGAGATGGCAATAACAAAAATATGGGCAATTAAATGTAGAGTTGAAGATGCGATTGATTATACAACAAATGAGGAAAAAACTCTAAATCTTAATTATGAGATAGAAAATGATACAGAAGAATTTAAGGAAGATTACGAAAGTGAATATGATAAATATTATGAAGAAGAAACACCAAATATTTATAATGATTTTGATGTTTCTTTTAATTATGCAACAAACCCAGAAAAAACAGAACAACAACATTATATAACTGCCTTAAATTGTTTTAAAGAAACTGCAAAAGAAGAAATGAAAATAACTAAAGAACAATATGGAAAGCTTGGAGGAATAGTTGCATTTCATTTAGTACAATCTTTTAAAGAAAATGAAGTATCTCCAGAAATAGCTCACGAAATTGGAGTCCGACTTGCAGAAGAAATCTTCGGAGAAAGATTTGAAGTTGTTGTGAGTACGCACTTAAATACCAAGTGCTATCATAATCATTTTATAATTAATTCAGTATCAAGAATTGATGGGATGAAATATTATGATACACATACAACTTATGCTCGTATAAGAGAAGTTTCAGATGAATTGTGCCGAGAATATAAGTTAAGTGTATTGAAAGAAAAAATTACAAACAAGACTAATATTTCTTATACAAATTTTCAAAAGAAATATCAAAACACACCGTACTATAAAACAACAAAAGCAGATATAGATAAAGCAATTAGACAAGCGTACACCTATGATGATTTTGAAAACATTTTAAGCAAAATGGGATACACATTAACCTATCGTGCAAATAAATTAAGTGTTTGTGCTAACAATTATAAAAGGAATATTAGAATCGAAAGAGCATTTGGAAAGGAATATACAATTGAAAGAATTGAAAAAAGAATTTTTGAGGAAAATGACACAAGAGTTCCTTTTCACGATGTGTATAGTGGCAGAAGATTATATACGAAAAAAAAGAAGTCAATTCGTACGAAAGTTGATAAAAAATATCGAACAAGTTTATATAGATTATATCTATATTATAGATATAAATTAAATCAATATAGAAATAATGATGATAATAAAACATTAACACCAGAACAACAACAAGCTATAAAACAAATGGAACAATATTCCGAAGATGCAAGGTTTCTTTCTAGTAAAAAAATCCATACTAGTGAGGAACTTTTTTTATATAAACAAGCTCTTTTATTAGAGTTGGAAAACTTAGATTTAGAGTATATGAAAGTTATAAGAAATGGAAGTACAACATTAACAAAAGGTGAAATACAATACAAAACTAATCTATTAAAGAAAGAGGTGGAAATATGTAAAAGAATTGAAGAAAGAATACCAAAGATTAAGGAAGAATTAAAACCGAAAGATGAAGAAAAAGAACAAGGAAAGGAGAGTGTGCAAATTGAACACGGCAGGCGATGCAGCAGAGCAAACATTTAGAATTGTAATAGAAGAAACAGAGTTTGTTATTAGAATTGCAGGAAGTTTATTAAAAGAAACTATTGCAATGATGTATGCAATTTCAAAAGATAATAAGCAAAAGAGTGTAGGCAAAACGAATCTGTCTAATATGTTAAAAAATTGCAAGGACATTCGTATATTTACTGTACAAAAAAAGGATTTAGATAAGTTTGTTGAAGAGGCAAAAAATTATGGAATTTACTATTGTACTTTAATAGATAAAGCGGATAAATCTGAAAATGCCATAGTAGATATTATGGTTAGAGGCGATGATGCACCAAGAGTAAATAGAATCGTAGAAAGATTTGATTTAGAGATAACAGATACAGCTGCACTTCGTACAAAATCAATTAAAGAAAATGGTAAAGAAGAAATTATAGTTGATGATAATAACGAACAAGTTGAAAAAGTAGATGATGCTAAAATAGCAGATATAATGGGAGATGTTCCAAGTATAGATGAAGAAAAAATGGCAGACATTATGGGAAAAGTACAAGTTAATGAAGAAGAGGTTAAAGATGGTGTCTCAAACATTTTTTTACACAAGGTAGAAGTTCAGTCAGAGCATTTTTCAGAGAACAAAAAAGAAGAAATGGCAAAAAAGGAAGTTAAGAAATCTGTTAGAGAGCAATTAAAAGAACTTACGAATGAAATGAAGCAAAAAGCCAATGAAATGACAAAAGAAAAAACAAAAGATAAGAAAACCAAAAAGAAAGATAAAAGTAAAAAAAGAGGTGGTAAGAAGAATGATAAATCAAGATAATACTTTTAAAAATCGAAACAGTTTTGACGGAAATTACAGAAAAGAAAAGAATACATATAGTAAGAATAATTGGCAAGAATCATCCAAAAAAGATAAGGAATGGGCAAATGCTAAAAGTGATGAAATGGCTGAAAAAGTAGGTAAGAGTATGAAAGATTTAATTGCATATCTGGATATTCAAACAAAGTTTGAAATGTATTCTGCAAGTAATGCTCTTTTAATTCTTAACCAAAAACCAGAAGCTACATATTTAAGAGAATATTCGAAATGGAATGAGGATGGATTTGAAATAAAAGATTCAAAAGACAAAGTAATAATAATAAAAAGAGAACAAGGACAAAAAGCAGATGGGAGTATAGCACAATTTTATAATGCTAGGAATCTTTATGATGTATCTAATACCAATGCTCCTGCATTACAAGTAAAATCTCCACCAGATAAGGCTACTATTATAAAAACACTATTAAATGGCTCAAATGTAAATGTTGAAGTTGTAGATAGATTAGAAAATAATATGTTAGCTAAATATGATTTTGAAAGACAAACAATGCAAATATGTAGAGGGCAAAGTGCAGATAGTAAAATTCAAGATTTAGTGATGGAACTTGCAAAAGTTGAGTTTAAAGTTAATGAAATAGGAATATCTGAATCAGAAAAAGAAAATAGAAAGTTTAAATCCACCTGTGTTTCGTATATGTTCTGTAAAAAGTTTAATATTGATTTTCCTAAAGATAAGTTTGCAGAATTGCCTAATTATTTATCTGGAGATACAAAACAAATTAAAGCAGAGTTAGAAACAATAAAAGATACATATATTAAAGTTACTGATAGAATGTATGGCTCATTAGATAAAGAAAGGAATACAAAATCAAAGGAACAAGTAAGATAGGAGGATTTGATGAACAATAATAATTCAAATACTGAATACATAGTTTACTTGATTTCTTCAATATTTGTAATATGGTTAGCTTTATTAGTAGCTCCATATGTAAGTGGTGGATTACCTAGTATAATAACAAATTTTGCAATAGCAATGGAAAATCCGTTTAAAATAATTTGGTGTGAGGATAGTATTAGAACTATTCTTATTTTTTTACTTATATATGGCATATCTATTGGAGTGTATTTATCAACAAGAAAAAATTACAGAAGAAATGAGGAATATGGAAGTGGAAAGTGGGGAAATTCAAAACAAGTAAATGCTAAATATATGCAAATGCCAATATCAGAAAATAAAATATTAACTCAAAATGTAATGTTAGGTCTTAATGGTAAAAAGCATAGAAGAAATTTGAATGTTTTAGTGTGTGGTGGAAGTGGAGCAGGTAAAACTAGATTCTATTGTAAACCGAATATAATGCAATCGAACACTTCTTTTATTGTCCTAGACCCAAAACGGAGAGATTTTGAGAGATACTGGGAATTTATTATTAGAGAAAGGTTATGAAATAAAAGTTCTTGATTTAATAAATATGGAAAAAAGTCATTGCTATAATCCTTTTGTGTATCTTAAGAATGATAATGATGTGCAAAAATTAGTTACAAATCTTTTTAAATCAACAACTCCAAAAGGAACACAGAGTAGTGATCCATTTTGGGATACTGCAGCAAGTATGCTTTTAATGGCACTTATACTATATCTTAAGTATGAAGCACCAGAAGATGAACAAAATTTTGAGATGGTTTTAGAAATGTTAAGAGCAGGAGAAGTTAAGGAAGATAATGATGATTATCAAAGTCCATTAGATAAATTATTTAAAAGACTTGAACTTAAAGACAATAATCATATTGCTTTAAAGTATTATAGGGATTATCGTAGTGGTTCTGCTAAAACATTGAAATCAATTCAGATAACATTATCTTCAAGACTTGAAAAGTTTAATCTTATCGAACTTGCAAAGATGACAAGAATAGATGAGATGGAACTTGATAGTATAGGAGAAAAGAAAGTTGCATTATTTGCACTTATACCAGATAATGATACATCATTTAATTTCCTTGTGAGCATATTATATACGCAATTATTTCAACAATTATTTTATACTGCAGACCATAAATACAAAGGAAGTTTACCTGTACACGTTCATTTTTGTATGGACGAATTTGCAAATGTAAGTTTACCAGATGACTTTGATAAGATTTTATCAGTAATGCGTTCAAGAAATGTAAGTGTTTCTATCATATTGCAAAATTTAGCACAGTTAAAAGCTTTATTTGAAAAGCAATGGGAGAGTATCATAGGAAACTGTGATACCTTCCTTTATTTAGGAGGAAATGAACAGTCTACTCATAAATATGTTAGCGAGTTGCTAGGAAAAGAAACAATTGACACTAATACATTTGGAAAAAGTACAGGACATTCTGGAAGTTATTCAACTAATTATCAACAAGCGGGTAGAGAATTACTTACACCTGATGAGGTACGATTACTAGATAATAGTTATGCGTTACTTTTTATAAGAGGAGAACGAGCAATAAAGGATTTTAAATATGATATTTTAAAGCATCCTAATATTCAATTAACAACAGATGGAAAAGGAGAAAACTACGAACACGGAAGAACAGATAAAGTTATTACAAGTATTGAAGTAATGAGAGAAAGAAAAACAAAAGATAATGAAGAAAAAGTTGATATTGAAAATAGATATCTTGTTTTAACAAGTTATCAAATTGAAAATTATTTAAGGGAGGAAAAAGAAAATGAGAAAAGGAAACTTGAAAAATCAAATAATCAAGAGGGAGAAATTGAATATGAAGAAAATGAAGAATAAAAACTTAAAAAGACTTCTTACAATGTCAATGACGGTAGGAAGTCTTTTTTTATGCCTATCAAATGTAGCTTATGCAACTGGAGGTGGAGATCCACTTGCAGTAATTAATAACTTATCAGAGTTTATTTTTGGTTTGATTCGTGCAATAGGTATGATATTACTTGGATTTGGTATAGTACAAATTGGTTTGTCGCTTAAATCACACGACCCATCACAAAGGGCAAATGGCTTTTTGACACTTGCAGGAGGTATAGTAATAACTTTTGCAAAAGAAATATTGAATTTAATAATTGGTGGTTAGTAAACAAAGGCAGGTATGCAAAAATACCTGCCTAACCTAAAAGTAGGAGGTGTGATATGTCAGACAATTGGGTAGTTCAAAATTTAGTCTATGCACTAGATACTTGGAATGGAAAATTATCTGAAATATGGACTTTATTAACAACTTCTCCTCAAGAATTTAAGGGTGGAGCTATATGGGAGATTATAACAAATGTACATCGGAGCATTACAAGCAATAGGTTTAGCATTATTAGTATTGTTTTTTGTAAGTGGTGTTATAAAAACTTGTGGCTCGTTCCACGAAGTAAAAAGACCAGAACAGGTATTAAAACTATTTATAAGATTTGCTTTAGCCAAAGCAGTTGTAACTTATGGAATGGACTTAATGATGGCAGTATTTACAATATCACAAGGAATCATAAGGACAATAATGAATAGTGCAGGAATGGGTGGAATTGCAGAAAGTACACTTCCAAGTTCAATGATTACTGCAATAGAATCTTGTGGCTTTTTAGAAAGCATACCATTATGGGCAGTAACTCTTATTGGTGGACTTCTAGTTACTGTACTTTCATTCATTATGATAATGAGTGTATATGGAAGATTTTTTAAGTTATATATGTACACAGCAGTAGCACCAGTTCCATTATCAACTTTTGCAGGAGAGCCAACACAGAATGTTGGTAAGAGTTTTTTGAAGTCTTTTTGTGCAGTATGTTTAGAAGGAGCTATTGTTGTTCTGGCTTGTGTAATATTTTCTGTATTTGCATCTAGTCCACCTGTTGTTGATGAAAGTTTAGCAGCAGTAACGCAGGTATGGAAATACATAGGGGAACTTGTATTTAATATGCTGGTTTTAGTTGGAACAATTAGAATGGCAGATAGTGTTGTTAAAGAAATGTTTGGAACATAGAGAAAGGAGAAGTTTTAATGAATAGAAGTGTTACGATAAATGATATTGAATTAGATTTAAGTGAATTAGATACAGAATACAGAGAGGTATTAGCTCGATGTTTAGTAGACTTAAAATATTTAAGTGATACACCATTAAAATTATCTATTGGTGGTGTAAAAGAGCAATTAGAATTAGAGAAAGTTACATCTAAACCATTAAAAGAAAATCAAATAAAAGAAATCTTTGAGTATATATCAAATGAGATGAAGAATGATTTTCAATATGGAAGATTTAGAAATATTGCTTCAATGTATATTAAAAGTAATGATAAAAATAAGAAAAGTGAGGGAAATAAAGATATGAAAAAAGTATTTGATGAAAATGAAGTGAAAGAGTTTTTAATAAATGAATCAAAAAATATGCTTGATGAAATTGAAATGTACAATATGAATATAGAAATTGTATTGGTAGACAAAGATAATGTGGAAAATTCAAAAGTAATTGCAATGAGAGAAGATGGCGAAGGTGGAAATGTATTATTACCATATCAAAAAGATTTTAAAGATGCTTTAGATTGGGATTACAGTTTTGATGAGTATTTATTCAAAGATTTAGAAGATGGTATGAAACTTGTTTATATGACAAATGTAACTCATTTAGCTGTGTGGGATGAAATTGAAAAGTTATACCCAGAAGATATTGAACATAACAAGGGTATGCAAAAATATTTAAAATATTGTAAAGAAAATGGCATAACGAAAGAATATATTGAAGAAAAAACAAATCAAAAAAATATCGTGGATGTAATGCAATTTTACAAAGATGTTAAAAAGAAAGAGAGGGAAAGATAATGAGGTTTCTTGATGATGAAGATAAAGTAAGAGATATGGAAACATTACCAAAAAGAGAGTTCCTTGAATCATATAGTTATATTAAAGAGAAAGAATATGATGAGAATTTTAAAGAACATATATCAAATTTAGCAAGAAAGATAGCAGAAGAAAATGAAGAATTAGATCCAAACTCAATTTCATATATATTGCAAAATAGCAAAGATGGAGAAGATATATTTGTTTCTATGGCTGATTATGAGGGTGACAGATTTTATATGATAAATATTTTTTCTCCAGAAAAAACATATAGTTCTCCTGAATGGAATTTTTCATTTATGGAAGATTTGTATGAATATCTTAAAGATGGTTATGAATTAAGATGGGCAGATATAGGATGTCATTGTGCAATATGGGAAGATATTTCAAAAGGTTATGATGAGGAAGAAGTAAAAGAAGATACTGGTATACAATTATATATGCAGTATTGTAAAGAAAACGGAATAACTAGTGAGTTAATAAACAATACCTATGAAACATCTAATATTATGGAATTATATGTAGGAATACCAGAAAAAGAAATAACAACTCTTGATTTCCTTAATGAACAAAGGGAAATGATACTGCATAATATATCTGTTTATTCAGACGGTAATTTTATAAGCAAACCCAAAGTTGGATACGAAAAAGAATATAAAGAAGAACATCAAAAATTAAAAATAATTGATAATTTAATTGAAAATGAAAAACAGAAAACTACTAAAAATAAAGAATATGAAAGGTAGGCGAAATTATGGAAGTTAAGATTAACAAAGAAATTCGTAATTATACAGAAAGTGTATTTTTTGGACTGTCGTTTCGACAGTTCATTTTTTCTGTATTAGCTTGTGGTGTTGCAGTAATTTTATATTTTATACTAAAACCATATTTTGCAATAAGTGAGTTGTCTTGGATGTGTATTTTAGGAGCATTACCTTTTGCTATTTTAGGATTTGTTACTTATAACGGAATGACTGCTGAACAGTTTATAGTTGCTTTTATAAAGTCAGAAATTCTAATGCCTAAACAATTAAAATTTCAAGGTAATAATTATTACTATAACTTGTTAAAACCGTCATTTGAAAATATAAAAAAGAAAGGGATGAAAAAGAGTGAAATTCCTAGACAAAATAAATAAAAAAGAAAAAACTAATTATAAAGTACCATCTTCAATTCAAGACTGTATTCCAGTTAGTAGAATTTACAAAGATGGTATTTTTTATTTAGGTAAAAATGAATATTCAAAATCATATAAATTTACAGACATAAATTATGCAGTAGCTAATAAGGAAGATAAAGAAGAAATGTTCTTAAGATATTCAGAGCTATTAAATTCTCTTGATTCTGGAGCATTGCATAAAATCACTATTATGAATAGAAAACTTAATAAAAATGATTTTGAAAAATTAAAAATAAATTCTAATAATGATAAATTAGATATTTATAGAAAAGAATATAACAATATGCTTACAAGTAAGGCTGAATACTCTAATCGAATGATACAAGAAAAATATATAACAACAACAGTAGAGAAAAAATCTATTGAAGATGCAAGAACATATTTTGCGAGAACAGGAACAGAACTTACAACACATTTAGCTGATTTGAATTCTAAATGTACAGAACAAGATTGTAATGATAGATTAAGACTACTACACGATTTTTATAGAATGTCAGATAGTGATGACTTTTTATTTGATATTTCAACAAGCATAAAAAGAGGACACGATTTTAAGGATTATATATGTCCAGATGGAATTGAAATAAAGAGTGACTATATAAAAATTGGAGATAGATATGCAAGAGTATTGTTTTTAAAAGAATATGCTACTTTCATAAAAGATAGTATGATAACAGAACTTACAGACTTGAATAAAAATATGATATTAACAATAGATTCTTTATCTGTACCTATGGATGAGGCAGTAAGAGAAGCAGAAAATCGCAGGTTAGGTATTGAAACAAACATTACAAACTGGCAAAGAAGACAAAATAGTAATAATAATTTTTCTGCCGTTATTCCTTATGATTTAGAGCAACAAAGAAAAGAAAGCAAAGAATTTCTTGATGATTTAATCGTTCGTGACCAAAGAATGTTTTTGAGTGTAATTACATTAGTGCATACTGCTGATTCTAAAGAAGAATTAGATAATGATACAGAAAGTTTAATTGCAATATCAAGAAAACATTTGTGTCAACTTGGTATATTAAAATATCAACAATTAGATGCGTTGAATACAGTTTTACCAATAGGGTTAAGAAAAATAAATGCTTTAAGAACATTAACAACAGAAAGTCTTGCAGTATTTACACCTTTTAGAGTACAGGAAATAAATGATGATAAAGGTATATACTATGGACAAAATGTAATATCTAAAAATATGATAATCGCTGATAGAAAGAAATTATTAAATGGTAATTCTTTTATTTTAGGTGTATCTGGAAGTGGTAAAAGTTTTACTGCAAAACAAGAAATGACTTCAGTTATTTTAAAAGAGCCAAATGCTGATGTTTTAATTTTGGATCCTGAACGGAGAGTACGCACCATTAGTTAAAGCTTTGGGTGGAGAAGTTATAAATATATCTGCAGTAAGTAATAATCATATAAATGCAATGGACATTAACTCTGACTATGGAGATGGAGAAAACCCAGTAATTCTAAAATCGGAATTTATTTTATCTTTGTGTGAGCAACTTATGGGTGGTAAAAATTTAGGTGCAAAGCAAAAATCTATTATTGATAGGTGTACTTCAAGAGTATATAGAAAATATATAAATAATAACTATAAAGGCGAAGTTCCAACATTAAAGACTTTTAGAGAGGAATTATTAAGACAAGATGAAAAAGAGGCAAAAGAAATCGCACTTGCAATAGAACTTTTTACAGATGGAAGTTTGAATACTTTTGCTAAACATACAAATGTAGATACAGAGAATAGATTATTATGCTATAACATTCTTGAACTCGGAAAACAGTTACAAGGAATAGGTATGTTAGTTGTATTAGATAGTATATTAAACAGAATCACAAAAAATAGAGCAAAAGGAAGAAGTACATTTATATTTATAGATGAAATATATTTGTTATTCCAACACGAATATTCTGCTAATTTCTTATTTACATTATGGAAAAGAGTAAGAAAGTATGGAGCTTTTTGTACACGGTATAACTCAAAACCTAGAAGATTTACTACAAAGCCATACTGCAAGAACAATGTTAGCGAATAGTGAATTTATAATAATGTTAAATCAAGCAAGTACAGATAGAATAGAACTTGCCAAATTGTTAAATATATCTGAGCAAGAGTTATCTTATATAACAAATGTAGGAAGTGGACAAGGTTTAATAAAAATAGGAAGTAGCTTAATACCTTTTATAAATGAATTTCCAAAGAATACAAAACTTTATAAGCTAATGTCGACAAAACCTAATGAAAAATAGTTAATGAGCCACTTGGTATTTATCAAGTGGCTAAACTTTTATAAGAAAGAGAGGTGTTATATGCCTAAAAAAATAAAAGTTAAGGAAAAGGATAGTCATTTTATAAGAAAACTGGATAGAAGAATAGCTTTTACATCAAGAATAAAAAGAAGTGTGAGGAATCAATACGATAGACTTAAAAGAGATGATAATGAAGAACAAAATGTAGAAAATTCAAATGCCACTAATTATGCAAGTTCAAAGATAATGCGAACTGGCGATAGAGGTGCGAGAGAAAGTGCGTATGTAATTACGGGAGTTTCAAAGAATGCTTATGCAAAAGCAAAAATGAAACTAGCTGAAAGAAAAGAAGAAAAAAATAGCGAATTAGAAAAAGAGCGTAATGGAGAAAATAAAAATGAAATTTTAAAAAGTAGAAATAAAGAATTAACTGATAAAAGTGTAGATGAAAAGCAAGATAGATTAAAAACGATTAAAACACGAGAGTCAAATACTGAAAATACAAATACATTAAATAAAGCTTCTAATATACAAAAATATCAAAAACAAAAGTTAATAAAAGAAAAACAAAATTTTAAAAATATAAAAGAACATAATTATAAAAATAACGGTATTAAGACAAATAATAATTTAATTAAGATAAGAACACGAGAAAATATAAATAACACATCAAATTTGAGTGCTGATAAAAATAAATTAAAATTTTATAATCCTAATGAAGTTATGAAAAAGTCTAAATTACAAAATATTAAGCAAAATTCAACAAAGGTAAAAAAATTAGCTCATAAGGCAGGAAAAGCAGTAGTAAATGTTGCTAAAAAAGTAGTGCAACGGAATAGGAATGATAATTGCATCTGGTGGAGGTTTTGTTTTAATAATACTTGTTATTATTTTACTAATAGCAGGAATGTTTGGATCTGCATTTGGATTTCTATTCTCTAATGAAACACCAAAAACAGAAGAAAGCATGTCTGTTAATTCAGCAGTAAATTTTTTGGACAATGAAATTGATGAGGAGATAGCAAGGATTAAATCATCGACAGATTATGATACTGTCAGAATTGATAACAGAAATGTTGTTTGGAGAGAGGTTTTGTCAGTATATACAGTTGTAACAACTAATAGAGAAAACAAATTTAATATAATGGAAATGAATAATCAAAATTATGAAAAATTAAGTGAAATATTTTGGGAAGTTGTTGAGGTTGAGCATTATACAGAAAATTACAAAGTAAGATACACAACAACTGATGAAAATGGAAATAAAGTAACAAAGACAAAAAACAAAACTAGACTTATAATAAATGTACAAGCTATGAGTATCGAAGAAATGATGGAACATTATAATATGAGCAAATCAGAGAAAAAACAAGTAGAACAAATGATGGATGGACAGTTTGATGAAATGTGGAATGCTATATTAAAGTAAAAGCTGTATTAAAGAAACAAAAAATGCAACCTAAAAGATAGCAAAATATATTCCTAGAAGATTGACAAATTATGTAAAGATGGGTATAATATTATGTAAGCTGAATATAAGTAATTGTGGAGAAATGACATTAAATATGCTTGGAAAGGAGTGTTATTTTAATGAAAAAAAGAGTAACATTAAAGGAACTTACAGAAAATGAAGAACTTTTTGATTGTGTTTTAAGAAAGATTTTATTTTATTATATAATTGAACATCCAGAAGAACACGAAAGATTAAATAAATTATCTATGAAGAGATTACATAAACCATTAGAATTTAGAATTCCTAAAAATGCTTTGAAATATCGTATAACAATTGAAGAATGAAAAAAGACAAAAGTTTTCTAATATGGGAGAACTTTTGTCTTTTTATTTATAATAAACCTTCATCTATTAGGGCATTGCGTATAGCAATATTTAGTATTTTATTGTAAGAAAGATTATATTTATTTCTATACTTAATTAAGTTATCATATAAACTTTTTCTAAGTATTATACTTCTTGCGACTGTCTTTTCATTTCTAGGTTTGATATATAAGTTTAATTCCTTAGTAATAAATAAATTTTCTAAACAAACGTTTACTAATTTGTTAATAGAAGCATCGTATACTTCTTGACTTAAATATTCCAGTTGCTCGTATAAAGATAAATCAATTTCAAAAGGCTTTTTAATCAATTTTTCTCTTTTTGGAAAACAAGAAAATATAGACAATTTATATCACTCCTTTCTAAATACCTTTATGGAATAAAGTATATTAGTAAAAAGTGCTTAAATTAAGAATTTTAAAGGTAATAAAATACCTATCTAAAGGGTTAGATTTTATTATAAACCATATCAAAAAAAATATACAATTGATGTAGAATATAATTTGTCAAAATAAAAAGCAGATTGCTCTGCTTTTTTCGTACTATTTACTTAATTTTTTCTTAAAATCTTCCAAAAGTTCTGATTCTGTAACTCCTAAAACTTTTGAAAAAGCTGCAAGTTCAAAGTCTTTAACAATTCTTTTGCCATTTTCGATTTTGTAAATACTGTCATAATTTATATCAATGCCTAGCAACATTAATTTGTTAGATAAAACAAGTCTTGACCAACCATTGAGTTTTCTATACTTTTGAATATTTTTACCAGTTACATTTGAAAGATTTTCAAATTTCCTACTAATCATATTTAATCAATCCCTTATTAAATAATATATATTATTGATTTTAATATGTTTTTTATGCTATAATTTAGTCGTGTTAGCAAGAAATGAAAAAATAATTTTTTTGTGACTTATATTGATATAGAATGGAGGGAAACTTTATGGAGAACTTAAAAATATCATCAAAATCAAGTCCAAATGCAATTGCTGGAGCTATTGCAGGTACTATTAAGGAGCAAAAAAGAGCAGAATTAAAAGCGATTGGTGCTGGAGCGTTAAATCAGGCAATAAAAGGAATTGCAATAGCAAGAGGGTTCGTAGCGCCGTTAGGAATTGATTTAATATGTATACCTGCTTTTGATGAAGTTATAATTGATGGGAAAGAAAAAACAGGAATAAAGCTAATTGTCGAAGCAAGGAATTAGTGTTATATTACAAGAACTAAATTATGTAAGAAAGGCAAGAAAATGTTAAAGGAAGTTATTGAAGAAATTGAAAATGCAAAAGAAAAATTGAATTATTTAATAAGTGTATATGGTTTAGCACATAAGAAAGTTATGGAACAAAGTTTAAAATTAGATGAGCTTATAAATAAGTATTATTCTGTTAAAAAGTTAAAAAAAGCTTGGATAATGTAAAAATAAAAGTATATTACTAATGAAAATCTTTTCCTAAATACAAAAGATAAAAGATTAATTTATATGGAAAGGATAAGATGCGTTATGAAGAAAAAAATATATATTTTTTGTGTTATATATTTAGTGATAATGAATGTATTGTTATGGACAGAAGATATATGTGAGCAAGATAATAATTCTAATAAAAAATACGAAATGATTATGCAAGAAGATGAATCTAAAGAATTTATGAGTATTAGTTTCAAAGAAATAGATACAAGCATCAAATAAGAGATTTCTTATGATAGGTATGACTATAACTATTATAAGAAATTTTTTGTTTTTAGGAGTAATATAAATTATATGGTATAATATTCAGTAAGAGAGGTGTTGTAAATGTCAGGGTATGGGAAAATATGTATGTTGAGAAGTTTAGATGTTATTGTGTATGATGAAAATAACAAAGATATATCTGAAGGTATAAAAAAAGTGGAAGATTTATCGCAAGAATTAAGAGAAAAAGAGTATAAAAAAATAGTAGTTGGAAATCCAACTAAATTGTATGTATAATATATATGAACACCATTATATATGGATTAAGAGGAGATATAAAAATGAATAATGTAGATGAAAGCCTAAAAATAAAGATTGCAAAAGTAAATAGAGTAAACCCATATGTTGATATAACCAGACACGAATTAAAAGTTGGATTTCCAAAAATTATATATGATTCATTTTTTCCGAATGTAAATGAAATTATTATATATGTAGCACCAGCAAAAATATTTAAAGATAAGGAAAAAGTTACTGGTCATACTGGTAATTCGGCAGGAGCTAGCATTAGAGTGGCTAAAGGAGTATCTATAAGAACTGGTGCTTCTGGAGGAAAAGCAATACGTGAAATTATAAGAGAAAGATTTGATGGAGATTTAATTATTACTAATAAAAGAATTCTTTTTATTGGTAAAGATGAACACTTTGAATTTAATATAAATAAAATTTCTGTGATAAAAACATTAAATGAGACATCGTTTTTAATACAAAGTGGAAAAACGTCAAAGAACATTGAGGTTGATGAATATATATTTTCTTATGTGTATGGATATATAAATTTTGTGATAAAAGCAGAAGCAAATGGAGAGGATTTATATAAAAAAATAAATGAAGAAACTAAATTAATTCCAATTCAAACAATTGAGTATTGTGATAAATTTAGTGAAGAAGCAAAGAATATTAAAGTGACAGAAAATAAAAAAATAAAACATTTATCGAATGAAGAAAAAGTTAAAAGAAATTTTAAATTTTTTTCTATATTTATAATTGCGTTGATTATATTAGTTCTCCTTATTAATAAATCTAGTAAAGAAAAATTTGAAATATATCCATATACAGATACGGAAATTATAAATTTAGACAATCATCCACGAATTTATGATAACTTTCAGAATGCACAAGCTTTGTATTCAAATGTAAACAAAGAAAAAGTTAGAGTATTCGATTTAAAGAAAGAAAGAACTACAGCATATAATGATGAAGAAAAATATCTAGTGTATATAGAAAATTCTTCAACCAATTACGAGTATATAGACAGAATTTTATTAAATTTTGATATGTCTGATGAATACAAAAATATTTCTTTAGATGAAGTTATAAAAATAGCAGTAGATTATCTTCCAATGGATATTTTTAATCAATATTATCAAAAAACACGTTCATATATTTATGAAAATAACAATGTTATATCATATCACTATGCATGGAAGTTGAATGAAAAAGGAATAGAATATCATAATAACGGTCATACAGAATTACAGACTCCTTTTGGATTAGCAATTGTATATAACAAATTGGATAATTCATATACAGTAAGATTAGATATTTTTGCTGATGAAATAAGTATTGCGGGATATCATAGCGAAGAATGGTATAAAAAAAATACACAAATTTGGAATGTTAATCTAAAAGACTATGTTGATTAAATATATTGAAAAGAAACAAAGAAAAAAAGAGGAAGGAGAGTATATATGTTAGTAGCTTTAAACAAAAGTGAAGATCGAATCTTTTCTCAAAAAGCTACAAAGGAAGAAAAATATTATTGTCCAATTTGTAATAAGGAAATGATGTTAAAAAAAGGAGATATTAATATAGCACATTTTGCACATAAAAGTAATGAATGTAATGATAAATGGCATTATGATATGTCTGAATGGCACATAAATAAACAATCATATTTTGATGAAATATATCAAGAAGTTGTAGTAGAAAAGAATGGTGTAAAACATAGAGCTGATGTTTTAAAAGATGGAATTGTTATTGAGTTTCAACATAGTCCTATTTCAGCTGAGGAATTTAACGATAGAAATAAATTTTATATATCAGCAGGATATAAGGTCGTTTGGGTGTTTGATTTAACAAAGCAAATGGAAGAAGAACAATTATATTGGGATGATTATTCTAATAAAGAAAATATGATGCGATGGAAACATCCTTTGAGAATTTTAAGTCAAACAATGCCACCAAATAGAAAAAACGATATTATTATATGTATTACTTGGGATGATATTGATGAAGTTGATTATGAAAATATATATAGAATAGATTGGTCTACGCAAGAAATAATTGAGGATGATTTAGGACGAATAAGTGAAACAGGAACTCCAGATTATAAAAAAATTATTGTTTCAAAACCTATTTATATGGAAAGAAATATGAATGTAAAACAATTTTTTTATTCGGAATCACAATTTATTATGGAAAGATTAAAGCGTGAGGGAATAAAATATTATATTAAGAAAAGTGGAGAAAAAGGTCTTACTAGAGCTGCGTATGTATGTCCTAAAAATAATGAATTTGGAATCGAAATTTTTAAAAAATGTAGGTATTGTCCTTATTTTTATGATTTTGCAAAATATGGACAAGCAAAATTTAACTGTTTTTGTTGTTTCCCAACTAAAATAGAAAACAATAAGAATTCAAATCAATTATAATAAATTTAAAAAATGAGCAAGAATGATAGTCTTGCTTATTTTTTGTTTACTACACGAACTGGTGTTTACTTTGAATATTTTTAATGATATAATCCAAAATAGTGAAGAAAGGAGAATTTTAATGCAGGACAATAAGCAAAAGATATATGTTGCAATAGATTTAAAGAGCTTTTATGCTTCTGTGGAATGTAGAGAACGAGGACTTGATCCATTAACAACAAATCTTGTTGTTGCAGATGGTAGTAGAACAGAAAAAACGATATGTTTAGCAGTTACTCCTGCATTAAAATCTTATGGAATTGCAGGTAGGGCAAGACTATTTGAAGTTATACAAAGAGTAAGGGAAGTAAATGCTGAAAGAAAATATAAAGCTCCAAAAAGGACATTTGCAGGTAAATCAATAAGTAAAATTGAATTAGATAGGGATTCTTCTTTAGCGTTAGATTTTATAGCTGCACCACCAAGAATGGGATTGTATATGCAATATAGTAAAAATATATATGATATTTATCTAAGGTATTTTGCTCCAGAAGATATATTCAGCTATTCTATTGATGAAGTGTTTTGCGATGTTACTAATTATTTAGCAACATATAAATTGACTGCAAGAGAACTTGTAACAAAAATAATTCAAGATGTTTATGAGAACACAGGCATAACGGCAACAGCAGGAATAGGCACGAATATGTATCTGTGTAAGGTAGCAATGGATATAGTAGCTAAAAAGGTGCAACCAAATGCACAAGGGGTAAGAATTGCAGGGTTAGATGAGAAAACATACAGAAAACTTTTATGGAATCATAGACCATTGACGGACTTTTGGAGAGTTGGCAAAGGCATAGCCACAAAACTAGAAAAACACGGAATGCATACTATGGGAGATGTAGCTAGAAAGTCCGTATATGATGAAGAATCGTTATACAAATTGTTTGGAGTAAATGCAGAGCTATTGATAGACCACGCTTGGGGTTGGGAACCTTGCACTGTTGAAAGTGTAAAAGCATATAAACCTACATCTAATAGTACAAGTTCTGGACAAGTTTTACATTGTCCTTATGGATATGAAAAAACAAAACTAATAGTAAAAGAAATGACAGAACTATTAACTCTTGATTTAGTAAGAAAGGGATTAGTTACAAATCAAATAGTGCTAGAGATAGGATACGATATTGAAAACTTAAAAGATTCGTATATAAGTTCAACATATAAAGGAGAAATAACAGAAGATAGATATGGTAGACAGATACCTAAACACGCACACGGAACGAAAAATATAGATCATTATACATCTTCTACGAAAGTTATAACAGAAGCAGTAACAGAACTATACGAAGAAATAATAAATAAGAATTTGCTCGTCAGAAGAATAAATATTACTGCAAATAAGCTAATAAAAGAAACAGAAGTAAAAGATGAAAATTTTACACAAATGAATTTCTTTATAAATCAAAATGAAATCGATAAGAACAGAGAAAAAGAAAAATCAGAAAAGAAAATACAGAAAGCAATGTTGCAAATTAAGGATAAATACGGAAAAAATGCAATAATAAAAGGTATGAATTTAGAAGAGGGTGGAACAACCATTGAACGAAATAGACAAATCGGAGGTCATAAAGAATGATGAAAGAAGATAATTATGAAGATATTATAAATTTACCTCATCATACATCAAAGAAACATCCTAGAATGAGTTTGGAAGCAAGGTCAGCACAATTTGCTCCTTTTGCAGCATTAACTGGGTATGATGAGGTATTGATTGAAACTGCTAGACTAACTAATGAAAGAATAGAAATAGATGAAACAATTAAGGTTATTATAGATTCAAAACTGCAAATAATAAAAGAACATATAAAGGAAATGCCATTGATAACATTTATGTACTTTGTGCCAGATTCAAAAAAAGATGGTGGAAAATATGTAACTGTTACAGGCAATGTCAAAAAAATAGATGAGTATAGAAATGTTTTAATATTAGAAAATAAGACTGAAATACCAATAAAAGAGATTATTGATATAAAAGGAGCTATTGTAAATAATGAGATTTCTGAAAGAGGGTAAATTGCTATTTATCCTCTTTTATGATATATTATAAATGATTTATAGAGGGGGGATTTTGTTGAATAAACAAATAAAGATAGTATTGATAGTTTTAGTAATATTTACATTAGCATCAGTTGGCGTTACATATACACTAATTAGAAATAGTACATCAAATGTTTATAAAGAAAATACCAATAATCAAGAAATAAACGTAGAAAAAGGCATTGATTTATATGGTACATATGATGAGACGGTTGTCTTGCTTTCCAAGGGCGAGGTCGACTCGAAAAAGATTCGGGTTGAGTTCTCTTTGGAAGATATGGATATGTCCGAATTTCAGGATGGGGCAACCTACACGCAGATCAAGGACTATGTACTGGAACATAGCGGATTAAAGGTGTCTAACCTGTATATCTCACAGATTAAGCGGAAATGTGGGATTGAGGTTGGCAAGAACTACAATCTGCCAAAATCCGAAGATTCCAGACAGCCCCTGTGTCCGCCAGAAAAAGAGAAAGCAATCCGAGAAGCATTCAAATATTTTGGGATAATCTAACATCCCGTAAAATGGAGGTTTCTTATGGATAGATTGATTTCTTGTGAGTTTAACATGGATACCGCTTGTGTGGAGCTGAAATTCTTTGATGGCAGCATGATTGCCATTGATACCATCGCCGTGGAGAATGAAGTTGCTGACAATATGTATCAGCGGTCAGAGCTTGACTATCTGATTTACACTGACCCGATTGGATATGCAGACTTGATTTTGAACGGCAATCCTGAAACCTATTTGAAAACTGTAACTGAATATAAGCCTTTAGAAAGCTGATTATTTTGCCGCCCGTGGGAGATATCTCACGGGCGATTTTTATGAACAAAAACGCACATTTGTATTGACCGAATCGGTTATTCGTGATATAGTATAGCAAAATAACCGAATCGGTTATTTGTTGGAGGTTATTATGGAAAAATTTTTAGCACTTTCTGACGAAAAGCAAACCTTAATTAGAAATGCAGCACTATCTTGCTTCTCTCAGCATGGATACGAAAAAGCATCGATTAACGACATTGCAAAAATGGCGGGCATCTCTAAGGCATCCCTTTTTCAATATTTTGGTACAAAGCAAAACCTCTATGAATATCTGGTTGAACACAGCAGCACACAAATGAAAGCAGCTTATCAGGAACAGGCGTTATATGCAAACGCAGATTTCTTTGATCGTGTACAGCAAGCCATAATCATGAAGATAGATAATTTGAAAAAGAATCCCTATATCGCCGCTTTTATTATAAGTGTTGCAAAAGAGCCATCCATTGAAATTTCGGAGCACATTAAGGACTTAATGCAAGAAGGTGAAAAACACTTGCATGATCTGATGCTCCGTGATGCCGATCTGGTCAAATTCAAGCATCCCGAAGATGCGCCACTACTGTTCCGCACATTGATGCATATTGGATACGGTATTGTAGACGAGATTGAAGGTGTGTCAGATTTTGATAGAATCGTGTGCGAAATGGAGAATATTCTGAAAATGTTAAAATATCATTTCTACAAGGAGGAATATTTATTATGAAACAAGCGGTGATAATGTTAGATGGACTGACAAAAAGTTATGGAAAGCACAGAGGTATTGAAAATCTCACATATTCCGTTCTGCCGGGCGAAATCTTTGGTTTTATCGGTCCTAATGGTGCTGGTAAAACAACAACAATTCGCACTTTGATGGGCTTGCTCAAACCCACAAGCGGCAATGCTACGATTTTCGGCCTTGATTGTACGCAGCATGCTGCAGAAATCGCAAAGAACGTGGGATATCTTCCCAGCGAGAATTGCTATTATAATAATTTGAAAGTGAAAGAGCAGTTACAATATACTGCAGATCTGTATGGTGTTAACTGCCATGACAGAATAGAAGAACTGGCTGAGAGACTGAATCTGGATTTGTCCAGAAAAATCGGAGATTTGTCTTTAGGCAACAAAAAGAAAGTTGGCATCGTGTCCGCTTTACTACCTTCTCCAAAACTTCTGATTCTGGATGAGCCTACCAGCGGCCTTGATCCACTCGTCCAACAGACATTCTATGAAATTCTTCGAGAAGAAAACAGCCGTGGAACAACCATTCTGTTTTCCTCTCATGTGTTGAGCGAAGTGCAGAAGCTATGTGATCGTGTATGTATTCTGAGAGAAGGTCGTCTCATTGCTATACAGTCCATGAAGGAATTGCGTGAAAACGGGTATAAAAAGATTTCGCTTTCCACCGAGGAGCCTGTCCCTGCGCAGTTCTTCGACATCCCAGGAATTGCCAACCTGGAACAGAATCAAAATTCCATTTCTTTTATGTTTAATGGCAATGTTATGACCATCATGGAAAAACTACATAAACTACCTTTGGTTGATATTCTGATTGAAGAACCGTCTTTAGAAGAGATCTTTCTTCATTATTACGAATGAGAGGTGACACTATGACTGTATTTCATTATGAGTGGAAACGTAGTCGAAAATATATTCTGATTTGGGGTCTTTCCCTTGCCGTTTGTATTTTCTCTATGATACCTGTCTATTACAGCATGATTGAAACGCCAGAGCTTCTGCCTAAAAACTTTGCAGAGGGTGGATTCTTTGAAACTGTCGGCATCTCTCTCGCACTGCTCTTGGAACCTCTGGGAATGTATGGATTTCTTAATGCGTTTTTTGCTTTGGCAGGCGGAATTTTCGGGATGCACTTTGCCTTATCCCTGTTTACAAAAGAATGTACCGAAAACACAGCAGAATACCTGTTCACAAAACCCTGCGGGCGTATTCAAATTTATAAAGGAAAGGTGCTTTGTCTACTTGTCGGCACATGCATTACGAGTGCTGCATATATCCTTGCGTCTTTTATAGCAATGATTGTGTATGAATCTGGCTTCTCTATGTTAGAATTTATTCTGTTGGCTGGCTCCTTCCCACTTGTTACTTTGATTTTTGGAGGGATGGGAGTATTGTTAGGATGCTGGCATCCTAACAATCGTTCTCCTTTGCTGACAGCATCTTTGGCTGTGTTTATGGGATACTGTATTACAGCTTTTTCAAGAACGATTGGAAGCAGAATAATAAGTTACCTCTCTCCATTTTCGTTTTTTCATCCAGCTCACATTCATGAGAACTCTTTTTATGAATGGGATTATTTTCTGTGGTATGTGCTTCTACTCACTGTATTTTTCTTCCTGTCTCGTAAGATTCTGATGAAGAAAGACATTAAATTAGCAGTATAGGGGGGGAACAACATGATATCATTGATAAAAAAGGAACTGAAACTTACAAGGAAAATACTGTTGATATGGCTTGGAATAATCATTCTTCTTTGTGTCTTTGCGTACATAGAGTATCTTTCCTTAAAAGACAGCTTACCGATTCTGGTAGAAATGCTAAACGACTTTCCAAGAATTTTGATGGTGATGTTTGGTGTTAGTGAAGATCTTAACACTGCATTGGGTTGGTATGGCTGTATTTATTTTTGGGTGGCAATCCTCGCTTATTCCTATGCGATTTATCTGGGCATTTCAAGCATTGCAAAAGAAAAAACGCAAGGAACAGCAGAATACCTATTCACAAAACCTTTAGGCAGAAATCAGATTGTTATAGGAAAAGCTGCCGCCAACGTATGTAATTTATTTATTCTTGCAGCTGTCAGCGGTGTATGTAATTACTATACTGCAATCGCTCCTCTGGGTGGACTGGATCAAAAGAATGCGGCTCTGTTGACAACTGTTGGGCTTTTTCTGACGGAAATCATATTATACTCGATTGGTTTTTGGGTATCCAGTCTCTGCAAATCCTACAAACAGGCTATGCTTTTTGGCTTTGGCGCTTTAATAGTATTTTACTGTATTTATTTTGTGGCAGAATATTTGTGTATTCCGGCTCTGTTTTATTTAACACCTCTAAAATACTTTGATGTATATGCAGTGGCTAAAGATGGTATCTCCCTTATGTTCCTGCTGATTTCAGGGGTGATTACTTTCCTATCAATTTTCCTTGCAAAGAATCGGTGGGCAGGCAAAGAAATGTAATATGTTGTAGATAGTATTGTAGCTTCTCATATCTGTCATAATCTCAGAAACACAGGAGGTTTTTACGATGAAACAACTGTTTAGATGTGCAGACCACTACATTCAATCGAGAGATTGGAAAATGCTTACGGGTCTTAAATTCTGCCTTTGCTCCATTGGTATCCTGTTGGGAGTATTGGTTCCGGTCAAGCACAAAAAGACTGTCGCAGCCGG
>JAFWYG010000007.1 GCA_017522765.1 Clostridia bacterium
CGCTGTCATTAAATCTAATAATTTTATTCATGACATCCTCCATTATTACATTCTTGCCCGAAAGCGAGTTATGTAATACGGATGTACCGCAACACAACTCGCGGTATTATCTTAATCTCATATATGCTGTCATCTTATCACTTCCTTAAATTACTATTTGTAGAAAACATTATATCATATAATTAAATTTATAAAAATATAAAGCAGAGATTTTTTATTATCTCTGCTTTTGAGGTGAGGTTATTCTTTCACAAGTCTATTTGGCACTAACGATACATTCTTGTTATACATATATGAGTTCGACATTTCCATTGCACTTTGTATAAAGTACAAATGCGATATTATCTTTTCAGCTATTTTATAGGCATTTTTATATTTAAAACTATTTTTGCTTGTAGGTTTCTTTATAAGACTAATATAATACTTGGTATTATCTTGAAGTTTCAACATTATTTCTAATTCTGCACAATATCTTTCATCTTCCATTTCTAATAATTTAATTTTAGAAATTTCATTAAAGCTATGTATTTTAGACTTTTTAAATAAATATTTTAACTTATGTTTTGGAACTTTGAATTGATTATTTAAAGCATCAAAATAAATGTAATTTTTCACTTGTGATGTTACTACAAATTTATTTGACATTCTTTAAACCTCCTTTCAACATCTTTCCTAATTTCAACAGATGTTAATATAATATTTACTCCATCAGAAATTCCATATCTATAATATTTTTCATTTAAGCTACAAGCTTCATCATATACATCTGACATAACTTCATCTAAATACTCGTTTGCTTGTTTCTTTTGTTCTTCTGTAAGTCCTGTTATATAATCGCTAATATCCTTTATTTCTTTTTGTTTATCCAAACTTTCCTTTTCTTCAAATGTTAATCCTGCAATATCTTCAATTCTGCTTTGAAATATATCTTTTATAATATCATTATATTTCTTCATACACTTTCAGCTCCCCTCTTATTTCTTAATTAAATAATAGCAGGGAACATTTTATTAGACAAATGTGTAAATCTTATCTTGTAAAATCATCATCTCTATTTCTGTCATCTATTTCTTCATTATCATCAAAAGTTGCTACATTTTTGTCTTTTTCATTGATATTTAATATTGCATTTACTTCATTTAATCTTATTTGCTTTACTTTTAGTTCAGTTTCATATTTAAAATCGGAACGAATCTCAAGTTTTGCATTTTCTAGTTGTTCTTTTAAATTAGACAATTCTATTGTATTCTTGTTTATTTCTTTATCTATATTACCAAAGGCATTTTCTAACCTAGTTAAATTACCATATTCATCACTTCCAAGTTCTATTTGGTAATGATATTTGTTCTTTATGTTCATTTTATGAGCATTAGAAAATCTATCAAAGAATATTTCTAGCTCAAATCCTCTATAGTTTCCTAAATATGTTACTTCTGTGGTCATTATTTTCTTTACTTCTTCTAGTAAGTTCTTTCCAGCTTGTTCTTTCTCATAATAAGTTGTACCTACAATAGTTATACTTGGGAAGTTATCTCCATATTTTTTCTTGCTTTCTTCAAATAATATTTTATCTTCAGCAAGTAATTCTAACGCTTTACTAGTTCTCTCGATTTCAGATGGATAATATTTAACGATTTTATCTTCCAACGCATACTTCTGATTTAAATAACTTTGCTTTAATAGTTTTAATCTTGCAACTTCTGCATCAAGTTCTGTTTTTTCTATTATCATAGGATTTCCACTTGCGAGAGCTTTTATCTCTCCATAAGACAAAGCAATTTCATCAACATCCTCTGCACTTCTTACTGGTGTTTTAGATGTCATTATTTGTGCAATAAATTTCTGCTTCTTTTCTACAAGCTGGAACAAGTAAGCATCAAATGTATTTTTGGTAACATATCTAAATATATTTACCTCTTTATTCATATTACCTTGTCTTACTATTCTTCCAAGTCTTTGTGTTAAATCTGCAGGTCGCCATGGACAGTCTAAATCGTGCAATGCAATAAGTCTTGTTTGCACATTTGTACCTGCTCCCATTTTCTGTGTTGAACCAATTAAAACTCTAACTGCACCATTTCTCACTTTAGCAAATAACTCTTTCTTCTTTTCTTCTGTGTCTGCCTCGTGTATAAAGACTATTTCATTTCGAGGTATTCCTCTTTTCATTAGCTTACATTTTAAATCTGTATATGCATCTATAAATGGAATCTCTGCATTTTTATCTTGCTCTACAATATCAAAAAACTCCGAAGACTTTGAAAGTTCTTTCGGGGTAGATAAATCACAGAATACAAGTTGTGACATCCTATCATAATCATATTCTTTATACATTTTATAAATATTGTCAGCACAAGTATTTATTTTACTATTTTCTACATCTGGTAGCATATCATTTAAAAGTCTTTGGTCTAATGCTAGTTTTCTACCATCGTTTGTAATTTTAAGCATATTATCTTCTTTTGGATCAACACTACCACTTCTTACCTTTTCAGCTCTTTCTCCAAGTCCCTCAACTATTGATTTTTGAAATTCACTTGGTTCTGTTGTAATAACATTAAAATTTGCTTTTGGAACAGGCAAATTCAAAGTATCAGAAGTTTGTATATCTGCAATTTCTTTAAACATAGACATTAACTCTGGTAAATTATTAAACTTAGCAAAACTTGTTTTAGCACGATAACCAGTTCCCTCTGGAGATAATTCTAACGAGTTTATTGTTTCTCCAAATGTTGATGCCCACGAATCAAAATGTTGTAAATTATTTTCCATTAACGAATCATACTGCAAATACCTCTGCATGGTATATAACTCAACCATACTATTGCTTACTGGTGTTCCTGTTGCAAATACAGTTCCTCGATTATTTGTTATTTCATCTAAATATCTACATTTTAGAAATAAATCCGAACTCTTTTGAGCTTCTGTTTGAGCTATACCAGATACATTTCGCATTTTTGTATACAAATATAGATTTTTATAATTATGAGCTTCATCTACAAACATCTTGTCTACGCCTAATTCTTCAAAATAAATAGTGTTATCTTTTCTACTTTGGTCATTTAATTTCTTTATTTTTTCTTCTAAGTGCTTTTTAGTTCTTTGCAATTCTTTTATAGTAAAATTCTCTGCTCTTGCCTCTTTTGCTTCTTCAATTCCTTGCATTATTTCTTCTAATTGTTCCTGCAAAAGCATTCTTTGTCTTTCTGGTGACATTGGTATTTTTTCATACTGTGAATGTCCTATAATAATAGCATCGTATTCGCCAGTTGCTATCTTACTACAAAACCTTTTTCTATAATTTGTTGAAAAATCTTTTTTGGTTGCCACTAAAATGTTAGCTGATGGATATAATTGTAAAAATTCTGATGCAAATTGTTCAATGATGTGATTTGGTACAACAAATAAAGCTTTATTTGATAAGCTCAATCTTTTACTTTCCATACAAGCTGCAACCATTTCAAATGTCTTTCCAGCACCTACTTCGTGAGCTAATAAAGTATTACCACCATATAAAATGTGAGCTATTGCATTTACTTGATGTTTTCTTAACTTTATTTCTGGATTTATGCCATCAAATTTTATATGACTTCCATCATATTCACGAGGTCTAATTGAATTAAATTTATCATTGTATAATCTAACAAGATTTTCTCGTCTTTCTATATCTTGCCAAATCCATTCCTCAAATTCTTCTTTTAGCAAGTCTTGTTTTGAACTTGCAATTGCAGTTTCTTTTTTATTTAATATTCTTTTTTCTTTTCCATCTTCATCTTCAATAGTATCAAATATTTTTACATCTTTCATATTAAGAGTATTTTCTAATATTCGATATGCATTCATTCTATATGTTCCATATGTGTTATTAACTTTTACATTTCCCCTGTCCATTGTTTTATTGCTTATATTCCAGTTTGAAGATAGATCTGAATACGATACATTTATATAATCCATTAAATATCTTGGTGTTCCTAGTTTTTCATACATAAATTCTTGTATGTATTTTGTAGGTATCCAAGTAGCACCAAGTTTTGCAGTTATTTCACTTGCTTGTAAATCTTCTGGAATCGCATCTTCAAGATACTTCACATTTATATCTAATGAGCTATCTTCTGCTAATGCTAATTTTGCAGTATCAAGTTTTTTTCTAACATTGCCACTTAAATACTCATCTGCAGTTACATATTCTTCTTGTGAATACGGAATTTTGAAGATTACACCTCTTAATTCTTCTATTAGTACTTCTTTAGATAATTTAGAAATACTACTCATATAATCTAAATCAACTTTTGCTTTTTCTGATATAGACACAATTAATGCATCAGTCGAGCTTGAAACATTTTCTATTGATTTATGAGGTTTTATTGTTCTTTTAAAAAACATATCTGCTTTCTTTTGGAACATACCTTTATCATCATTTATTTCAAGTGATGTAAGCAAATAATAGCTGCTATCATCTTCAAATGCTTTTTTATTTGCTCTACTGCATATTCTTCCATATTCAACGACAAAGTTATCATAAATAAAATTCAAATTGCTTTGAACTGATTTTATTTCTTCATCTGGTGCATCGTATGTTTGTAATTCAATAAGTTTTCTTGTTGTATCTCTCAAATCTATTAATTTCTTTATTCTCTTAACTGTTGAGTCTGGTAATTCTTGCAAGTGCATTCTTGAGTTCTCTCTATAATAGACATTATTACTCACTATTGTGTATGAGTAATTTCTAACATTAAGATTTGCAGGTAATATTGCATCTTTTTTATTTGTATTTATTTCATCAACTTCAATTTCTTGAATTTGTGCATTAAGTTTTAAAACTGCATTATTTAATTGTTCTGACAATTCTTCATTTTTATTTGGAACACATACTGCATCCATTCTTCCATATTGACCAGATTTCATTTCCATCTTTCCAAGAATCATATCTGGATTATCTATAAAATATTGATTTATAGTTATTCCATTTTCATTCTTTCCTAAATGTATCCATTCTGGTTCATCATAAGTTGAAATTTCTTTCTTTTGTAGAAAGATAATATCTGATGTTACCTGTGTACCTGCATTTTTACTAAATGTATTATTAGGTAATCTTATTGCACCTATTAAATCTGCTCTTTGAGCAATATATTTTCTGAATGAATTATTTTCTTTATCAAGTGTCCCTTTTGATGTTATAAAAGCAATAATTCCTCCAGCTCTTACCTTATCTAAAGCTTTAGCAAAGAAATAATCGTGTATTAGAAAGTTATTTTTATCGTATCTTTTGTCTGTAATTTTCGTATCTCCAAATGGAACATTACCAATTGCTATATCAAACGAATTATCTGGGTAATCTGTTTCTTGGAATCCTTGAATTGTAATATTAGATTTTTGATACAGTTGTTTAGCTATTCTTCCAGAAATACTATCTAATTCAACTCCATATATATTACTATTTGACATTGTTTCTGGTAATCTTCCTATAAAGTTTCCTATTCCACAACTCGGCTCTAAAATATTACCAGTTTTAAATCCCATATTTTCTAAAGCATTATACATTGCTGAAATCACAATAGGAGGAGTATAAAAAGCAGTAAGTACAGAATCTTTTGCACTTTCGTATTCTGACGATGTTAATATTTCTTTTAATTCTTCATATTCACTTTTCCATTCTTCAATTCTTTTATCAAATGCTTTTTGAAGTCCTCCCCAACCAACATACTGTGAAAGTATTTGTTGTTCTTCTGGAGTTGCTAATCTATTTTCATTTTCTAATCTTTTTAATAGTTTTATTGCATCAACATTTCTTTTAAATTTTTCTTTTTCTCCACCAATACCTAAATCTTCATCAACAATAGCAAACTGATTTAATTCTTGTTTGTTTTCTTTTGGTATTTCTGTATTTTCTGATATAAAAACAGACTGTAACTTTTGACTTTCTAATTCAAAGTCAGTTACAGTCTTTTCTTTGTTATCATTTACTATTAAGTTTTCAATAAAGTTTATTTGTTCTGTTTCTGATAATATATCATCTATACCAGTACTAGCTCCCTCATTATCTCGCTGTCTACTTCCATTTTTATCATATTCATCAATTGCCACCACTCTTGCTGATTTTGTTCCTTCATCTGTTCTGTTAAGTTGTCCCTTTTTATCTTCTGTTGCATTCTGATTTCCAATTGTTTCTCGCACTCCTGTTGTACCTCGTTCAAGTGAGGAATCAATGTTTCCTGCATTATCATCATATCGAATTTGCTCGGTCTGTGAGTTCGTAGGAAGTTCTCCCTTGCTATTGCGTACTTGCCATTCACTCTCACTTGATTCTCCATTATTTCCAACTCTGGTATCAAGTAATCCTTTATTGGTTTGTAATTTATCATTACTACTTGCATTTTCAATTCCTCCTTTTTCTTTAATATCTTTATCAATAACATATACATTTTTTCTATTTGCTGCAATTGTGCTATTCTTTACAAATGCTCTTGTTTCTCTTAAAACATCTCTTGTTAAATCTCTACAAGCATTTCCAAATAGAGATATAATTTCTGGATCAGCTATATAATTTATTTTGTCAAAATATAACTTACAAGTGTATTCATCATTATCAATTCCACATCTATTATTTACCATATAAGTTATACTATCTCTTACAAGCTCTCTAAATATATCTTTATATTCTTGTTCTGCCTTTTCTAAATAAGGTATTTCTTCAAAATATGAATCTATGTTATCATCTACTAAATTCTCAACTGCAGAACTAATTGCATTCCTAACATTACTTTTATCTGCAAGTTCACCATATTTACTTTCAAGTTGTTCTATAAATAAATTTTCATCTCTTTCTAGATTTAATTCCCATAAACCTTTAAACTTGCCATAATTTTGATATGTATCCGAAACATCAAATATATTCTGCATATAGCTTTTTCCATTTTCGTATTTAATAATTCTTATTGCTTTAGTTCCTTTTTTTATCCATCTATGAAAATTCTTGTTCCAAAATTCCATTGTTGCACAAGCTCTTGCATCTGGTCTTTGAGCATAAATAAGCAACTGTTCTCCAAAAGTGTACTCAAACATCCAAGTAGATGATTTTAAAAAGTTTATCCATTCATCAGAACTCTTTGTTACTTCATTAAGCATCTCATCATATAGCATTTTTGCATATTTAGTATTTAAAGTCATTTATTGCACCACCTTTCTTATTAAATTTCTTTTCCTGTTAAAAATTTAACAATTTGCTTCGTTCTTATTGCTTTTTTAAATTTAATTATTGTGTTTATATCTTGCATTGTGAGTCCTTCAATTTTCTGCACATCTTCTAATTGCATTGCAAGAATCAATTTGTCATCATCAAAACCTGCATTAAACAATTTCTCTATCGATTTTGCTATTTGTGTAACATTCAATATTTCCACCTCGCTTTTATATATTTATTTATTTTTATATTTATATATATCATTCTCTTTTAGTGAGTATTAAGTTATAGGGGGATTGTAAGGGGGAATGAAATAAAAAGTAATACTCAAGCGAAAAAGATATTACTGTTCATAAAAGTATTACTTTATCTACTATCCCTGTCTTTATTTTTACTTTTTTGAGGTTCATCATAATCTATCTTAATATCTAGTTTCTCAACATTTATTCCTCTTTCTTTACATACAATGGCACACTTTATAAAAAATGTTTCAACCTCTTTAGGTGTTACTACATTTCTTGGCAAAAACTTTTGAACTCTTGTATAAGGAATATTTATTTTAGGTATTTGATTACCCTTCTCCTCACTCATAATATCATCAATTGTATCTTCATTTAGTTGATAATTTTGACTTAAATTTTTCATTTCTCTGGCTTGTTCCACTGATGGAGTTTGCCCATAAAAATCAATAACATTAAGTAACATTTTTTGTTCTGATTCAGACAGAAATGACAATTCATAGGCAGGATTAAACGCAATTCTTTTGGTATCAACCATTTCTAATAATTCTGGGATAAGAAATGTTAAACGGATATATCTTCTCACTTGCGTAGCACTTTCTCCTGCTTCTTTTCCCAATTTATATGCACTTTCATTTTCACTTAACTTCCCACCAAGTTGGTTGGAAGTCTTTCCTTGATGTTTCATTGCATCTAATTTCATTTTATAAGCAAACGCTCTTTCACTTGGTAATACTTCCTCTCTTTGTATATTACTATCTACCATTTGTATAATAGCTTCATCTCTACTTATATTTCTGACAATACAAGGTGCTTTTGTTATACCAAGTAGTTCACAAGCTCTTTTTCTTCTATGACCAGATACAATTTCATAATTTCCATCTTTTAAAGGTCTTACAATTAAAGGAGTGGTTATACCATTCTCTGTAATACTTGTTGTTAATTCTTCTAATGTTTCATCTATAACTTTAAAAGGATGTTTTTCAAAGTTTTTTAATTTATCAATTCCTATTTCAGTTATTTGTTCTAAATCAATTTTTGAGTCATTCTCGTTTAAATTTGGACTATTATTCTTAATCATATTTACACCTCCTAATAAAATAAGAGAAGCTACATTTTGTAACTCCTCTATCATAAATTTTTATATTTCTACCAACCTGTTTTTGGAAGCTTAACTTTAGGAAGTGTTTTGTTAAATATTAATGTTTTCCAACTTGAATTTCCACTTACCTTATAATTATTATAGAATCCAAAAACTTCTGTATAGTTCATTATCTCTGTTCCATCTTTTAAATAGTTATTAACTTTAGTATATATGAATGGTGCTTGTACTTGTGTAAACCTTGCCTCAACTGTTCCAAATTCAAATACTATATCTGTAACATATTCATCTTTTTGTAATGGTAGATTTGTAAAATCTAACTCGTAAATTTGTGTCGTAAATAAATTGTCAGCTACTAATCTATATGTTGATTCAAAGTTTGTTTTATACTTAACACTATAAGTTAAATTTTGACTCCACGTACCTGTATATACTTTTTGTAGTTTAGTTTCTATTGGAAGCGAATCGTGCCAAGTGAAGTTATCTAGTGCAACATTAGAATTGTTCTTGATATTATTGAAATCATATCTAATAGTATCTAAACATTGTGTTTCGACTAAGCCTGTTTTTTCTATTGTTACACCTACATTTACACTCTTATTTGTTATATTTAATACTTTTGTTTGTCCATCTTTTATTACTACTGTATATTCATTTGTATCTAAAATATAATTTGATGGTGCTTTTACCTCTTTTACAATGTATGTTCCATATTCTAATGCTTTTGAAGTAGCAACACCCTCATAATTTGTTGTAATTTTTTCTACTAACTTACCTTTTGTGTTTCTAATTTCAAAGACTGCATTTGAAAGTCTTGTATTTGCTAATACACCAGTAACTTGGTTGTTATCTGCACTTGTTTTTACTACTTGTATCTTTCCTTTTATTTTCTCGTTTGTTAGATTTAATGTAGTTAATTTTCCCCATTTAATCTCAACTTTATATTCTTTAGTATCTTTTACATAGCCATTTAAAGACTTTGTTTCAGTTAGATAATATATACCTTCCTCTAATTTATTAGAAATATTTATTTCTCCGTTTTTATCTGTTACAAACTCCCATTTGTTAGCTCCATCTTCTGATTTTAAAATATATTCAACACCTTTTAATACTTCTTTTGTATCTTTATCTGTTTTAGTGATTTTCAAAGATCCATAAGGTAAATTCTTAACTTGTAATAACTTTGTTTCTCCAACCCCTAGTGTTACTTTATAAGTTGTTGTATCTAATTTGTAGCCATCAAGTGGTGTAGTTTCAGTTACAATATATGTTCCTGCGTTTAATGTCTTTGCTAATTTAATTTGTCCAAAAGAATCTGTTGTGAAATCTCCAATGTATTCTCCGTTTTCCTTTGTTATATGGAATTTAACCCCTGCTATTGGTTTTGTAGTTACACTATCTATTTTTTCAACGATTAAAGTTGAATAAGGTGTATTTTCAAATTCAACAACAGTTGCTACATTTGATTTGACCTCTACATTACGTGGTGTAGTATCAATTTTATAGCCATTTAACGTAGAAATTTCTTGAACTATGTACCATCCTTCATTTAATGAAGATAAATATATCATTCCACTTGTATCTGTTGTATAAGTTCCGATAAGTTCTCCATTGATTTTACTTACTTTAAATTTAACATCTTTCAGCCCTTGTTTAGTTACACTATCTACTTTTAAGATTTGTAACCCTGCTTTTGCACGATTCGTAAATTCTACGACTGCATTCTCGTAATAAGTTACTTGCACATCTTTTACTGTACTATCTAATAAATAACCTTTTGGTGCTTCAGTTTCTTGTATTGAATACCATCCAGCGTCAAGATTTGGAATCGTAATTTTTCCGACTCTGTCAGTTTTATATTCTCCAATAAAATCTCCTGTTTTTGTTGTCACTTTGAACTTTGCTCCCTCTAGTGGTGCTTTAGTATACTCATCATATTTTATAATCTCAATACCTGCTAATTGTTTATTTGCAAACTCTACTATTTGAGAATTATTACTTTCGACTTTTACATTCTGAGGTGTTGTATTTAGTGCATACCCCTCTGGAGCTTGAATCTCCTCAATGATGTACCAACCCTCGTCAAGCTCTCCAATGTTTATATAACCAGTTCTACTTGTAACATATTCGCCTATTATCTTACCATTCATTTTACTAACTCTAAATTTAGCATCTGCTAATGGTTTTCCAGTATTATAATCAATTTTAAGAATTTGTAATCCTGCTTTCATCTTGTTTGTAAATTCTACTATTTGATTTTTATATGGTTTAACTTCTACATCTTGTTTTACATCGTCTAATATATATCCTTTTGGTGCTTCAATTTCCAAAATTGTATACCAACCACTATCTAGTTTTGATAAGTTAATATGTCCTTGCTTATCTGTTGTATATTCTCCAATTAAAAGTCCATTTTTTGTAGTTACTCGAAACTTTGCACCCTCAAGTGGTACACCAGTTGCTGCATCAATTTTTAATATTTGTAATCCACCCTTTTGTCTGTTACTAAACTCTACAACAGTTGGAGCATTTTCTCTTACTTCCACAGTTTTTGGTGTACTATCTAATATGTATCCTTCTGGTGCTTGTGTTTCTTCTATGATGTAAAATCCCGCATCTAATTCTGGTACATTTATAAATCCTGTTCTTGTTGTTGTGTATTCTCCAAATGATTGTCCATTTACATTTGTTATTCTAAATTTAGCATTTGCAAGTGGTTCTCCTGTGTCGCTATCAACTTTTTTTATTTGAATACCAGCTTTTGCTGTATTAGTAAGTTCTATTGCTGCATCATTATCAATGTCTACTTCTACTATTTTTGTTTCCATATCTATGTTATACCCTCTTGGAGCTTTTATTTCTTTTATTGAATATATACCAGGATATAGGTTAGGAATATTTATTGTTCCATTCTCATCTGTTGTATAATTTCCAGTAAACCATCCACCATCCCATACTGCTTTACTTAAACTACTACTAACTAAAGTTACTTCAAATGTTGCATTTGCTAAAGGTTTTTCTGTTAATGAATCTCTTTTTATAATTTGAATTCCTGTTAATCTTTTGTTAGTTAATACCAACTCTGCAACTTCATTTTCTACAACATTTAGTGTATAAATTTCAGTATCTTTTAAATAATTTGTTGGTGCTTCAATTTCTTCCACATTATATGTTCCAATGTCTAAATCTTGTATGTTTATTGTTCCATTTTTATTTGTAACAAACTCTCCTATTAAAGTGCCATCAGCTTTACTTACTCTGTATTTGGCATTTTCTAAAGGTTCGCTTGTAACTTTATCAATCTTTCTTATTTCAATTCCTGCCTTTTTGTCATTAAGGAATGTTACAATATTCTCTTTATTATACTCTACTAAAATAACTTGTTCATTATCATCAGCATTGTCTGCTAACAAATACCCATCTGGGGCTTCAAGCTCTGTTATTTTATAATAACCGTCTTCAGCAACTTCTACTTTAACCTCACCACGATTATCTGTAACAAAAGTTCCTATAAGACCACCATCTATTTTTACAACTTCAAAAGTAGCATTTCCTAATTTCTCATTAGTAACTGCATCTCTTTTAACAATAGTAATATCTGTTGTTACTTTATCTAACTTAATTGCAACATCAGCAATTGCTTCTTCGTAAGGATTAGCAGCTATCAACATAGTTTGCATACGAATATTATCACACTCAGCTTGATATACAGGCATACTTTTTAACATTGCTCTTACTTGTACTTCAAAAGCAGTTACTTCATTCTCCTTTACTGGAATCATAATTTTAAACTTTTCATTGCTATCAAATTTTGTTTTTTCAATTCCATTTTCATCAGTAATTTTAGTTCCTAATGGCAAATCTGAAATATCAAATAATACTTCATATTCCTCGAATTCACAGTTACCTTCAACTGAAAATGTTTGTGATTTATAATTTGAATCATTTTCATCTAAAACAGTTTTATCAGTTTCAGCACTAATTGTAAGTTCAGGCTCTACATATTTTTCTGTTCCATTTAAACCTATATCATACAATTCCTGTATAACCTCAATCATATTTTCGCCCTCAGAATTTAATGAGCCATAATTACTTATTGACTCATCATCTAAAGTACGATAAATAGCTTGTTTTGTTGCAAAAAAAGCCTCTCTCTCTCCATTTGCTCCCATTTCGGTTGGAGTTTTGTATGGGTAACCATTAACAGCTACTCTCCACAATCTATCATCTGTTACTTTACTTTTTACTATATATTCGCCATAATGAATATCGTTAGATCCTACACCCTGAAAGCTTGGCTCATTACAGTAAGCAGCATACTCATTTCCATCTTCGGCAGAGTACACAACAAATTTTGCTTGTATTTCTTCGCCGTTATAAGTTAAATACTTTCCACAACTTCCTTTATCAACAAGTAATATTCTTGAGCCTATAAACTCATCAGATGTCGTACTTGCATAGGTTGTTGTCGGAAATAAAAATCCTGTAAAAGTGTTTACTAACGTTGCTAGGGCACAAAATGCACTTAAAATTCTATTTTTTATTTTCATCTAAATTCCTCCATTCTTTTATATTTCTACTGCTTGTACGCAGTATCTTTTATTTGGTACGTTTCTAACACAAGTAATCAAAGTAATTCTATTATCTTCTGTTTTAGAAAGTTTTGACCAATCCGTATCTTCAATTTCTGTAATTTCAGATACTTTATATCTCATTGTTCCATCTTTAGTTATATATTGAATTTCATCATCAATAGCTAATTCAGTTAGCCTTTTAAAGTACCCTGCATTGCCATTATTATGTCCTAAAATTCCAATATTACCTTTGTAGTAAGCAGTTTCATCAACGTGTCCTAAATCTGTTTTTAAGACTTCTAAAGAATGTCCTTCTGCAACTTTTTGATATAAGTTAATCTTATCAATTTTTAAAACACCAACTGCTCCATCTGGTACAACATTATTTTGTACTATTTCTTCTTTTACTTCTTGCTCTGGTAAAGTTTCTTCTTGATTTATTGTGTTATTCTGCACTACCTCTATAATTTCAATATGTTGTTCTTCTTTAGTTACATTTTCTTCATCTACATTCGTAGGAACATTATTCTTTTCTTCTGTTGACTGTGTTGTTTGATTTGTAGCTCCTTGAGATGAAGTTGATTTATATTCGGTTGTTGACTCTCCACTTTCTTGTTCTTCCTTTTTTTGTTCCCCACTAATTTCAGTAGGTTTTTGTTCTTCACTCTCATCACCACTTTCTTGTATTTCTTCATTTGAAATTCTTTCTCCACTGAAAACCTTATCTTCTTGTATTTCTCCACTTTCATTTTGCTTATTTGTTTCTCCTACTTGCATTCCTTGTGAAATATCATTTGTTTTATCAGTAATTTTTCTTAAAACAAAAGGAGTAACTATGCTAGTTAAAACTAGAATAATTACTCCAACAATAATTGCTGTTTTCTTATCCACTTTAATAAAACCTCCTTGTGTTATTTATATTTGTTTTTTTCTTTTTATTTTTTCTTGAGATATTTTGTATTAACCCTACAATTATTAAAATAACACCTATTGTACACATTACACCAGATACAATTACTAAAACAGTATAATCAGCAGTTTTTATATATGTTACTTCATATTCATAAGGATTTACTTCTGTTTTCTCAATAATTCCTGTATAAGTAGCAGAGCTTGTGTACTTTTTCTCACCCTCTATCTTTTGAGTACCTGTTCCTTTATAATTTGCAATAGCTATATAAGAAACTGGCACTTGTGAATTGCCTACCATTTCTGTATTTTGAACTTTCCAATCTACAGATACAAGATACATAGTTATTCCATTTTTAACTCTTGTTTTTGGTATTTTGTCCATATCATTTTTAGAGTAATTTCTATATTCTACCCTATCTGTTATATTGTACTTTTTGTAGTAACTTCCATCTGATACTTTAGTTGTTACAATAGAAGATGTATCTAATACTAATGTTCCATAATACTCATCATCTTCCAAGTATTCTATCTCACTAGGAAATAAAGGTATTACATCTTCTATTTTATCTGAATCTGTTTCTACTACTTTAATCTGAGTTTCTTCTCTACTAATTAAGGCAGTACCTCCAGATTTAGAAATGTTATCTAATTCATAAATTTTAAAACCATCTTTGAATTTCGTAACTAGCTCTCTTTCAAAGCTATTTTCTGTTCCATCTGCCACTTCATAAGTTTTTACCATATATGTATTATTATTTTCTTTATACTCTCTTACACTATTTGGTAATGAACTTGCAAATACTGTTGTACATAAAGTACATACAGTTAAAATTGCTACTATAAATTTTTTCATAACTTTCCTCCTATCTTTATTTAATTATCAAGTTTCTTTTATTGTTGGATCACGATTTCGCACCATAGTACCACCTACCTTTTCTTTACTATTCCATTTAATACAGCTCTTATATAAATGCTTCCTATCACTTCATTTTTTAATTCCTTAAACTTTTTCTTATCTAATTTCATTACCGACTGTATATCTTCATCTGACCTTTTTCTTAAATATTTAAGCCTTATAAATCCATAAAATCTAGGTTTTTCAATCTTATAAAAAGCTAGAGTATCTTTTAAGAACTCTAGCCATATCTTTATTTCTTTTAGTTGCTTTGAATCCATCAATTTTGCAATTTGGTTTTCCATAGAATTTTGTCCTTTTAACCAAGTTGTTTTACTTACATTCATTCGTGCTATGTAATAATCTCTAACTTCCTGCACTAAAACTTCTGGCTCAAATAGATGGTACAAATATTTTTCAATTTTTTTATAATAATCAGACCT
Organism: Clostridia bacterium; assembly: GCA_017522765.1. Taxonomy (GTDB): domain Bacteria; phylum Bacillota; class Clostridia; order TANB77; family UBA1234; genus UBA1234. The sequence continues at coordinate 15,346 of JAFWYG010000007.1, forward strand.
CATTTGTATACCTCATTTCTTTATTGCAATAAGCAAATTATATCTTCAATCGTATTTTCTAATCTTTCTTTATCAATTATTACTTTTGCAGTTAGTTTCATTAAATCTTTTCTATCTTTAAATGAGAAAGTAAAATTAGTATCATCTGCAATACCAACTACATCAACACTTGTTACATTATTTTCTTTTTTAATTGTCATATTATAGCAAAGTCCTGTTTCTTTACTTACCAAGACATCACTACCAATTATTTCTACCTTTTTATTTTTCATATCAAGCACCTCCATTTATCAAATTATTTAAATATTCATATCTGTTCTTATGTTTTCTTTTTAGAACGTCATTCTCTCTAAAATACATAGAAAAAGCATCTGCAAAATCTTCTGAATAATTATTATTTTCCTTTATTTTCTTTTTGGAATAATTAGATAGATAGCTTTTATCTTTCTTTGCCACTTCTATATACTTATCAAAATCTAGCTTATTTAATCTCCCCAATTCATTAGCAAAGGTATGTCCTATTTCGTGATATAAAATATGCCTTTGTGTTGAAGTATCATAAGCCGAAAAATCATAAAGTATTATGCTTGTCCCTTTGGTTACACCAGCCACATCTCCTTTCTTATCTTCAAAATGTATTTCTTTGATACCTTGTTTGACTTTTACTGGTAAATTATTTAAATACTCTAAAACAAGATTTAAAGATTCATTGTCTTTTTCTCTATAAATAAACTTGATGTCATTTTTGAGTATAAAAAAAGTCCCCAACTCAACATTTTCTATTTGTTGAATTGAGGACTCTTTAATTACCTCATTATTCATTTTTATGGAGCTAATAGACATTATTACCATAGCTACCATACAAATTAGTTCTTTCATTTAATATTTTATTTTTTCCCCTTTCTTTTTTTATTTCAAAAAAAATTGCACCCCATATTGTTGTGCAATTTTAACACTTGGCTTTAATTTATATAAAATACCACTAAAAATCTATATGTTTTGTCAAAAGATGCTTTTCAAATCGCTTGGTATCAGTAAGTTTGAAACACTTACAAAATTGCACACCAAACTCATTTGCCGGGAACCCTAAAATAAATGCAACTAAAATTACTCCATCTAGCCCAATTAATTGTGCAAATGGGTTCAAAAAACTTGTGCAATAATTTAAAACATTAACCCCTTCTATTTGCAAGTTTGATAACAACCAAATTACTATTCCTGCCGGCAATGCAACTATCATAGCACGAAATAAAACATGTAATGTTCTATCAAAAATTGATCTTATTATAACTTCTCCAACCCTTGGTTTTCTATATGGTGGAAGTTCTAAAACAAATGATGACTGTTCACCTTTTAAAAGTGTCTTTGATAACACTTTAGATACAAGAAGTGTCATAGCTACACCCACAAAAATTACTATGCAAAAAATTATAACTCCAGTAAACACACTTGCCTTCGAACTCACTGTAGCGAGAAACATAGTAATAATTGCAATTATCGTTGGAAATCTGCCGTTGCACGGCACAAAAGAATTTGTAAGAATTGCTAGTAATCGTTCGCGTGGCGAATCAATTATTCTTGCTCCAGTTACACCGCATGCATTGCAACCAAAACCCATACACATCGTTAACGATTGTTTTCCACAAGCACCACATCTTTTCAAAACGCCATCCATGTTAAATGCAATTCTCGGCAGTACACCCAAGTCTTCAAGAATAGTAAAGAGTGGAAAAAAGATTGCCATTGGTGGAAGCATAACAGCAATTACCCATGTCAAAACTTTATATCCGCCATCAAGTAAAAGTCCCGTCCAAAATTCTGAAACTCCCAAAAGCATAAACGCATTTCTTAATTGCCTTCCTATGAAATTAAATCCCGCAAATAGCAGTTCCGAAGGATAATTTGCTAGACGAATCGTCAAGAAAAATATTGTTATCAAAAACAAAAACATCATCGGTATTGCGGTATATTTATTAGTCAAAATCTTATCTATTTTTCTTTCTTTTGAAACATAATTTGAATCTCGAAAAACAACAGCATCTTTGCATATCGCTTCCGCCCAAGTTATATATTCTTTGCAATCAATTTCTTCTATTGTTTTTTCTTTTTTTATTCTTTTTTGTTTTGAAACTTCAACAACAGTTGCTAGCAGCGAATCTAACCCTTCTTTATTTCGAGCACAAATAGGCAAAAATGGAATTTTTAATTTTTTAGAAAGTAACTTGTAGTCTATAAAAATATTTTTCTTTTTTGCCTCATCTATCAAGTTCACACACACGATTACATTTGTTGTAACATCCATTACTTGAAACAATAAATTCATATTTCTCTCTAAGCAAACCGCATCACAAACAACAACAGCCACATCATATTCTTCATCACACAAAAAATCTTTCGTAACACTTTCTTCTGCCGAACGCGCAAGTAACGAATATGTACCCGGCAAATCATAAATTTCTATTCCTGTATTTTGATATTCAGTCTCACCTCTCGCACTTTCAACAGTTTTCCCAGTCCAGTTTCCTGTATGCTGTTTCAATCCAGTTAACGCATTAAAAACTGTACTTTTCCCAACATTAGGATTACCCACCAAAGCCACTTTTATTGAAGTATCACTCATAGGTATTCACCTCTTTTTCAACTCTAATAAAAGCAGCGTCTTCATCTCTAATCGCAATGAGCGCCCCTCTTATAAAATATGCTTTTAATTTTCCAAAAGCACTTTGAAGTACACATTCAATCTTAGTATTTGACACAATACCTAAATCTATAAAACGTTGATATAAGCTTGACCTTTTATCTATATCAAGAACATTACAAACTTCACCAACACTCAAATTCATCAAAGTCATAAACACATCCCCAATCGTATGCTTTATTATATGAATTAACTTAATTTTTTGTGAATTTTGGGTGACATGGAGTGTCCCTGTTATCATTTTTTTCGCAAAAGGGACGCTCCTTATTGTAAAAAATTTTAACAACAAGGAGCGTCCCCTTTGCGAAAATAAAAAACTCTCCCGGTTTGGGAGAGTTGATATTAGTCTTGTTTTAATTTAGCAGCTTTTTCTGAATAATCTTTTAGTTTTTCATTTACTAAATAATTAACTGTTCCGATTGTATATTCACCGTTTTTATTTTTCTTTCCTGCAGGTACTCCTGTTAGAAGTTCGATTCCTTCGTCTATTGTTTTAACAGCATATACATGGAATTGTCCTTTCTTAACAGCTTCGATTACTTCTTCAGAAAGATTTAAATTCTTAATGTTTTGATGAGGTATCATTACGCCTTGTTCACCAGTTAAACCACGTAGCTTACAGATGTTAAAGAATCCTTCAATCTTATCTGTTACACCACCAATTGCTTGTACTTCACCTTTTTGGTTAACAGATCCTGTAACAGCAATTTCTTGTCTAATTGGCAAGCCAGATAAACTAGAAAGTATTGCATACAACTCTGTACTTGAAGCACTATCACCATCAACTCCGTTATACATTTGTTCAAAACATAAACTTGCTGATAATGATAATGGTCTTTCTTGTGCAAATTTTTCTCCAATGTATGCAGATAAAATCATAACACCTTTTGAGTGTGATGTTCCAGAAAGTTCAACTTCTCTTTCAACGTTTACGATACCAGTTTTACCAACGTATGTGTTTGCTGTGATTTTTGCTGGTTTTCCGAAAGAATATTCTCCGATACTCATAATTGAAAGACCGTTAATTTGTCCAACTTTCTTTCCTTCAGTATCAATCATGATTGTTCCATTTTGAATCATTTCGATTAAACGTTGATCATATTTATTTATTCTTTCTATTCTTTCAGCAATTGCTTTTTTCACATAAGCAGCTGTTACAACTTTAGCGCCTTCCATCTTTGCCCATGTACAAGCTTCACCAATAAGTTCTGTAATATCATTTAATTGTGTTGATAATTTATTTTGATTTTCTACAGCTCTTGAACAATACTCAATTACTTCAGCAACAGCACCAGCATTTAAGTGTGGAGCTTTTTCTTTTTCGCAGAAGTTATGAATAAATTGTGCAATTTTAAACATATTAGCTTCTGTTCTTGGAGCCTCTTCATCAAATTCAACTTTAACTTTAAATAATTTTCTGAAGTCCTCATCGTAATCTAATAATTGATAGTAAATACTATCCGGTCCAACTAATATAACTTTAATATTTACAGGGATTGGTTCTGGTTTTAATGAAGCAATCGCAACTGTATTCATTTGATAATCTTTTAATGTATCTACGTATACAAGTTTTGTTCTAAGAACTCTTTTTAAAGAATCCCAGATGATTGGATTTGTTAATAAGTCTCTAACTTGTAATACAAGATAACCACCATTTGCTTGATGTATTAATCCTGGTTTAATTAATGTGAAATCAGTTTTTAATGTTCCAAAACTATTTTCATATTCTAACTTACCAAACAAATTATAGAAAGATGTATTTGAATCTATAATTACTGGTGCACATTCTAATTCAGAATTATCTACAAACAAATTAACTTTATATTTTTCCCATGGTCTAGGTGCTTCCATCTTACCCATAGGTCCTTGTTGACATTGTGGTTCTTCTATAAATTCACTTAAATGTGACAAAATATCTTTTTGAACATTCTTTAAGAATGTTTGAATCTTAGGAAACTTTTTATATTTGTTTCTTAATTCATTTATTTGAATACTAACAGCAAATAACGCAATATTATTTTGCCAAGAATTCATCTTTTCATTTGCTTTGCGTTCAAGTTCTTTAATTTTTTGCATTGTTTCTATTGTGGCTTTTTGAATATCTACAGAACGTTGTTCGAATTCAGCTTTAGTAGCTTCATCTAATGCATTGAACTCATCTTCTGATAAAGTTTTACCATCTATCATTGGTAAGAAATAAATTCCTGAAGGAGTATTCTTAATTTCAAATCCTTGACGCATTGCATCTTTATTTAATTTCTCTATTAACTTAACTTTCTTTTCTTCAACAGCTTGTTCAATGTTATTCTTTTCAGTAGCAAAATCTTGATTGTTAAATGCAGATTTAATTTCTACTTTCATAGCTTCAACAAATTGATCAATATCTGCCGCAAATTCTTTACCCATTTTTGCAGGAAGTGAAATTGCTACTGGTTCATTTGGATTATCAAAATTAAAAACATAGCACCAATCATCTGGTACAGGTTTTGTTTTTGCAACCGCATTTAATTTATCTCTTGCATAAATTGTTTTTCCTATACCTGTTGGTCCTTCAAGATACATGTTGTATCCTTTAATATCAATATTAAGACCAAACTCCATAGCTTTGATTCCTCTTGTTTGTCCTATCGTTCCAACAAAAGGTTCTAACTCTTTTGTAGTTTTAAACTTAAACGAAGCTGGATCACAAGCTTTCTTTAATTGATTAATGCTAAGTTCTTTAATTCTTGACATTTTATTTCTCCTTTGTATTTTGAAATTTTAATTTCTTATTTCTAAAGACATTACAATTGCATCTTCTCTTGTGTTATCCGGATTTTTATAATAATCCTTTCTTACTACATCTTCTTTAAAACCAAATTTCTTATATAGTTCTTTTGCTGCCACATTACTACTACGAACTTCTAACAACACATAACTCGTTTCATGTTCTTTGCAATATTCAAACATTGCATTAACAAGTTCAGTAGCTATATGTTTGTTTCTGTATTCGTTATGTACGGCAATGTTTGTTATATGACATTCATCCATAACAAACCAAAGTCCTATAAATCCAACAACTTTATCATCAAGTTTAGCAACAAGATATGTTGCTAACATGTTACTCATTTCTTCTTCAAAAGATTTTCTTGACCAAGGAATTGGAAATGAATTTTTACACACTTCTAAAACCTCATCAATATCATCAAGTGTCATCTTTTCAATTTTAATTTTCTCCATCTAGCATCCTCTCCGCCTGCGATTTTTTTAGATACAACGGATTCAATTTATCCATATCATCAAAATCATTATTTTGTGCTCTATCTAATGCAGCTTTTGCAATCGATGAAGCTAGTTGATTATTTAAATGTATTGGTGCAAATGAAGCTTTATCTCCAAATTCATTTTCGAATCTCTCTTTAAAACTTTGTGCACCATCTCCAACAAATAAAATTTTTGAATTATATTCTTTAAGAATCTTAATTAGTGTATCCAAATCTTCAGTTATATAATCGCCAATTCTTGTTGGTTTGCCATTTTCATATTTATAAATTCCAGCATATACATTATTGTTTTTTGCATCTAACACACTACAAACAATTCCACAAAATTCAGTTGCATTATATGCAAGTCCTTCTAGTGTTGAAATTCCAACAACCTTTTTTTCTGCACCTAAGCAAAAACCTTTCAATGTTGCGATTCCAATTCTAAGTCCTGTAAAAGACCCCGGTCCTAATGCACATGCTAAAATATCTATATCATTTAAATCAATTTTTGAAAACTTGCATAGCGTATCTATAATCGGTAATAACGTTTCTGAATGTGTTGTACCTGTACTTAAATTAAAATCACAGATAACTTTTTCTTCATTCATTATACACACACTACAATTTTGACCCGAAGTATCAAGTGCTAAAATTTTCATTTTAAATTACCTCCTTAAACAATTCATCGTAACGACTACTTGTCCAACTAAATGAAAAAATCCTTTTACCTTCTTCTTCAGTATCTTTCTTTATATTTATTCTAAGTACATCCTTAGGTAAATATTCTTCTATTTTTTCTCCCCACTCGATAAGACAAATTCCTTTTTCAAAAAATTCATCTCCACCAATTGCCAAAAACTCTTCTGGCGATTCAAGTCTGTAAACATCAAAATGAAAAAGCTTCAAATCTTCCTTTAAATCATACTCATTTACTATAGTGAATGTTGGACTTGAAACTTCATCTTTCTTTTCATAAAACTCTAATATTCCAGTTGTAAACAAAGTCTTTCCTGCACCAAGATCACCTGTCATAACAAGCACATCACCTTTTTTCAAAAGCGGTGCAATCTTGCGCCCTAAAGCCAATGTTTCTTCTGCGGAATTTGAAATAACATCATACATACAAAATAAAACTCCTTTTACATATTATTTCACGATTATTTTATACCAATTTTTTCAAAGTGTAAACCCAAAAAACGCAAAAAAGAGACACTCCTGCAATGTTCAAATCACATTACAAGGACTGTCCCCTAGTCGCGAAAATTTAGTTCATTATTTCTTGTGCTTGTTCTAAAGTTATTTCACCATATTCAAGCATTTTGTCTAAAACTTGACGTTGTCTTTGTTTAGCTAGTTCTGGATTTACTGTTGGTGCATATACCGATGGAGCATTTGGAATTCCAGCAAGCATTGTTGCTTCATCTAAATTCATATCAATTGGTTCTTTATTAAAATATCTTTTGCTTGCGTCATATACGGTATAACAACCTTCACCAAAATAACTTGTGTTTAAATATAATTCTAAAATTTCATCTTTTTCGCATTCACTTTCTATTTTAAATGCCATAAACATTTCCGCTATTTTTCTTTCTAGTTTTTTCTCTTGTGTGAAGTATGTATTCTTCGCAAGTTGCTGTGTAATTGTACTTCCACCTTCTACAAAACTTCCCGCTTGAATATCATTTTTTAGAGCACGAGCAATCGAAATAATATCAATTCCATTATGAGAATAAAACCTTCTGTCTTCTACAGACAAAACAGCTTTTTTATAATACTCTGGCAGCTCTGAAATTTTGGTATATGATTCTTTTTCTTTTACTTGTGATATCATTTCTTGAATACTTTTTTCTTCAAGCGCAACTTCATAAACTGTATAACCTTTATATAACATCAGTCCACAGGTAATTATTGCAAATAGCAAGCAAATTAAAAATATATTTTTTATAAATTTTAGAAACTTCATCTATTAGCGCATTTCCTTTCGTGTTTTTAAACATGCTATGATAAAAATAATAATGCGTTTAATTTTCCATCTACCTTTAATGCAACGATATCTTTATCCTTTTCGTTTTTATAGTGTACACGCACATTATCTTCGTACATTATTTCCTTTTTAAATTCTATTAATACATTATCGTAATTCTTTTTGCTTTCATCAAATCCAGGAATGATATCAAATGCCACATCTAAATAATTCGAATTATGCACATGTCCATTTACATCTATATCTTCTTTTTGAATCACGTATTCTTTTTCTAATTCATATTCTTGAGGTTCCTTTACTCTTGGTAACTCTTCACCAAAAGCATTTTTATCTTCCGGCGCATACGCATTAGAAAGGTCGTCATCAAATCTTACAGGACGTCTTGTTTCAAGGTTTATCAAACACCATTTTGATGAAGCAATTATTATTTTTTCATCTTCAGAATTATAAACTTCGAAGTCTCTAACCGATGTGATACCATCAGATTTTCTAACCCAAGTTTTAACTAATATTTCATCATTTAATTTTGGTCTTTTAATAAATTTAATTTTCCAAGTTAGTAAAACCCAAGATAATTTTTTCGCCATCAAAACATCTGAGCCGTTGCCTATCATTTCAGAATGAATACCGCCCATTTCTGTAAGTATTTCAAAAAGTTCTTGTGTTCTAAATTCTCCCGCACTATTTACTTGTTTTTCGTTAATTATATATTTATTTTCAACTATCATATTGCACCTCTCAAACGAGGAAATTATAGCATACATTCTTCGTCTTTTGCAATTTTAACAGAAGTTTCACACTATAAAATTATACAAATAAGACCTCCACTTCCTTCATTAATAATTTTTTCAAGAGTTTCTTGAAGCTTGCATTGCGCTTCTTCTGGCATCTTTGCAAGTTTTGTTTGTAGTCCCTCATTTACTAATTCATGTAATGACTTACCAAATATATTTGACTCCCAAATTTTAATTGGATCATCTTCAAATTCTTTCAATAAATAATTTACTAATTCTTCTGATTGTTTTTCGCTACCTACTATCGGCGAAACTTCCGTTTCAATTTCAGCTCTAACTATGTGCAAACTTGGTGCTTTTGCTTTTAATTTCACACCAAACTTAGAACCTTGTTTAACTATTTCAGGTTCGGCCAAACTTAAATCTTCTATGTCTGGAGATACAATTCCATATCCTTTTCGTTTAACATCATTTAATGCCTTTTCTATTTTGTCGTAGCTACGTTTACTTTGAGATAATGAAGTAACAACCGAAAACAAATCTCCCTCTTCATCAACTTTTATTCCAGAAAGTTCACTTAGAATTTTATAAAATAATTCTTGATTAATTTTTATATCTACGTTTGTATTCCCTGTACCCATTGAAATTGTATTTACACTTACGCTCTCAAATTCTTTTGGATATTCTAGCTTTTCAACAGTACTTCTAATCTGCCTTAAATTTTTTATTGATTTAAAATTCGTTTTCGCAAAATTTCTTATCTCTTCTTTTAACCAATATTCATCTTCAAGAGAATCTATCCATTTAGGTAAATTAAATGTAATTTCATTAACAGGAAATTCGTACAGTACATTTTCAATAATTGTATTAATATCATTTTCGGAAAGCATTGCACAATTTATAGGAAGTATTGGAACGTCATATTTTTGGCTCATTTCATTTACCAAATAAATTGTGTTTTCCGAATAAGGATTCTCTGTATTTAAAATTACTACAAATGGTTTTCCTTGATTTTTCAATTCATTTATAACTCGCTCTTCAGCCTTTAAATAATCTCCCCTTCCAAACTCCGTCACACTTCCATCTGTTGTTACTACAACACCAATCGTAGAATGTTCATCAATTACTTTTTTAGTTCCAATTTCCGCCGCCTCCGAAAAAGGAATTTGTCTTTCAGACCATGGTGTATTTACCATTCGTGGCACATCATCTTCCATGTGCCCTATTGCATTATCCGTTAAGTATCCCACGCAATCTATCATTCTCATATTAAATTTTAGATTCCCTATCGAAACTTCAACAGCCTCATTTGGAACAAATTTAGGCTCTGTTGTCATTATAGTTTTTCCATTTGAACTTTGTGGCAATTCATCTAGCGCTCTTTCTTTTTTGTGTTCATCTTTGATATTGGGGATTACCGCCATATTCATAAAGTTTTTTATAAAAGTAGATTTACCTGTACGCACCGGACCAACTACTCCTATATATATTTCTCCATTCGTCCTTGTTGCAATATCGCCATATATATCGTAATTATTCATACACTACCTCCTTGTACTCTCTGTACACATTTGTTTAGTTAAATATATGTACGAGCAAAAGGATTATTACTTTAAAACGCAAAAAGACGGGATGAACCTTAAGTTCATTCCCGTCCTCGCTTCAACAGATATGCATTATCCTGGCAAAAGAAGTTCCTTCTTTATCAGTTCACGATCTTCATTATAACCGTGGTACAGAATTACTGTAATAGTATCCCCTTTCGAAACTTTCTCATATAGTGCTTGATTATTAAAGGTTTGTGCCATATCTTCATATACAATTGTGACATTGTACTTAGCAGGATGAAACTGAGGCGACATCATAGTTACCTTACCGACGCGCATAGGAGTATATGTGGTATAACTGCTCTTACACTCCTTTTCGGCCACAACGGCTGTCACTTCAAACGTTTCCTCTTCTACGATTTTTTGGCATCCCGCTAAAAGAATACACAAGATGATGGTTGATACTAAAATTATCCGTTTCATTTTTTCCTCCTTGAAATTAGTGGGTGGATAGACATACAGAGATATTGCTAATAATATTTTACACACGTTTACATAAATTTTCAAGTATTTATTAGCTCCGCTAGCCAATTTTTAGATATAAAAAAGGCCTCACAAAAGTGAGGCTTTTAATAGCTAAGATTGTTTAACTAATTTTTGTCTTACTGGGTTGTGTAAAGCTTGAATTTCTTTATCTGTTGTACCAGTAGTAATTGTTGTATCTCTACCGTTTACTTCTACCGCTGTTCCCATGCTTTCTGCTGTAGCAAGTGAAGAAAGTTTTACCTTGCTCTTTGAATCAGCTTTAGCCATAGCAATAGTTTTCTTGTATACATCTATTGTTTTTTTACTGATTGTGTCCCAATTGAATTCGCTTACAACTTTTTCATGAGCTTTCTTTGACATTCTCTCACAAAGTTTTTCATCAAATAAGCATTCCAAGATTGAGTCCGCTAATGAATTTGGATTTCCTGCATAAGATTTCATTCCATCTATACCGTGAGATATGATTTCGTTTAATCCACCTGTATCAGAAACTACTGTAGCAGCTCCTGCAAGCATACCTTCTAATGCAACAATTCCGAATGGCTCATATAAACTTGGGAATGTAGCAATATCTATAGCTTTATACATTTTTGTTATTTGAACGTCATTCAAATAACCTGTAAAGTATACTTTATTATCTAATCCTAAATAGCTTGTTAATCCTTTTAATTCATCTAAACAAGGTCCACGACCAGCTATTACAAATTTAACATTTGGATAATTTGCTAAAATCTTAGGAGCCGCATTTAGAAGAACTTGAATTCCTTTTTCATTAACAATTCTTCCTGCGAAGAAAATAATTTTTTCATAATCCGCAGCATAGTTTCTTCTAAAATCCCAATCTCTTTCTTTTCCTTCAAATTTGTTAACGTTAATACCATTTGGTACTACGAAAACATTTTCAGATGGTTTTCCGAACAAGTTTTTAATTTCATTTTTCATAAACATACTGTTACAAATTACATTTGAAGCTTCATATGTTAACATCCATTCAACATCATTTACATAGCCTTGTGAACTATTATGAATTCCTCTGTTTCTACCACTCTCAGTAGCATGGATTGTAGCAACTAATGGTAACTTATATGTTTTTTTGATAGCTCTTGCAGCATAAGCAACAAGCCAGTCATGAGCATGTACTATATTAAATTTTCCGTACTCTTTAATAACATCTGCGGCTTTCTCAACCATACAGAAGTTTAATTGCATAACCCAATCGATAAAGTTATTTGCATTGATAGGATAGTTTGTAACTCTGTGTACAAATACATCTCCATCTTTTTCAAATTCTTTAGTATCTCCTTCTTGGTATGTGATTACATGAACTTCATGACCTTGTTTTGCAAAAGTATGCGATAAATCATGTACTACTCTTGCAATACCTCCAACTATTCTTGGTGGGTACTCCCATGAAAGCATCATTATTTTCATATTATGAACCCCTTTCGTTCTTCGTTTGTTTCTAGGACTTTTTTCCCTCTTTAATCATTTCGATTTTATATGAATAAATTTAAAAAGTAAACATTTTTAGCAAATTATTTTTTCTTATTTTAATAAGTGATTTTCTTTTTGTTTTTCACTATTTTTTCACCAAGATTTTTTTCTTTTTACTTGCTATTTATTTTATGTTGATATATTATTTATTAGTAATAAATTCGTATTAGTGGTTTTTTGACTTTACGTAAGATAAAAATTTAAGAGGGAGGCCGTATTGGTGCGTTTACTAAAGACAGAGTATTATGAATTACCAACTAAATATAACAGAACCATCGTGCGACTTCTTGTCCAATCACCTACTAGAATGTATGTTTATTGGGATGTTTCAGATGATTCTATTAAAGATTTTGAAAACACAAAAAACAATTATTCAGATTCTACACCAGTATTACGAATCACAAATAAAACTATGAATTATACTTACGATATTCCAATCGATCCATTTACAAACAACTACTATATTGAAACAAAAGATGCTGACTGTGAATATCAAGTAGAGCTAGGTAGAGTTGCAAACAATAAATTTATAAACATTTACACTTCAAACACTGTAAAAGTTCCACGTAATGCACCTGTACCATTTGATTATAATCAAGAAATTATATATAGAAATTATATTAGACTTGACGTGTCTGATAGATTTACTCTATATCGCAAAGATAAAAGACGTGAATATAATCTTGATGGCAAAAATCCTCAAGATTATTCAACTCTTGCATTTTCTACAGAAGATACAAACGGAATCAGTTCTATGGAAAATGTAAGTTCGTTTACAAGATACGAACAATAAACAACGACGCGAGCATACATTAATCTCGCGTTTTTTTATTACTACAGAAAGGGTGAATACTTTGAAAGAAAAAGGATATTTAAGTTTTGTACTTCATGCCCATTTACCTTATGTAAGACATCCAGAAGCAGATACATATATAGAAGAAAGATGGCTTTTCGAAGCAATTTCCGAAACATATCTGCCACTTCTAATAAACTTTGAAAAATTAGTTGAAGAAAAAATAGATTTTAGATTAACTATGAATGTAACTCCACCACTTATCACAATGCTTACAGACGAGTTACTTCAACAAAGATATCTAAGGTATTTGTTAGAAAGATTTAGACTTGCTGGCAAAGAAATTAGAAGAACAAAAGACAACAAAGAACTAAATGATTTGGCCAAAACTTATTTTTATAATTTCAAAGAATTTTATAAAGTTTATAAAAGAAAATATAACTGTAATTTAGTCGAAGCATTCAAACATTTCCAAGACATAGGTGTTCTTGAAATTATTTCTTGTCCTGCAACTCATGGTTTTCTACCTTTGTTAAATGTAGTACCTTCTGCTGCAAGAGCACAAATTGCAGTTGGTGTAGAGACATATAAAAAAGCTTTTGGAAGACCACCAAAAGGAATGTGGCTTTCAGAATGTGCATACGTTCCAGAGCTTGAACCATACTTAAAAGAATTTGGTATAAAATATGTATTACTTGAAACTCACGGTATTACATATGCAAATCCAAAACCTTTGTATGGTACACTTGCTCCTATCGTTTCTCCTAATGGTTTAGTCGCATTCGGTAGAGATTTAGAAAGTTCAAAACAAGTTTGGAGTTCAATTTGCGGATATCCTGGCGATCCTAATTATCGTGAGTTTTATAAAGATATAGGATATGAATCAGATTGGGAATATATCAAACCTTATGTTGCAAAAGCCGGTGTAAGAGTTGATACAGGAATCAAGTATCACAAAATCACTGGAAAAACTGGTTATAAAGAATTATACAATTTTGATAATGCAAAAGCCGTTGCAGAAATGCAAGCAGATCACTTTATGTATTCAAGAATCGAGCAAATTAGCAAAGCAGCACCTCATATGAAAAATCCACCAATCGTAACTTGTCCTTATGATGCTGAATTGTATGGTCACTGGTGGTTCGAAGGTCCTTATTGGTTATATGTTTTGTGTAAAAAAATTCATCATAACCAAGATACTTTTAAATTAATTACACCTAGCGAATATTTAGAAAGATATCAAGATGTGCAAGAATGCGCTCCATGTATTTCTACTTGGGGAGCTCACGGATATAATGAAGTTTGGTTAAATCCTGGTAATGATTATATCTACAGACATTTAAATAACATCGCTGAAAGAATGCACTATCTAGCTTACATTTACAATGAACCCCACGACTTACAAAGAAGAGCTCTTAACCAATGTGCTAGAGAATTATTATTGGCGCAAAGCAGCGACTGGCCATTTATAATTACCGGTAATACAATGGTTGATTATGCACACAAACGAATTCGTGATCATGTTGGAAGATTCAATGCTTTAGCTGATATGATTGATAAAGATGAAATTAACGAGGAATATCTTGCAGATATCGAATTTAAAGATTTGATTTTCCCAGATATCGATTATAAAATTTATAAATAAAATAAAGCACTTCTCTTTTGAGAAGTGCTTATTTTTTATTTCATTCCGGTTAGTTCTTTAAATACTTTTAATTGCATTTTTCTTTCTTTACCATCCGGTATTCTATTTATTTCTGTAATTAATCCATTTATTTGTTGTTGATTTAAAAGTTGTAACGTAGCTTCTAATTCATTGTATTGCGCAAGTGTTAAAGTAGCATGTCTAGAAAGCAATCTTAAAGCTTGTTTTGGTAACAAATTGGTAACCATTATTACAACTTCGCTATCCATTTCAGCTCTACTTGCAGGACTATCAAAATAACTATCTTTTGCAACACTTCTTGCCCTATAATAATTATCTAACATTACGCTTTCATAGATTAAAATAATTCTTAATTTTCTTAAATCTGTATTTGGAAGTGAATGTCCTCCAGAAGCATCTTTTACTATTTCTAATCCTTGTCTATTCTTACCACGCATTATAATATAGTTTGCTTCTTCTTGTGTGGTAACTTTATTATCAACAAAGTAATCTGCAAATAATACTGCTTTTCTTTGATCTAAGAAATAGAAATCTCTATCATCAATTTCAGAATTTGTAATAGCTTCAAAGATTTTTAAAATCTTATTACCAGTTCTATCTTCAGCAATAATATCTTTTAAACCTTCTTCAACTAATTGTTTTTCTTTTCTGATGACAGAACTTAGCTTCTCAGCCAAACCATACTCTTCCATAGAACCTTCCCAAGCAAATGCTTCCCTCAGATACGTAACAATTTCAGTATTGTAATCATTTAGCTGATTAATTGTAATGATTTCATTATCTTTTAAAACTACACTTCTCTCCAAAGCTTGTAAATACGGATCTGTAAATTGAGGTTTTGATTCAGCTTGGGCTGCTTCTTGAGCTTTTCTTGCTTTTTCTTCTTCCTCTATTCTTGCCTTTTCTTCCTCTTCAGCTTGTGCTTGAGCAACCAAATCTGCATCAATAAATTTTTGTGCATCTGGATTAAAGTAAGTTTTGTTTTCAACTTTCTTTTCGCCAAAATTATCAGCGGTAAAGTACTGTATTACAACGTTTTCTACTGGATTTTCATCAACAATAATATCACTAGGATTGTTGTGTGAATAACGCCATGTCATGTTACTATTATCAAAAATTGTTTTTATAACTGGTTGTGGTGCAAATCTTGTACCTATTTGTGCTTTTACAATTACATCATCTTTTAAGGTTCTTCCGTCTGTTGTTTGAACTTTAATTGTAACGATTGCTTTCTTTTCTTGATAAATAACATTAATAATATTATTAATACTTCCAACTGTAAGCTTGATTGGCTCTGTTCTATTGTATACCCATCTTCTATTTTGCTCATCAACAAATTCTCTTTCAACTTCTGGCACAAATTCTCTACCAACTTCCAAGTTAAATAAATCTGTTTTCTTAATTGTGTGTCCCTCAGTATCTTTATAACGAACAGAAATTTCAGCTTTTGCAACTTCATAAGTCATTATAATTTCATTTTCTCTGTTATCTTCTTTTACTGTGATAGGATCGATTTTATCATTTAGCAATTGCCATTGAATTCCGTTTCTATCCGTTACAAATCTAATTGGTTCTTGTCTATAAACAGTTCCTACAGGCATTTCTACTTCCATATCATCTTTTAATTTATGACCATCTATATCTTGGAACACAACTCTTACTTTTGTAACAAGTGATTCATAAGTTAAATCAAAGAAGTTTATAACCTGTGTGCTGCCTAATGGCACTTCTTTAACTTTTATTGTTTGTGGCTCACATTTTACAAACTTATATTGTTTAGATTCATCATCCGAAATTCTTTGATCTATGTCTGGTTTAAAGGTGCTACCAAGTTGTGCTTTTACAATTTTATCTTTCATAATTGAATTACCATTCATCGTGATAAATCTCAAATTAACATTTACTTTTAACGGAACATACAAAAATTCAATTACATTATTCTTATCTTCTTCATTAACAAGAATTTCTTCTTTGTTGGCAGCTTTAAATTCCCAAACACGACCATCAGCACTTTCAACAACATTTTCTGCCGATATTTTGTGCGCACTACCAATTTGCGCAAGAATCTTTTTAGGTTCTCTTAGCTTATTGTTATCTTGATCTTTATATTGATATATAACAAATGCTTTTTCTTGTTCATATGCAAGTACGACAACATTTTCTTTCACATCTTTGCTTACTCTTATTGTTGCTTTACTATTTACGTTATATGTCCATTTCTTGTTTCCTGCACCAGAAATTTTTTCAATTATTTCAGGTGTATAATCAGAACCTATTTGTGCCTCAAATTCATCATATGCTTTTATTTCAGCACCAAGTGGATCCACGTATCTAACAACAACTTTATTCATAGATGGCTTATAATAAAGTTTAGTGAAGTTTTGATCCAATTTAACGCTAACCGCAAGTGGATCAATCTTTTTACCTCCGCCGAAAAGCTTATTTTCAATTCTGCAATCTGCTGCCCATTCTCTACCAAATTCATCTTCTACGTAATCTTCAATTTTTGGTAAAAATTCTGTACCTACTTGGACCCTTTCAATTTTCGGTTTTATAATATCATTTTCAGCGGCATCTTTATAATAAACAGTTACATCTACGATATATTTATCATATGAAACACTAATTACGTTTTCACTAGATTTTCTCGAAACCTTTATTGGTTTTAAAGATTCTTGATCGATTAGCCATCCCATTTTATTTTCATCTACAATTACTAATTGTGATGTAGGATTAAATGTACTACCAATTTGAGCCTTAATTGTTTTCCACGAAGCTATAGGTTCTAATTCTTTGTTGAAGAATTCCATTCTTACTTCCGCCATGTCTTTCTTATACGAAATGATGATTCGGTTTTCTTCTTCATTTTCTGAAACAACAAGTTTGTTCTCATTAATTCCAGTAAATAACCATGCTCTACCATCTGGATCAATAAAGTTTTGTTTAACCCTAACTTCTACATTTGTTCCAACTTGATATTTATTAATAACTTCTGGAGCAATCAGCTCATCTTCTTCATCAACATAGTTAATTGTAACTTCTGACAATAACTTTTGATATCTACATGTAACTATATTGTCTCCGTCTTTAACAACTAATTCTGATATATTTGCTGATTTATATTCCCATTTTGCCCCATCTTTATTGGCAACAACTTTCTGTGGATCCAATTTATAACGTTTACCAACTTGAATTTTTTCTTCCTTAGGATTTGTTATTTCTTTGTTTTCTTCATCCACATATTTTATGATGATTTTCCCAAATAGCGGTTCGTAAATATTAACAATCAAATTGCCGTCTTCTTTGACTATCGGAGAGTCCATGTTAGATTTTACGAACTTCCACCCAAGACCTTTTGAATCATTAAATTTATTTGCGGCATCAATACGAATTTCTTTACCAATTTGAACTTCTTTTGCAACATCAGGTTTTAATTGTTGTCCATCTTTATTCTGATATTTCATCATAATTTGAGCTCTACGCTCTTCATAATTTAAAACAATGATGTTTTCTTGTTCATTTTCTTTTGCAATTATATTAATGTTTTCATCACCAATATAATTCCATTCCCATTTGTTTTTATCTACTAATCTTTGTCTAATATTAGGCACATATATTCCGCCTAAAGCAACGGTTGTAACAATATCTTCAACAACACTCTTTTGAGTTTTTACATCGATATGTTTTACTAAAATCTTAGCTTTTACTTCACCGTAAATAAACTTAAATCTGTTTCCTTGTTCTCTTACAGTTAAAGTTTTTGGTTCCGTACTTTCTAGCATCCAACGTTGTCCATTCATATCAGTAATCTTAAACAAAGTGCTCGTGTCATATTCTGCACCTATTTGCCAATAAACTTCTTTTTCTTCTAAAAGTACATTTCCGAAGGCATCGTAAAAACTAACCAAAACGCTAGTATTTTCTTTATCATAATAAATAGATACTATGTTTTCTTCCTCATGTTTTCCAACAACAAGTGTCGGAATTTTTGATTCATCAATAACCCACTTTTTGCCGTCTTGCCCTGTAATTTTCTTTATAGGGTCATTTCTATATTGAGTACCAGCTTGAACTACTTGAGTTTTCGACGGTATAAGTTCTCTTGATTCCGCATCAAAATACTTAACAGTTACTTTAGCCATTAAAGGTTCATATTTTAATGTAACTACATTTTCTTGAACATTTTCAGAAATAACAATTGATTTTCCCGCATCAATTAAGGTCCAGATTTTTCCGAAATTATCTGAGATTTCATTGCGACTAGCATAATTAAATATCGCACCTATTTGAGCTTCTTCTATAACAGCATCACGAATTGCTCTGCCATCTTCTCTTACAAATTTCAAAGAAGCTTTTGCTGTTCTTGGTTTATATACTGCTTGTAAAATATTTTTTGATTCATCACTATTAACCACGATTGAATCTGTAACAGCATTTCTATATTCCCATTCTTTGCACTCATAATCATACAGCATTTTTTCAAAATTAACTGAATGCGTTTGTCCGATTTGTATAAAAGATACTTCATCGTCAACTAATTTGTTACCGTTTTCATCAATAACTCTTGTAACAACTTTTTGTTTTGCTTCATCATACAATAGGTTAATTTCATTATTTTCGCCAGATTGAACCGCAATGTGATCCACCGAAGCTTCTGAATATAACCAACCCAAACCATCCATATCAACAATGTATGGAATAGATTCTGCTCTGCAAATTTTACCCACTGCACTTTGTATGATTTGTGGCGGTGCAATTTCTTTTCCCTTCTTGTTAAGGTATTTAACAACAACATCTGCTCTATCTATGTCGTATACTAAGATGATTTTATTTTTTTGTTCGTCGTCAGTAACAAGCAAACGTGATGGTCTTGCACTTTTCAACTTCCACTCATCACCTTTTTCATCAGTAAAATGAGCCTTTGAATCCAAATCAAAAACAGAACCAACTTGCCATATTTCCGACTTTTCTTCAGTTAAATTCTTACCATCCCTATTTATAGTAGAAATATGCACTCTCGCATATCTTTCAATATATTTTATTTCTATGACATTTTCAGCAGGATCGGTTTGTACTACAAAATTAGAAGGATTTTCATTTTCAATTAACCATTCTTTACCTTCGCTATCGTTAATTATTGGAATTACATCTGGTATATAAATGGTATTTGGGAATAAGTTTCCTATTCTATTTTCTTTTAGTACTTTTCCTTTTGAATTAACACATCTAACCGTTAATGTAGTCGAACCAGGTAATGCATTTGCGTTAGAAGAAATATAACTTGTTGAACTACCTAATCCATCTTGTGATCCGCCAAAGAAAGATTCTTCTCCTTCTTCTTGACTTATATTAGTGCCACCAGAAGTTCCATTATACATAACTACACTTCTTCTGTCGGAATTACCCATAGGTATGTAAATATCAACTTCTATGTTTGGTACCGGTAACGAGTCTGCGCCACTGTAATTTACATCTTCATAAATATATCCTAGCAAATCCGGTATGCAACTATCATCAATAATTGTTTCTCTTTTAATAATGACAGCCATTGCATTTACATTAAAATCAGCAATAGATTGTTTTTTTACAACATTACCTTTTCTATCTGTATATTCTAATTTCGTTCCTATTTTAGTGCTGTCTTCCAAAACATTTTCAACTAATTTGTATTTGTATCTTCTTCCTACATTATCTTCAATCGTTACATATAGTCTTTCTTCAAATTCTGCCGGATCTGTTATAATTCTATATCTATATCTTAATGGTTCAAATGTATCAGTTCTAACTTGTAAATTGTTATATATTAAATCGGTAGACGGACAAACAAGTTCAGGATTAAGTCTTAATAAAATATCACGTAGTGTATTTACATCTAATTCTTGACTTGATTCAAGTCTAGATCTTCTCAAAATTTCTTTTGCGACATTATCTACTTTTACGTCATCCTCAAAAAGTTCTGAATACATTGCTTTTTCCGATGAACGTGTAGCAACAAATATAGCAATTTCACCTTGTGATCCTCTTGTTTTTTCTAACCAATAATATGAAATATGATTTAAAGGGAATTCAACTCTTTCTGGTAATTCATTTATTTTTATATAAGGGTCATTTGTAACAATTCCCGCAGATACATTTTTTGATTTTATTTTTATTTGAACATCACGTTCAAAAATTTCTAATCTATTTGTTTTTGTATTTATATATCTTATCGAATACGCATTTAGATTTTCAGCATATTTTGCCGGTGTATCATAATTTCTAATTAACGGATTTAAATCATTTACAGCCATATCATCAATAACAAAATCAGATAAAAGCATTGTAAGAATGTCTCTTACTTTTCTATCATTCAAAACAATTTTTTTGCTATTCAAAAAAGCATCATAGTAATCTTTTGTTATTGCATCTCTTTCAGGCTTATACACTTGTTCATATGTCATATTGTTATACATGTTCATCGTTTTTTGAGATGGCACATACATAACAATCTTAATTTTTCCTTCAGCTGTTACCGCAACAACTGCATTTCTTTTTGATAATGTATAATCCGCTGTAGGTATTCTAGTTCTTACTGCAGACTCTGTAGAAGAAGGCGTAATATCTCCCTCTAAAACAGAGCACCCTAACATTTCTTCTCCTATGTTTAAAAAAGTTTGTATTATATCAACATTAGGTTCTCCATATTCTTTTACAATAAAAATATTTTCTTCAAGTTTATCTTCATCGAATTTTTCTATTCTACTATCAACAGCAGTTAAATCCAACTTATCTAAAGCTGCATTTATAGACATGCTGTTATATCCTAAAGTAATAAGTTTATCTCTAAGCAGAGTTGCACTTTTTTTCATTTGTTCACCCCTTGATTTAAAATCAATTACGCACATAATAATACAAATAATATTATATCTTAACTAGTATTTTTTTCAATACTTTTACTTATACTAATTAAAAATTTCAATCACATTTTTATCGCTTTTTTCGAAAGGATTTTTATGCAACCAAAATTTTTAATTTTAAAATTTTTCACAAAAGATTTTTCTGATTTATTCATTCAAAAAATTTCAGAATATCCTCATATAATTTTCACTAGCAAAAAAATTAATGGCACTTATAACATATTTATAAAAACAGATAAATACTTTGAATCTATTTTAAAAAACATCAAAAACAATAATTTCTACACATCCTATATTTATCTATATACCTGTGTTTCCATAGTGTTGTCAGAATTCATCATAGATAATTTCGAATTAAAACTTGCACATCAAATTCTTTCTTCTAAATACAAATATTTAAACGTTCACGAAAAGAATAAATTAAAAAATATTGTTCATTTTGTTTTGGATTATAACTATCCAAGTGACTCTTCAAAAAATTTATTTTTGTACAGGAAAGATTTGATTTTACGCAAGCTACTTTTAAATTTTAGAACATCAAATTATTTGTATGTTGATCATTTTATTTATTTCAAATTAACAGACTATTATTTACACCTTGAAAATATAATTTCAAAAACATATTCACGATGTTAAAATAATAAACTTCCTACTATTATTCATTTGACATTTTTATCATATTGAATGATAATATTTATGTGTATGTAAACGCGAATTACAAAGGAGGAAATTTAAAGTGTACTTATTCGGAAAAATCACAGTAAAACCACAATTACCAGAAAGAATTTCAGAGCTTTCAACTATCGCAAATAATTTGTGGTGGTCTTGGAACACTTATGCTCTTCAATTATATGATTATATTGATTCAAATTTATTTACGAAAGTTGGGAAAAATCCAATTAGATTTCTTTCGCAAATAAATCAAAAAAGACTTTTAGAAGTTGCTAACGATCAAGAATTTTTAAAAGAGTATGACATGATTGCAGACAATTTTAAAAATTATATGGAATCTAAATCAACTTATTTCAACGAACATTTTCCAAATAATAAAAATGATATAATTGCATATTTTTCTGCAGAGTATGGATTGGATGAAACACTACCAATTTACGCTGGTGGTCTTGGTATTTTATCTGGTGACCATTGTAAATCTGCAAGTGATTTAGGTATACCTTTTGTTCCAATAGGACTACTTTATAAACAAGGTTACTTCAATCAATTCATAAACAAAGATGGTAGCGAACTTTTCGATTACACTCAAAGCGTAATGGAAGATCTTCCTATCTCTCCTGTTCTTGATGAAAACGGAAATGAACTTGTTATATCAGTTAATTTCCCAGGTAGAGTTGTTTATTTAAAAGTTTGGAATATTCATGTTGGTAGAGTTAATTTATACTTACTTGATACAGATATAGATTTAAACTCTGCACTTGATAGACAACTTACATTAAAACTATACGGTGGAAATCAAGAAATGAGAATTGCACAAGAAGTTATTCTTGATGTTGGTGGAATGAAATTATTAGAAACATTAAATATTCATCCTACAATTTATCACATGAATGAAGGACATTCTTCTTTTGTAGCAATCGAAGTAATCAAAAAATTCA
The DNA here is from genome assembly GCA_017522765.1 of Clostridia bacterium. GTDB lineage: Bacteria > Bacillota > Clostridia > TANB77 > UBA1234 > UBA1234. Next base: position 38,559 of record JAFWYG010000007.1, read on the forward strand.
TGCACGAGAAAAACGTTTCATTTGAAGTTGCAAAAAAATTAACTTCAAACTGTACTGTATTTACAACTCATACACCAGTACCTGCAGGAAACGATATTTTCCCAATGGATTTAGTTGATAGATATTTTTCAGAATATTACGAAGAATTAGGAATCTCTAAAAATGATTTCTTAAATCTTGGTACTAAACATGAAAATGCATTTAATGAAGGTTTCAATATGGCTGTACTTGCTCTTAAGATTGCAGGTGCAAGAAACGGTGTAAGTAAATTACACGGTGAAGTTTCAAAAGAATTGTTCTCAGAACTTTGGCCAGAAACTGCATCAAATGAAATACCTATAGATTACGTTACTAACGGTATTCACACAGGAACATGGCTTGCTCCTACTTTAAAAGATTTATACAACGCATACATGAAACCATTCTGGCAAGAAAAAATTTACGACAGAGAAATCTGGAATGAAATCGATAATATTCCTGACCAAGAATTATGGAATGCACATATGATTCAAAAAAATAAATTAGCAACTATGCTAAGAAAAAATATTAAGAATCAAAAAATTAGACACGGAGCTTCTATCGAAGAGGTTAATGATGTAGAAAAATATTTTGATCCTAACGTTTTAACAATAGGATTCGCAAGACGTTTTGCAACATACAAACGTGCCGACTTAATATTTAGAGATTTAGAACGTATTACAAAAATCTTAAATGATCCAAGCAAACCAGTTCAATTAGTGTTTGCCGGAAAACCTCACCCTGCTGATGTTCAAGGTCAAGATTTAGTAAAACGTATTTATGAAATTTCTGAAATGCCTCAATTCAAAGGCAAAGTATTTATATTAGAAAATTACAACATGGCTGTTGCTAGACACTTAGTAAGTGGTGTTGATGTATGGCTAAACAATCCACGTCGTCCATTAGAAGCTAGTGGAACAAGTGGTGAAAAAGCTGGTGTTAATGGTGTTATCAACTTCAGTATTTTAGACGGTTGGTGGTATGAAGGTTATGACGGAGAAAATGGTTGGGCAATTGGTGATGACACAGAATATACAAATTACGAATTGCAAGATGCAGCAGATTCACAAAGCATCTACAACATTTTAGAAAACGAAATCATTCCTCTATACTACTCAAAAGATTCTAAAGAAAAATGGATTAAGAAGATGAAATCTTCTATCAAATCTGTTGGTGGTATCTATAACACAGCACGTATGTTAGTTGATTATTTAAATAAATTATACATCCCACAAATAAATAGAATTAATGATGTTTCAAACAAAATTGAATCAATTCAAAACTATTTAAATTGGGAAAGCGATATCAAATCAAAATGGTCAATGGTAAAAGTTATCCCAACTTCTCCACTTAACGAATTATTTGTTAAAGCAGGAAACAACATCGAAATGAAATGTGGAGTTTCATTAAATGGTATTAATCCTGAAAGCGTTACTGTAGAAGTTTATTGTGGAAAGATAGATGAAAAAGGAAAAATGATAAATAGTTTATATTCAGAAATGCAACTTGCTAAAGACCTTGGCAATTCAAATTATGAATATACAACAAATCTTTCAATAGATGATGGCGGAAGTTATGGTTATACATTCAGAGTTTTACCAAAGAATGATTTAATCATTAACAAACACGATTTATCATTATGTAAGTGGTTAACAAACTAAAGAATTGAAAGGAAGATTTCAATGAGAAAAACAAAAATTGTTTGTACTCTTGGACCCGCTGTTGACGACGTGCAGACTCTTACCAGAGTCTGCGCTGCCGGCATGAATGTTGCAAGATTTAATTTTTCTCATGGCGATTACTCAGAACAACAAAAAAGAATTGATCTTTTTAAAAGTATTCGTGATGAGTTAGATTTACCTATTGCAATGATGTTAGATACTAAAGGTCCTGAAATAAGAATTGGAGCATTTAAAGATAACGAAGTTTATTTGGAAGACAATTCAATATTTGTTTTATCTAACAAAGAATGTTTAGGTGATAAAGAACATGTATATGTTAATTACCCTACTCTTTATTCTGAAATTGAAGAAGGAGCAACCATTCTTATTAATGACGGTCTTATAGAATTAAAAGTATTAGAAATCGAAGGAAAAGATATCAAGTGTAAAGTTATCCATGGTGGTAAGTTAACAAACAAAAAGAGCGTTAATGTTCCAGGTTTATCTTTAAACTTCCCTCTAATCACAGAAAAAGATAAAGAAGATATAAAATTTGGAGTTCAAAACGGATTTGATATGATTGCCGTATCATTTGTTAGAAAAGCTGATGATATACTAGCAATAAGACATCTGTTAGATGAACTTAAGGCTCCAAACATTTCTATTATTGCAAAAATAGAAAACCAAGAAGGTATAGACAATTTTGACTCTATCCTCGACGTATCAAACGGTATAATGGTAGCTCGTGGTGATTTAGGAGTTGAAGTTTCTGCTGAAAAAGTTCCTTTGTTGCAAAAAGCTTTTATAAAGAAATGCAATCAAAAAGGGAAAATCGTTATCGTAGCAACACAAATGTTAGAGTCGATGTGTAACTCACCTCGCCCTACTCGTGCCGAAGTAAATGATGTTGCAAATGCGGTATACGATGGTGCTTCTGCAGTAATGCTTTCTGGCGAAGTTGCCGCTGGTAAATATCCGGTTGAATGTGTAGCGATGATGGCTAGAATTGCAAAGTCTGTAGAAAACGATATTGATTATTGGAAGAAATTCAAAACAATTGACACAGATTATCTTATCGGTAATAGACCAAACCTTATTGTTGGTCACGCGTTATGCGAATTAGCATTAAGAAAAGATGCCAAAGCAATCTTTTCTGTATCTTCTGGAGGACACACTCCAGCGGCAATAGCAAGTTTTAAACCAGACTGTCCGGTATTCGCTATAACGCCAAATCCAGCAACGGCTAGAAAAATGTCTGCTATCTGGGGCGTAACTTCAATTTTAGTTCCAGATTCTGAGGACGAAAACGAACTAATTCGTTTAGGACTTATCGAAGCAAAAGAAGATGGTTACATTTCCGATGGAGATACCGTTATAATCGGCGAAAGTGATACATATGCTAAAAACAAACTGTTAGGAGTATCACAATCAAAAAAAGTTGGCGGTATTTATATAATCTAACCCCCATCAATAAAGCTCCTCATACGAGGAGCTTTTGTTTTGCATCTAGATCCGAAGGCGTCCAAAGATGGTTGTCCCCTTTGGACGCCTTCGGACTTTTTTCCAACTTTTTGTTGACAAAATAATACAATAGTGTTAATATACTAATTGTCGCTTAGACATAGCGACCCATGGGTCTGTAGCTCAGCTGGATAGAGCAACGCCCTTCTAAGGCGTGGGTCGGGAGTTCGAATCTCTCCAGGCTCACCATGGAACCTCGTAAATCATTGATTTGCGAGGTTTTTTATTGTTTTGTTAGATTTACATAATGTTAAAAATGTGGTATAATATTAATGTTGCAAAAACGCTATTCTAGTACTGGAGGTATAGATATGAACATTATAGTAAGTGCAACCCTTCGGCAATTTGCCGCCCAGAAAACCCCGGAAAATCTCTTTGGCCCCATCGCTCGTAGTGGACTCGGTGCAAAAACCGCCCACATTCGCAATGTTGTAGCAATTGGTATGACGATTCCACACGACGGACTCTGTGACGAGCTCTTGGAAATCTGCTTGCAGCTCCACGATATCGGCCGCAGCGTTCAATGGAACATTCAGCATTCCTTCAACGATCGCCTAGTCAACCACAGATACATTGCTCTCCAGATGGTTGAGCAATTCATTCGCGAAAACAGTGTGACTCTTACCGATGACTGGAAGGTCGTAATCGATGTGATGCAGTACCATGGTGTCGCTCACATGTATCCGCTGGTAAGCGAAACATCTCTTCCCTATGTCGAAATCGTATCCCAAGCAGACGATATCGAAAACGGCTGCCTCGGTGCTCTCGGCTACCTGGAAGATGAAAAGATTCGCGACGACAAAGGTTACATCGCTGCAGCTCCCTTCAAAGATCAGGGATATTGCAAGCCCGAGTTGCTCGGCTATCTTGAAAGAGGCGAAAAGTTCAACAAACTGGAACTGTGCCAGACATATGCCGAATACTTCGTCTTCGCTGCAATGTTGGCCGTCAACGCTTGCATTCATCATGGCGATATCGCAAAGCGAGCAATGACCACTATCTGCTATACTGACGGCAACACACACTGCGATGCAGTCGATGGATACTGCAGAATTTTCCGAAAGCATCTTCATCCTGAGGATGCAGAAAAAGCCTGTGCTATCATGATTAAAATGTGCAGGTAAGCGTACAACGCAAAAAGAACCGCCCCTCGGCGGTTCTTTTGTTTTATATTACTTTTGCAACAATTACTGTCATATCATCTTTTGCTATACCAAAGTTTGAATCGATTGTTTCTTGTAAAATAATATCTGCAAGTCTTTGTGCACTAATATTTTTTACAGTAAGTAATAATTTTTTCATAGTCTCTATTTGATTATCTTCCATACCATCAATAATTCCATCTGAAACCATGACAATTAAATCATCACGTTTTAATAATTTAGTCTTTGTTTCGATTTCTATATCGCCTAGAATTCCAGCAGGAAGCGAATTTGATTCAACTACATGGAAATGGCCATCACGAGTGCTTATAAAAGTTGGACAAGCTCCAATCTTTATAAACTCTGTAAGACCTACAAGCGGATCAAAAATCATAGCGTCAATAGTTGCAAAGTTGTCTGGATTTTTTCCAACAAGCATATAGGAATTAATCATTTTTATTGCTCTATCTTCCTCAAAGCCCGTATTTAAAAGTTTTTCTAAATTCAATACAACCTTTTTACTATTGCGCGCAGCAATTTCTCCCGAACCCATGCCATCGCTAATAGCTACTAGTATTTTGCCATCTTTAAGTTTAATCATCGTATTGCTATCACCAGAAATTACACTATTAGTCTTCTTAGCTTTTGCTATTCCAAGTTCTAAAGTGTGTATTTCATTTGCAGATGAATCTTCAACACTTTCTTTAGTCAAATTTCCTTTAATATTATTTCTCATTTTATCTATTTCTTGAGAAACTTCTTTTAATTGCATAGCCATTTGAATACGTTGTTCTTTTACTTTTGCTTGCCATTCTTTATTAACCTTGTATATTTCAAAACACAAGTTCAAGCCTTCAGCAAATAATGCTTTTTGAGTACATATTGAATCTTTCAAATCACGTTCTGTTATAACATTATTCTCTTGCAATTTTTCAATCGCATTAAATGTTTCTTCATACATCTTGTGATAATTTTCTTTCCAACATTTATCATAATTTTGACAACGCTTACAAGTATTTTCATTAAGCGTTTTTATAAAACTTCCAATTTGATCTGTTGGGATATCGTCACGTTCTACCGAAACATTTTCAGCCATATCATTAATTACATCACTAACAGCTGACAATTTAAATATTGTGTTTTCTTCTATATATCCAGCCACACCTTCGCCAGGTAGCGCTCTGTTGTAGTCAAATAAATCCTCTAATATTACTAATAATTTCTTTGGAATTAAGAACAATACAAGCGATGCCAAAACTATCTCTTTAATACTAATCAAAACTTCTGTAGATCCGTTTGCAAAGAAAACCAAAATAATATTTCCTAATACAAATCCAATTACTGCTCCCCACTTTCCAAATTTAGAAAGTATTCCCGCAAGTAATCCACAAAAAGCATATGTAGCTACCGTCGCAACATTACCAAATCCCATAAGCCCCATTGCAAGGGAAATTATAAGACCGCTCGTTGCTCCAATTGAACTTCCTAATTTCCACCCTAAAACCATAACACTTAGGATACTTATAGTTCCTCTTAATGTAATTCCAGCAAAGCCAACGTTACCAAAACTACTCACTAATATAGAAACAATAACTCCCATACATATTAAACTTTCAGTGGAATAAATTTTCGCTTTGTCAATATTGTATAGTACAGGAAGTCCTTCCGAAAACATTAAATAAAATATTCCAACCATGATGCTGTTATACACTGCAAACAACGCATCATATAACAACAATCCATTAATCGATAATCCTACGATTTCTGAAATCAGCGTAGAGAAAAGTATGATTCCCGTATTAGAAATTTTCGTATTCTCCAGCTTCAAAAACGACTTAATTGCGACGTACAATATTCCCGCGATAAGAAACTTGATTAAAGCAACATTTTCAAAAAATACGCCTGTTATTATCGCTATAATCAAGAATGGAATTATCAGTGGAACGTTTATCGTATTTATCGCTGCAAACATTGCAATTCCAAACGGTGTCGCTCCAGAAATCAGTTTTGAAGAAGCCATAAAGGCACATAAAAAATAAATTAATATGTCCTTTACGCTTCCTAATATTTTTCTTACATTAATCTTGCTTTTGATGTCATCAAAGTTTTCAAAATTAATTTTATCTTTAAACATTTGAACCACTACTTTAAACACCTCACAACTTTTTCTATTAGTTATCTCTTGGACAACCTCTACAATCTATTTAATTATAAAAAACAATTTTAAAATATATTGTCGTATTGTAGTAAAACCTAAGAAAAAGTTTCTTACAAAAAACTTTCTTTTTATAATTTAATCGATAATAATTTTGAAATTCCTCTCTCTTCCATCGTTACTCCGTACATAGTATTGGCCGCTTCCATTGTTCCTTTTCTATGAGTAATGATCAAGAATTGTGTTTCTTTACTAAACTTCTTCAAGAAATCTGCATATCTATGAACATTAATATCATCTAAAGCAGCTTCAATTTCGTCTAGCACACAGAATGGAGATGGATTCAATTTTAAAATCGCAAACAATAATGCAATAGCTGTAAGAGCTCTCTCTCCACCTGATAGAAGCATCATGTTTTGAAGTTTCTTTCCTGGTGGTTGAACCTCAATTTCAATGCCACACTCTAAAATATTACTTTCATCCGCTAATTTTAAGTTTGCTTTACCACCGCCAAATAAATCAGTAAACACTTCTGTGAAGTTTTTATTAATCAATTCGAATTGTTCAGCAAATTGAATCTTCATAAGACGAGTCATATCATCAATAATTTTGTTTAAAGATTTTTCAGACTCTTCTAAATCCATTCTTTGAGCAGTTAAGAAATCAAATCTTTCTTTAAGAGCTTTAAACTCTTCAACAGCATTTACATTTACAGTTCCCAACGCTCTCATTTCAGTCTTTAATTTTTCAACTTCTTTTTGAGTTGTTGGTGTAACTTCTGCATAATTAGATGCTGTATTAGGTGTAGTTTCATAATCTTCCCACATCTTATTTGTGATAGCTTCTATGTCTGTTTCTAACTTACTCTTTCTAACTTCTAATTTATTACCTTGTTCTCTTAACACTTCTAAAATTTTAAACTCAGAAGTAATTCCCTCTTCAACAGAAACAAGTTCCGCATTTTTAGCTTCTCTAGTTTCTTTTAATTCTGCAACTTTCTTTTCTATTTCACTAGCGTTGCTATCCGAATTATCAATTGCAGTTTGTATATTAGCGATTTGCTCTTTTAACTTATCGTTTTCAGCTAACAATTGCTCTCTTTCAGAAGTTTTGGTTTCAACATTTTGAATGCAATTGTTAATTTCTTGTTCAATCATTGCAACCATTTCATCGATAGATATTGAACTTTCATCAAATGACGAAACAGAAATCTTAAGATCCATAATATCTGAATTCAAATCATCTATGATACGTTGTTGCTCTTCATTTTTACTCGCAAACTCATCAACAATGGCTTGTAACTCTTCGTTTTCTTTTTCAAGATTTTCGATAAGTCCATTGATATCATCTTCACTTTGTTTTTCAGCAACCAAACCTTCTTCAAGTTTTTCTTTTTCACCTTTTAACAAAGCAATCTTTCTTTGATATCTCTCAATATTATTATTTATCTCACTCATCTTTTGAGCTTCACGAGCATAATCAACTTCTACAGCTTGCGCTTCTTTCTCAGCAACTTCATATTCATTCATTGTTACTTCAGAATCTTTTTCGTATTTTTCAAGATTTGCAATTGCATCCTCTTTTGCTTTTTGCAATTCTTTTAATTTCTTTTCTAATTCTTTAATTTCTCTTCCACGACTTAATAAACTTGTAGTTTTCTTTGCAACACTACCACCAGTCATTTGTCCAGAAGGATTAATTATATCTCCCTCTAAAGTTACAATTTTAAAAACATATTTGTACTTCTTAGAAAGAGTTACTGCATTATCCATATTATCTACAACAACAGTTTTTCCAAGCAAGCTTTGAACAACGCTTTCAAATTTAGAATCATATTTTACTAAGTCACTTGCAATTCCAATAACGCCATTATCACTCTTAAAGTTTTGTGAAATCTTTCCGGCTTTAACGGCTGTTATCGGTAAAAATGATGCACGTCCCAAATTATTATTCTTCAAAAATTCGATTGCACGTTTTGCATCATCTTCTGATTCAGTAACAACGTTTTGAATCATTGCTCCTAAAGTCATTTCAATAGCTGTTTCATATTCAGATGGAACTTGAATCAAATTAGCTACTGCACCATAAATATTTTTTCCAAAGTTCTTATCCGCTTGACATTTGCTAAGCACTTCTTTTACAGCTCTGTTATAGCCTTCAAATTCATTTTCAGTTTCAACCAAGAATTTGTATCTAGATTCAGTTACACGATAATCTGAATCTGCCTTCTTAATTTCTTCTTCCAATTCATTTATTTTTTGAATACACAAATCTCTATTTTTAGAAAGCTTTTCAATGTTTTCAGCAAGTTTGTTTTTCTTTGAAGTAACTTCATTTAACAAAACGTTTGCTTCTTCTTTAACCATTCTTTCTTTATCTAACTCGTGTATATTATCTCTAATTTCTTCATCGATTTGACTTGATCTACGATTACTAGCTTCCACATTTGCAGATATATCTGTAAGAATTTCTAGCTTTTCAAATTTCAAATCTAAGTTAGAAAGAATTTTAGCTTTCTTTTCTTCTATGTGTTTTTGTTCGTTAGAAAAATTTTCAGAAAGTTTTGCAAACTCTGCTTCTTTTTCTTTAAGCTCATCTTCAAATCTTTTCTTGTCCGCAAACAATCTCTCTTTTCTAAGTCTTCTATCATCTTTTTCTTTTTCTAATTCAGCTTTTCTAGTATTACTTTTTTCAATTTCTTCAGCATTTAACTCGTACTTGTTTGTATTATTTTGAATTCTTTCTTCGAGCACGTTTATTTCGGCTTTTTGTTTTTCAATATTATTTTGGAATTCAAACATACTAGCTTGAGCCTCTTCAATTTCCGTAATTATATGTTCAACAGCTTCTCTTAGCTCTTCTTTTTGTTTTTGGAACATCTCTAATTTACCGTTTTCATCTTCTATTTGATTAAGTATCTCATTAGTTTGTTCTTCAACTTCTTCAAGTTTCTTTTTATTCTTAGAAATGTTATTAATTAAAAGACCAACTTCTAGATATCTTAAACTATCTCTAATCTCCAAAAACTTTTTAGCCTTTTCCGCTTGATTTTCTAAAGGTCCTAGTTGTCCTTCAATTTCTGTAATAATATCATTTATTCTAACAAGATTTTGACGTGTGTTTTCTATCTTCTTTTCCGCTTCGTTCTTACGCGTTCTGTACTTTACAATTCCCGCAGCTTCTTCGAAAATATTTCTTCTTTCCTCTGACTTGGTACTTAAAATCTCATCAATTCTACCTTGTCCAATTATCGAATATCCATCTCTACCAATACCAGTATCCATAAACAATTCAACAATATCTTTAAGTCTACAATGATTTTTATTTATAAAAAACTCACTATCTCCGCTTCTATAAACCCTTCTAGTTACAGTAACTTCAGAGTAATCAACTGGCAATTTACCGTCTGTATTATCGATAGTCATATTAACTTCAGCAAATCCTAGAGACTTTCTTGCTTGTGTTCCAGCAAAAATTACGTCTTCCATTTTTGATCCACGTAAAGTTTTTATACTTTGCTCTCCAAGAACCCATCTAATAGCATCTGAAATATTACTTTTTCCGCTACCGTTTGGACCTATTACAGCCGTAATACCATCTTCAAATTCAAGTGTTGTCTTATCAGCAAAAGATTTAAAACCTTGCATTTCTATTCTTTTCAAATACATATTTTTAAAACCCTCTCCTCCGTAAGTCTATACCACAAATATCTTATACTAAACTCCCCTAATAAGCAAGCAAAAATGGCAAAAGAAATCGTAGGTTTTTCCATATATTTCAAGGGTTTTGTCAAGGAAAATATTTACCAAATTTTGTTTATTTTCCATCAAAATCTATTGTATAGACTTTTTACAAATGGTATAATTGTATTTAGAGTTATTAAGAAAGAGGAGGATAATGTTATGACAGGTTTAATTATAGCTTTAGTAATTATCGTTGCCCTATTAGCATGGGTTGTTATGGTTTATAATGGTCTTATCCAATCTAGAAATAAAGTTAAAAATGCTTTCGCACAAATCGATACTCAACTACAAAGAAGATTTGACCTTATACCAAATTTAGTAGAAACAGTTAAAGGTTATGCATCTCATGAAAAAGAACTTCTTGAGAATGTTACAGCAAGCAGAAGCGGATATATGAACGCTACTACAAATGCTGAAAAAATGGCTGCTGATAATCAATTAACTTCAACTTTAAAATCACTTTTCGCTGTTGCTGAAAATTATCCTGAATTAAAAGCAAACCAAAACTTTGCTAAATTACAAGATGATTTAAAAGGAACAGAAGATAAAGTTGCATTTTCAAGACAATTCTACAATGATGCTGTTACAATGTATAACAACAAATTACAAATATTCCCTAACAACATAGTTGCTGAAATGTTTAATTTCAAAGAAGAAGACCTATTTAAAACAGAAGAAGCTGCAAAAGCTGCTCCAAAGGTTCAATTCTAATTGTACTATCAAAGGCCGCAAAACAGCGGCCTTATTTTTTTGAAAGGGTGATCAACAAATGTTTGATTCAAGCAAAAAAAATAAAAGAAAAACATATGGTATAGTTTCACTATTTTTAGTTTTCTTAGCAGTAATCGTATACTTTATAATGACATATTGTTTTGAAGTTAGTGGAACAATTGCTTTAGTTGTTTCAATGCTTCTTGCAATACTTACTTCATGGGCAAGTTATTATAATTCAGATAAAATCGTTTTATCTTTAAACGGAGCTCGCCCTGCAACAAAAGAAGAAAATCAAAGAATGGTTGAAAATTTAGAAGGTCTTTGCATTGCAGCAGGACTTCCTGTACCTAAACTATATATCATGGATGATGGCTCTCCAAACGCCTTTGCAACAGGACGCGACCCAGAGCACGGCGTAATTTGCGTTACAACCGGACTTCTTGAAAAACTAGATTCTAATGAATTAGAAGGCGTATTGGCACACGAACTATCTCACATAAAAAATTATGATACTTTACTGCAAACTATCGCTTCTGTATTTGTTGGATTTGTAACTATACTATCTGATCTATTTTTTAGAATAGGTATAAATGTAATGTCTGATTCAGATAGCGACAACAAAGCAAGTGGTGCAGTTGGATTAATTGGATTCGTTGTTGGTATAATTTTTCTAGCTCTATCTCCTCTGTTTGCTAATTTGCTAAAACTTGCCTTATCTAGAAACAGAGAGTTCTTGGCAGATTCATCAGCCATTGAACTTACAAGAAACCCAGAAGGATTAATAAGTGCATTACAAAAAATTTCTACAGACACAGATCCATTAGAGCAAGCAAACAAATCAACAGAATGTATGTATATTTATAACCCAATAAAAAATAAGCAAGGAAAGACAAGCTCTCTATTCTCTACTCACCCATCAGTTGAAGACAGAATCGAGGCTTTAAGAAATATACATTAATTTAAAAAGGGGACACCCCTTGAATTCAAAAATTCGCAACTAGGGGACAGTCCTTGTTATTAAAAATTTTAACAACAAGGACTGTCCCCTTTGCAAAAAATAAAAAGCTGTGAGTTTTCTCACAGCTTTTTTGGTGCACCACCGGGGACTCGAACCCCGGACCCACTGATTAAGAGTCAGTTGCTCTACCAACTGAGCTAGTGGTGCGTACGAGTTATATTATAGCACAATTCGCCTTTGTGTCAATCATTATTTTGTCTACTTTTAAGCATTAACTTTGCATTTCTTTCTATAATTTCCAATGAAAAACGCTCCCATAACGGGAGCGTTTCAAACTCATTTGTTTATTCGGGTCTTTCAATCGCCTTTTTATTTGACAGTATCGTTGCGTTTCCAAAGAACGAAACCTCTAAGGATAGGACATCGCCAACACCCACATCCAACCAAGATTCTTTTTCAACGGTGTATTTTACATCTTCACCATCTTGATTCTTGCCGTGAATATAGTGGCGTTTGTTTTCAGAGTCTACTCTTTCGTTTTCAGCCAGAGTATATTCTCCAAAATGAGGCTCGTAGTCCTCACCTGTTTCAGTTACAGTGCGTTCATATTTCCAACGAAGAATTTCGTAATAGTATTTTGTCCGATACTCATAACCGTCGAAGTTGCCTTCATCATCATACTTTGTCTTATAAATCTCACGTTTCTTTTTGATGAGCTCTGCTTCACTCGGAAGTGACCAGCCGCTTTCTTCACACAGCACTTCTTTCTCGATTTCAACTGAGTATTCCCAGCTAATACCGGTAATAGTTACCGTTTCCTCGCGAGTCATACAGCCCGTGCATGCGATAAGCACCATCAAAGCCAATAAAATCACAAAGACCTTCCGCCATACATGACACATTTTCAAATCATATTCCCCCAATCGAAGTATATATTTTGTATTTGCTTTATCTTCAATTGTTGATTTTATCATGCTTTCCCACTTTTTTCAAGTTGAAGTCAGCTATTTTCAAGCATTTCCTCGGTTAGACTTTATTTTTTATAGATATTGTCTCAATTCATTCATGAAATGTTGTTCTAACGTAACAATATCATTAGCAATTCCCATAACTTCTTTAGAAGCTCCTGCATACTGATTCATATATTTGCTAACCGACTTTATACCCATATTGCAGCCATCCATCATAATATCTGCAATCTTTTCATCACTATCATTCATCATCAGTTTCATATCAGTGCTCATGTTAGACATCGCTCTGGCCACCGGATTAGCGGTCTTTCCATCCACTCCCCTTGCATCTAATTTTTCATGAATAACACCTAGAATTTTAACGTGTTCCTCTTCATATTTAGCTAATAAATTCTTAAAATCTTGACCATATGCATTGTCTCGAACATTCGCAATACCTTGGATACCCATCTTTACTCCCGAGTCACATTCTTTTAATAGCTCTATATCGTCTCTCATTTTTATCTCTCCTTTAATAAATTTGTACTAATATTCTTACCAAATCGTCGTAAAATATACTATTTTCAAGCATTTACAATATCTAAAAATATATTTCAAATTTCTCAAAAAAATTGTTGACACTTAAATATCTTTGTAGTAATATATAGAAGCAGTCGCAAATACAGACTGTTGTGGTGATGGGCCATTAGCTCAGTTGGCAGAGCACTTGACTTTTAATCAAGTTGTCCGCAGTTCGAATCTGCGATGGCTCACCATTAAACTGGCCCGTTGGTCAATCGGTTAAGACATCGCCCTTTCACGGCGGAGTGGGGAGTTCGACTCTCCCACGGGTCACCATGCCAGTGTAGCTCAGTTGGTAGAGCAACTGACTTGTAATCAGTAGGTCGTTGGTTCAATTCCGATCACTGGCTCCAAAAATCTCGTAAAACTTACAGCAATAAGGGTTACGAGATTTTTATTTTTTCATTTTACCACAAGTGTTCGCATTTTGACAGTCTTTTGACAGTCAAACGTGAAACATCCAAAGTATTGATATAAGTGCATTTTTAAATTTTAAAATTATTTTCGAGAAATCAAAAAATTTCATTTACCTACGAATATCAAGGTCGTTGGTTCATTTGTATTTTTTAAATTATTGTAATTCATATAACGCAGTTGTAGAGCCACTTTCAGAACTCGGCTCTTTTTTTTGTTTTTCTCCCCCAACCTAAATTTGACAGTCAAATGACAGTCTTCTGTGCAGAAAATACGGAAAATATAGAAAATACGGAAGATACAGAAAGTGTAGATTGGTTATGATATAATATTTAAAAATAGTAAGTTGTAAGGGAGTATAAAAGTATGGAGTGTAAGTTGTTTGATAAAGAAGATATTAGGTTAATGAAAAATTTTGTTGATGATGAAAATACTAACTATAACGAGGAATACCTTATTGATTTTTTAAACGAAAATAATTCTTATGGATTTATTGCTAAAAATGAGAATGAAATAGTAGGTTTTGCTTATGGTTATGTATTATTAAGACCAGACGGGAAACGAGATTTTTATTTACATGCTATTGATATCGTGGCAAAAGTCCAAGGTAGAGGATATGGAACAAAGTTAATGAGTTTTATAAAAGAATATATAAAAAAGATAGAATGCAGAAAGATGTTTTTAATAACAAATAAAAGTAATATTTCAGCATGTAAATGTTATGAAAAAGCAGGTGGATTTAATAATGCTGATGACGAAATAGTATATGTATATAAATAACAAATTACAATTTGAAAGAGAAAAAATATGGAAGATTTAATAGAAAATTTATATAATTTAGACAATACAATAGCATATAGTTGTTTAAAAGAATTAGAAAAAATATCTTATTCAAGTAACGAAGTATATAAATATTTTGATAAGTTTGTTGAAATGTTAGATAATAAAAACTCATATATAAGAACGAGAGGTATTGTTTTAATCTCAAGTAGTGCAAAATGGGATATTGATAACAAAATAAATTTAATAATAGATAAATTTTTAGAGCATATTGAAGATGAAAAGCCAATTACTGCAAGACAATGTATAAAATCTTTAGAAAATATAATTAAATGCAAAAAAGAATTAATACCAATAATAAAAGAAAGATTATTAAAAGTAAATTATTTAAAATATGAAGATAGTATGCAAAGTTTGATATTTAAAGATGTTGAAAAGATATTAGATTTAATTAAATAAATTACAATTAGTGTGTAGAACAAAATATAGTAATTTATGAGGAGAATTGAAAATGGATAATAAGGAATTTGTAAAATATTTTTATGAAAATATTGTTTCAAAAAATGAACTTGATAAGTTATCACAATTTATATCAAAAGAGTGTATTTCAAGAAGTGGAGAAAATA